>JAJVTK010000009.1:1733-116459 GCA_021622245.1 Segatella copri | reverse complement strand
ACATATTTAGTTTAACCATCCTAAAGGTGACAACTTTTTCACGTATAAGACAACAAAAATTAGGGCGTTCGTGCAAAAAAATGTAGTAAAGTGTCGGATATTCGTGCGAAAAAGTGTATCTTTGCAGCAAAAGTTCGTGCAAAAAAATGTGATTATGGAAAGAAATGTCATTAAACAGCTCCTCGCTTGGAAGCAAAAGAAGAATCGTAAGCCTCTGATAGTCAATGGTGCAAGGCAGGTAGGAAAGACCTATATCTTGCGGGATTTTGGTACCAAATACTATCAGAAGATGGCTTATGTCAATTGTGACAAGAACGAAATGGTGGAAAAGATCTTTGCGCAAGACTATAATATTGAGCGAATCTTACTATCCTTGTCAGCTCTGCTCCATGTAAATATAGAACCAGAAAATACATTGATTATTTTCGATGAGATACAGGAAAATCCTGTTGTATTAAACTCTCTGAAGTATTTCTGCGAAGATGCTCCAGCCTATCATGTGGCTGTAGCCGGTTCGCTTTTGGGCATATCTCTTCATAGTGGCATGTCGTTTCCTGTGGGGAAGGTGGATATGATAAAGATGTATCCAATGACCTTCGATGAGTTCCTGCTAGCTATGGGCGAGCAGCCATTGGTCAATGTACTTCATGCCAAGGACTTTTCTCTTATAGATTCTCTATCTTTGCGTTTGACAGATTATTTGCGTCAGTATTACTATGTCGGAGGAATGCCTGCAGCAGTCTTGGAATTTGTGGAAAGCAAGAACTTAGAGGAAGTGCGCAACATTCAAAAGCAGATACTTTTTGACTATCAGCGTGATTTCTCCAAACATGCTCCTTCACAGGAAGTGCCTCGTATCAATATGGTATGGGATTCTATTCCGTCACAATTGGCAAAAGAAAATAAAAAGTTTATTTTTGGAGCGTTGAAGAAAGGAGCAAGAGCTTCTGAATTTGAGTTAGCCATTCAGTGGTTGATAGATGCAGGATTAGTTTATCAGATTAATCGTGTGTCGGCTCCGGAAATGCCATTGAAGTTTTATGCAGAAATGTCTGTGTTTAAACTTTTTGTCTTGGATATAGGTTTGATGGGTGCAATGGTAGATACTCCGGCAGAAAGTATTTTGGTGGCTGATACTTTGCTGAAGGAATATAAAGGCTCTTTCACGGAGCTTTTTGTCTTAACCCAACTTATGGCGCTTCAGATTCCGATTTACTATTTCAGTAGTAATGATTCACGTGTGGAAATCGACTTGATTGTTCAGCATGGAACTACCATAACGCCTATTGAAATCAAGGCAGAGGAAAATGTGCATGCCAAATCTCTTCGCACATTCATAGAAAAGCATCCTAATCTCAAAGGCTTGCGACTCTCGATGAAACCCTATCAAGATCAGGAGTGGATGGTCAACAAGCCACTCTATGGTGTGGGAGCCTGGTTGTAAATCAATGCTGTGCAAAAGAAAATTATCCTTTATGGGGCTATAAAAACTCTCTTTGGTAGCAAAAGTATTATAAATAATGCTAGAAAGCCTTGCCATATCATTTCTTTTTTGTATATTTGTAGCACCCAATTGAAAAGAAGGGGTATTATTAATCTAAAAATATTAAACAATGACAAAGGAAGAATTGATGCATAGAGCCATTGAGCTCTCAAAGAATAGCGTGAAGACGGGTGGCGGACCATTTGGTGCTGTGATTGCCAAGGACGGTATTATCATCGCTGAGGCTTCCAACAGTGTAACCATCGACCTCGACCCTACGGCTCATGCCGAAGTGAACTGTATCCGACAGGCTACCCGCAAGTTGAAGACCTTCAATCTGGAGGGTTGCGAGATCTATACCTCCTGCGAGCCTTGCCCGATGTGCCTGGGTGCCATCTATTGGGCACATCTCGACCGTATCTATTATGCCAACGACCGGAAGGATGCGGCAAAGATAGGTTTCGATGATGAGTTTATCTACGAGGAGATAGACCGCAAGATAGAAGACCGCCACAAGCCGATGATTGCCCTGATGCGCGATGAGGCGCTCGGTGCCTTCCGCATGTGGGAGGAAAATTCTGAAAAGACGGAGTATTAATGAGATAAAATTATTTAATTATTATAACGACAATGGAACAGTCAATAGAAAATCTCTACAAATTAGACGGCAGAGTGCCCGTAGGTAAAGCACTCCCATTTGGTCTTCAGCATGTGTTGGCGATGTTCGTCAGCAATATTGCGCCAATCATGATTCTCGCTGGTGCGATAGGTTTGGACAGTTCGGTGAGCGCCGTGCTTATCCAGAACTGTATGGTCATCGCCGGTATCGGTACCTTGGTACAGCTTTATCCGGTATGGCGCATCGGTTCTCGCCTTCCTATCGTGATGGGTATCTCCTTCACCTTCCTTTCGCTCGCCATCGCCATTGCCGGTGCTCATGGTATGGGTACTTTGATAGGCGCTGTCATCATTGGTGGTCTGGTAGAAGGAACACTCGGACTTTTCGCCAAGTATTGGATCAAGCTCATTCCGCCTGTAGTAGCCGCTACCGTGGTAACAGCCATCGGTTTCTCGCTTCTTCCTGTTGGTGCCAACTCTTTTGCGGGTGGTCAGGGTGCTGCTGATTTCGGTAGCATGAACAACTGGGTTGTGGGTTCTGTCACTTTGCTGGCTTGTCTGCTTTGTCAGATTTTCGCCAAGGGTTTCTTGCGTTCACTCTCTGTATTGGTAGGACTGCTGGTAGGTTACATCCTGGCTCTGTTTATGGGAATGATAGATTTCAGTGGACTTTCTGGTCTCTCTATCGTAGCATTGCCAAAACTTCTGCCATTTACACCTGAGTTTAATATCGGTGCAATTCTCTCGGTGGTAGCAGTATATCTGGTTTCTGCCACAGAGACCATTGGTGATACTTCTGCGCTCTGCAACAGTGCGTTGAAGCGTGACCCTAAGACCAAGGAGATGGGAGCTGCAGTCTGCTGCGATGGTTTCGTCAGTTCGGTTTCCGGTCTTTTCGGTTGTACTCCTATCACTTCTTTCAGCCAGAACGTAGGTTTGGCAGCGATGTCGGGAGTAGTGAACCGCTTTACCATTGCCATGGGTGCCATCATCATGATTATCGGTGGTATCTTCCCAGCTATCGGTTATGTATTGACTACGATCCCTCAGGCAGTATTGGGCGGCTGTACCATCATGATGTTCGGTAGCATCCTCTTTGCCGGTTTCGGCATGATGGCGCGTACAGGCTTCTCTCAGCGCAACATGGTCATCGTGAGTCTTTCGCTCAGCGTAGGTCTCGGATTCACATCTGCAACAGGTATGTTCAACATCTTCCCAGAGATTGTACGCACCGTTTTTGCAGATAACTGTGTGGCAGTAGTCTTCCTGCTTGCCGTTATTCTGAACCTCGTGTTGCCAAAGAATCTGGATAAGGCATAAGAATCAAAGATATTTATAGATAAAAAGGTGCAACTCACAAGTAAGAAAGTGAGTTGCACCTTTTTTGCTATAAACTGTTAACTATTAATTAAATCACTGTCCTCCCAGTCTTTCGAAGAAGGTGATGATTTCTTCGAAGGTCTTGAATTCATCGCTGCCGTATTCTATCGCCGTACCCATGAAACCATCGCATGGGCGAGGGTCGATGAAGTAATCGCCGTAGAGCAGGTTCTTCTGGTTACAGAAGATGATGTGGTTGTAGGCTGGGGTAGAGAGATATTCTTCCACCCATGTCTGTACCTTCGCCATGTATTCATGGTCGTTGGTTGGCGCTTGGGCTACGATGTATACGTTATAATGTTCTATCAGCATCTCGTAAGCCTTGTGCATCGAACTGGTTGCCTTCATGTAACTGTCGTGCAGGGCATCGAAGTCGATGTATACGATAGGGCGCTCCTTGCCGTTCTGCTTGTCGTCAATCCAGCGGATTACCGGACAGAGATAGTGGAATGCTACCTTGTCGATAAGTCGGTGCTCGCCATGGAATGGGATGGCGAGCGGATAGTGCTCATGGAAGAGGTCGAAGGTATGGACCAGCGGATCAGCATCGCCGAAGAGACCGTAAACACGTTGCTGCTCCTCGGGAGTAATGTCCTGGAAGCAACGCTCGGTAAAGTCACGGTATTCCTTGATGAGGCCTTTGGTAACCATCAGTTCGTTCACTCCGTCCTTTCTCGGGTTCTGGAATTCCTGCTTGCCGGTCATGCTGCTCATTGTATCGCCCATCTCGAAGGCAGGGTTTACGAGGATGCGGTCGAATCCTTTCAGCAGCTCGGTATACATGCCTCCCATCGAGGTACCGATGATGAGGTCGGGTTTCTCCGTCTCTGCCATCTTCTGCAGCATCTCTATGCCCTCTTCCGGATGTACTGGGATGTCTTCAGCCACGAGGGTGGCATTCGGCATCAGTTCCTGCAACATCTTTACGGTGCCGCTCTGTGCAGAAGAGAGGAAACCGTGAACATACATGATTTTCTTGCCCGACATCAGGTCGGGGAATTGTTTGATATATGGATTCATATTCTTATAGTTTAATGTACTGCTATTTCCTTAAGCGATTTGTACTTAGTTTGTGGTGCAAAGATACTAAAATTATAAATACGCATATAATAAAGGTATTTATAATTATTGATAATTAACCATTGGAGGTCATTAAAAAAAGAGAACCACCCATCGCTGGCAGTCCTCTTTCATTATTCTTCTATTTTATCGTTGAAATAATTGCTCAAGAGTTATCAGGTGATTGATGATACTTGCATGCATATTGGAACTAAGTCCCATTGTTGTCACCAAAACAGTTTGTATTGAGCGAGTCTTGTTATGCATCTTACTATTTGCGAAAGCGTCTATCTTGTGACGTATATTCTCCTCGACATCTTGTGTGATAGTAAAATTACCTGTTGAAAATTTCATTTCGCAGAGATAATCTGTTTGAGTACTTTTACTCTCCATGACTAAATCTATTTGAGCACCTTTTCCGTCTTCAGCTTTCCCACACCAACTGTAGTTTCTTTCAACCGAATGGATACGTAGAGTGTCTTGTATGTTTTGCAGATGCTCTATGCTCAGAAGTTCAAACGTGTCTCTAGCCCATGTGTAGAATGTGGCTGTCCCATGGATTGTGTTCCATCCTCCTTGTTTGACTTGTTTGCCATGAACAAACCTCAGGTAGAATAGAGAAAAGAAATCTTTTAGCTGATATACTGTTTCGACTCTTTCCTTTCCATAGCGGGGATACTCTCTCGTAATTCCTGATTCTCTAAGGTTGTCAAGTAGCTTTGTCAGGGTACCCCCAGTTTTGATGCCTGTAGCCTTGGAAAGCTCTGATTGTGTCATTCCATAGAACTTACTGCCAATAGCTTTAACGATGTCGACGTATTTTTCTTTGCTGGAATAAAGTCCTGTATAAACATCTTTGAATTCCTGATGAATTAATTCGTCTGCAAAGAATATGCTGTCTATGTTGTCTGTCATTGTTCTGTCGTTGCGGAGCTTATCCAGATAATAGGGGATTCCACCTATAGCCATATAACTCACGCACATTTCATAGCGTGAGAGATGAAAACCATTTTTCTTGTAGTACTTTTCGCATTCTGCTAGAGTGAAAGGGAATAGTTTGATGGTTCCCGTGAGTCTTCCATGCAGACCTCCATAGTCATGTATCACATTATCAAGCATCCAACTTGTAGCCGATCCACAGACAATGAGTATAATATTTCGTTCACTGTCTGCCCATGAATTCCAAAAATATCCCAGTTCTGCTATCATTTCTGATGATTGCGGTCCTGCAAGCCATGGAAGTTCATCGATAAAGATGATTTTCCTTCTGTTTCTTTTTCCTTCCAGAACTTTTCTCAAAAGCAAAAATGCCTCTCTCCAACAAGTGGGTTTCGACTCCTTTGTCGATAATCCTGCAATCACTAGCGAATCATAGAAATGCGCAAGTTGAAGTTGACGGTAAGACTCATAGTCCTTGTCTCCGTCTTTAATATAAGTACCTACTGCTTTGAAGAGAATCTTCTTTCCAAAGCATTCGCTTACGAGATAAGATTTGCCTACTCTTCGACGGCCATAAATGGCTACAAGTTCAGATTTCTTTGACTTGTATATTCTATCGAGTATATTTATCTCTTTATTTCTTCCTATGATATTTGCGTAACTCATTGTAAGATAGTTTTATAATGTTGGTTGCAAAGATACGTTTTTTTTAGGATAACACCAAGAAAACTACTTAGAAAATCAGCGAAAACGATTGAATTTTCTTGCTTTTCGCTGATTTTCTAGAAAAGAATAACACTTTTCTTATAGGTTTTGCTTTTCTCGGCGAGGGTGGCATCGTCATAATAGATGAAACCTTGCAACCAGTAGGTATAAGTGTCCATGTTTTATGCGCTCATGACGAGAGGAGAGTTCTCGTTGACCGTGACTCCTTGCTCTTGCACGATGATTTCTGCTGCAAAATTACGCTAAATTGAAGACAAAACAAAATTATTGGGCGATAAACTTCCGTGTTTGCGAAAAAAGTAGTAATTTTGCACCCAATAACCATATTAAAGTTCAAGTCATAATGGATTTACTGAAAGAAAGAATTATGCAGGAGGGCAGATGCTTTCCTGGTGGAATCTTAAAAGTAGACAGCTTTGTAAACCATCAGATGGACCCTATTCTGATGATGGACTTAGCTAAGGAATTCGTGCGCCTTTTCAAGGACATCAAGTACAACAAGATTATTACTATCGAGGCTTCGGGCATCGCGCCTGCCATCATGGTAGGTTATCTGACCAATCTTCCTGTTGTGTTCGTAAAGAAAAAGCAGCCTAAGACTATGGAGGGTATGATTACCTCTGTGGTTCACTCTTTTACTAAGGACCGCGATTATACGGTTTGTGTGAGCAACAGTTATCTTACTCCTGAGGACCATGTTATCTTTATCGATGACTTCCTTGCCAATGGTAATGCGTCTAAGGGTGTGATGGACCTTTGCGAGAAGGCTGGTGCCAAGATTGAGGCGATGGGTTTCATCATCGAGAAGGCTTTCCAGCATGGTGGTGACTTCCTGCGCAAGGAGGGAATCCGTTATGAGGCGCTCGCTACCGTAGAGAGCCTGGATGATTGCAAGATTGTCTTGAAGTAAAACATCTTATTATATATATTAAAAGCCGCCTGTAATAGGGTGGCTTTTTTATTTGATAATGTCTGCGGCATAGATGCCCATTACTTTGTATCCGTTCGGGTTCGGATGGAGCCAGTCGCCGCTGGCATATTCCCGCTTCATCCTTCTGTCATCATTCGGATCTTGAAGTAGCTTGGCGAAGTCGAGGATGCCATCTGCGTTCTTTGCCTGACTCCGAATCCAGTCGTTTACATAGAGTCGGGCAGCTTCGTGGAAATGGCTGTAGTAGCCGGCACCCTTGAAAGGCGTGATGGTGCCCAGGTAAACTTTCATCTTCCGGGCCTTCGCCTTCCTCATCATTCCCTGTATGCTCTCTATAATCTGGCGGGCTACCGTCTCGCTGTTGCCGCTCTTGGCAGCACCTATGTCGTTGATGCCTTCAAAGATAATTACCTTCTTTACGCCGCTCTGCATCAGAATGTCTCGGTCGAAGCGTTCCTTGGCGAGTGCCCCGAAACCGCCCGGCACGGTTACGCGGTTGTTGCCGATGCCCAGGTTCAGTACACCCTGGTTGGTTATCTTATGCTTCAGCTGCAGCATCTCCGACATCACGTCGGGCCACCGGTTCTGGGCATTATCCGTAGAACATTTGCCGTCGGTGATAGAGTTGCCCATGATGGCGATGGCACTCATGTTGGTGCTCATCGTATACACATCGATGCCGCTGATGTTGTACCAGTGGTTCTCGCGGAAAGCCTTTTCGAAGTTAGAGTGGGCATTGGTTACTCCCTTCATGATATAAGAGGTGGTACGTGAGCCCATGTGGACGGTAGGCACATCGGGAGCCGAGGTGTAGTTGATGGTGATGGCTACGCGCTCCAGGTTCTTGAGATTGAACTTCAGCGCATCGCTCACTATCTGCCTGCCGGCAGGAATGGTAGCCTTGTAGCTGTTGCCGAACTTGAAGTATTGAGCCGATTTGGCATCAATCTTGAAGGAGTCTTTGGCGTGGGCGATATAGATGGAGCGTATCACTACGGGTTGCATCGAGTAGATATTGCTCAGTTTCAGTCTTATCACGTCGCCTCCCACGCTTACCTTTACTATCTGGCGAACCGAACGGTTTGTCATGTTGTTATTATAGGGCATAAACGCTTTCACCACAGTCTGCGGTGCCGTAGCCCAAGTTCCAATCCATGTTTGTGCCGCCATCTGTAGTGTGTATGTGCAGATGAAGCATAGTATCATTATAAATCTTTTCACCTGGTTGTTATAATGATTTGATATTTTCTTCCGATAGCCCTGTGAATTGCATGATTTGCTCTATAGGCAGACCAGCTTGACGCATTTTTAGGGCGATGGCATTTTTTTCTTCAGTTTTACCTTCCGCTCTGCCTTCCGCTCTACCTTCCGCATGCCCTTCTAATCTAGCGTTTCCAAGAACGTCATTTTGAATCATGATGGCATTGACATGTTCATCGTAGGCGTGTCGTTCGGCATTCGACATAGAGTAGTATTTCAGCTTCTCGCGAGCTTCTTGCAATCCTGGTGCTTTCGTGTCAGGATTGATGACTCCGTTTTTGAGGTAATCAACCCATTCCTCCAATGGAGACTTGGCAACCTTGTTGAATTCATTGACGCGCACTAGCATATAGGTTGGGAATATTTCGGCAGGCGACTTTCTCACGATTGTATCTTTCTCCTTGGTACTGATGATGAGTTGGTCTTGCGTATGCAGGCCGATAAAATTGTTTTGCCCTACATAGATATAGTCCGACCCTTTGCCAAGGTCAAAATAAAGTATACTAATGGAATATACCTTTTTTACTTCCTTGTAGGTGTTGCCGAGATTGATATGCTCGGTAATAGCCTTTGCCACCCCATAGAGCACGCGCTCCAGATAATACAGCTCACTTGTGTTCTGTATCTCCACGATGATGATGTCCCCTTTGCTATTTTTCGCCTTGATGTCAACTCTGTTAAACTTGTCGTCGGCTTCCTGTTGATTACCCTCGCTTTCCAATATGTCGATAATCTTGATAGGCTCACCGATAAACACTGTAAGGAATCCCTCAAGTACTCCAAAGTTAGCCTTCTGACGAAGCAATCGTTTGATTGCCCAATCGAATCGAATGTATTTATCTTTTAGCTCTTCCATATAGATTTCCTCCTAAAATTAATATTCGGTTGCAAAGTTACGCTTTTCTTTTGAAAGAAGCAAGGATTTTTGGGAAAATGTTTGAGTTGTAAACTACTATTGTACTGTCAATGAGTTTATACTTGTACAACAGTAGGTTTATGGTTGTACAACAAAAGGGTATATGGTTGTACAACAAAAGGGTATACAGTCGTACGACTAAAGAGTGTGTAGTTGTACGACAATGGGGTGTTGTCACTAGGCTCGGCAGAGCTGCTGACTAGGCTCAGCAGAGCTGTCGAGCATAGTGGAAATCATCAAGAAGCAGTCTGCTTGAACCTCAGATACAGTCTCTCTGAACCTCAGATATCGACTGCTTGAACCTCCTAATCTATATCTTTGCCCCAGTGCAGTCGTATCCTTGCGCCCGATGAGTCGTCTCGTTATGCTTGTTCAGCCGCATTGTTATGCTTGCTCAGCCGCCTTGTTGACCATGTTTTTCGTTTAAGGTCTCAATTTGCGACCTTAAACGTTTTGCTTTTGCATACCTTTATCTCAAATGTGGTGCAACTTCTCCGTTCGGCAATAATATTCCAGCCTCAATGAGGAATTTTCTTGCAGCTTCTTTGCTGGCAACCGAAGCCTTTCTTACAGTCTCTAATCTTTCTTGTCTTTTGCTATCAAATAAATCCATATTCTACCTCTTTATATTATGGGTTTGGATAATCCTGATTGATACTTCTAGGAAGGAAATAACCCTTGATGCAATTAGGATTGCAGACACAAATCTGAATATGATTCTTTTCTCTGAATCCTGCATTAGGATATAGTTCCTGTCCTTCCCAAAATACTCCTTTTACTGAATCGTATGGATGGGCATTGGCATCCTGATTGTATGTTAAAGCAGTTTGTACAACTGCACAATCCAATTTTCTAATCAATAAATCTGTAGAATTTCCGATAGATGTATTCTTCGGTAATTCAATCCCTGATTCTTTATAAACAGTAACCATAGACTCATAAGCAGCCTTTAATTCCTGAAGATATGTGCTATCTGTTAAGTCAAAACAATACCCCAAGTCTATAATTGCACCAACAACTGCAGGCTCTTTGATTTGTGAGTTCTTTCTTTTGGCTAAATCTTTAGCCCATTGCCAAGCTCGTTCCTCATTATTTTCCCAAAAATAGATGCCGTTTCCTAACCAGTCATAGTCATTAGTGCTGGAAAGAAGATCGGTCTTACCAGCAACTACGGCATCAACAACAGACTTGTCGCAGCCATGAAATCCTATTACTAGGTTGGAGCGCCTTGAATATAAAGACTTATCCATAATTATCTCAAATGTGGTGCAACTTCTCCGTTAGGTAAAAGAATTCCTGCCCTAATTAAAAAGGCACGTGCTGCTTCTTTACTGGCAGTAGAAGCCTTTCTTGCAGCCTCTAATCTTTCTTGTCTTTTGCTATCAAATAAATCCATATTCTACCTCCTTGTTTTAAAAGTGAACATTTCTTCTGCAAAGATTATGCAAACGAGCGCAATGTAAGCTTGCTTACAAATTGCCGAGCGCCGCTAATCTTCTGCAAAGATTATGCCAGCGAGTGCAATGAAAGTTTACTTTCAGATTGCCGAGCGCCGCTAATCTTCTGCAAAGATACGCTTTTCTTCTGAAAGATGCAAGGAATTATTGAAAAATGTTTGAGAATGAGGGAAATAAACAGAAGAATTAAAAAATCGTGGTCATCACCAGCATCGAATAATCTGGGAGAGGGCCTTACCGGGACTGCGCTGCAAAGATAATAATTAAAATGGAATATACCAAAGATCTTTTCGAAAAATTACGTCCGGACATATCTGTAGCTACGTCGGGACGCGTCTGTTGCTACATCGGGACGTAGGAAATGCTACGTCGGGACGTAATTTTTGCTGCATCGTGGGAGGTTTTTCGATAAAAAGCATAGAAAAACACTAAAAATAGAATAGAAAATAAGCGTTTTTGCTCAATGTTTTCAACCTTTTAGCTCCCAAAACACCTCTAAAACGCCCGGAAAACGCTGTTTTTTGCAAAACGTGGCAATAGGTGACAATAAGGTGATAATAAGAAAGCCCCTTATTGCCACCCATTATTCTCTTATTATCAGCTACTTATAATAAGCGTGGCAAATGTTGCAATAAATATTAGAAAACATGTTACTATGTGTTGAGGATCTTTGTTTCTCAAGCATCCTATCAAAATCCGATTGGTATAAATACTATTGCCCTCGTTTCTCCTTGGGAAAATGTTTGAGAGAGATAAAAAGAAAATTTTCGACGACCTCTATTGTTTGGCCTTTCGATCTACATGCAGTGATTACAAAGTCACAATTCATTTGTAGTATTTCGGTTCAGGGGAGATTGTCCGTGTATAGACAATCTCTCCTGAGCCCATTTATGTCATTTTTGGGGAACGAGAAAATGGGAAAGTGACGAAAAGTGGTAAAACTACCACTTTTTGCTTGTAAATCACCCTCGCTAATCTTAAGCAAAGATACGCTTTTCTTCTGAAAGATGCAAGGAAATGAGAAGAAAAGTTTTAGCAAGGGATAACTGGGAGGTCAGGTTTGTTACCTGTCCAATAGCAAGAATGCCCTATAATCTAAGGATAGAGCGGCTAGTGCGCACACCTTTTTAGTATAATAAATCTAAAAATTTTTGGTTAGAACTCTACTTTCGCATATCTTTGCACTTAAAAAAAGTGGCACATGTGCCAGAAATTTTAAGTAGCATGAAGGAAATTAAGCGCGAATATTATCTCAACCAACTCATATCAAGCAAACAAAATGGCTTGATAAAGATAGTTACAGGTATCAGAAGATGTGGCAAATCATATCTTCTATTCAAGTTGTTTAGAGATCATCTCCTGGCAGATGGCATTTCTCCAGACCATATTATATCTCTGGCTTTGGATGATATACTGAACGATGAATACTGTGACCCCAAGAAACTGCTACACTATATTAAAGGTAACATCAAAGATTCTGAAATTCATTATGTCCTATTGGATGAAGTTCAAATGGTAAACAACTTTGTTGGAGCCTTGAACAGTCTTCTTCATATAGACAATGTGGATGTCTACGTAACAGGAAGCAATTCTAAGTTTCTATCTTCCGACATTGCCACAGAGTTCAGAGGAAGAGGTGATGAAATACGTATTTACCCTCTGTCTTTTTCAGAATATGTATCGGCTTACGATGGCAACAAAGAAGATGCATGGCGAGATTATATTACGTATGGCAGTTTGCCTTTAATCTTGTCTTTGGATACCCAGCAAAAGAAGATGAGTTATCTGCGTAATCTCTATACTACGGTGTATCTAAAAGACTTGATAGACAGAAATAATGTCAAGAAAAACACGGAGTTCGACTCTCTTGTTAAAGTAATGGCATCATCGGTAGGCTCACCATGCAATCCGAATAAATTGAGCAACACTTTTAAGAGCGTAAGCAATGCAGATCTGTCTCCGTTAACAATCGACAATTACTTAGGATTCTTGCAAGAAGCCTTCCTGATAGAGAAAGCGATGCGGTATGACATTAAAGGGAAAAAGTACATCGGTACATTGTCTAAATACTATTTCGTAGACTTAGGACTGCGCAATAGCCTTCTGGATTTCCGTCAAATAGAAGAAACCCATCTCATGGAAAATGTGATATACAATGAATTACGATGCCGTGGCTATCTTGTGGATGTTGGTATGGTAGAAACTCGTACCCGAACACCGCAACAAGGAATGATGCGCAAGCAATTGGAAGTAGATTTTGTAGTCAACAATGGCTCTAAGCGTTATTACATCCAGTCTGCCCTTGCTCTTCCTGATAAGGAAAAGATAGAACAAGAATCTGCATCACTAAAACATATCTCAGATAACTTCCAGAAGATAATCATAGTAAAGGACAATATTGTTTCTCATCACAATGAAGCAGGCATCTTGTTCATAAGCTTGTTTGATTTTCTTTTGCAACGAAACATATTAGAACAGGCTTCTACTTAAAAAAAGTGGCACATGTGCCATAAATTTTAAGTAGAGGCATCTATTCGATCTGTCCTAAGGAAGCAAGTAAGCACTGGGAGGTAAGGTTTGTTACCTGCCCAATAGCAAGAATGCCCTATACAAACAATATATCCATTATCCCATTCCTTGACCTCTGTGTATCGTTTGAGGCATTTAGGAGTACGAAATCGGATGTTACTATTGCCGTCTGAGTTCCGCAAGGTGTTAAAGTTCATTATTCCGAATGAGGTGGTGCGTGACCAAATGTACACCTACCTGCTCGACACCTACAAGGAGAACGATTTGGTATATGATAGATATAGCAAGGGTAAACTGGAGAGCAAACTGGCATACGATGGACAATTCAAGCCATACTTTGAGTATATCGCCGACTGCCTGAAGAAGTACTCCTCCCAGCGAGACAAGCAGAAGGGAGAGGCTTTCGTGCATGGCTTCACCTTGGCGATGACAAGCCAGAACAAGTTCTATCGTCCTATCTCTGAGCTGGACAATGACGGCGGCTATGCCGACATCTTCCTCTCTCCGCTCTGTGACATCTACAAGGACATGGTAGATTCATATATCATCGAGTTGAAATATTGCAAGAGCCAAACCACAGATGAGCAAGTAAAAAAGCTCTTCGAGGAGGCTTCAGCTCAAATCTCTCGCTATGCGGACAGTGATATGGTCAGAGAAGCAGTAAAGACTACAAAGCTCCACAAGCTGGTGGTTATTTACCGCGGAGCGGAAATGGTGGCTTGCGAGGAGATATAAAACATTTTCAACCATACAGGTTGAAAATGTTTGAGATAAATATAAAGAAAAAGGTGTATCCCTTTGCCCATTGTGTTGAGCAATAAGGATACACCTTTTATAAAATTGATATGCGTTTGTTCTAATAGGCATTAAAGTACCTTTTATTTGATGAGTCTATATGAGCTTAATTATTTCCATTACAGCTTCTGCATTTGACTTAATATAAATGTTATGGAACTTGGTGTCAGCTCGTTCTCCATGCATTAAGTAAACATAGTATACTTGGTAATTATTTCTACCTCCTATTTTTAAATTTATAATAGTTACTGCAAAGATACGCTTTTTCTCCGAAAGCTGCAAGGAATTAGGGGAAATTTATATAGACCATTTGTTGCAAATAAAAAAAAGGTGTGCCATTGAATGATGACACACCCTCTCTTAAATTTTACTGAGCCCTTGGTACAGAATCAACAGGGTTGCTGTTTCCTATAGGGGGCTTCTTTTATTATTCTCATTCTTTGCCACTCAATGATATAGCGACAGAAGAATACACCTTTATTTACACCTTGTTACCACTTATATTCTGCATCATTATCTACTGGTGCAGATGGTGTAGGGTTGTTTGTAGTTATACCAGTATTATATGCGCTCTCTGAACGTGGAATACAACGATTCATCCAATCTGGAGTTGTAGATATGTTCCAACGATACAAGTCTGGATGATTACTGTTTGCATAGCTACGGATAATTCCTCTTTCGAGTCGTTTGATATCATAACCTGTAATACCTTCTCCCCAGAACTCTGCACGGCGTTCCCAACAAACCTCGTTTTGGAAATTGTTTGCTCGTTTAGCAAAGTATGACTCATTAGTATGACTTCCATATACATATTGTGGGTCACGAGTCTTTGCAAATGCTGTAAGCAATGCAATTCCTTCTGCTTCTCGGCCAGGTTGCATACCTACTGCTTCTGCTTCGATGAGTTTCATTTCCTCAACACGCATAAGAGGAATATCCATACACCAACCTACATACTGGTCTGATACACCAGCTGAACCACCTGCATTCTTGAATTTTGCATTCAAACCACCTAGAGTAGGTTTGTTTGATGCAAGTAATTCTGGATAATCAGAGTTCGCTTTCAAGGCATTAAGAACCTTTTCCGTATCCATAACTTCTGTTTCCTTACCTGTTTTTGGATCTGTTACCTTTTTAGTATAAGTATCCACAGCGAAGTCTACGAAACATTTTTTGCGGCAGTCGGTAGATGGTATCGTTTCATATAAATGGCGGTCGATGTAGAATGGGTAACCATAGTTTGCACCATAACCACAACCAGAACCTTGTTCCGTTGTCATTTTTGCTCCCCAAGAACCATCGCCATCATTATCCTTGATGTTGGTATTTGTTGAAACATTATGTGTCGCAAGCATCCATGAATCATTTGCCTTGTTAAAGCCTTCTGAATGACTGGTGTATTGGGTGGCCGTCATTACTGTATAACCAGCCTGTGCTAACTTAGCATATTTTTCTGCATTCTGCCAATCTTCCATTGTAAGGTATGTGCGAGCTTTTAAGCCATATACTACAGAAATGTCCGGTGTGTATTTTGTAGTACGCTTATATCCAGTCAAATACTTTTCTGCTTTATCCAGATCTTCAAGAATGAACTTAAATGCTTCCTCGTTAGTCATACGAGGATTGTTAGTAGAAACTGCTGTAGTAGTCTCTTCTGTTACCTTTGGAATAGTCAAGGCATTCTTGTCCTCTGCATAAGTCTTTGGACTATACATGCGAGCTAAGTCAAGATAGAACATGGCCCTCATAGCATAAGCTTGACCTACACCAGTCTTTTGTTCATCATTTGGCTCACCTTTTGGATATGCAATTACGATATTGCAGTTTTTAATCCACAAGTAGTAGTATGTCCAAGGCATTTGGCACAGTGCATAGTTAGGACCAAGACCTACGCTTCCAGAATACCATGTTGAAAACCATTCAGTTCCAGAACAGTCTACAGGAACAATATCTTGACCCATGATATCATTCTGAATAAGAATAGAAGGGTATCCCCAGTCGTTGGCATACTGGTCAGCACCACTATATGTATATTCGCCAGAGAGGTTAGAGGTGATAGCATCTACCAAAGAAGAGAAAGCTTTTGGAGCATCCTCTAACTCTTCTTGACTTACATAATTTTTTTCTACATCAAATTCCTTCATACAGCTTGTAAATGATGTAACCATCAAAGATGCTGCAATGAATTTAATTATATTTTTATTCATATTGTCTTCATTTAAATCATTAAACAACTACATGTTAAAATGTAATCTGAATACCGCCTGATATGTTGCGAGTTGGTGAATAAGAACCATAAGTACTAGATCCATCGTAAGAGAAACGAGGGTCAAGTCCCTTTCTAGCAGACCAGAAACAGAGGTTCTCTCCCATGACATAAACACGCAACTTTGACAACAATGGAATCAAACCCTTTGGGAATGTATAGCCCACTGAGAATGACTGGAAGTTGAGGTAGCTTGCACTTTCTAAGAAGCGATCACTCTTTGCAGTTGCATATTTGTCACCATATTGGAAACGAGGAATGTTGGATGATGTGTTCTCAGGACTCCAAGACTTATATATATCCTTGTGTATACCAAGACCATATCCTGCACTTGAAGAGTTGTCCATAAGAGAGGCATAGCCACTGTCGTAAACCTTACCACCAAGCTGGAAATCGAATATTACTGAAGCATCAAAGCCTTTATAGCTGAAGTTTGTACAGAATCCACCAAATACTTTTGGTAACAATGAACCTATCTCATAATAAGTTGCCTTAGAGTAATCAGTTGTGGTTGAACTCATATTTTTGCCTGGGCGAGTTCCGCTATTTGCTTCCTGCAATTCATCGTCTACCCAATAGAGGGCCTGACCATCCTCACTAACACCTGCATACTTTGGTAAGAAAGCGTTGTAAAGTGGACCACCTTCTCTATCCCAATAAGAGAATGAACGGGTTGCGTTTGGCTCAGAGAATCCACCATAATCCTTTGTCTTTGATTCTGGTAGTTTAAGAATCTTGGTTGAATTATGGGACATATTTAGACTAACAGACCAATCTAAATCGCGAGTGCGGATGATTGAACCTGTTAATGACACCTCAATACCATTATTTCGGATATCTCCAACGTTTCCATAATAACCTCGAGAACCATTAGCTTCTGGAATTGACAACCAGAAGAGCAAATCAGATGTTTTCTTAGAATAGAAATCTACAGTTCCACTCAGTCTGTTCTTGAAAAGAGAAAATTCCACACCCACATTGAGGTTGTTGGTCGTTTCCCACGTGATATCTTCATTACCTACTCGATAGAAAGAAGGTGATATGTTTGTGGTTCCCGCAATGGTGAGTTGGTAAAGATTGGTGTATGCGAAATTACCAATATTATCATTACCTTGTTGACCATAAGATGCCTTAACTTTCAAATTGTCTACCCAAGAAGCATTGAACCAATCCTCTTTGCTGATAATCCAGGCACCACCTATTGACCAGAAGTCACCCCAGCGGTGATTCTTGGCAAAGTAAGAAGAACCATCACGACGATAAGATGCAGATGCGAAGTATTTGTCGTCATAGTTATACTGTGCACGACCAAAGAAGCCCTCTACATTGTAGTTGTCTTGGTATGAAGTATTGCTGTATGGATTCGCATAAGCATAGAGTTCCTGAATGTAAGGTGAGAACTCATAGCGGGCATTTCCTTCAAGATATTTAACATTCTGGCGATAGTACTCATGGCCTGCCAAAACATCAACATTATGTTTGCCAAACTGTTTGAGGAATGTAAGAGTCTGAACGTTGTTTGTTCTCAAATTTGCAGTGTTGCTTTTTTTCAATGTACCATTTGCACCTGCATTAGGACCCTCGAAAGAGTTCAAATAGTCATTCAAGTCATATACATTGTAAGTGACAGTGCTAGAGAGATTCAATTTCAACCAGTCAGTGAAGCTGATGTCAGCAGAGATATTCGCATTAAGCTGATTCATTCCCTGCTTCCATTGGTTATACTGGTTGGCCGCAATAGGGTTACCTGTCGCCATGTATGGACGTGTCATACCATAGCAAGCAGGTGTACCATAGTCGTATCTCTTATGTCCATATTCGTCAGTCAAGATATATGGATTACCATTTGCGTCAACACCACGAACATAAAGAGGATAGATAGGAGCTATTCTTGATACAAAATAGAACATGTTGTCAGATGAGCCAGTTTCAGAACTCAAGTTCGGATTCTGTTCTGTATCTGAATGTACAAATTGTGCATTAGCTGCAAGCTTCAACCATTTTTTTGCTTGGTAATCAGCCTTGATACGTCCGCTATAACGCTTATAACTAGAATTCTGGATTACACCATTGTCATCCAGATAACCTAGACTTGCATAAAAAGAACCGCGATCCATAGAGCCTCTTGCGCTAATATTATATTCCTGACGGAAAGAATTCTTGTAAGCAGCGTCTGCCCAGTTGTCTGGAGTCAGATAACGAGTCTCACCATTAACTGTTAGTGTTCTACCCAGTGTGGCATTTGGATTTAATTTTCCATCAGTACCAATCAAAAGTTCATTTTCTGGTAATGTGAAACAGTTGTATTTCAAAGTATTAAGCAAAACATTGTTTGCCCAAACGTTTGCGCTTGCAGCATCCTTTCCGTTAGCCAATGCGTAGTTGTTGTACTGCATATAGGCAGCCTCATAATACTGACCTGGGTCACGAATTACATCATATTCAGGAATTGCACGTGAGTTAGAACCCCACTTCATATCAACAGTTACTTCTGCATCCTTGTTCTTGCCACTCTTTGTTGTGATAAGAATAACACCTGCAGCACCACGAGCACCATAAAGTGCAGCTGAGGCAGCGTCCTTCAATACAGTGACAGATTCAATATCTTCTGATGGTAGAGAAGAAAGGTTTCCTGGATAAGGAGCACCATCAACGATTACCAATGGGTCGGTAGCTGCATACATAGAAGCAATACCACGAATATTGACACCATTGTTGTCTGAACCTGGCTGGCCAGATGAACCACGCAACTGAAGACCAGGTACAGAACCTACCAAAGCGTCTGTTACGTTGGTAGAAATCTTCTTTGAAAGTTCTTCAGAACTTACTACGGCTGCTGAACCGGTAAATGCACTCTTCTTAGCAGTACCGAAGGCAACAACCATGACTTCATCCAAAGCGTGATTGTCTGGGTCAAGAACAATTTTCATGTTCTTGCCAGCCTTTACAGTCTTACCAATCATACCGATGTAAGAAATCTCCAACTTAGCATTTGCAGGAGCATTCAATGAGAAGTTACCATCAACATCGGTAACTGTACCGGTTTGTGTACCAGCAACTTTGATAGAGGCACCAATAACTGGGCTTCCATCCTCAGAAGAGGTAATAGTACCGGAAACTTGAGTTTGCGCCAACGCCATTCCTAAACTAAGGAAGAGGCAGGCAATAAACGTCATGAGTCTTTTTTCCATAAATCTCTCTCGTTTAATTAATTAATAAATATATAATGTTTTATATTTCCTTCTCGTTTCTCAACCTCTTGCCCCGAGGTGGTGGGGGGATGCTCCGTGTTATACCTTATTATATATAGGAGCGTCTAAAACTTCGCTAATTTTTAAAAATATTTTTAATCGGCTGCAAAATTAAGCATTATTTTGGATTTCTCCAAACTTTTTTCAAGAAAAATTGCATTTTACCCTACATTTTGTAGAAAATATCCATTTTTTATGCGTTTTCGCTATTAAATGGTAAGGAAAAAGCGGCAGTTATGTTGCAAACTGCCGCTTGGGGATGATTTGTATATTTGCCATCCTCGTTATTCTATAGAAATCGCATTTTCCTAAGGAGTTTTAGACCTAATTCCCACATTTTTCTAAGGAGTTTTCTGTGATTCCTCACATTTTTCGAAGGAGGTTTTGTAGTAACAAATGAAAGTGTTAAAAAACTAACTCATAGTTTTTCGGTCTAGAAAACTATGTTTTCTGGAGGTCTACTCATAGATTTCCTACAATGAAATGATAGCCTCTTACGGGAAATTACGGGAAAAATATATATATGGGACAAATTCAATTTGTCCCATGTTTTATACTTCCGCCATAATTTCCCCTTATAAAGGAAAGAAATGAGGCAAAAGCTTCCTTTATAAAGGAAACTTTTTGCTGATTTTCTTCCTTTATAAAGGAAAAAGTTGTATCTTTGCACCCAGATTGATATAAATAAGGAAGATATGGACAAGAGAATTGCAAAATTGTTGATAGCAGAGAATCAAAGGATGATTCAGGATGTGGAAATGGTGAAAAGAAGTATCGCCTTTGAATCTCATTCTAATTACGTGCTGGTAGGACTGAGAAGAGCAGGTAAGTCTTATCTGCTATATCAGCGTGCACAAGAGTTAATCGCCTCAGGACATAAGCCAGAAGAGATTCTTTACTTCAATTTTGAGGACGACCGACTTGAAAAGCTCCAGCTTTCTGACCTTGACTTGATAAAACAAGCTTACGAAGAAATGTATGAGCACCAGCCTATCTTCATGCTTGATGAAATACAAATCATAGATGGATGGGAGAAGTTTGCTCGTAGATTGGCAGACCAGAAGTATCGTGTCTACATCACTGGTAGCAATGCCAAAATGCTGAGTAGCGAGATTTCTACCACGCTTGGTGGCAGATATATGGTGCAGCCCGTCTTTCCTTTTTCCTTTCAGGAATATTTGACAGCCAAGCATATCTCCCTGCCTCCACAATGGGAATATCTGCAAAACTCAGACATCAAGAGGGTTTTCCTGGAATATTTTCATATTGGCGGTTTGCCAGAATTAGCGATTATAGATAATCAGTTTAAGCGTGAATGGTTGGGGAATTTGTACAACAAAATCTATTTTGGAGATTTGATAACCAGATATTGTATACGAAATCCACTGGCCATGAAAACTTTGATAAGAAAGCTATCCGAGAGTGTTAAGCAGCCACAGTCATATAACAGGCTTGCCAATCTGGTTTCTTCTGTAGCAGGAAAAGTGAAACAAGAGACTATTGTCGATTATCTGGGATATATCAAGGACACTTGTTTGATTTTCTCCTTGGAGAACATTACAGCAAAACTGCAAGACAGAATGTCGAACAAGAAATATTACTTTGTAGATAATGGTTTCTTGAGTCTCTTTCTCTTTGATCCAGAAACATCTCTCTTGGAGAATTTGGTAGCCATCCATCTGCACGAGAAATACGGAGAGGATCTTTTCTATTATTATGGCAATGTAGAAGTAGATTTCTGTCTATTTGAACATCAATATGCTTTCCAGGTATCATATAGTATAAAGGATGCTGCTACCCGAGAGCGAGAATTGGGGGCATTAAAAGCTTACCATAAGAGATATCCGAATAGTAAGCTCTTCGTTATCACAATGGATGAGGAAGAGACTATCATGTACGAAGCCGTGGTAATAGAGGTACTGCCAGTATGGAAGTGGTTGCTGATGGAGAAGTAGGATTTTGTTCCTCGCTAGGGCACTTTGGGCCTTAGCGAGAAACTTTTTATACTAACATATTGACAATCTGACAGTTTTTCATTTTTTATTGATGCATAAATCACATTTTTCGGGGGAATAGCTTGTTTTTAAATATTTTTATCCATTTCTATAGCCCCAGTTCCGTTATCATCCCCAGATTAGCCTCGGCTAGGTCGGGATCGGCAAGGCTCTTTATATATAATAAGGTGGTGGAAGCCTTGGTATGCCCCAGAGCCTTGCCAATGAGCGAGATATCGAGGTGGTGCTGATAGGCGATGCTTGCCCAGGAGTGGCGCACCACATAGGAGGAGAGATGGCAGGGATTGGGGAGAAGCTGCTCCAACCGTTGCAAGGAATAGTTGTATTGGCGCAGGCGGCAGCTGTATAGATGATGCTGCCGCCGGGGAGTATCAGCCGTAAGAATCGGAAACACATAGTCTGAATCATTCTCTTGGTATCGCTCGATGATACGGAGCATGCAGGGCAAGAGAGCCACCTGGATGCGCTGTCCCGTCTTATGGCGAGCATAATGGATATAACCATCCTTGAGCTGACCCTTCTTAAGATAAGCTATGTCCACAAAGGGCATGCCCATGGCATAGAAGCTGAAGAGGAAGATGTCTCGCGCCAAGGCTAACTGGGAGCCGTGGGGCAACTCCAGGGCATGGAGCTGCTGGATGTCATCGGGCGAGAGGCTGCGCTTTCGGGTCTTCGCTCGCCCTGTAAATACCTGGGTAAAAGGATCATAGTCTGTCTCCATCGCCCGATGATACATCACTCGGAGAGCCCTCATATATGCCGAGATGGTGTTCAGGCAGATGTCTCGTTCAGAGAGCCATCGCTGATAGGCAGTCACTTTATCGACAGTCATCTCGGAGAAAACCCAGTCCTCTCTGCCCAGATATCGAGTCCAGGAGCGGGCAGCCGTCAGGTAATTGCTCGCTGTCTTGTATCTCCCCATCTCTCTTACTCGTTCCACCTCCAGTTTCACCCATTCCCATCCCTTCATCTCATCCGTGTGCAGGGTCTGCTTCTTCTGTTCTTTGCCCCAACTAATTTCTAACTTAAAGTATGCCATAATTGTTTTTTATTAAGAATTAAACCTAAAAATTATACCCAAAGGTATAATACCCTGGGGGATAATTTGTAAACATGAAGCATTTTTCTTAGGAATTTCTTGGTATTTCTCCACCTCGGGGCAAGAGGTGGAGAAACGAGAAGGAAATATAAAACATTATATATTTATTAATTAATTAAACGAGAGAGATTTATGGAAAAAAGACTCATGACGTTTATTGCCTGCCTCTTCCTTAGTTTAGGAATGGCGTTGGCGCAAACTCAAGTTTCCGGTAAAGTAACCTCTGCAGAGGATGGTGAACCAATCATTGGTGCATCTATCAAAGTGGAAGGTACCAATACTGGTACAGTTACCGACATTGATGGTAACTTCTCTTTGGTTCTTCCTAACGGAAAGAACTCTGTAAAAGTGTCTTACATTGGTATGCAAGACAAAACCGTTGTCCTCAAAGCAGGCAACAACAAAATCGTTTTAGCTTCTGATGCAAAAAACCTTGATGAGGTCGTAGTTACAGCTATGGGTATCACCCGTCAGAGCAAGGCCTTGGGTTACTCTGCTTCTGTTGTAGGTGGCGAGAAACTTTCTGAGTCACGCACAGGCGACATCATGTCTGGTATCGCAGGTAAGGTGGCTGGTGTACAGATTTCAGCATCTTCTTCTGACCCAGGTGCTTCTAATTCCGTTGTTATTCGTGGTGTCAGCTCTTTGTCTGGCAACAACCAGCCTCTTTATGTTGTAGATGGTGTGCCATTGTCAAACAACTCAACAAGTAGTGAGACTTCTATGGTAGCAAGTGCTAACAGCTTGAATGAAAGCTACGACTTCGGTAATGGCGCCAATGCTGTCAACCCAGACGACGTTGAGAGCATGACCATCTTGAAGGGTGCCGCTGCTACAGCTCTCTATGGTAGCCGTGCTGCCAATGGTGTCATCTTGATTACCACCAAGAGTGGTAAGAAACAAAGCAAGGGAGTTGGTATTGAGTATAACGGCGGTTTGCAGCTTGAGTCTGTTCTCCGTTTGCCTCAGATGCAGAACCAGTTCGGTATGGGTTGGTATGGTAACAAGACCGATCTGGAAAACGGTTCTTGGGGCCCTGAGTTTGATGGTTCTTCTTTGCGATATGGTAATATTTACGATAACTCTCAGCAGTATAAGACTTATCGTGCCATCAAGGACAACGTGAAGGACTTCTTCGATACAGGTATTCGCTATAACAACAGTGTATCTTTCAATGGTGCAACAGATGTAAGCAACTTCTTCTTGAGTCTGTCACAGATTCACGATGATGGTATCATCCCAACAGACGCAGATAGCTACAACAAGTATACATTCTCTGGTCGTGCTAGTCACAAGATCAAGAACGTAACTTTGAGCATGTCTGCCAACTATGCTTACCAAAAGAATAATTTCGTAAGCACCGGTCAGCAGGCTGGTTCTATGTACAACTGTATCATGCAGACTCCTCGCGACATCAGCATCGCTGAGTTGAAGGATTTGAACAATCCATTCAATACTCCAGGTTATTACTATACTCCATACGGTGTAACCAACCCATACTACCTTTTGAACAACTATAAAAATCAGTATGAGCAGGAGCGTTTCTATGGCAAGTTGCAGTTGGATTGGGACATCATCAAGGACTTGAAGTTCTCTGGTCGTTTCGGTTTGGATACTACAACAGGTCATCACGATGAAGGTCAGCCAAATATGTCTAAACTCTATCAGGGCACTCCAAACTGGGCAGATGCTTTGTCTGCTTTGACAGGTAAGGCAAGCCAGCAGACAGAACGTACTCGTGAAATCGACTTGAATGCAATGTTGAGTTATGGTCATAATTTCATGGAGAAATTGGACGTGAACGCTGTAGTTGGTCTTAATGGTAATGAGCGTAGATACAACTATTTCTATGCACAGGTAACCAACTTGACCATCCCTGCATTCTATAATTTGAACAACTCTTCAGAGAAGCCAACTGTTGACCAGTATCAGCAGCTCCGTCGCTTGATGGGTGCTTATGGTCAGATCGATCTTGGTTGGGACAACTGGGCATACTTGACAATGACTGCTCGTAACGACTGGTCATCTACCCTTCCTAAGGGCAACCGTTCTTTCTTCTATCCAGGTGTTACCGGTAGTGTTATCTTCTCTCAGTTCTTAACACCAGAGATGCAGAAGATTATCACCTTTGGTAAAGTACGTGCAGCTTGGGGTAAGACAGGTAATGATGCAAATGTATACATGACCTCTTCTGTATTTGCACAAGGTGGAGCAAACACATCAGGTTGGGGTACTAGCCAGTTCCCATTCACAAACGGTAACTATAATGCATATTCTGTAGGTAACGTATTGGGCAGCCCTACTTTGAGTCCAGAGATGACAACAGAGTTTGAGCTCGGTTTGAACATGGCATTCCTTCAGAATCGCTTGTCATTCGATGTATCTTACTACAATAGAGTATCAGACAAGCAGATATTCTCTCTGGCTATGGATCCTGCTTCTGGTTATACCGCACAGAACACCAACCTCGGTAAGATTCGTAACCGTGGTGTTGAGGCTTTGATCAGCGGCACACCAATTAAGACAAAGGATTTCAAATGGGATATTTCCCTCAACTGGACATTGAACCGCAGTAAGGTTATCTCTCTTCCAGAGGAACTTGGTGGTGAGTCTGTCATCTATGGCTTGAGTGGCGGTACTGGTCTTTATGCCATCGTAGGTCAAGAGCTTGGCGTTTTCAAGGCTTACACTTCACAACGTGATGCCGAAGGCCATATTATCGTTGAGCCTGTTGACCCAAAAACGGGTATCTCAAGCGGTCTTCCTGCAAAAACTACAGAACAACAGATAGTCGGTAGTATGAACAGCAAATACCAAATGGGTATTTCAAACACCTTCTCTTACAAGGGGGTTAGCTTGTCATTCGACTTCGATATTCGTGAGGGAGGCTTGATGTATTCTCGTACCAAGAGCGTCAACTATTTCGTTGGTAACGCTATTCAGACAGCTTATAACAGCCGTCATCCATTCATCGTGCCAAATTCTGTCATCCAAACTGGAACTGATGCCAATGGTGCGCCTGTCTATGGTGAGAACACCTATCCATTGAATGCAACCAACCTTTATAATTATTGGAACAATGGTGCAGACAATTACGATGCCGATTTCTTGGTTGACAAGAGCTATGTAAAACTTCGTTCCGTAGTACTTTCTTGGGATCTTCCTAAGGCTTGGCTTGCCAAGACATTCTTGTCAGGTGTGAAGATTTCTGTCTTTGGAAACAACTTGTTCCTCTGGACACCTTCTAGCAATACTTTCATCGACCCTGAGTCAACCTCTTTCGGTAACGACTTGTCTGGTAACTATGGTGAGTATTCTGCCAACCCAAGTTCTAGAAAGATTGGTTTCAATGTTTCAGTTAAATTCTAATAAGAAAGCTAATTATGAAGAAAATATTAGTATATAGCGCAGCTTGCCTCTTGGCGCTTTCGAGCTGCGACATGGATATCAATGACAACCCAAACTATCCAAACAATGGTGACGTGACACCAACATTGGTTTTCCCTTCTGTGGAAAATGCCTTGGCAGCAGTGCCTGGTGATGCTATGTTCACAAATGCTGGTTTCTTTGCCCAGTATTTCGAGCAGCGCCCTGAGGCTAACCAGTATAACGATGAGGCTGAGCTTCATTTCGACGAGGCTTCATCATTGTTCGACCGTTGTTATCGCACCATCTATGCAGGTGCCATGATGGATATCAAAGATGTAGAGAGCAAGACAAATAACAAGGCAGACCTATTCGCTTGCAAAGTGATGACAGCCTTGGGCATGCAATACATGGTAGATGAATGTAGCGATGCTCCTTATACCGAAATGTGCCAAGGCAACGCCAATCCTAATCCAAAATGGGACGATGGTAAGACTGTCTATACTTCGGTTTTAGCTGCCATGGATGAGGCTGAGGCTGCTATTCCTGAGGGAACAACAACCCTTTCTGTGACAGACCCTATGTTCAATGGTAAATTGGATGCATGGAAGCGTTTTGCTAATGGTCTTCGTCTGCGTATGTACATGCGTTTGATAGATGGTGGTGTGGATGTAGATTCTTATACTGCCAAGGCTAAGGCATTGGTGGCAGAGAACTTGTTACCAAATAAAGATTGCACATTTAATGTATATAGTAATGCAGAGGGTCAGTGGAACCCATGGTATGCAGCCATTCGTGGCTTAAAGACCAACAACTTCTGCGCAGCTTACCCTATTGTTTCATATTACAGCTTGACCAAGGACCCTCGCTTGTCAACTACAATGGAGGCTAATGAAGCCGGAAAGTATGTTGGCCAGATTCCTGGTGCTAAGACTCTCTACAAGCAGTGGACTGGCAAGGATTGGAAGAACAAGGATGTAAGCGAAATTAAATATGGAGCGATTGCTGCAATGCCTATCTACATCATGCAGCAGTCAGAGGCTGAGTTCTTGAAGGCAGAGGTTGAACTTCGCTTCAACAACAATGCAGCTGCAGCTAAGGTGGATTATGAGAATGCTGTTCGTGCAGATCTCGTTTCTCGCGGAATCGACGACAGTGCTGTGAGTACTTTCTTGTCTGGTGCTAAAGTAAACTTTGACACTCAGGCTACAACTGCTGACAAGCTCAAACTCATCTATATGCAGAAGTGGGCTTCCTTCTTTATGCGCAATCATATGGAGGCATGGTCTGAGCAGCGTCGTACAGACGTTCCTGCACTTTCCACTGCTACTGCCAAGGAAGTATTTGAGAGTTCTACTAAGTACATAGCAGGTGATATGATCGATCCAGGTCTTAACTATTATGGCAAAAATAATCTCTGCAAGCGTATGCCTTACCCAGAGAATGCCCGCAAGTACAACAAGAATACACCTGCTGTCAAGACTTTGGCAGACCCAGTATTCTGGGATGTAAAATAATTCACTATACAAAAGAATAGTGAGATTCATTAATTCACAAAAGACAAGAAGAATATGAAAAAGATATTATTTTATACCTTGATGCTCTGCCTCTCATCATTTGCATTGACATCATGCAATGATGATAACGATGAACTGACAGATGCTAAGGTTACATACTATCCTACTTTGGAAATCCAAGGAGATGAGTTTACTCTGGTTCCTATTGGTACAGCATATACTGAATTGGGATGCAAGGGTGTTTTGCGTGGTGAAGACTGCACCTCTGGTATTGTAACATCAGGAACTGTTGATATCAATACTCCAGGTTTATACTATATCTATTATACATATACCAATGAGCAGGGCTATAAGAGATCAGTAAAAAGAACAGTTGCTGTTTGTGATCCTACAATAACAACAGATATTGCGGGAGACTATACTGTTCAAGAAGGAACATACAGAAGTTATAATAATAAGAATGCAGATTTCAAGGGATTCAGTGTTAAAATAACCAAGTTAGCTCTAGGATTATTTTATATCAATGACTTGATGGCAGGATATTATGGTCAAGGTGTTGGTTATGGTGCACAAGCTGAATTAACAGGCTATCTTCAGTTGATGTCTGATAATAGCATCAAGCTGATTTCAAGTTATGTTTCAGCTTGGGGTGATTCTGCTAATTCTTTCGAGAATGCAAAGTATGACCCAGCAACAGGCACTATATCTTATGATATGACATATAACGAAGGCAATATGTTGTTCCATGTCATCTTAAAGTAAAACAGATAAACAGAAAAAATTATGAAGAAATATATTTCAATGTTCATGGTTGCCTTGGCTGCAACATTTACATTTGTTTCTTGTGATCCTGAGACAGATGAGAAAGCTGGAGGTACAGCTGTTGAGAAAATGGCAGGTCTTTGGGAGGTAACAGTAGATGTTGTTGATGAACAAGGCAATGTACTTGGTAAAGATCCATTAGGACTTGGCACAATCAACATTAACACTTATAATACAGCAGCTAATGATGCTGATAAGATGTGGCTTGATAATGATGCATTCTATGGGGTTAAGATGAAGGTGAACGTAACAGACTATAACAATGGTAAGTTTGAAGGAACACCAAATACATCTTACAATCCTTCAGATGCACGGGCTGGCAACATCGAGTTCCTCAAAGGTCAGGTTCTCTATGGCCAGGGCAAGAACCTTCATGGTATGCCTGTAGACAGCATTTGTTACACCGTGAAGTTTGATGACGACCAGAATGCTTGTATTTATCGTATCTCTGGTACTCGCCACTCAGGTTTCACTGAGTAATCAGAAATTATAAATACTATATAATAAAGGTGTATCCTTATTGCTCAACACAATGAGCAAACGGATACACCTTTTTCTTTTTATTTATCTCCCTCTCTCTCAAACATTTTCAACCATACAGGTCGAATTCTTTCAGTAGCCAAGTCTTGCCAACTTGTCTTGCACCTTCCTGTATGAGTGGCTTCCTTCCGTGACTGTCTTTCCATTTTAACAATTGGGATATAAGTAGTCTTTCCATACGCTAAAAATTATGTTTTGGCAAAGAAACAAATAAACAGTGAATTACGCAAGGAAAATCACATTTTCCTAAGGACTTTTAGGGGCTTAAATCGAGAATTCTGTCGTAATCTCAGAAAAAAAGCAAGATTACGACAACTTTTAAACGAGAAATCTGTCGTAATCTCGATAAAAAGTGAGATTACGACAGATTTTCATGAATTTTCTTTTTAATTACTTGTCTACGGTAGAAGAAACATTGTTCTTATTCATAGATCTTCATTTTAGAAAAGGTTTGAAAATACTTGAGACAGGTATTGCGCCATTCCTTTGCATTCTCCAACTGTACATTGAGCAGAGAGTCTGTATGTTGCCATTCCTGCTCATGCCCCTTCATATACTGCTTGGCTGAGGTATGCCAGAAGTCGCGGTACACTTCTACCATCGCCACACCCATGTTGTACTTCATGCAGAGTTCCTGCCAGAGGGTGCTGCCTGATTTCATCTTGTAAGTCCAAGGCACATGATGGAACCATAGGAGATATTCTTCAGGACAGGTCTCGATGTTATCATACATACTGCGGTAAGGTTCCGGATACTGACCGACAGCATCTGTGCCCTTGGATGAACGGTCGAAACCTACACCCTGAGCATCTGCCTTGTGATAATAAACCGGACACCATTCCAAAGGATAACTTGCGATGAAACCATCAGGTTCAGGACCGTAGTGGTGGTCGAACTTGAAGATATGATGTAAGCCCAAAGGCATCATATAGTTGACACAAGCTTCACGTGAGGTCATCATCATCATCTCTACCGGCTTGGTAAATTTCTCGTCCTGGTTTTCGTAGGTCTGTACGAGCCATTCGTGAGCAATCTCTTCAGCTGTAAGCGAAGGATTCCATGCCAATCGGCCAAAAGCATACCAGTTAGCCTGAGAGAACGGATGACCGCACCAGTTGGTATCATCACCGATATTGGCTACACCTGAGATTCCAACCAGTCTGTCTGGATTAACAAAGCCAAAGAATTCCTTCCACATAGGAGCGAGATAGGTGAGATGCTTAGACTGACCAAGATATTCCTGGGTAATCTGAAGTTCTGCTATCTGAGGAGTCTGTTTGATGTTGTCGAAGATAGGAGCGTATGGTTCACGTGGCTGGAAGTCGAGCGGACCATTCTTTGACTGTAGGATTACGTTGTCACGGAACTTGCCATCCATACCTTTGAATTCGCTGACAGCCTGTTTCACACGGTCTTCTCCCTTATGATTAGCACCATATACAAAGCTTCTCCACATGATAATGCCACCGTATGGCTTGACGGCATCGGCAAGCATGTTGGCTCCATCGGCATGTGTGCGGTGGTAATCGCCAGGACCAGGTTGTCCTTCAGAATTAGCTTTTACCAGGAATCCGCCAAAGTCAGGGATGGTAGCATATATCTCTTTTGCCTTTTTCTTCCACCACTGCTGAACCTTCTTATCCAGTGGATCGGCGGTCTTGGTGTAGCCTAAAGCCATAGGCGAAGCGAAGTTGATGCTGAGGTATACCCGGATGCCATAAGGACGCAGGATGTTGGCGATGACCTTCACCTTATTAATATATTCAGCAGTCATCATCTTTGGCGATGCGTTTACATTGTTCAGCACGCTGCCGTTGATGCCCAAAGAGGCGTTGGCACGGGCGTAGGTGATAAGACGGTCGTGCAGACTCTTACTGATGCTGCCGCCCTTACCGTTTTTGGCGAGTTTGATTTCTTCCCATTTGAAGATGCTCTTTCCGGCATAGCCACGTTCGATGCTGCCATCGAGATTATCCCAATGGTTGAGAATGCGGAGACCCATTTTTGGTTTCTCTGTCTCATCGATAGCTTTGCTGAAGTTCTGCTGATTGCCGCTGCCTGTGTTGTAGGCATCAGTGTTCTGTTGTCGAATTAACTCGTAGGCACCATAGAGCAAACCGATAGGATTGCTGGCGGTGATAGTTGCTTCGTACTGAATGTTGTCGCCTTGCTGGGCAGGACGGGCGTAGATATTATAGCCTTCGCCCAGGTTGAGACTCTTGTCTATCTTGAGCTCAACATTCTTGCCACGCCAGTTGTTTTCCAACTCCTGCTTGGCAATCTTGGCTGTTGCATCATCAGGCAACTGTGAGATGACTTGGCATGAGTTAGCATACTGCTTTCCGAGCCATAACTGTGAACCATCACTCTGTGCAGAAACATGGAGTGATGTAAGTACCGTAAATAATAAAATGAGGTATTTCTTCATATCTTTCCAGATCGTTAGTTTGTATTATTATTGTTTCTGCTGCAAAGATACGAAAAAATACCTTATTCTCTTCTATTTGTCGTTTATTTTTCATTTCTCTTTGTTTCAGCATACTCGCTAGGCGACATGCCATAGTGTTTTTTGAACACGGTAGAGAAGTGGGTCTGGTTGTTGAAACCTACAGAGTAGGCTACCTGCGTGATATTAATCTGCCCCTCTTCGATGAGCCGTGCCGCCTGTTCCAGTCGGAGGTTACGTATAAATTCTCCGGCAGAAACACCAGCAATCTCCTTCAGCTTACGGTGGAGCTGTGCACGGCTGATACCTACCTCCTCGGTAAGTTTCTCTACATTGAGGTCGGGATCGGCAAGGTGGGCGTTGATATATTTCATCACGCGTTCCATCAGGGCATCGTTATTGCCCTTTACCTGAATCTGCTCAATCTTCGCCTTTTGGCCCTGTGCTCCGCTGTATTTGCCGCGGATGCGTCGCACATTATCCACCAGGTTGTCGATAAGGATATGCAACTCTTCCATGTCGAAAGGCTTTGCCAGGAAAGCATCGGCTCCTCTGCGAAGTCCCTCCAACCGGTGTTCCACCTCGCTCTTCGAGGTGAGCAGAATGACTGGAATATCGCTGATGTTGCTGTTGCTCTTGATGTTCTTGAGCATGGTGATTCCATCCATCTCCGGCATCATCACATCGCTTATCACGAGGTCGTACTTGCCGGTGAGCAGCATCTTCAAACCTTCCTTGCCGTTGCAGGCATGCTCAAAGCGGTACCAGTCGCTCAGTTCGGTCTTGATGTATTGGGCAATCTCGCTGTCATCGTCAACTATCAGGATATTGAAGTTACGGTTGGCCTGTACTTTCTTTTTGGTAATCTCCTGCTCCTTCTTGTCTTCTTCTTCAAGTATCTCGCCTGGCTGCAGATGGCTGTTGCCCAGCGGAATGCTTACTTCGAAGCAGGAACCCTTGATGCCGTCGGTACGGTTGTAGGCCTTGATTTTGCCTCCGTGCATTTCTACAAATGCCTTACAGAGGTTGAGTCCGATACCGGTTCCTTCGATATGGAGACCGCTGCTGTTGTTTCCCTGATAGAAACGTTCGAAGAGGCGGTCGGTCTTCTCTTCTTTCAGTCCGATACCTGTATCTTCTACCCTGATGGTGGCATTCTTTTCGTCTTTACCTATGATAACAGTAATCTCGCCGCCATCAAAGGTATACTTCATGGCATTGGAGAGCAGGTTGGAGATAACCTTGTCGAAGTTGATGCGGTCTATCCAAACCTTCAGCTTGCCTTTGTCGCTGCTGAGGCTTTCGTCTTCTTTGAGCGAAAGGGTGATGTTGCGCTCCTGTGCATTGAAGCGGTAGAGCGATACGATGCCATGTAGGAAATCCTTGAGCGGAGTCTCCTGGCAATGGAGATGCATCTGGTTCTTGTCTATCTTTCGCTCATCAAGTATCTGGTTTACCAGAAGCAGGAGGCGCTGGGCATTGCGGTCGATGGTATCGATATCCTGTTTGCTTTCGGCATCTGTTAATCTTGTTTTCAGCTTGTTGAGCGGCCCCATGATTAATGTCAGCGGCGAGCGGATATCGTGGGTGGCATTGATGAGGAACTGCATCTTGGTCTCTTCCAGGTCTGCCTTGCGGCGGCGCTCGTATGTATAGATAACATACAGGATGACGCTTGCTATGATCAGGATATAGAGGAGATATGCCTCGGGTGATGCATACCAAGGGTCGCATACCTTGATGTTGATGATGGTAGGATTCTTGGAATATCTGCCATTGCTGGTAGCTCTTACTTCCAGCGTATAGTCGCCCGGTTTCAACTTGTTGAATGCTACGGCATTGGCTCCCTCATTGGTGCTGTTCCATTTACCGTCGTTGATGCGGTATTGGAAACTGATATTGTCGGTGTTCCTGTAGTTGAGCAGCGAGAACTCCAGAGTGAATGAATTCTGGGAGTAAGGAATGCTGAAGTCTTTAGCCATACAGTTGATTGGCTTCCCGTCTATGATGAAGTTGGTGAGATGTACATCTCCCAGTTCCATCTTCTTGGCCCTGACAACGTCAGGATAGAAGGTTGTGATACCGTCACTGGTTCCGAAGGCGATAAGGTCGCTGGCGGTATGCATGGAAGAGCCCAGCACGTACTCACGGGTAGTAAGTCCGTTGCCGTTGATGTGCCCGATAAACTGTCTGTTCTTCTGTTCGTACTGCCAGATGCCCATGGTTGTACTTACCCACAAGTCACCCTTCTGGTCTTTGATGATGCTGCAGACCTGCTTGCCTTTCAACGCTTCTGCATGAGGGAAGTTCTTCGTCTTGTTGCTCTTTCTGTCAAACAGATAGAGTCCTTCTTCCGTACCGATGATAATATCGCCGTTCTTTCCTTCGCAGATACCATTCGCCTGTCTGTCTTTCAGAATGTTGTGCCATCCGAAATCCTTGAAACTGAGCGTTCTGGTATTGAGGCAGGAAACTCCATTAGAGGTTCCTATCCATAAATGACCAGTATGGTCGAGCGCCATGCTTCGTACCCAGTCGTTGCAGAGGAATCCTCTGTTGCCTCTTTGCTGCATATTCAGAACGGTAACCTTGCCGCTTTCCACATTATATATATATAAGCCTTTGCTGTATACAGAAATGTAAAGGTTGCCCTGTGCATCGTCGGTCATACAGTAGATGCCGGCGCTGGTAAAGGTGAGTTTCTGCTGGTATGTACCTGTATGAGGGTTGTAGCTGTAGAGTGCGCTGCCATTACTGATCCAGTAATCGCCACGTCGGTCTTTATAGATGATGCAAGTACCGGCAGGTGACTGAGGGTGGGCGATAATCTTGCCTGAAGCATCAAAACAGAATACGCCACTGTTCTGTACCGTACACCATGTTTCACCATTCTCGCCTTGTGCAATAGATGAAACGCTGCTGCCGATGATATAGTTCTGTGCCGAAAAGCTCCAGCTGTTGAAGGCCTGCTGGCGCTGGTTAATCAGATACAGACCTTTCTTGTAACAGCCTATCCAGAGATTGTTGTCCTTATCTTCGATGATATCGTTGACGAAGGCGGTAGCCAGATTGAAACTGCTGTTGCTGTTCTCCAACTGTTCTACCCTGTTGCTTCCCTTTCTGATCATGAGAACACCATGTTCAGAGGTGCTGATATAGAGGTTGCCTTCGTGGTCGAAGGTAGCATTGTTGATGGTTACATTATTCTGATAACCGCCAAAGTCGTAGCCGGCATCAGCGATGCGGCCTGTCCGGTAATCATAATAGACGATGCCATACATGCAGACGATGAGCATAGCCTGCGGACGATGCAGGATGAAAGCCACAGGTGCTCCGCATGGCGATTTGAAGTCTTTGCGCTGCACCTTGCCTTGTTTCTTGATGAAACGGGTGAAGACAGAAAGGTGGCTACTCTGCCAGAGATAATGATGCTTATCTTCGTAGATATGGGTAAAGAATACATCAGAATCGCGCTCAGCGTATTGCCTTTCCTGTCTGATTGTGAAAAGGTTGTCTGTTCCTTTCCGGGTATTTCTGTCTTTAACAGAATAGAGACCATATCCTGCAGTACCCAGCAGGATATCGCCATTGTGACTTTCTACCATAGAATAGATACGTGGCTTTCTGCCATCAGGAAACTGGAGACGGGCGAAATCGTTCGTCTCATAATTATAGCGCATCAGTCCCTTGGCACAACCTATCCACAGATTACCTTTCTTATCTACCAGCAGGTCGGAGATAATGTTGTCGGTAATGGAGGTTGTGTCTTCTTCGTTGTGCAGATAGTTGGTAAAGCGGTAGCCGTCAAACTTGCTGAGTCCGTATTCGGTTCCCACCCAGATATATCCGTATTTATCCTGCACCATGCAGTTGATGAGCGAACTTGACAGTTTGCCCGATGTGAAAAGTTCACCACTGTCTGCCCATACCATGAGCGAAATGATGATAGCCATAAATGCCGTGAGGCAATGTTTCGTATATTTCATAAGTTTCAGTTTGTTGCTTGTTTAAAATAGGTTGTTACGGCTGCAAAAGTAACAAAAAACAATGAAAGAAACAAATTCTAATGCAACAAAATGTTTCATTTCTTTTTGTTTCTTTATCTTTTTGCGCTCTTTTTGCAGGTATGAAACAAATAGAAAAGTAATGGTAACTATTAAATGCCTGTTATTTCATTACTTATTAGTAAATTTGCATCGTCAACAACAATAGAAACATTAAAAGCATCATAATAACAATGAATAGACAAACAATCAAAATCTTATCGCTGGCGCTCGTATTGGCTACGTCAAGTTCTGTAGCTTTTGCCCAGAAGGTATGGAAAGGATCTTGGGCTACTGCAGTGGAATGGACTGGTAAAGGAGATATGCCTAAGGAAAGCTTGAGCAACCGTTCTTGTCGACAGATAGTTCATGTATCTTTTGGCGGAGAGGAACTCAGAGTGAAGCTCAGCAACGAGCAGAGCAAGGAGCCGGTAGAAATCAAATCGGTGTATATTGCAGATACTGATGTTCCAAGCAATTGGGGAATTCAGACCAAGACGGTGAAGTATCTTAAATTCAATGGCAAGAAGAATGTAACCATCGCTCCAGGCAAGGCTATCTTCTCAGATGATTTGAAGTATGCCCTGAAGAGTGGACAGCGTCTCACGATTACCATTGATTATGGCAAGCAGACTCCAGTGAATGCAACATCCCATCGTGGTTCACGTACTACCTCTTATATAGTAAGTAATGTGAAGGGCAAGGCGGTGAAACCTGCAGATGCAGCTTTCGATAAGCAGGAAAAGGCTGACCACTGGTACAATCTTTCTGCCATTGATGTGAAGACCGATAAGGCTACCCCTGTGGTAGCTATCCTCGGAAACTCTATTACCGATGGCCGTGGAAGTACTACTAACCATCAGAACCGCTGGACCGATTTCCTCTCGGAAGCCCTGAATGCAGAGAAGCCATACGGCGTATTGAATCTTGGAATCGGTGGCAACTGCGTGGTGCAAGGTGGATTGAGCGAACCAGCCATGAAACGTTTCGACCGTGATATCCTGGGACAGACAGGTGTAGATAAACTCATCATCTTCGAGGGAACCAACGATATCGGTTGCTGCAGCGGAAATTATGAGCATGTAACAGATACCCTGATTGCCTGCTACAAGGTGCTGATAGCGAAAGCCAAGGCAAAGGGAATCAAGGTGTATGGCGGAACCATCACCCCAACCAAGGGAAACGGCTGGTATTCTTACTGGCACGAGGCAATGCGACAGACCGTGAACGAATGGATCAGAAAGAGTGGTGCCTTCGACGAGGTCATCGATTTCGATGAGCTGACCCGCGATCCGAAAGACCCTCAGCGTCTGAAGGCTGAGTATTCTGACGACTGGCTGCATCTCAATCCGAAGGGATATGAGGCAATGGGCAAGTTTGCCGCAGAGAAATTGAAGTAAATATATTATATGCATCTTTTATGTTATATATATAATAAGGTGTAAACTTAATGACAGAATAAAATATGGAACAGACATCTGTAACACAGGAATCTAAGGGATTCTACAAACTGAATTGGCTACAACGCATCGGATTCGGATCTGGCGACTTGGCGCAAAACCTCATCTACCAGACCATCTGCATGTATCTGTTGTTCTTCTACACCGACATCTATGGACTTAATCCTGGTGTTGCTGCCACCATGTTCTTGGTGGTTCGCTTGGTCGATGTACTTTGGGACCCATTGGTGGGAACTTATGTAGATAAGCATAATCCGCGTTGGGGTAAGTATCGCTCTTATCTCGTTTTGGCGGGTTTGCCACTCACCGTACTTGCCATCCTCTGTTTTTGGAATGGTATGGAAGGACAGACAGAAACCATCAAACTTATCTATGCCTATGTAACATACGTAGGCTTGTCTATGCTCTATACATTGATCAATGTGCCTTACGGAGCCTTGAACTCTTCGCTGACTCGCGATACAGATGAGATAACCATTCTCACCTCTGTACGTATGTTCATGGCAAATGTGGGTGGACTCTGTGTATCGGCAGGTGTTCCAATCCTGGTAGCGATGCTCGCTGCAGCCAAGGATCTTCCTATTGAGATGGCGCTCTTCATGGGTTTGGGCTCTTTGCCATCTTTCATCTTTATGCCACTGGTTCCTGCCATCAAGAAAAAGGTGGGCAAGAAGAATATGTTCTATATCTTCCTTACTGTGGCTATCGTGGGTATGGCGATGCTTTATATCATCAGCAAGATGGGACCTGTAAAGGATCATATCACGCTGGTTTATATCGCTCAGTTCATCAAATCAACAGGCGTAATCGTAGCTACAGGATATATGTGGGCTTTGATTCCGGAGGTTATCTCTTTTGCAGAATATACCAGCGGCAAGCGTATTGCCGGTATTGTAAATGCCCTGACCGGTATCTTCTATAAGGCAGGTATGGCTCTGGGTGGTGTTATTCCTGGTGCAGTTCTTGCATGGACCGGTTATCAGGCAGCAGCTGCTCAGGAGAGCAACTCTCTTCCTACCGACAGTAATGCCTGGTTTGTTGCCATGCTGATTTTTGCCCTGGTAGGTTTCGCCCTTCTGGTATTCTGCTTTACCCAAACCAAGGAACGTGTGGTAATGGACGAGAAGGAAACCAAGAATGTAAAGGTGAGCGACCTGTGGACAGAATTCTTCCACAACCGTCCTCTCCGTATCGTGGCGCTCTTCTTCATTACAGCCTTCGCCATGATGTCGGTAGGTAATGCTGCCGGTGCTTACTTCATGAACGATTTGGAGCAGCAGAGTGCGCTGGCACAGGAGGGTATCCGTTGGCTGGTATGTGTGATTCCTGCCATCTTGCTGGGCTTGGCGATGTTCATCATCTCTAAATATGAGTTGACCGATGAGGTTATCGACGACATCAACAAGAAGATTGAGGCCCGACACAAGGAAGAAAACTAGAGACTATAATTATTAACGAGAAAAATAGATATAAGATATGAAAAAGATCACAACTCTGGCACTGGGGCTGATGCTTGCTTCAACAGCTTTCGCTCAAAAAGCGAACTCAGCAGCTCAAATCCCAACATTCCAGGAAACTATGGGTAAGTACTTCCTGGTAGGTGCTGCCGTTAATACCGATTTGCCTAATGGACAAGACCCTGCAGGTGAGGAAGTAGTGAAGAAACAGTTTAACCAGGTGGTTGCCGAGAACTGTATGAAGGGTGAGAAGAATCATCCGGAGGTGAATCGCTTTGATTTCACAGATGGCGATAAACTCGCTGACTGGGCAGAGAAGAACGGTAAGACCTTGATCGGGCATTGTCTGGTTTGGCATTCTCAGCCACCTAAGTGGATGTTTACCGATGATAAGGGTAATCTGGTAAGCCGTGAAGTGCTCATTGGCAGAATGTATAACCACATTATGAATGTGGTTACTCATTATAAAGGTAGAGTAAAGGGTTGGGACGTTGTGAACGAGGCTTTCGAGGATGATGGCTCTTACCGCAAGTCTTTATATTATAAGATTATCGGTCCGGAGTTCATCGAACTGGCTTTCCGCTTTGCGCATGAGGCTGATCCAAACGTAGAACTCTACTACAATGATTATTCTACTTCGAAGCCAGCTAAGCGAGAGGCTATCTGCAAACTGGTTCGCGATTTGAAGGCTAAGGGTCTCCGTATCGATGCAGTAGGTATGCAGAGCCACAATGGTTTTGATTATCCTGACTATGCTGAGTATGAGAAGAGCATCGAGGCTTTTGCTGGTGAAGGCGTGAAGGTGATGCTGACTGAGCTGGATATGAACATGCTTCCTAATCCGGAAGGATTCGGCGGAGCGGAAATCAGCCAGAAGTTTGAACTTCAGAAGAAGTACAATCCATACGTGAAGGGACTTGACAAGAAGGCGCAGAAACTCTTCAACCAGCGTTATCTCGATCTCTTTAAGATTGTAGAGCGTCACAAGGATGTCATCAGTCGTGTTACCTTCTGGGGTGTCAACGATGGTCACTCTTGGTTGAATGGCTGGCCTATCCCTGGCAGAACCAACTATCCACTGCTCATCGACCGCAACAACGAGGTGAAGCCAGTGGTGAAGGAAATCGTAAAACTCTTTAAGTAAAATCTCTTTAGATAATATTGTACATCTCTTAAAATAATAAACAACAATGAAAGCAAGATATTTGTTCCCAAAGGATTATATGGCAGACCCATCTGCCAATGTGTTTAACGGTCGCCTGTATGTTTACCCATCTCATGACTGGGATAGCGGCGAAAGCTTCGACGATGATGGCGGTCACTTCCAGATGAAAGACTATCATGTTCTCTCTATGGACGACGTGATGGAAGGTGAGGTAACCGATCATGGTGTGATTCTCGATGTGAAGGATGTGCCATGGGCTGAGAAGCAGATGTGGGACAACGATGTTGTAGAGAAGGATGGCAAGTACTATCTCATCTTCTCTGCCAAGGATTATAATGGCGTGTTCCATCTCGGTGTGGCTGTGGCTGATAAGCCAGAAGGTCCTTTCATTCCGAATGCCGACCCTATCCGCAAGTCATACAGCATCGACCCTTGCGTGTTCAAGGATGATGATGGCAAGATTTACTGCTACTTCGGTGGTATCTGGGGCGGTCAGCTTCAGTGGTACAAGGACAACAAGGCACTGAAGGATGAGCATCTTCCAGAGGGCAAGGAGAATCCGTTACCATCTCGTGTTGCCATGATGACGGATGATGTGCAGCAGTTTGCAGAAATGCCAAAGCCTGTTGTCATCGTTGACGAAGAGGGTAATGTATTGCCAGCTGATGATCCACATCGCTTCTTCGAGGCCAGCTGGATGCATAAGTATAAGGGCAAGTATTACTTCAGCTACTCTACCGGTGATACTCATTATCTCTGCTATGCTGTAGGTGATAATCCTTATGGTCCGTTCACTTACAAGGGCGTCATCCTGGAACCGGTAGTAGGTTGGACAACCCATCACAGTATCTGTGAGTACAAGGGACAGTGGTATCTCTTCCATCACGACTGTGTGCCATCAAATGATACAACCTGGCTTCGCAGCGTAAAGGTGGCTCCTCTCTTCTATGATGAGGATGATAACATCTTGCCGGTTCAGCCAGAATAAGAGTATTATACGTTTTAGTTGACTTTTAGGTTTATAATAGTTTTGATAAATAGTTGATATATAAGTTAATGTTAGTTTGGAAGAAACGGCATCTTCGTGAGGAGATGCCGTTTTTGCGTATATGCCTTTTCTTTCTTTTCTTCTCTTTCTGTTTTCTTTTGCTTTTCATCTAATGTTATTTTTAAGTTATTTCTATCATTTTGTAGGAGATTTCGGATATTTTTATTTACCTTTGTGCCCGTAAATCATAAAAGAATAATTTATGTTGAGATTACTTTTAAGGCTTTGGTGGTTGCAGCAGCGCCGTAACTTCCATAAGAGAGATGCCTTCGTGGCGTGCTACATCATCTTCCTGTATGTGGTGATGGGTGTGAGCTTCTTTCTCAGCTTCACCGAGAATGGGGGAGAACTTGGGGGCGAAGACATGCCTGCCCTGTTGGGAGCCGGTATCGTTGTCGGTATGCTGATTCCAGACATCATCATGAAGATGGTGATGAAGCGGGATATTACGGCAATGGATGATTACGTCAAGTCGCGCCCTGTGCCAGAGAAGATCTGGAACAAGTTCCTGCTCACCACCAATCTCGTGAGCTTCTGGAACTATGTGCTTCCGGTGCTTATGCTTCCGGTATTTATCTATTTCCTGCCTGTAGGTCAGGTTATTGCCAGCTTCTTTCTGTTCCTGGCATTTTCTTATATTGACGGCATCTACATCACCTGCTACCGCAAGGCTACGGAGTGGATTCTGAAATGGCCTTTGATACTGGGATGGATGGGAATGTTTGCCGTGCTGATAGGGTATATGTTTGTGGCTTCCTTCTTCCCGGTATGGATGGGATGGACGGGTATCTTCTTCCTTGCCGGAGCGGTATTCGCCGGACTTACTATCTATCTCTATCACGAAAAGATTTATAACGAGCAGAAGCTGAAGGTTTCCAGGTTCCGTGGTTTCAGCCATATCAACCTCTTCAGTCTGCAATATATCGGCACATTGAGAGCAAAGCGTGTCCGTACGATGGTGATTATGATTACTGCCATCTTCCTTTTCGATGCCTATCTCTTTGCCTTGCTCCCGGCAGAAGCGGGACAGGAAATGGGGGACAAGGTGGCTATGACTACCCTCTATGTGGCGGGTGCCATCCTGCTGCCATCGGTGGTTTTGTCGCAGTGGACCTTTGGCATTGAGGCAAACTTCTTCCATGGTTTGATGACCAAGCCTGTCAAGGTTAAACAGATGCTGCAGAATTGCTTCTATTATTATATGGTGGTGAGTGCTGTCGCCTTGTTGCTTACCCTTCCGTTCCTTTTCCTGCAGGCAGGAATCGGAATCCAGGTGCTTATCAGCGGTTTCTGTCTGGCAGTATTCATCAATCTCTTCAATCTGCCTACGGCACTCTTCTCTTCCCGTCTGGAGATATTCCAGACTTCCATGTTCAGCATGCAGGGAGCGAATCTGAAGATTAATCTTTATGCCATCGCCTTTCTCTTCCCGCTGGCTGGTGTCTGTGCTGTCTATTATTTCTTCGGTGAGACGGCATGGTTTATCACCTGCGTAACGCTGGCTGTCTTCAGCATCGTCATCCACAAATGGTTCATCGCCAAGATAGCTGCCATCTTCGAGAAGAACAAGTATAAGCGCATGGAGAAGTTCATGGAAAGCTAGGAGAATTAAGTGAAGAGTGAAGAACGAAGAGTGAAGAATTCAATAGCTTTACTAATCATAAAGTTCAAAACTCAAGGTAATCATAAAGTTCAATGTTCAAAATTCAAAGTTCAAAGTAAAATGATTAAGATTCAGAATCTCAAGAAGATATATAATGGCAATACCGTACTCGATATTGATAATCTGGGTGTTGCAAAGGGCGAGCTGATAGGACTCGTAGGTAATAATGGTGCGGGCAAGACCACCTTGCTCCGTCTGATTCTCGACCTGATTCAGGCTGATGACGGTTTCGTGGAAAGCAATGGACAGAAGGTGAACGAGAGTGAGACCTGGAAGGAATATACCGGCAGTTACATCGACGGCAGATTCCTCATCGACTTCCTCACCCCTGAGGAATACTTCGATTTCATCGCTGATGTTTATCACATTGACGATGAGACCCTGCAGGAACGATTGGCTCAGTTTGAGGGCTTTATGCACGATGAAATCATGGGAACCAAGAAGTATCTCCGTGATTTCTCTCAGGGCAACCGACAGAAGATTGGTATCATCGGTGCGATGATCATCAATCCGAAGGTTCTTCTCCTGGATGAACCTTTCAACTATCTCGACCCATCTTCCCAGATGACTATCGCCCACATGATTCAGCGCATCTGCAAGGAGCAGGGCACCACGGTCATCATCTCCAGCCACAACCTCAACTTCGTTGCCGACATCTCCTCCCGCATCCTCCTGCTGGAGAAAGGCAAGCTGGTGAAGGATCTTCCTAATGCCGATGGTGCTGCCATCGCCGATCTCAACGAGTACTTCGGTATTCAGGCGGAATAGCAAACATAATTTACACATAGATAAATCTCTCTCTCTTTGAATCGCCAGCGAAGCAACAGAATAGGTTCCTGACGATTCTTTTTTTACTGAACTTTCGCATATGGTTTAAGAACAGGCTGAAGGTTGCATCAGCGTAGTGTATGAACGAAGAAAAGTTAAAATAATTAAGTTAAATTATAAACACGGACAAATTGAATTTGTCCGGCTCTTTTGTCCGGGTGTTTGTAAATGGTTAAAAATTCGTGACTTATGGGCTGTCGGGCAGTTTGTCCGGACAAATTCAATTTGTCCGTGTTATTTTCTTTGCTTTTATCTCTATGTTTTCTACTTCGGAACTCATAGACTTAGGAGTCATAAAACTATGAGTTGTTTTTGTTAACATTGAAATTTTTCGATGAAAACCTTTGCATATATGCATTTTTCTTCGTAACTTCGCAGCGGAATATAAAAAAAGAAAAGCTATGGAAGAGATTAGAAAATATCCGGTGGGCATACAAACCTTCTCTGAGATACGAGAAGAAAACTATGTGTATGTGGATAAAACTAAGTATATTGTGGATTTCATAAGAAATGGATCCAAATATCTGTTTCTGAGTCGCCCAAGACGATTCGGAAAGTCTCTTTTTGTCTCTACGCTTCAGGCTTATTTTGAAGGAAGAAAGGATCTGTTTGATGGGCTTGCCCTTGGGGATTATGAGAAGGAATGGGTAAAGTATCCGGTTTTTCATTTTGATATGAGTACGGCAAAGCACATGAATCCTGCTGACTTAATCAATGAATTGGAAGGTAAGCTAAGCCAGTTGGAACAAATCTATGGTACGGAAGATTGGGCTATTAAGGCTAATCAGCGTTTGGAATGTCTGGTAAAACGTGCTTATAAGCAGACGGGGCAGAAGGTAGTCATTCTCATTGATGAGTATGATGCTCCATTGCTGGATGTCGTGCATGAGAAGGAAAATCTGGTAGAACTCCGTTTGATCATGAAGAACTTCTATAGTCCTATTAAATACTTGGACCCTTGGTTGCGTTTCGTCTTTATTACTGGTATTACCAAGTTCTCTCAATTAAGTATCTTTAGTGAAATCAACAACCTGGATAATATCAGCATGTTCGACCAGTATTCTGCTATCTGCGGTATTAGTAAGACGGAACTTCTGAATGATATGAAGCCAGATGTGGAGTTGTTGGCAAAGCATTTAGGCAGAACCTTGGAAGAAACAATAGGTGAACTTACGTCATATTATGATGGCTATCATTTCAGTGATCATTCAGAAGATATATTCAATCCTTTCAGTCTTGTAAAGGCCTTGAAGAATAAAAAGGTTTCGGCTTATTGGTTCAGTTCCGGTACCCCAAGTTATCTCATCAAGACTTTGCAGAAGTATCATGTGGGAGTGATGGATATTGAGCAGAAAAGTGTAGGGGTTGATGACTTTGATGTTTCGCCAGAGCAGATGACTTCAGCGCTTCCTTTGCTCTACCAGAGTGGTTATCTTACCATCAAGAAGTATAATCCGCTATTGCAATGCTATCAGCTGGACTATCCTAACAGGGAAGTGCGCATAGGAATGTTGAAATCGCTTGCGCCAAACTATCTGTCTCCAATTCAATTGGATAATAATAGTTTTATCTTTACCTTTCTGGAACAGCTCTATAGCAACAACATGGATGGCGCCTTGCAGAAGATGCAAGCTTATCTTGCTAGTATCTCCAACCGTCTGTCTAATAAAAACGAGAAGGATTTTCAAACGGTGTTCTATCTCATCTTCAACCTCTTGGGTGCTTATATCCTGGTGGAAGAAGATAGTGCAATAGGTAGGGCTGATGCCGTTCTGCACATGCCTGATACTGTGTATGTGATAGAACTGAAATACGATAAGTCGGCAGAAGAGGCTCTGAGGCAGATAGACGATAAGGGATATCTGATACCTTATTCGGCAGATGGAAAGCGATTGGTTAAAGTGGGAATCAATTATGATAGCCAAAAGCGAACGATTGGGGATTGGAAGATAGAAGAAACATAAAAATATAGAAGATTTTGAAGGAAAGCCTCGGCTACTTTGATGTAGTCGGGGCTTTTTGAAACTTACATCATTTTTACATAATAAATTGGGGAAGAAATATTATGTGAGAAATGATGTAAAACGTTTGGTGGTTTGAGCAATTTTCGGTATTTTTGCACCGAGATTCAATAACATCTAAAAGGTAAGAATAAGAAGAAAATGTTTAAAATGCATCAAGGTGTTTTTAGGTATATACTAAGTATTCTAGTGCTTTTGTTGTTCGCAATGAAAACACAGGCTCAAGATGTGTCTGAACCTCTTGACTCTATCATAAAAACATTAAAACTAAAAGAGGTTGTTGTGAAGGCGAAGAAGATACGCCAATCAGGTGATACGATATCCTATGCCGCCTCTTCGTATATATCAAAGGATGATAAAGTCTTGGAAGATTTGCTTCGTAAAATGCCGGGTGTAGAGGTGATTGGTAATGGGCAGATTAAGTATAATGGCCAATGGGTGAATGAATTTTATATTGAAGGGGCCGATATGCTTGGTGACAACTATGGCGAGGCAACGAAGAATTTGGATGCCAAGGCTATTGGCTCTGTGCAGATTATGGAGAATCACCAGAATATCAAGCTTTTTCAGGGAACAAAAAGCGGCAATGCGCCTGCTATGAATATAAAACTCAAGCAAACGGCAAAAGGTGCATGGACCGCCATGCTTTCTGTTGCGGTTGGCGGTCAGCCTAAGCTGGCGAGGAATATGACTGTTAATTTAATGAACTTCCGCCGCAATAGTCAAAACCTGACATTGCTTAAAACGAATAATGTAGGTGATGATTTACGTAAGGAAATCAATGCCTCGTCTTCGCTGAATTCTGTTTTGGGTGCAGGAATATTGCTACCCGATAAACCTGCTATTTCTGATTTATATGCCTATAGAAATGATTCATATAGTGCCTCTATCAATCAGCTTTATAAGTTGGATAAGGACAGAACTTTGAGCTTTAATGTAAATTACCTTTATGATCAGGAAAAGCAAAATGCTACCGATGAAAGCCGTTATCTCTTGGATGATGGCACTCGATATGTTATACAGGAGTCTAACCAGGCTTTGGTAGGGCAGCATTTTGTTGGAGGACATGTTGCTTATAAATTGAATAGCTCCAAAAGTTATCTTAAAAACAATTTGTCGGTAAATGCTTCTTTTCCTAAGAATGAAGGCTTGGTGAATGATTTTGTCGCTCAGACTCTCTCTGGTCATAGTTTCTTGTTGAGTAATGTGCTGAAGGCAAACTATAAGAAAAAGAATGGTGGAGTCGCAGATTTGGAATGGAAAGCTTCTTTTGCGGATAAGAGAGGGGTGTTGAATATGTCGGAAACGAATATGAGCCAGCTACTAAGACAACGCAACTTCCTGAGTGAAGCTACAGGATCTTTGTTGGCTTTCACGATTCCTCACCTTATGTTTAATTTGAATGGCAAGGTCATGTTTGATTGGCAAAGGGTAAGTGCTGGATTGAATTCTCTGTCGGATACTTCTGGCAGCGAACAGAAAACCTGGTTGTTGGGAGCTTTTGTTAGCCCTAAAATCCTGTTGCATTTTGGAAACAGACTGCAATGGCTGTTTTATGTGCCTGTTGGGGTGAAATATTATCATTCTGCTGATGGCTCTTTGGATTATGACAAGCGTTTCTTTTCGACTTGCCCATATTCTAATTTGACATATAAACCTACTGGTCGATTATCTTTCGACTTGACGACGATATGTGAGGAGTTGATGCCTTCTGTCTTGTCTCAGATGGTTCTGAAACATTATGTGAATTATCGCACGACAATGTCCAATCCTCATCAGGTAGAGATAACTCCCAATCGCTCTGTAAAACTGGCGTTTACGTCAAGTTATAAGGATATTATTAAAATGTTGTTTGGTGGTGTTACTCTGTCTTATGTGGATGCTCGAAATGGTAATAGTATGGGGTATCAGGTGGTTGACGATGTTGTCAATTATATCGTCCAGCCGCAATCTACCAAAAATAGAGTTTGGCAGATAGAACAAACGGTTTCGAAGGGATTCTTTCGATGGAATTCCAAGATAAGCGAATCTCTCAGTGTAGGAACGTCCAGGAGTGAATACTATGTAGGCGGAGATTGTCATGATGGCCGGAGTGACTATCTGCAAGCTAAAATCTCGTATGTTGCTTCTGTAAGGAAATGGCTGAACCTGTCAATCTCTAATGATTACTCTGTGTCAAAACCATATACGGATGGAAAGGCAAGTGGTGAGGTTTATAGAACTTTCATGAATGCTTCTTCTTTTACGTTTTGGTTGGGTAAGCAATTGAATGTGGTGCCCTCTGTGCAATATTATCATAACAATTACTTCTCATCAGGTCGCAGCAATGTGTTCTTGAATACGGTGATGGAGTATTATTGGGGTAATGCAATATTATCACTGAAATGTACCAATCTTTTAGATAGTCGTACATTCCATCGTATAATAGACAATGGAATAACTCGTTATTCCGGTGAGTATCAATTACGGGGCAGGACAATCCTGTTCGGAATACGAATAAAAATCATATAAAATACTTCAAGATGAAAAATTATAGGAAACTGCTGGTCATGGGCATGATGCTCGTGGGAATGAATGTGAGTGCGCAAGTAAGTGTGACTTATGCTTTGGATTCACCAACTTTTACTTTGGCGCATGAGAGTACGGATAAGTTTGAAACCTTGGATTCTGCTTATCTTAGTGTCACCTATCGTTTCAAATATCGCCAGACGGCAAAGGATGATTCCTTGCGGATGGAAGATCTTATGGATCTACAGCTTGGCAGAAAGTATAATGCTTTCTTCAGTAAAAATCTGCGCGATTTGGATCAGGAGAATACGAAATCTTTGAAAACAACGATGCGATTTACTCCTATTCCTGCGGAATATGTGGGTTTCGACATATTGTTTAGCCATTCAGATAAGACTTGTCAGGTAACCAATCGAATTCCTTATACCAGTCAGGTGATAGAGTATAGCGAAAAAATGCAAGATATTAAATGGCGATATCTGCCTGAGGATACAGCAACGGTGATGGGCTATCTTTGTCATGCGGCCGAATGTCAATATGGTGGTAGAACATGGAAAGTATATTATGCCGATAAAATCGCTTTGCCTTATGGTCCATGGATGTTGAATGGAGCAAAGGGACTCATTTTGAAAGCAGTGGATTCTGACCATGATTTTGTGTTTGAGGCTGTCGGGTTAACTCAGAAGTCGCAGCCTGTTATTCGTTATACTTGGAGCAGAAAGACGATGAGTAAAGAAGAATGGCAGAAGTATGCGGCAAATATGTATAAGAATGCAGGTGCGTTTGTTCGCAACACGGGAGCACGTATTATCGTGATGGACAATAGTGAAAAAGGTTTTCATCATCTGAATGAAGATTGGGAGCAATATTACAATCCTTTGGAGAAATAACATGGAAATAATAACAACAAGTAAAAATAAGTATGAAAATCTATAAAATCCTAGTTACCCTCTGTTTTCTTGTGGTAATTGTAAGTCATACTGCTAGTGCTAAAGGTATAATAGCAAGGGATATGGGAGCTAACAAAGGTGATGTTCCGGCAAACATTGCTATCCTTGATTCTGATAGTAGCGTTGTTGCCAAAAACATGACCGGTATCTCGGATTCTACAGCAATCTCTCTATCTGATGTAGAGGTGATAGGGCATCGCAAAAACATAAAGTTGTCTGGTCATAATTTACTCGTAGACGTAGAGCATGATTCTATTCTTAACCATCAGAATGATATATATGAACTGATTGGTAAGGTTCCTGGTGTCTTACATTTAGGGAATTCGTTCAATGTGTTGGGTAAGGGAGCACCGGTCTATTATTTAAACGGGCGTAAGGTGAGAGATCAAAGTCTTATCGATAACTTACCAGTTGATCAAATCAAATCTTTAAAAATCGTTGCCATGCCAGGGGCGGATTATGACACGTCGGGTTCACCTGTGATTGATATAAAAACTAAGATTTTAGGAGATGGTGTGGCTTTTAATGCCATCGGAAATATCACTCAGGCAAAGCATTTGGCTCATAAAACAGGTTTCTCTTCAACATACAATTCTGGAAAATTTGATTTGTATGGTAAGTATTACTATAGGAGAAATAATGCTTCCGAAAGTTCTGATTATGATAAACAGGTATTAGCTGATACCATTTGGAATAAAATGCAACATATTGAAAGCTTGACGCATTCCGGTAGTCATACTTATTCTGCTGGTATGACTTATCATCTGTCTGATAAATCAGAACTAGGAATGCTTTATAGTGGAATGTACACGGATGGAAAGGTTGAGACTCGGGATACATTTAGTGTAGTGCCAAATGCAGGACCTGCATATTATCTCTTTGATAAGAATAAATCCAAAAACAACCTCCTTACGCATCATGTCAATATGTATTATGATGCAAGTTTGAATCATGCCTGGCACGTGAGTGTAGTGATGGATTATATTTCTAAAGCATCGAACACTAATTCTGCTTTAGAGGAAAATCATATAGGTACGAGTTCTGAGGTTTCATATATGGGACATTCTAAATGGAATGTCCTGGCTTCTAATTTCCATGCTACCCATGATTTTGGAAAGTGGGGCACTTGGGGTATGGGATATGATTTCAGCTATAGTGAGGGAATAGACAAGATAGATTATGAACGGTTGAAGTTCGATGGTCGCTTTGAGAATAAGGAAGTTAAAAATGCAGTATTTATCAACTACGAATTACCCTTGGGGGACTTTTCTTTGAGTACAGGAATACGTTATCAAAATCTATATTCGCGTCGGAAGAATGAAAAGGCGTCTGTGATAGAGGCGCATAGTGATAATACATTCTTGCCATCGGTAACCCTAAGCTATAGTCATGGATTGTTGGTGCAGAATCTTAGCTATTCGATAGGAACAGAGCGGGCTAATTATGCAGATATGAATGATAATGTGACGTATGTGAACCGTTATGAGCAATCTAAGGGTAATAGCCAGTTGAAGACAGCCATCACTCATAGCTTGTCTTATCTGTTGATGTATAAGTCCTTGTTTCTTACATTAAATTATGATTATGTTTATCGTCCATTATTGCCGGTGATTTATTCTTTGGAAGGTAACTCAGCAGTAACGGTTTCGTCACAAGATAATTTGTCGCATCGTCAAGCTTTGTCGGCGATGTTGAATTGGCGTAAGACCTATAAATGCTATACAGCATCGTTGACGGGATTCTTTCAGAAGTCAATTATGCATTATCCGGGTATTGATGGAACAACATTTCATGATGGACATCCGTCGACAATTCTTAATTTTGATAATGATTTCAAGCTTCCTAAGCATTTTCTGCTCTCTCTGTCTTGGCAACAAGTCTGGGGTGGATACATGGAGTCGATAAATGTAAAATCATCTTCTTCTGTCAATTTGAGTATCAAAAAATCTTTCTTGAACGATAGATTGCGGTTATCATTAGATGGGTATGATATTTTTAATGGAGATAGAAATCGTGCTTGTAGGCAGATTTATAATGTTAAATCTAGTTTTAATACAAAGTATGAAACTCGAAAAGTCGGATTGACGTTAACATATCGTTTCCATAAGATAAAAGAAAGAGAGAATCAAACATCAGCAGAGGTAGAAATGAAGAGACTTGGTATTCCGGAAGAATAGCAAACCTACATCATTTTTACATAATAAACTGGGTTATAAATATTATGTGAGAAATGATGCAAAAAGTTTGGTGGTTTGAGCAATTTTCGGTAATTTTGCACCGAGATCATTTTAATTAACTGAACCCACTTAAGACAGACCTTACTTTTTAAAGTGGGCTCAGTAAATGACAAAGGTGACTCTTTAAACTTAAAGGTTATATTAATATGTTTGTTAAGAGATTTATTATAAGTATATCGGTATTATTCTTTTATGCACTTTTATTGCAAGCTAAGAATAACGTGATAGATAGTGGACAATATCTGTGCTCATATTATTATTGTTATTCGAAAGATACGATAAAGAATGATGAGAAAGGAGAGGATTTGCTCTTTCTTTCTATCGGAAAGAATGTTTCAAAATGCTATAGTTATTATACTTACCAGTCTGATTCCTTGCAATCTACAGAAGATGGCAAGGCAAAGTTTCGTGCATTGTTTAAAGAAGCGCTTAAGCGAGAAGGGTATATGACTAATTCTTTTCCACATCGCAGAATGACGGCGTGCGTCTATAAGAATTATCCGCAGAATATGATGACGGTAACGGACGATCTGATGTCTCAGTATTATGAATATAGTGACAGCCTGGGTGTACAGAATTGGGTTGTAGAAGGTGATAGTATTAAAAACATATTAGGCTATAACTGCCAGAAGGCAACCTGCAGATTCCGTGGTCGCTCTTGGACGGCATGGTTTGCCTTGGATGTTCCTATGAGTGATGGCCCTTGGAAATTTTGTGGTCTTCCTGGTTTGATTATGGAAGTGTATGACAAGGGGAGACAGCAATATTTTTGCATCAAGGGATTGCAGAAGGATGCTGGCACGCCTATCGTTTATGATGTTTTCAATAGAAAACGGATAAAGATAGACCGGAAAACTTTTCTGAAGTCTGAATATAATTATTTTCATAATCAAAATAGCATAGACGAGGCTACGTCAGGTATATCCTTAGGTCTGTCAGACGAAAAACGTAACTATGACTTGATAGAAAGAGAATAGAATCAAAGAGTATCTTTATTTTAAACAAGGAAAGGTTATGGCGAGAAAGTGTTTCATATTTCTATTTTTAACTTTTTATCTTATTGGTTTTGCCCAAAATAAAAAGATAGATACGGCTAATATGCTGTGTAGCTATGTATATGAATATCTTACGGATACGCTGTCTGGAGAACAACAGCGCAAGGAAGATTTGCTCTATCTGCAAATCGGAGCAGAGTGTTCTAAATGCTATAGCTATTATACTTATCAGTGTGATTCTCTGATGGCTGCTCCTAATGGCGATAAACTATGGGATAGCTTCTTGACGGAAGCGATAGGGAAGGGATTGAAAGGGCGACAATTGCGCAATGCCATACCCCATCGCAGAATGACTGCTACCATTTATAAGAATTATCCGCAAGGGGAAATGACCATTACAGATTTCCTGTTGGGGCAATATTATCTTTATGGAGATTCCCTGAATGCGCAGGAATGGAATATGGAAAATGACAGCACGAAGATGGTGCTCGGTCATGAATGCCAAAAGGCTACCTGCTGCTTCCGGGGAAGACAATGGACAGCCTGGTTTGCCTTGGATGTTCCTGTAAGTGATGGTCCCTGGAAGTTCTGCGGACTCCCTGACTTGATTATGGAAGTGTATGATAGAGGAAAGCAATACTATTTCTGTATCAATGGAATGCAGCAGGTTAGTGCAAAACCTATTACTTTTGGGGTACTTGACAAGGAATTCAAGCGCTTTCAGAAAACGACAAGAAAGGATTTCCTGCAATCAAAATATAAGTATCTGAAAAATTGGAACAGTATTAACGAGGCTTCAACGGGAATATCTCTGGGTGGCTCGGATGAGGCTCTGAAATATGATCTGATAGAAAAAGAATAAGTATCAACGTAAAGAGAGAACGGAATGGGTTCTCAAGAAGATAATTTATGAAGCAACTGTTTTTATATCTGTGGTTTATCTGTATGAGCACTTTGACCTATGCCCAGCAAGTCACCTTGTCGGGTAAGGTGGAAGATGCCTATACGGGCAACGGGTTGCAGGGAGTGATGGTTACCATCCGACCTGCTGCCGGCAATAGAATCCTGAAGTTTACCAAGACGCAGGCAGATGGAAGTTTCCTGCTGTCGCTCAATGCTATTCCGGATGGTCGTAACGTGCTGCATTTCTCGATGATGGGATATGCTGTGAAAACCATTCCTTTGTCGAAGGATACTACTGTATATCATGTGCTCCTGGCGGAGCAGGCTACAAAGTTGAAGGATGTTGTGGTGAAGGCTCCAAGCATCCGGCAGCGGGGCGATACCATCTCCTACAATGTGGCAAGCTTTGCCGATGCCAACGACAAGAGTCTGGCTGATGTCTTGAAGAAGATGCCGGGAATAGAGGTGTCGGATAAGGGAGAAATCAAATATAACGGCAAGGCTATCAATAAGTTTTATATCGAAGGACATGATATGCTCGGCGGCTGCTATTCCATCGCCACCAACAATATCCATCAGAAGGATGTCGGTTCGGTAGAGGTGATGACCAATCATCAACCTATCAAGGCTTTGGAAGATATGTCGTTTTCGCAAGATCCTGCCATCAACATCAAACTGAAGGAATCTGCCAAGAGCCGTCTGGTAGGAACGTTGAAGGCAGGTGGCGGTATGGAGCAGAAGAAAGGGGAGAAGTTTGGTAAGCTGAATGTCTGGGCAGGCGAGATGTCGTTGATGCGCTTTGCCAAGAAAGCCCAGTCACTCAATACCTTCAAGAGTAATAATATAGGTACGGATGTAACCGGTGAGGGCAATCTCCTCTTTTCGGATGATGGCACTGGAGTGATGAGAAATTCTTATAATCTGAAAGATTACGTGAATGTTACGCCCGACCAGCTGACGGATATTTCAGACAGCCGTGTACGTAAGAACCAGACCCATGTTTTCACCACCAATAATCTCTGGGTGTTAGGCAAAAATACGGATTTGTCTTCGCAGATAGTCTATACCCACGACCGTCTTCTTTCTTCCTCATTCAGTAATACCCAGTATTTCCTGAATGATTCAACCATTTATGATGTAGAGGATGAACAGGCTAAGCAGAAGCAGAACAGGTTGGTTGCCGACTTTACGCTGACTTCGAATGGCGAAAAGGCGTATGTCGCCAATCAGCTTTCCGCCGACCTGGCCTGGAATGATGTCATGATGGATATTGACGGCTCTTATCCTAATCATCAGCAGGTCAAGATGCCGAAATATAAAGTATCAGACAAGCTGGAACTGTTGCATCGGAGTGGTAAGCGAACCTATACCTTTAACACGTATAATGCTTATATGGTGAATCCGCACTCTCTGTCTGTTGATAATTCGCAGCAAACGGCTTATCAAAGCGTTCGTTCGGCAGCATTCTTCAGTCATACCAATACTTCGCTCGGCTTTTTCCTCAAGCCTTTTACCGTAATGATGAAGGTTGGCTTGCAGGTATTGAGCAGAACGATGAAGAGTCATCTGGAGGAAGTGCCCGATTCCCTGGGCAATATGCGCAATCAGATAGGCATGACCTTCTTCCGTGCCTATGCATCGCCGGAGGCAGAGTATAACCAGGGTGGCTGGCATATCCGTTTCCAGATGCCCATCACCTTTACACCTTATTATTATAATGATAAGTTGATGGGAGCGAAAGAGAATACCAGCAAGACACAGGTTGCTCCTCAACTCAGTGTGAGCTATTTCCTCACCGCCCGTTTGCAGGCTACGCTTTCCGGTGGAATCGCTCAGCGGGAAGTGGATGAACAGAATTTCTATCAGGGACTGCTGATGCGTGATTACCGTAATCTTTATACGGGTTTTGTGGATTATACCGCCGACAAGAGCAAGCATGTTTCCTTCAACATCAACTATAAGCGTCCTCTTGCTACCATCTTTGCCAATGCCTACATCCGCAAGAGCTGGTCTGACAGTCATCTTACGGTGGCTCGTGATTTTGTGGGTGATTATATCATCAACTCCTATTTCTCCAACAGCAGCAGATCTGAAAATCTGATGGCTGGTGGAAAGGTGAGTAAGGGATTGGGATTCATGCATGGACTCGTTAGCGTAGGTTTTGATTATCTGAGGTTTGATGGCTTCCTGCGTCAGAACGATTCTCCTTCAGCCTATTCATCTGATAACTATATGTTGTCGGCAAAATGGAGTGGTCGTCCTGTGGATTGGTTCAATTTCACCTATGAGCTGAACTGGGATAAGGATAAGATGGTATTGAAGAATTTGGGTTTCGATACTTCCTCTACCAATCTTGCCCAGAATCTCACTTTCAACTTCCAGCCATTGAAGTCATGGTTCATCAAGTTGCATGGAGAGTATTATCGCAATCAGATAGCAGATCATCAGCACAAGAATCTTACTCTTGCCGATGCATCCACCAGTTATGGCTTCAGGAATGGTATGGAGTTGAGCCTGACTGCGCTTAATCTTTTCAATCAGCGCACCTACGGTTATACCGTTTATTCTGGGTTGACCCGTACGAGCAAGGAGTATCAGTTGCGAGGTAGGACAATACTGATGTCTATATTCTTTCATTTTTGATGATGGAGGCAACAGTTCTGCCGTTTCTGAAAAGAATTTCCGGTAGATTTGGTTAAATATCAAAAATTATAAATGTAATTGTAATAAGAGTATTTATAATTTTTGTACCTTTGCACCCAAACGAAGAAAAAAAGAATCAATGAGCAAAGGAAAATTAGCAAAGTTTGCGGATATGGAGCGTTTCGAGAACGTGTTCCAGTATCCATATAGTGTTGTAGATGACGTGCCTTTCGATATGAAGGGCAAGTGGCGTGAGATGTATTTCCACAATGATAATCCTATCGTGCTGGAGTTGGGATGCGGCAAGGGTGAATATACCGTGGAACTTGCCAAGCTCTATCCTGAAATGAACTTCATCGGTGTGGATATCAAGGGCGCACGAATGTGGACCGGTGCCAAGAAGGCGATAGAGGAAGGACAGAAGAACGTGGCTTTCCTCCGTACCAACATCGAGATTATCGACCGTTTCTTTGCTGCGGATGAGGTGCAGGAAATCTGGCTCACCTTCTCTGACCCGCAGATGAAGAATCCTCGCAAGCGTCTTACATCTACATACTTCATGAACCGTTATCGCCACTTCCTCGTGGATGGTGGCATCATCCATCTGAAGACGGACTCCAACTTCCTCTTCACCTATACCACTTATATGGTGGATGGCAACCATCTGCCTGTGCTCTTCCGCACCGAGGACCTCTATCATCAGGAGGGTATCGATGAGGAAACCCGTAAGATTCTCTCTATCCAAACCTATTATGAGAGTATGTGGATAGAGCGTGGCTTGAACATCAAGTATCAGAAGTTCGCCTTGCCACGTGAGGGCGAGTTGGTGGAACCTGATATTGAGATTCCGCTGGATGATTATCGCAGTTATCGCCGTGATAAGCGAAGCTCAAAGGATACAGCGAAGTAGATTTCTACAATGATTTGAATAAGCTTCCGCAATGCTTTGAATGCCTTTCCTCAAGTGTTATTGGCGTTTGAAGAATGCGTCATAAGTATCTGAAAGAAGTAACTGAAGTTGTTCGGAGATACAATAGAAGTTGTTGGAACAGTAAGTATCTCGAAGCGCACAACAGTTGATATGCGGTCGCACATCAGCTGTTGTGCGCTTGTCTTTCAGCTGTTGTGCATGCGTAGAACAGCTGTTGTGCGGTTTTTTAATGGCAATTCTATTGATTGTCTTTGTTAATCAAGTTGACTACCACTTTTACCATAACATCTTTTTCCTCAGTTCTGCTTTCTGCAATCATCAGAGTCAGGGCAACGAGTGTGTTGTCGGCAATTCTCTTATGTCCATTTTCTGCATACAGAATGCCATTCTTCTCCATAAACCAAAGAAAAAGCATGGCCGCAATTCTCTTGTTGCCATCGCTGAATGAATGGTTTTTTACGACAAGGTAGAGCAGCATGGCTGCTTTTTCTTCTACCGAAGCGTAGAGTTCTTCACCGCCGAAGGTTTGGTAAATCTGACCTATGCTGCTCTTGAATGAATCATCCTTCTCATTGGCAAACCATTTACTGCCTCCAAACTTTTCTTTCAAAGCATTGATGGCTTCCATTGCATTTTCATAGGTGGCATGGAACGGCTCGGCTTGAGTCGTCTTGTCTATGAGTAATGTCTGATAATCATATTTGTCGAGAGTATCCAGGGCATAAACATAGTCGCTGATGACATTGAACAGTCCGTTATATTCGCCCTCGGATACTTGATCTTGCAATGTAATCGCACGTGACATCAAACGAACCACTTCTTTCAGTTCGTTGTAATTGTCTAGGCGTTTCTGGTTGATGGCATAACCCTTGATAATGTATTGCTTCAAGATAGAATTAGCCCATTGACGGAATCTGGTACCATTGATAGACTTTACACGATAGCCTACGGAGATAATGACGTCCAGGTTATAATATTCCGTTTCGACAACCTGTTCAAAGCCGTCGTGGCGACCATATTTCTTGGTATGTGCAAATTTTGCACATACCAAGGATTTGTCGAGTTCACCTTCTTTAAAACAGTTATTGACATGTCGTGAAATCACAGTTCTGTCACGGCCAAACAATTCTGCCATTTGGCTTTGTGTAAGCCAAACGGTATCATTCTCTAATTTTACATTCAGCTCTATGTTGCCCTCTGGGGAACGATAGATTTCGATGGATGAATTCCTCTGCTCCATACCTTTCTTTATTAAAAGTTCTTATTCTAGTACCCAATTTTTGGATAATTCGGCAAAGATACGATAATTGTTTGATTCCTACAAGGTTTTCTAGTATTTTTTCTTCTTTTTGATGAAATTTGCGAAAGATTGAAATGGAAGGAATGTTTTGTTTTTGATTACTTCCAGATTAAATATCAGGACTAGTCTTAGGTTAGGGATATGTATAGTATGTTATGTTCTTCCTATACCTTTTGTTAAATCCGGGAATAATCTTGTTGAATTCAAGAAAAAAAGGTGGAAATGCTTGGTGTTTCCACCTTATTTTATTATATTTGCAGCAAGTTTTTGAAGAAATGCAGTATTCTCAGGGACTGCATGGAACTGACGAAACGACTAAAAGAACAGAAAAGTAATAACTAACTAGATAAACGACAAAATGATGAACTACAAGAAATTGGCTCTTACCGTTGCGGCTGGAGCAATGGCAACTACAATGATGGCGCAATCTGCACCAAAATTGAATGCCAACAACATCGACGAAGTAATCAAGGCGATGACCTTGGAAGAAAAGGCCCAGATGCTGGTGGGCGGTGGTAACGATGGATTCGTGGGCAGTGGCGCTATGCTCGGACATCAGAAGAAGTTCGTGCCGGGTGCTGCGGGTACTACTGTAGCCATCCCTCGCCTCGGTATTCCTACTACCGTTCAGTGTGATGGTCCTGCCGGAGTTCATATCGATGCTCATCGCGAAGGTGACAGCCGTAGCTACTTTGCCACCGGTTTCCCTATCGGAACCTGTCTGGCTTCTACCTGGAACACCGACCTGGTGCGCAAGGTGGGTGAGGCTATCGGTAACGAAACCCTGGAGTATGGCTGTGATGTTGTGCTCGGACCGGGTATGAACCTGCATCGTAATCCGCTCTGTGGCCGTAACTTTGAGTATTATTCTGAAGACCCAATCGTAACGGGTCTTATCGGAACCGCCTTTGTACAGGGTGTGCAGAGCCAGGGCGTGGGTGTAAGTGCCAAGCACTTTGCCGTGAACTCTCAGGAAACTGACCGTACCAAGGTGGATGAGCGATTGAGTCAGCGTGCTCTCCGTGAGTTGTATCTGAAGGGTTTCGAGATGATGGTTCGCAAGAGCAATCCTTGGACTATCATGTCTGCCTATAATAAGGTAAACGGTGTTTATGCCCAGGGCAACAAGGGGCTCTTGACCGATATCCTCCGCAACGACTGGGGATATAAGGGAATCGTGGAGACCGACTGGATTGGTAAGCGTGCCGACCTTCCGCTGGAACAGGAAGTTGAGGCTGGCAACGACCTGATGATGCCGGGTTATCCAGCTCAGGTGCAGGATATTGTTGATGCAGTAAAGAATGGCAAGCTGGATATCAAGGATGTGGACCGCAATGTTCGCCGCATGCTCGAGTATATCGTGAAGACTCCTCGATTCAAGGGATATAAATATAGTGGTGAGCCAGACTTGAAGGCTCATGCAGCTATCACCCGTCAGAGTTCTACCGAGGGTATGGTGCTCCTGAAGAATGATGCCGCTCTTCCTATCCAGGGCTTGAAGACCGTGGCACTCTTCGGTGTCAACTCTTACGACTTTATGTCGGGTGGCCTCGGTAGTGGAGCCGTTAATGTAGGCTATTCTGTTGATATGGTTACTGGTTTGAAGAATATCGGTGTGGCAACTACTCCTCAGCTTACGGAAATCTATCAGAATTATGTGAAGTATGCCAAGGCTAAGTTGAAGGCAGACAAGAATCCGATGATGTGGTTCCTGGATCAGGGACAGCCAAAGCTCGATGAAATCGAGATTACCGAGCGTTGTGTAGCCGGCGAGGAGCCAAAGGCAGATGCTGCCATCATCACCATCGGTCGTCAGGCAGGTGAGGGAATGGATCGCCAGATCAATGGTGAGTTCAATCTCAGTCAGATAGAGCAGGATATGATTTTCCGTGTATCTGATGCTTTCCATGCCAAGGGCAAGAAGGTGATTGTCATCATCAACTCTGGTTCTGTGATGGAGACTGCCAGTTGGAGAGACCGTGTGGATGCTATTCTCGTAGCTTGGCAGCCAGGTATCGAGGGCGGCAACTCTGTTGCTGATATCCTGACCGGTAAGGTGAATCCATCGGGTAAGTTGACCATGACCTGGCCTATCGCAGCTACCGATCATCCTTCTACCGCCAACTTTGCCAAGGATTACGATATGTACACCTACAAGAATCTGCTGGATTGGAGCAAGGGCAATATCAAGGGTTACGATTATAGCAACCACGAGGAGGATATCTACGTAGGTTATCGCTACTTTGATACCTTCAAGAAGAATGTGGCTTATCCTTTCGGTTATGGTTTGAGCTATACTACCTTCGAGTTTGGCAAGCCATCAGTCAAGGCTAAAGGCAACAATATCGAGGTTAGCGTAACTATCAAGAATACCGGTAAGGTTGCCGGCAAGGAAGTTGCTGAGGTTTATGTCACCGCTCCAAAGGGCGCTTACGAGAAACCAGCCAAGGAACTCAAGACCTTCGGCAAGACCAAGTTGCTGAATCCAGGTGAGAGCCAGACTTTGAAGATGACCCTCGAAAAGCGCGATCTTGCCAGCTTCGATGAGGCCAACAGTCAGTGGAAGGTAGATGCAGGTAACTATCTCTTTAAGGTAGGTAGTGACGTAGAGAACATCAAGGGTACTGCTACATTGAAGGTGACAGAATACACCGAGAAAACAAGCAATGCTTGCGCTCCTAATGTTCAGTTGAACTATCTGAAGCAGAATAAATAATTCGTGGTTTGTGCAAAATAAAATAGATTAAACAGAAACGCCTCTATCTCAGAAAAAGAGATAGAGGCGTTTTTATTGTAATTCCGTTGTAAGGAATAGACCACACAGCGCACGCAGATAGTTCGCTTTTATTCTAGCATTGTTCGGTTACCTCTTCGTAGATTTCGCGGCATCTCTTTTCCTTCATTTTATTCTTTACGCCAACGGCAATCATATCCTCTACGGTCGGATGCCCAGTTCCATTTACAGATGTTGCGTGTTCACCATTATATCCCTCGGTGCAATGGGTGAGGTCGTAGGCTGGGGCTAAATGCCAGTGCCATTTGCCATCGCTCTCTTTCTGAACCAAGAAAGAGAAGTTCTTGCAGTGGTCGTCCTTGTTGTCCATTATATAATTAAAAACCATGCGGCGGAACATCTCCTCCACATCCTCTTGGCTCTGGGTAAGATAACCGGTAAGTGCCAAAAGGTTAAGGTAATCGAGAATGGGGTTGGAAAGGGAAACGTTGAGCAAGGCTCCAGCTGTGGCTACGTGAATGCGTTCGCCTGTTGGAGAAATGTCGAAGCGACGGCAGGCAAAATACTTGTCGTTTACCAGTTTGAAGTCTGGTACTTGAATACCACATTGCTTGGCTATCTCATTATAATGATACTCTTGCTTTCCCATATCTTGTGGGTCATAGGTATGGCGAAATTTGACCAACCAATGACCATCCTCATTTGTGAAAATGGCTTTCGGGCGACAACCGCCACTATTACCACTATTATATAATAGCAATCCTGCGTCACTATCCTGTTGCTCCTTCAATACTTCCAAGGCTTTGGCTTGTAAAAGGTCAAAGTCCTCAATCTCGTGTCCAGTCTGGATAGAAGTTATAGGTTCGTAGGTCAATGCGCCCATACCTCCATTACCCACGATGCTCAGTCGGTCGAGAGCAGATAGCTCAAAGTCGTTGATACCCTCTTTTAGCAAGGTTTTATGCAATAGGTATCTACCATATCCATCGGGAAGGCTGTCTTCGAAGATGCCAAAGTTCCCGTTGAAAGGGGTGGCTTGGGCAATGAAAAGACCAGGCTTCAGTGGCAATTCCAACGGAGATATACTAAAGCCAGATGCCAACCACTGATTGTCATACTCGAATGTGCATACTTTTCCATCGGCACTCAATGACAGTGTGCCGACTTTCTCCTGGTGATATTTCACGGTTAAAGATTCTATATGTTTCATTGTCTGTAAGCCTTTTTCTTGTTAGCGTTTCTTTTTATTTGTTGCAACTCCTCCATGGTGGAGTACTTGGGTTGCGAGAAGACGTTCTTGATTTCTGAGGTGTATTCCAAAGCTATGGCGATACCTATCAGATTCTTGAGGGAGATGAGGCCCTTTTGCTCGAATCTGGTGATGTTGCTGACGGCAACGCCTGACTTGTCTGCCACTTGCTCACGTGTCAGATTCTTCTCTATTCTTCGTTTTCTGAAGTCGTTTGCCATCTCCTTTGCAATCTCATCAGGATTGTCGTGGAGGTAGCTATCCAATATTGCTAATATATTATTCGTTTCTTGCATAATCATTGGGATAATAATAAGATATTATCAGTTGCAAAGATACAAAAAATAATGTTATGTTCCAAATAAAAATGAACTAAAAAGTCAAAATCTCTTATAACCTTGTCTCTTATCCTTAAAAGCAAAGAACTCCCGTCTCTTTTTTGAGATGGGAGTTCTTGTTTAAAAGGAATACTGGGCGGAAATCATCAGTTCGCGGGGGCGAAGATGATAGTTGTCGGTCAATGTACTGATGCCGCTATAGATGGTTTCCATATAGTTCTTCTTGTTGAAAAGGTTTCGAAGCTCTGCTGAAAGGCGGAGCTTTTTCATTCTCCAAACTGCCGAGGCATCGCCAAGGAGGGTGTTAAGGTGGCTGCCCTCTTGCAGTTCATTGTGATAATGTACGAGCGAGAAGGAGAGGTCCACATGGCTGATGGTAGCGGTGGCAGATATGCTTTGGCGCCAATTAAATAACGATGACTTCGCCATTTTTTGACGTTTCGAGTTGTAAAAAGAGAATTTTCCCTCATAGCTAAAGGCACACCAGGACGGCGAGAAGTCGATGCTAGGCTTCACAGTATAGTTGTCGGCGGTGTAGCTGATGGCTTTGCCGCTGCTGTATTGCTCACCCTTGCTGTAGTTGTAACTGCCCTCTAGGCGGGTCTTCAGATGAAGGTCGTAGAAACCCTTCGATATGTAGAGTGATGCTCCTAGATTGTTGCTCTTGCTGTCCTGCTTATATAATGAGGTGTAGTATTTGCCATCCTCGATGCGTAGGTCGGATGCCGTGTTCATCCAGTTTTTGCTGGCATTGACCGATGCGCTGAAGAAGATTTCCTTGATAGGGCGCTTGTAGTCGTAACTCAACTTGCCATAAAGAGAGCGAGTTATCGGAATGATGTCGCTCGAAGTGTACCAAGAGCGATAACTCTGACGATATTGCTTCATGGCGTAGTTGGTGGCATTGCCTGTTCCTGTACTGTATCCTGTGTAGATAGTCAACTCTCTACGGAAATCCAATTTCTTATATAAGTAAAGGTAGGGTGATATGGTAAGTAGAGTTTTCTGTGGATAAGTGAAGCGTTCCCACATGAAATCGGGAGAGAACGACATACGGAATGTCTCGGTCTTGTATTGCCAGTAAGGGGTGAACTTCCCTGTGATGTTAAGGCTGTTTTGACCGATTTCATCGTGACTGTTTTCGATGAATCCGTTGTTTTTGCCGATTTCATCGCTTCTTTTCTGATATTTCGCATAGATGTTGTTGAGGTCGATACTCATTCTATATTCCTGTGTCCAGTGGAAGCGATTCCTCATCCACTGTAAGGCGTGGGCTGTATGCCAAAGGTTGGTGCGGATGCGATTGCGTTCGTCGTTAACGTAGAGGTCCGCCACACCATGGTGATAGTCGGCAGTGCTACGCCAAGAGAGTTGACTTTTCTTGAAGACGAAGAGGCGGTAGATACTTGCCGAGAGGTTGAGCTTTGGGATGCGGACACGTTGGGTAAGCGTGTCGTTGATGTTTGACAAACCGTCGCTTTGTGCTGCGCAGAGGCTGATGTTCTCGTTGCCATAATGCTCAGCTTTGTTTACCTTGTTCTCCCATTGCAGATTGAAGGCATCGCTGATCATCGTCTTGTGGTTGTGCTCCGTGGTAACTGTGGGAGCTTCGCCGCCGAGGTCGTAGATACTCATGTCCTTTCGCTCTTGTCGTGTTACCGTACGAAGATAGTTGGCTTCTATGCGAGTCTCTGCATCGTCCTTATTCTTCTTGATATGGTTGATGGAGTATTTTTGCGAGGTGTTGAAGCGCAGGCGTTCTTCATCGATAGGAGCGTCAAGCGATGGTACTGATAGCCATGATGGAAGGGAGGCAGGAGCCAGACGATTGCTGTAAGATGCGAGTTGGTTAAGTGCATAGCCGAGATTTTTACCTGTTCTGTCGTATTCTGCATCATACATCATCTGTTTCTTCTTGCCAATTTGCATGATATTGATGCTTCCGCCTACGTGGGACGGATGCCCTACGAGCATGTAAGGCTTGAGGGTGGACATCAGTTTGTTGCGAGCACTGTCTTTCAGGGCGATGTTCATCGCTACATTATCCGTAAAGGTCTTGTTCTGGAGCGCCTTGATAGGCTGGTCATGCTCGATGACTTCGGCCTTTTTCACATCTTTTGCCTTGATGTTCTCCTCTAGTTGGTTATATTTGCCACCGGTCAGGTCGAGACCTTCCACAGTGAATCGGTTGATGGGCTTACCATTGTAGTTGATACGACCATTCTTCTCTATATCCACGCCTGGCAGTTTTTTCAGTACATCTTTCAGTGAGTTATCTCGTTCGTTGGCAAAGCGGGTGAGGTCGAAAGATATGGTGTCTCGACCTGTGATGCGAGAGCCTTTTACTTGTACTTCCTTCAAGACAAAAGCTGTTGAAGTCATACTGATGATGGTTTCTTTTCCCGATGAAACCGCCGTTTTTTGCTTTTTATAGCCCATATAGGAAGCTTGCAGCATATCGCCAGTTTGCTTTTGTGCTATGGGAATCAGGAAAGTTCCGTCTTCCTTGCTGCGTGTAAACTTCAAGGGCTTTCCATTGCGCAGCAGCGTAACCGATACGTTGGTCAGACGGTTGTGTGTAAGTGAATCTTCCACATAACCACTAATCTTCTCTTGGGCAAACGCATGGCACGTCACGAACAGAATAGTGAAAAGAACTATTATTTTCTTCATCTTTTTTCTCTCTTTTCTATTTTACCTTAGACACTTATCTTGCTGATGTCTTTAAGACGCTTGTTTGGCAAAAAAGTAAACTGCTAATTATCTTTCAATCGGATTGTATGGCTCAGCACGCTTGGAATGCTTCAGGATATTTCCTTTTTCATCCTTGATCTTTACAATTGCAGCATACTTGGCATCTTGAAGCAGATAGCCGATAGGGTCGGCATAGTATTTCTTGTAAATGGAGGTCAATGATTTGCGGTCGATAGGCTCGAATGTCTTACCTTTATAATAGATAGGTGTGGAGCCTTTGTCTGTAGTGAGTCCTACAGCCGTAAATCCATAATCGTTCTCGGAGTCGTGAGCCTTGAGTATCAATCCTGGCAGTCCGCTCAGTTTCCAGGGACCATTGTCAATAGGGATGTCTTCCGTATACCAAGCTATCCATGTTCTACCTTTAAACTTGGCAATTGCCTGGTGGCACTCGTAACCGCAGATGGAATCGATGCTGTCTGTGAGTTGCCAGTCTATCGGTTCCATCGGCTCTATGCACACATATCTGTCGGCAGCAAAGAAATCGAGATAGGCAGTCTTGCCCTGTTCTGGATAGTTCTTATATACTTTCCAATTAATCTGTCCGCCATTACCGGAGAAATTGACAGGTATTCCTTTTGCCATATTCGCAGAGATGGTAGAGTCTCTTTGGAATATCGGATAACTGTAGAATGCGGAATATTTGTTGCCAATCTGCAAGAGCATTTTCTCTTCGATGTGGCCAAAGATGGTGTCGGTCTTGGTATATTTCTTTTCGTAAATATACTCGGCATCATATACTACCTGATACTTTACCTGATCAATGGAATCTCCCATGCCAATGCTTGATTCATCGAACAGGTTTACTGTTTGCGCTTGGAGCATGCAAGCATATAATGCAAGCCATGCCATCAATAACACCTTTTTCATAATCTTCGTCTTTTTATTCATTATTTTATCTGTTTCATTCGTTTTTGTGATGCAAAAGTACTGAGATTATCCGATGAAATCGATGATTTCTGTTACTGAGTTATTACTTTTGCTTCTTTTCGCCTATTATTATTTTATTACTCTTGCCTTTGTTTACGGATTTTTCAGTAACTTTGCCGTCAAATTCAAAAGATCAGGAATGTATGAAAAGTAACAGTAAGCTGAAAATAGTGTGGATGGTATGTGGGGTAGCAATCGTATTGTTGTTCTGCACGCAGGCATATTGGCTCCATCTTCAATGTCAATATAGCTTAGACCAGCAGGTAGAGCAATTCAAGAAGGATTGTGATGAAGTGTTAGCGCAAGATTTGAAGAATAGAAAAAAGTTGCAGGAGAATTCAGCTACGAAAGGTAGAAGAGATACGGTTATGCTTAAGATAGAATCTGAATATGATATGAAGAAGGGAGGTAGCCGTACTACGCTTTCTTTTTGGAACAATCACCGCTTTCTTGTCCGTTTGAATGATCCTGATCTTACGGGTGATGATGCTTATCTCATCATCAGCAGATATCTGGCTTATATAGGTAAGCATCCCTCGTTGGCTTCTTATCAAAGATTACTGGATGATAAGGGATATGGGAAGATATCCTTTTTTCGCCATCTGGATTACAAGACCGTCTTCCTGAATACAAAATATGATGTCGAAGGCAGATGGTCACGTGTGGTGACGGTGAAGTATCAGACGAACCCAATGTTTCGCCAAGGTATTTCTTTTCAGGTGCCCATTCCTATTACTCGAACGCTCAAAGCCATGATGTGGCAATTGATAGGAAGCATCTTTCTCTTTTTCATCTTGATAGGATGTCTGTATTATCTGGTTAAGACCATAGTCTTCCAGAAACGCATTGATGGCATTCGCCATGAGTTCCTGAAGAATATGATTTATGAGTTGAAGCAACCGAAAGAAGACGACAAAGGTGAAGAATCTGCAGTTTTTATCGGTTCCATAGCTTTCTACTATGCGCAGAATGAACTGCAATGTGGTAATTCCAGAGTAGTCATCACATCTCGTCAAGCTGAAATTCTGAAGCTTCTTGCCGAGAACCAGAACCAGCTTGTAGAGCGGGATTTCATACTGAATGAAGTATGGGGTGATGACTCATACTCCAATTCCCTTGCCCTGAACGTGCAGATTACCTATCTTCGCCGGGCATTGAACCTGGATGAAAAGGTAAGTATCGAAGCTGTCATCAAGAAGGGATATATCCTGCGAACCTGTTGATCTTGTTATCAACTCTCATCTTTTTAGAAAGGTGGGAGTTTTTTTATCTTAATTTATTTTGTCCTTCACCTATTTTGTTGTAACTTTGCAGGCAGAAATTCGAATTTAAATTATTTTATGTAATTATGGCAAAAAAAGCTCTTTTAATGATTCTCGACGGATGGGGAATCGGTAAGCATGATAAGGGTGATGTTATCTTCAAGACTCCAACTCCTTATCTCGATTATTTGACAGCAGTTTCAGCACATTCTACTCTCCAGACTTGTGGCGAGGACGTTGGTCTTCCTAAAGGTCAGATGGGTAACTCTGAGGTAGGTCACCTCAACATTGGTGCTGGTCGTGTGGTATATCAGGACCTCGTTAAGATCAACAAGGCTTGCGAGAGCGGTGACATCTTGAAGAATCAGGAGATCATCAACGCTTACAGCTATGCTCAGAAGACAGGTAAGAAGCTCCACTTGATGGGCTTGACTTCTACCGGTGGTGTTCACTCTTCTTTGGATCACCTCTTCAAGTTGATTGAGATTGGTAAGGAATATGGTTTGAAGGAGACATACGTTCACTGCTTCATGGATGGTCGTGATACAGACCCTAAGAGCGGTAAGGGCTTCATCGAGGAGGTGCAGGCTTGCTGCGACAAGAACGGTGCACACATCGCAAGCATCGTGGGTCGTTTCTATGCTATGGACCGTGACAAGCGCTGGAACCGTGTGAAGGAAGCATACGACTTGCTCGTTGAGGGTAAGGGTAAGCAGGCTGACGATATGGTGAAGGCAATGCAGGAGAGCTATGATGAGGACGTAACAGACGAGTTCATCAAGCCAATCAATAACTCTAAGGTTGACGGTACTATCCAGGAGGGTGATGTTGTTATCTTCATCAACTACCGTAACGACCGTGCCAAGGAGTTGACACAAGTATTGACTCAGCAGGATATGCCAGAGGAAGGCATGCACACCATCAAGGACTTGCAGTACTACTGCATGACTCCATACGATGCAAGCTTCCAGGGCGTTCACATCCTCTTCCCTAAGGAGAACGTAATGAATACCCTCGGTGAGTACTTGAGCGCACAGGGCAAGAAGCAGCTCCACACTGCAGAGACAGAGAAGTATGCTCACGTAACATTCTTCTTCAACGGTGGTCGTGAGACTCCATACGAGGGTGAGGACCGTATCCTGGTTCCTTCTCCAAAGGTGGCTACATACGACCTGAAGCCAGAGATGAGCGCTTACGAGGTAAAGGATAAGTTGGTTGGTGCTATCAACACACAGGAGTACGACTTCATCGTTGTAAACTTCGCTAATGGTGATATGGTAGGTCACACAGGTATCTACAACGCTATCGCTAAGGCTGTTCACGCTGTTGACAACTGCGTAAAGGACGTTATCGAGGCTGCTAAGGCTAACGATTATGAGGCTATCATCATCGCTGACCACGGTAATGCAGACCACGCTATCAACGAGGATGGTACCCCAAATACCGCTCACTCTTTGAACCCAGTTCCATTCATCTACGTAACTGACAATAACTCTGCTACCGTAAAGGATGGTCGTTTGGCAGACGTAGCTCCTTCTATCCTCCATATCATGGGCTTGGAGCAGCCTGCAGATATGACAGGTGAGAACTTGATTTCTGACAACAAGTAAAAACGATTTTATATACCTCAAAAAAGTATCCTAAGATACTTGGCCAAGTATCTTAGGATACTTGCGTAAGTATCTTAAGATACTTTTGAATTTATATTAAGCATGAACGTAAAGATAGAAGAAAGTTGGAGACAGCATATAGGAGAAGAGTTCGACAAGCAGTATTTTGTTGACCTCACAAACTTCGTGAAGGAGGAATACCTGCGTACGCCCTGTTATCCTCCTGGCCGCTTGATTTTCAATGCCTTCAATCTCTGTCCTTTTGATGATGTAAAGGTAGTGATTATCGGACAGGATCCATACCATGAGCCGGGTCAGGCGATGGGACTGAGTTTCTCTGTGCCGGACGGAATCACTTTCCCACCATCATTGATTAATATATTCAAGGAGATTCAGATGGATCTCGGTACTCCGATGCCAGCTACGGGCGATTTAACCCGCTGGGCAAAGCAGGGAGTATTGTTGCTCAACGCCACGTTGACCGTTCGTGCCCATCAGGCAGCGAGTCATCAGCGCAAGGGCTGGGAGGAATTCACAGATGCTGCTATCAAGGCGCTCAGCAAGGATAAGGAGCACCTGGTGTTTATCCTTTGGGGCGGTTATGCCCGGAGCAAGGCGAAGCTCATCGATACAAGCAAGCATCTGATATTGGAAAGCGTTCATCCTTCGCCATTATCAGCCAACAGAGGCGGATGGTTTGGCAATCATCATTTCTCCCGCTGCAATGCGTATCTGCAGCAGAACGGAATTGCGCCTATCCAATGGTAGGTACACCTATTAATATATAGCTATCCACTCATGGGTAGCTATCATTATTTTTATTATACACTCAAAGAAATTTATTCATCTCAAAAACATTATGAAGAAAGACGAACTGCGTATTCTGCAGGTGGGCAACGTATTGGTTTCACCTGATATTATCACCGAAAAATTCTGTTGCGACCTTGATGCCTGCAAGGGCGAGTGCTGCATCGAAGGCGATGCGGGAGCTCCTGTTACCCTGGATGAGATTATGGAGATTGAGGATGCGCTGGATGTGGTTTGGGATGATCTCTCGGCTTCTGCCCAGGCTATCATAGATAAGCAGGGCGTGGCTTATACCGATATTGAAGGCGATTTGGTGACGAGCATCGTGAATGGTAAGGATTGCGTGTTTACCTGCTATCAGGACTTGAAAGACCTGGGCGATGGACATACGATTCCAAATTGTTGTCTCTGTACCTTGGAGCGTGCTTATCGCGAAGGAAAGTCGAAGTTCAAGAAGCCTATCTCCTGTGCTTTGTATCCAATCCGTGCCAAGGATTTCGGCAACGAGGTGTATGGCATCAACTATAACAAGTGGCGCATCTGCAAGGATGCCATCAAGAAGGGGGAGGAGTTGAAGCTTCCGGTTTATAAGTTTCTGGAGGGTCCGTTGGTAGAGAAGTTCGGCAAGGAATGGTATGATGAGCTTTGCGAAGTGGCAGAGCAAGTGCTTGCCGAATTGGAAGACTAAATTCAGTTAGAGACTTTGGAAGATAATAGTTCCGAAGTCTTTTTTGTTTTATAAAAAAAGAGATTTCGAAACGCTGTTGAGCTTATTCCGAAATCTCTAATCCTTCTATATTTGTGATATTACTTCTTCTAAAACCTTTATCCCAAGTTATCACGAAATCTTTTTGATGCTCAGCATGGAAACGGTAATAGGCTTGCTCGTCCATTTCGCCACTGCATACATATTGGTTGCCGTTAATATGAAGTGTCGTTCCTTTGCTGGCATTGCGTATCGTGAGCCGGATGGTTCCACGGAACGGACGTCCGAAGTCTATACGGCATCCCTGATGATCAAATTCCTCCTGGTATGGTTCTAATACCATTTGAAGCTTGTTCTGGGTGAGGTATGGCAGCTGGTCAACAAAGATATAGTTTACCGTATCTTTGAAGGCGCCTGTCGGATGAACCCATCCTGAAGATTGGTATTCAGCTGATTTCCACTCAGTAGTGTATATTCTATTGTCAAAGTGTTCTTTTTCGTTGTAACTGCCCCCTTTCAGTGGTTTGCACCACCATGTTTCGTCTGCTTTATGATAAAAAGGAACAGAGTCTGTATACCAGCCATGAAGTTCCAGCGAGAGTTGTTTGCTCTTATTTCTTATTCTTCCTGGTGCATACCAGACCGCGATGATGTTTTCGCCCTTTTTCAGATATCTGGAGATATCTATGGTTTGCATCAGAAGGATGCTGTCTCTGGCTCCTTCGTTGAAAATGCTTGGCGTAGCATTTCTTTCGTTGATGTATAGGCGGGTATTTCCTCCACTTGCCATGTTTATCTCAGCCTTTAAAGGCTTTTGATCAAGATGATAGATTTTCCTGTATAATATCTCAGAAGAATCGTTGGGGAATGGATATGATACCCAATGGGTACCGAATTCCTGTGCATAGGAATTCAGCACCCAGAGAGTTGTAAAGATGAGAATTGTAAAATATCTCATAGATTATTATTTGTCTATTTTATGAGTTTTGTTTCGCCAGCCTTGAAATTTAATGCTTTCTGCTTACCATTATACTTGACGGTCAGGTTTCCGGCATTCTTGCTGGTGATGGAAGCTTTGCTGACCTTTCCTCCGTTCCATACGAGATTAATCTCGTAGTTTCCTCGTGCTTTGATACCCTTAATTTCGCCTGCAGGCCATTCTTTAGGTAGAGCAGGAAGAAGATGCATAGTCTCGCCATCGCATTGCATCAGCATCTCGCATACACCTGCTGTGCCTCCGAAGTTGCCATCTATCTGGAAAGGTGGATGGGCATCAAAGAGGTTAGGGTAGGTGCCACCGCTGTGGTGTTTGCTGTCCTTGTAGACTTCAGGGCTTACGTAGGTGAGCAGCTTGCGGTATATCTGATAAGCTTTGTCGGCACGATGCAGACGAGCCCAGAGGTTGATTCTCCAGCCTGTACTCCAACCGGTGGAATTATCGCCCTTGATTTCCAGGGTCTTGGTTGCGGCAGCAGCAAGTTCCGGAGTCTTGTTTACCGAAATCTGATGGAATGGATAGAGCCCCAGCAGGTGTGACTGGTGGCGATGATGCCAATCCTGGTCTTCCCAATCGTGGTACCACTCCATCAGATTGCCCCGCTTACCGATATGGTAAGGGCGCAGGCGATTGAGGGCTGATTGCAACTGCTGCTGGTAATCGTTGTCGATGCCCAGGGCTTTTGCTCCCTTGATGGTATTCTTGAAGAGCTCGCGGATGATGGCGAGGTCGGCGGTTCCGCCATAGAAACTGCTGCCACGGTAGCCCTTATCGGTAATGTAATCTGCCTCTGGCGATGTGCAAGGAGCAGTAATCAGTTCGTTTGGATTGTGTGGGTTCGGGATGAGCCACGCAAGCAGGAAGTCGGCAGCCCCCTTCATCAGCGGATAGGCTGTATTGCGAAGATATTCGGTATCGCGGGTATAGTCATAGTGATCCCAAAGGGTTTCTACAAGCCAGGCTCCACCCATAGCCCAGTTGCTCCATTGCGGACTTTCGTTTCCGGTTCCTACAGGATTGGTCATTGCCCAGGCATCAGTGTTGTGTCCAGCGCACCATCCCTTATCGATACCATAGAAGTGCTGGGCATTGTGGCGACCTGTCACAGCCATACCCTCTACCAATCCGTCTACTGGGGCTACCAGTTCTGAGAGGTTCGCAACTTCTGCCGGCCAGTAATTTTCTTCCAGATTGATGTTGATGGTATAGTTGCCGCGCCATGGCGAACGGAGGGCTGGTGCCCAGAGTCCCTGCAGGTTGGCAGGCACTCCCTTGGTTCTACTGCTGCTGATGAGCAGGTATCTTCCATACTGGAAATAGAGCTGTTCCAGATAAGGGTTGCTCTCGTGGTTGTCGCTGTAGGCGAGCAACTGTTTGTCGGTAGGGCGGGTGGCATCAAAGTTGGCTCCTTTCAGGTTCAAACTTACTCTATCAAAGAGTTTCTTGTAGTCGGCGATGTGACGCTGTTTGAATTCTTCGTAAGTGAAGTTGGCAAGGTGCCAGGCTTCATCGGTTACGTTCTCGATGTATGGAGCTCCTTCCTTCACAGGATGCTTGTCGAATCCGTTGTAACTAGTTTCGTTTACGAGATAGATGATAGCCTCGCTCACATCCTTCAGATGGAGTACAGAATCGCTTGCCCACACTTTTCCGTCGGTGTTCTTCACCTGAAGCATGGCACAGTAATGCGTACTGTTGGCTTCATCGCCGAGAACATGTCCCGTCATGGTGAGCTGTCCTCTGGATGCTTTTACCTGATGGGGAATGAGGGAAGTGAGTGAGATGTCGCTGTTGATGGATCTCTTCTGGGAGGCACTCAGTTTGATGGCAATCATCTTGTCGGGATGAGAAGCAAAATACTCTTTGGTGTATTGGATGCCGTTGCGCCTGTAATGAACAGTAGCCAGGGAGTTGTCGAGGCTCAGTTCGCGGTAATAATCCGTAAACTCGCCCTGGTTGCAGTCTTTGATATTGATCTTGCCCAGTGGCTGATAGAACTCCGAGTTATGGCCTTGCACATAGTGTTGCAGGGAATCGGCGGTCTTGTAATCCTCCTTGAACAGCGCCTCTCTGATTTTCGGAATCCACTTGTAGGCTTCGCCACCTTCGTTGGAATTCACAGGCACGCCCGTCCAAAGGGTGATGTCGTTGAGCTGGATAGAGTCATTATTGGCTCCACCATAAACCAGCGCACCCAGTTTGCCATTGCCTAATGGCAGTGACTCTTCGAAGGCGTATGCAGGTTTGTTGTACCACAACTTGTTGGGTTGCAACTCTTTACTTACTGTTGTTGCCTGGCAGTTCCACGTACTAGAGGCAGCTAACGCAATCGTAAAAAATATATGCTTCATAAAGATGGTATTGTTGGTTTTTAAATTCGATGCCCGGAAACGAAGTCGGAAGGTGATGCTCATTGGATGAGGCTATCCAAAAAAGGGGGGAAGACTCTCGCTGAGTCTACCCCCAATATGTTCGTGTTAACTTTAAGCGTCGATATTGGCGTAAGTAGCATTCTGTTCGATGAACTCGCGGCGTGGTTCTACATCATCACCCATCAACATAGAGAAAATCTCATCAGCCTGGGCTGCGTTCTCGATAGTAACCTGCTTAAGCAAGCGTGTAGATGGGTCCATAGTAGTTTCCCAAAGCTGCTCTGGGTTCATCTCACCCAAACCTTTGTATCGCTGGGTGTGGATATTCTTGTCTTCTACTCCATCTCCATACTTGTCGATGAATGCCTGGCGCTGCTGCTCTGTATAGCAATACTCGCTTACCTTGCTGCGATAAGTACACTTGTAGAGTGGTGGGGTAGCGATATACAGATGGCCTTCTTCAATAACCTTTGGCATGAAACGATAGAAGAGTGTCATAATCAATGTGTCGATGTGAGAACCATCGACGTCGGCATCGGTCATGATGATAATCTTGTCGTAACGCAACTTGTCGGTATTAGCCTCCTTGCTGTCTTCGCCATCTACACCGAAGCGGACACCGATACTTTGGATGATGTTCATGACAGACTCAGCTTCGAATACCTTGTGCCACTGTACCTTTTCTACATTCAGAATCTTACCACGCAATGGGAGAATAGCCTGACGGAAACGGTCGCGACCCTGCTTGGCAGAACCACCGGCGGAATCACCCTCGACGAGGAAGATCTCGCATTCTTTAGGATCCTTCATTGAGCAATCGGCAAGTTTACCAGGAAGGCCACCACCTGTCATGAAGTTCTTGCGCTGTACACTCTCACGTGCCTTGCGGGCAGCTATGCGGGCCGTAGCAGCCAGGACAACCTTTTCGCAGATTCGCTTTGCCTCGTCTGGATGTTCTTCCAGATAATCAGACAAAGCCTCGTTTACAGCCTGCTGAACGGCACCTTGTACCTCGCTGTTACCGAGCTTGGTCTTGGTCTGTCCCTCAAACTGAGGTTCAGCTACCTTGATGGAGATAACGGCAGTAAGACCCTCACGGAAGTCTTCTGGTGCAATCTCTACCTTTGCCTTCTCAATCTGTTTAGAGATGGTTGGGTCAGCTTCTGCGTAAGCCTTCAAGGTGCGGGTCAACGCCATACGGAAACCAGTCAGGTGGGTACCACCCTCAATGGTGTTGATGTTATTGACGTATGAGTGGATATTCTCAGAGTAATCTGTGTTGTACATCACAGCAATCTCGATAGGAATACCCTGCTTTTCTGTCTTCAGATAGATAACATCATCGAAGAGATGAGTGCGGTGACGGTCTACGTAACGGACGAATTCCTTCAAACCATCCTTAGCGTGGAAAACCTGCTCCTTGGTCTTACCTTCCTCGTCAGGGCGCAAATCTCTCAAGGTAATCTTGATACCTGCATTGAGAAATGCCAACTCGCGCATACGGTTGGCAATGATGTCCCACTTATAGACAGTGTGAGTAAAGATGGTTGGATCTGGCCAGAACTGCTGGCGTGTACCGCGCTTGTTGGTTTCACCTACCACCTTAACCGGATAGAGAGGCTTACCCTTCTCATATTCCTGCTGGTAGATTTTGCCGCCACGGAACACCTGTGACAACATGTGGGTAGAAAGTGCATTCACACAACTTACACCCACACCATGTAAACCGCCAGATACCTTGTAAGAACCCTTGTCGAACTTACCACCTGCGTGAAGCACGGTCATAACGACTTCGAGGGCTGATTTATGTAGCTTCTCGTGCATATCCACAGGGATACCACGACCATTATCTTCTACGGTGATAGAGTTGTCTTCGTTGATGGTAACTTCGATGTCGGTACAGTAGCCCGCCATTGCTTCGTCAATAGAGTTGTCTACAGTTTCGTTTACCAAGTGATGAAGACCCTTTTCGGAGATGTCACCAATATACATCGCCGGACGTTTGCGAACAGCTTCCAGGCCTTCCAAAACCTGAATGTTACTCGCAGAGTAATTATTTGCGTTGTTTTGATTTTCTGCCATTTTAGTATTGTCTTATTTCCGTGCAAAGATACTAAAAAAAGCTGAGAAACAGGAACTTTTGTTTGTGAAAAATCACCAAAAAGTGAAGAAAAAACGTAGAATGTGAACTTTAGCGGCAAAAGTGTCTTGAAAAAGCTGTTTTATAATCGTTTTGCGAGTTTTTATAGGGTATGTTGTAGTATAAACCGGTTGTGATGGGAAGATTTTATGATGCAGGAAATGGATAGTCGGGTTCATAGAAAAGAATAAGGCTGCGACCCTATAAAGGATTGCAGCCTTATTTATTTCTTTGCTTTGACTTATAAGTTAGGCCAACTTAGCGATGTGCTTTGTAAGACCAGACTTCAAGTTTGCAGCCTTGTTGTCGTGGATAACGTTGATCTTAGCCAACTTGTCTAAAAGCTTCTGAACAGTAGGATAGAGCTTTGCAGCCTCTTCCTTGTCAGACATGTTGCGCAACTTGCGGACAGCATTGCGCATAGTCTTTGCATAATACTTATTGTGCAAAGCCTTCTTCTTGTCCTGACGGATTCTCTTGATTGATGATTTGTGATTTGCCATCTTCTTTATGTTATTTTTTTTATTTCTTAAATGTTTGTAGTCCCTAGCAGAGTCGAACTGCTCTTTAGAGAATGAAAATCTCTCGTCCTAACCGATAGACGAAGGGACCATTGCTTATTTGCGGGTGCAAAGTTACTACTTTTATTTGAATCTAGCAAATTTTTCATAGAAAATTTTCGCTAAATGCGCATTTTTTTGTATTTTTGCCCTGTTTTTCACTAATATTAGGCAAAATGGAGATAAAAACTAGTGCTATCGTATTGCAAACCATCAAGTATGGGGACTCTCAACTTATCGTGGATTTCTTCACCGAAAAGTTGGGGAGACTCTCCTTTATGGTACGTGTGCCTAAGTCATCTAAGGGGAAGATGAAACGGCAGCTTTTCCAACCGCTCATGGTCTTGAATTTAGAATTTGATTATCGTCCCAAGTCAAATCTGCAGCGCCTTAGGGATGTTTCGATTCAGATTCCATTCTCTGATATCCCTTTTTCTCCATACAAACTTGGCATTTCCATGTTCTTGGCAGAACTGCTTTCATATGCTACCCGTCATGAGCAGGCTAATGGTGCGCTCTATCTTTTCATACAGGACAGTATCGAATGGTTAGACCATGCTAAAGGTGCTATTGCCAATTTCCATATAGTCTTTATGATTCAGCTCTCTTTTCATTTGGGTTTTATGCCCAATATAGAGAGCGGTATGTCTGGCGATTATTTTGATTTGGTTGATGGATGTTTTGCAGCTCATGTTCCTTCGCATGTACATTATTTAAATAAGGAAGATTCTATGCGGCTTGTGTCTTTGTTCCGTTTAGACTATAAAACAATGCACCTCTACACAATGTCTCGTATGGAACGAAACAGGTGTGTAGAGGTGATACTGGAGTATTATAAACTTCATTTGCCAGATTTCCCGGAAATGAAGAGTTTTGCTGTTCTTCAGGAACTGTTTGCTTAGTCTTTTCAGGTTTCCTCGCTTGCTTGATGTAAACGGGAAACAGACGTTGGCTATGTCCTCTGTTTAGGCAAAACTGATAACGCCCTGTACTGTAGCATCATCATTATTGTCTTCTTTCGGTTCTGTATTACCGGAAGCTATATTACGGATTTCTTCCAGAGTCTGTCGGGTACGCTTATAGGTAGGCGTGTTTTCTACCTGAAGGATGACATCCTCGTTATCCAAATCTTCCTGGCGGAACAGGAATATGTGTGGATGACGCTTATACTGTGTCGTATTGCCATCGCTGCCATAATAGCGCTTGCGGCGGTCTTCTCTTTCAGCACGTTTCTCCTCTTCTTCAGCGAGACGGCGAGATTCTTCCTCAGTATGTTTCTTGAGGTGGCGGTTCATTCCCTCTACATCCTCGAGTCCGAAACCTGTTGCGAGAACGGTTACCTTTACGCGGCTTCCCAATTCAGGGTCAATAGCAAGACCCCATTTCAGTTCGAAGTCGTCACCGAATTTCTCCATAAAGTCGTTGACATCATTCATCTCGTCCATGGTCAAGCCAGGATTATCTTTCTTCTCGCTTGCAAATGCGATGCTGAGCAGAATCTTCTTAGAGTTGAATACGTCATTATCGTTAAGGAGTGGTGAGTTCAAGGCATCTTCTATCGCTTTCTTTACTCTTCCTTCTCCCTCACCGTAACCTGTACTCATGATAGCCACACCGCCATCTTTCAGTACGGTCTTCACATCATTGAAGTCGAGGTTGATGAGACCATGTACGGTAATGATTTCAGCGATACTCTTGGCTGCTACACTCAAGGTGTCGTCAGCTTTGCCGAAGGCATCGAGAACGGCAAGGTCTGGATAAATCTGGCGAAGACGTTCATTGTTGATTACCAGTAAGGCATCTACATGCTTCGACATTTCCTCTACACCATCCAATGCCTGGTCAATCTTCTTAGGACCTTCAAAACGGAATGGGATGGTTACGATACCAACGGTAAGAATACCTAACTCCTTACTTACTCTGGCGATGACAGGTGCTGCACCTGTACCGGTACCGCCACCCATACCCGCTGTGATGAATGCCATTTTTGTTCCATCGTTGAGCATGTTCTTGATATCTTCAAGAGTCTCTTCGGCAGCCTGGCGTGCCTTTGCAGGTTTGTTTCCTGCACCCAGACCTTCCTTGCCTAGCTGCAGGTGTACAGGCACAGGTGAGTCGTTAAGTGCCTGGTTGTCTGTGTTGCAGAGTACGAATGTTACATCGTGTATACCTTCGCGGTACATGTGGTTGACGGCATTTCCACCGCCACCACCAACACCAATCACCTTGATGATGCTATTTTCTTTTTCAGGTTCCCCAAAGTCAAGAATATGAGGAGCGTTTCCATTATCTAGCATAGTCGTATAATCTTTATAGGGTTTATCTATCTGATTTTTTATTTAACCTGTTGTGAAATCTGTTTTCTGATAGCCTGGTCTTTGGCATCTTATTCTTCTTCAGAAATGGTATCTTTCACAAACTTCTTGAAACCTCTCATCATTTTATGGATGAGACTGTTTTCTTTGCGTCTCTTTTCTTCTTCTTCGGCTTCTTTTTCTGCCAGAAGTCTTGCCTCAGCTTCTTCCAGTTCTTTTTGCTTGCGGGCAGCCTCGTCAGCAGCCGCTTTTTCTGCCGCAGTAAGAACAACGCCCTTGCCGGCAGTCTCGTTAGGGTTTCTAGGAGCCTTGTGCTGCTCGGCTGCTACTGGCTTTTCTGCAGAATTGCTGAAGAGATCAGTGCCGATTTCGTCACCTGCACAGTTCATGTCTCCCTTTGCCAGGAGTCCCAATACGGTGTTCATTGTACCATCGTGATTGGTAATCTTAGGATCCTTGGAGTTGACTGTTTGAGAAACAAACTTGGCAATGCGTACTTTGTCGATGTGGGTATGTGTCTTGAAAACCTTATCGATTTCAGGCATGTTGCTGCCGCCACCTGTAAGGATGATACCGCCCAACAGCTTATCTGAGAATTCCACAGGAATCTGGAACCATGCGTTTTCTACGATTTCCTCTACGCGTGCTTCTACGATTTCGATGAACTTCTTGCTTTCAACCACTCTATCCTTGTCGATAGGGTAGTTCAGGGTCGGGTCGATATTGTTGATATCGGTATAAGCCTTGGCATACTTGAGTTTCATCTTTTCAGCATCAGGCTCTTCAATCTGAAGACAAGTTAAGTCTTTGGTCACGTTGCCGCCGCCTAATGGGATGACAGAGAGATGACGAAGTATACCTTTATAATATACAGAAACGGTTGTCGTATCGGCACCCAAGTCAACAAGCATACAGCCTGCACGCTTTTCTGAGTCTGTCAAAACGCTGTCAGCCATAGCTAAAGGAGCCAGGTACATTTCTGCAATAGGAATGTTGGCATTTTCAAAACAAGTATTGATATTGTTATAGAAGTTCTTGCGCCAAAGTATATTCAGGAAGATGCCTTCCAGATGGTTACACTGTATTCCTACAGGGTCTATCTGGTATTGGTTGTCTATCTTGTATTCCTGAGTTGCAGCATCCAGGATTTCCTGGTCTGGATAGGTCATGTTGCGGTTGATATCCATCAGTTCATTGATCATCTCTTGTGAGATGATGGTGTTACCTGGTAGATCCTTGACAATGACGTTCTTGATACTGCGTATAGAGCGACCGCCCACGCCTACATAGACCTGGGTGATATCTTGTTTCAGTATATTCTTCAACTTCTTGATGATGTTGGTCAAGCATTGGCAGGTTTTGTCAATGTTATAGATCACACCCTTTCTGATGCAAGAAGATGAATCTTCCTCTACGGTGGCAAGTACGGTGATGCTGCCGTCTAAATTCTTCTGACCTGCTATACCTGTCATCTTAGATGAGCCAAGTTCGATAGCTACAATAAATTCCTTTGGCATAGTTCTTATATGTTATCTTAATCTGTTTCTATTTAGCTATTTTTATGCTTTTTACATATGATCTGGTTGTCGAATTCGATATTGATATACGAATACTTGTTCCAGCCAGCTTGTGAGAGTCCATACTTATAGAATTTCTCTAATCGATTCATCTTCTTGTTGACGAAATCGTTGATGGCTTGCTCTCGTTTGTCGATGAGGTTGGTCTCTGGCAGGTTACCTATATATATAATGTGGTTGCCTACTCGCGGTACCAGTTCTATTCCTCTATCAGGCAGGACATTGATCTGTTCTATCTGGTTTCGCCAGAGTTCATTCGTCATCAGCGCTTTGCTTAGTAATGAGATGTATTTTTTAGCATACCACTTGTTGATGTAGCCCGTTGCGATGATAATGTCGCATGTATAGTTCGTGTTGGGCATGATCTGATTGTGGTCATCAATATAATAGTCCTCGTTGCTGATGCTTTTGATTCTGACGATTGGCATGCGTTGGGTGAGGTAGATGTCAACAAGACCATCCTGAGTCTTTGAACATTCTGCCGTCTTGACGAAAGGACTGGTCTTCAAGGTTTCTTCTATCATGCGGGCGTTCACCTCTTTGAGCGGTTCCCCCAGCGGATAGAGCTTCCTGGCTTCCAGTCGTTTCTTGATTTCCTTCGCATTCAGAAAGCCATTCGTCATCTCATCTTGAATGTTGATGTTCACCTTGGTGCATACCAACTTCGTTTCATCAGGTTTGTTAAACCTGGTGAAAGCGAATACCAGATAAGTACCGAGTACTAAATCCAGTGCGATGATGATGGTTTTCTTCCAATTGATATGCATTTATTTCTCTTCAAGTATTTTGGTAATTTGTGGAACATAGTTGTCCAAATCGCCAGCTCCTAAGATAACTAGAACATCGAAGTCTCGATTCTTTACCAGGTCAAGAACGTCTTCTTTGTGAATCATGCTCTTTTCTACACCTGGTTTCAGATTGTCATAGATAAGCTTGGAGGTTACTCCTGGAATAGGCTGCTCGCGAGCTGGATAGATGTCGCAGAGGATAACCTCGTCCAAGAGACTCAAACTGTTGGCGAAATCTTTATAGAAATCGCGGGTTCTAGTATACAAGTGAGGCTGGAAGATGGCTGTTATCTTACGGTCCTTGTATAACTCTCTGATACTCTTAGCACTCTGATATATCTCCTTTGGATGATGAGCATAATCAGACAGGAATACCAGTTTGTTATTCTTGATCTTAAAGTCGAAACGGCGGTCAACTCCTCCGTAGGTCTTCATGCCGTTACGGAGTTCATCGGCTGTGCAACCATTCAACTGTGCCATTGCCATTGCTGCCACACCATTTGTGATGTTGATAGGCACAGGCTGTCCGAGTTCTACGCCCGTTACGTTCTCGATAGGAGAGATGAAATCAAAGGTGATACCTCCATTCTCAATCTTGATGTTCTCAGCGTGGAAGTCGCCCTCGTCCTGGCTGTATTCGTATATCTTGACACCGTCTTGTACGTGTTGCTTCATCTCCAGACCTTTGTGGATGATGAGTGCACCGCCCGGTTGGATCAGTTCTGTATAGTGACGGAAACTCTCCAGATAAGCCTCCTTGGTGCCGTAGATGTCGAGATGGTCTGGGTCTGTAGCTGTGATGACGCTCATCCATGGGCGCAACCAGTGGAAACTGCGGTCAAACTCATCTGCTTCAATGACAACATAGTCGCTCTTGTCGGAGAGGATATAGTTGGTGCCATAGTTCTTTGAGATACCTCCCAGGAAGGCATTACAGTCAATATGGCTTTGGTGCATGATGTGAGCACACATGGTAGATGTTGATGTCTTTCCGTGTGTACCCGCTACGCACAGCCCCTTATGTGTACGAGTTAATGTACCCAGAACCTGAGCTCGCTTCTCGATGGTGAAGCCATTCTCATGGAAGAAAACCAGTTCCTTGTGTTCAGCAGGAATTGCCGGTGTGTAGACTACCAATGTTGTCTTGGCGTCCTTGCAGGCTTCTGGTATGAGGTCAACATTCTCCTCATAGTGGATAAGCATTCCCTCTTTCTCCAACTCATGAGTTAGATTGGATGGAGTCTTGTCGTATCCGGCTACAACCAACTTCTTGCTGAGGAAGTATCTGGCGATGGCGCTCATTCCGATGCCGCCCGCTCCTACAAAATAAACAGCTTTAATATCTTTTATTTCCATTACTTTGTTGCTAATTTGATTACTTCGTCGGCGATGACGTCGGCAGAGTTCTTTAATCCTAATTTCTTGATATTCTCACAGAGCGAAGCAAGCTTTGCCTCGTCTTTTACCGTGTCAACTGCTTTCTTGAGCAATACCTTTGGTGCATCGGCATCCTTTACGTAGATGGCAGCATCTTTGTTGACTAATGCCATGGCGTTCTTGGTCTGGTGGTCTTCAGCCACATTAGGGCTTGGAACCAGGATAACCGGTTTGCCGATGAGGCAGAACTCGCTGATACTGCTGGCACCTGCGCGGCTGATAACCAGGTCGGCTGCCTTGTAAGCTGCACCCATGTCGCTGATGAAATCAGTAACCTTGAGCATTGGCAGCTCCTGACCTTTCAGTTGCTCCATGATGGCAGCATTATAGTATTTACCTGTTTGCCAGATAAATTGTACGCCGCTTTCTTTCACCAGGTCGAGGTGCTGGAGCACACTCTCGTTGATGGTTCTTGCGCCAAGGCTGCCACCTACGAGCAAGATGGTCTTCTTTTCAGGGTCGAGACCGAATTGCTTGCGTGCTTCTTCCTGGGTGATGGTAGTTTCCAATACATTCTGGCGAACAGGATTACCGGTCATGATAATCTTGTCTGCAGGGAAGAAACGCTCCATTCCTTCGTAAGCCACACAGATTTTTTCAGCCTTCTTGGCCAAGAGCTTATTGGTTACACCAGCGTATGAATTCTGCTCCTGGATGAGGCAAGGTATTCCTTTGCTGGCACAAACATTGAGAGTCGGACCGCTAGCATAGCCACCTACGCCCACAGCTGCCATAGGCTTGAAGTTTTTGATGATGCTCTTTGCCATGTGCTGGCTCTTCCATATCTTGAAGAGTACGGCGATGTTCTTGAGCAGATGCTTTCTGTCGAAGCCGCAGATAGGCAAGCCCTTGATTTCATAACCCGCAGCAGGTACCCGCTGCATTTCCATTCTGCCGAGTGCACCTACAAACAAAATCTTAGCATCAGGGCGCTTCGCCTTGATGGCATTTGCAATGGATACGGCAGGGAAGATGTGACCACCTGTGCCGCCTCCGCTTATGATAATTCTTAATTCATTATTCATATCCGTTCATGTTTATAACGCAAAGGTATAAAAAAATATCGATTTAACGGCATTTTCTGCCATTTTTTCACCTTAATTTATAAAACTCTTGTCAGGCAGCCACCATTTTGCTGTCGTCGAGCTCATTTTGAGGTATCTCTTTCTTCTTGGCTGTTCTACTGATACTCAGGATGATGCCCAGGTACAGACAGTTGATGATGGTAGATGTACCACCTCTACTGATGAGTGGTAGTGGCTGTCCTGTAACAGGAGCCAAACCTACTGCTACTGCCATGTTGAAGAGTGCCTGGGTAACCAGCATGATGGCGAGTCCCATGCAGAGGAAGGCTGGAAAATTGTTCTCACACCGGTTGGCTATTCTGCCAGCTCTGAACAGGAGGATGATGTAGAGGAATGCAACCAGTGCGGCTCCCCATATACCCATCTCTTCGATGATGATGGCATAGATGAAGTCTGAGAACGCCTGTGAGAGGAAGTCTCTTTCTACTGAGTTTCCAGGCCCTTTGCCTACGATGTTGGAAGAGGCGATGGCGATGTTGGCATGTGCCACTTGGGCATCTTTGTCAAGATCGACATCCTGTGGGGCTACAGGCTTTGAGTTCATAAACTTGTCAATACGGGCTTTCCAGGTGTCGGCTCTATGGAACATCTTTTCTGCCATGTTAGGTTTGTTCTGTTCCTGCTCAACCTTCTCGGTCAGCGTATTTTCCGGTTTATTGCCCTCTTCGCCCTTGTCCTGTCCTACTATCATGATACCTGCAAAGGCTGTGACGATGACAATCATGCACAGTCCCACCAGCTTGCCAATCTGGTTCATCGGCACTCGTCCGATGAGCATCATGGCTAAGATTGTGATACTGAGGAGCATGGCTGTGGATAAGTTTTCCAGTCCGATGAGAATTACAAATGGAGCAGTTGCTACAAGTATGAACTTGAATGCCTTCCTGTTGGCTCCCTGAGTTGTTTGCATAGCACTAAGAATCTGAGCAACAGCCAGTACTACCGCTCCCTTCGCTATCTCAGAAGGCTGGAACTGTATGCCCATCAGAGAGAACCATCGGGAGGCTCCGTTGGTAGATTGACCGGTAGCCAAGACCAGGACGAGCAACAGTAATGAGATGCCCATCACGACGGGGGTAACAATCTTGAAGTACTTGCATTTCACCTTGAGCATGCAAATCATGGTGAACAGACCGCCTCCCAAGAGCAAGATGTGGCGTATGACAGGTGCCATGTAGTTTCCTGTCTTGTACGACAAGGAGCTGGAGGCAGAATATACCTCCACGATGCTTATCATACAGAGAAAGAAGAAGACCATCCAGATCACCTTGTCTCCCTTGAAAATATTACCAATGCTCTTGTTATTCATTTCTTTATAGTTCTATCTGTTCTATTTGTTGAAAACTGTTATTCTCCGATAGCTCTTACCAGCGCCTTAAACTGCTCGCCTCTATCTTCCATGTTCTTGAAGAGGTCGAAACTTGCGCAGCATGGGCTGAGGAGTACGGTATCGCCCGGTTTTGCCAATTCCTGGCAGGCTGCCACGCAATCCTTCATGCTGTGAGTGTCGCGTACAGGGATACCGAGTGAGTCAAAGTTGTCGTGCAACTTCTGGTTGTCGGCTCCGAGATATACGATACCAGCACATTTCTCCTTTACCAGGTCCTTGATCTGGTTATAGTCATTTCCCTTATCCTTACCGCCGATGATGAGGATGGTAGGGGTGGTCATACTCTCCAGTGCATACCAGCAGGCATCTACGTTGGTAGCCTTTGAATCGTTCACATAGTAAACGCCCTGGAACTTGCCCACTTTCTCCAGACGGTGCTCTACACCAGGGAAGTCGCTCAAGCCTTTGTGCAGGGTCTCGTGGTCGATGCCTACGATGTTGCATGCCAGACCTGCAGCCAGACTGTTATAGATGTTGTGCTTGCCGCGTAGACTCATGTCTGTCTGTGGCATTTCGAAGTCTGACGGGAAGTTGAGTTTGTATTTGCCGTCTTCGATAAAGCCAACGCAACCCTCCTCCTTGAACTCAGAGAATGGGCAGAGATGTGACTTGAGGTTGTATTTAGCCAGCTCCTTTGTAACGATAGGATCATCGTTCCAGAAGATGAAGCTGTCTTCCTCTGTCTGGTTCTGGGTGATGCGCATCTTGGCATCGGTATAGTTCTGCATCTTAAACTCATAGCGGTCCAGATGGTCTGGAGTGATGTTGAGCAGGATGGCCACATTGGCACGGAACTTATACATATTGTCGAGTTGGAAACTGCTCAGCTCGATGACGTAGTACTTATGAGGAGTTTCAGCCACCTGAAGGGCCAGACTCTTTCCGATGTTGCCTGCCAGACCTACATCATAGCCAGCCGACTTGATGATGTGGTAAATCAGCGAGGTAGTGGTTGTCTTACCGTTACTTCCCGTGATACAGATCATCTTGGCGTCAGTATATCTGCCCGCAAATTCTATTTCGCTGATGATAGGTGTACCCTTAGCCATCAGTTTCTGTATCATAGGTGCTTCCTTAGGAATACCCGGACTCTTGATGACTTCATCTGCATCTAAAATCTTTTCTTCTGTATGGTGACCTTCTTCCCATTCGATGTTGTGGTCATCCATCAACTTCTTGTAGTTATCCTTGATCTTTGACATGTCTGAAACAAAGACCTCGAATCCCTCTTTCTTTGCCAGCACGGCTGCACCTGCGCCACTTTCGCCAGCTCCTAAAATTACAATTTTGCTCATTGTCTTATTCTCTATACTTGTCGGGCTGATAAGAGCCTGTATTTTATCTGATCTTCAATGTGATGATGGTCAATGCTGCCAGAATGATGGTTACAATCCAGAAACGGATGGTAATCTTTGATTCATGGAAGCAGTTGCGAGGCTTCTTCCACAGATACTTGCAGTCAGGATCCAGCTGACTGTCCTGTGTGCGGAAGTTGTCGTGGATAGGTGTGCGCTTGAAGATACGCTGCTTCACACCTCTCCGCTTTCCTATCTTGTAATAGTAAACCTGCATCATCACGCTGAGGCTTTCTACGAAGAAAATACCGCAGAGGATAGGCAGCATCAGCTCCTTGTGGATGATGATGGCACCTACTGCGATGATACCGCCGATGGTCAGCGAACCCGTATCGCCCATGAATACCTGGGCAGGGTAGGCGTTGTACCAGAGGAAACCGATGAGGGCTCCGATGAAGGCACAGAAGAATACTACCAGTTCCTCAGAACCAGGAATATACATGATATTGAGGTAGGCGGCAAACTCGATGTGCGACGACACATACGCAAGTATGCCTAGCGCCACACCTATGATGGCGGAGTTTCCGGCACACATTCCGTCCATACCATCGTTGAGGTTGGCACCATTTGATACGGCTGTTACAACGAAGATGGTCATGATGACGAAGAGAATCCAGCCTGCTGCTACCTTGTACTTACCGCAGAAACTGGTGATGCTGGAATAGTCGAGGTTGTGTCCCTTGACGAATGGGATGGTGGTCTTCAGCGATTTTCTTGCTTCCGTACGATGCTTTACCACCGTTTCCTGTCCCTGTTGCTCGATGGCGAGGTTCTCGTTCATCTTTACATCAGGTGAAGACCAGAGTACCAGTCCCACGATCAGGCCGATGCCAATCTGTCCTATAATCTTATATTTGCCCTTCAATCCCTCCTTGTCGCGCTTGAATATCTTGATGAAGTCGTCCATTCCACCGAGAAAGCCGAGCCATACGGTGGTGATGATCATCAGGATCAGATAGATGTTGCGCAAACGTCCGAGTAACAGTACCGGTACGAGGATAGCCAGGATGATGATGACACCACCCATAGAAGGAACGCCAATCTTCTTGACACCGAACGGGTCGATGCTGGCATCGCGCTGTGTCTCTGTAATTTGCTTGCTCTTGAGATACTTGATGAATTTCTCGCCGAACCAGGCAGAGATTACCAATGATAAAATCAGCGCAAGCAGGGCACGGAATGAGATGTAGCCCCACATGTGAGAACCTGTGATGCCCCACTGCTCCAGAAATCTAAAGAGATAGTATAACATTTTTCTTTCTTTTCTTAATTGATTTTACTTCTGTGAAATTCCGAAGATGTCGCGAATCACCTCCTTATCGTCAAAGTGGTGCTTTACGCCCTTGATCTCCTGGTAATCTTCGTGTCCCTTACCGGCTACGAGAATCACGTCGCCCTTCTTTGCCAGCATGCAGGCTGTGCGGATGGCTTCCTTGCGGTCTACGATGCTGATTACCTTCTTCATCTGCTGGGCATTGAGTCCGGCAAGCATGTCGTTGATGATGTCCTGTGGCTCTTCGAAACGTGGGTTGTCGCTGGTGATGATTACCTTATCGCTCTGCTTTACAGCCTCCTGTGCCATCAATGGGCGCTTGCCCTTGTCACGGTTGCCACCGGCACCGCAAACGGTGATGACTTCTCCGCCCTTGCCTTCGAGCACTTCGTGGATGGCGTTCAATACGTTCTCCAGTGCATCTGGTGTATGGGCATAGTCAACAATGGCGGTATAACCTTCTGGCGACTGGATTGGTTCCAGTCTTCCGCTTACGCTGTGAAGGGTACTCATCACTACGAGTACATCCTCTGGCTTCTTGCCGAGCATAATGGCTGCACCATATACGGCGAGCAGGTTGCTCACGTTGAACTTACCGATGAACTGTACGCCCACTTCTCTGCCGTCAATCTCCAGATACATGCCGCCGAAGTGACACTCCAGGATTCTGGCTCTGAAGTCTGCCATGCTGCGGGTAGAGTAGGTTTTCACGGTAGCCTTGGTGTTCTGTACCATGATCATGCCGTTCTTGTCGTCGGCATTGGTAATGGCAAAGGCAGTCTTAGGCAGTCCGTCGAAGAAAGCCTTCTTGGCGTTACGGTAGTTCTCGAATGTCTTGTGATAATCGAGATGGTCGCGGGTGAGGTTGGTGAACAAGCCTCCGGCAAACTGTAGGCCTCCGATACGCTTCTGTGCGATGGCGTGAGAAGAGCACTCCATGAAGGCATACTCGCAGCCAGCCTCTACCATCTTGCCCAGGAGCATGTTCAGCTCGATAGGGTCTGGGGTGGTATGGTCGGCAGGGATAGCCTCGTCCTCAATGTAGTTGCAGACGGTAGAGAGCAAGCCACACTTATGGCCGAACTTGCGGAACATATTATATAATAAGGTGGCAATGGTGGTCTTACCATTGGTACCTGTTACGCCTACCAGTTTGAGCTTTCTTGAAGGGTCACCGTAGAAGAGGGTTGCTACCTTGCCGACAGCATCCTCGGTCGAAGCGACCTGAATGTAAGTTACGCCCTCAACTTTCTCTTCAGGCATGTCTTCGCACAAAACCGACTTTGCGCCCAGTTCCAATGCCTTTGGAATAAACTTGTGACCGTCAACCTGCGTTCCCTTCATGGCAACGAAGAGATGACCTTCCTTAATCTTGCGAGAGTCGATGTTTACTCCCGTAACCTCTACATCAGCATCGCCGATTATCTGAACCGGCTCGATGTTTTTGAGTAATTCTTGTAACTTCATATCCTGTTTCTGTTTTATATTCTATATATTTCTTTATCTACACCTTATTATATATAGGGTTTCAGATAACTGTTTCTGAGATTTATTCGAGCACAATGCTGCATACGACACCTTTCTTGATGACCGTTCCCGGCACCAGACTCTGCTTTACTACCTTTCCTCTACCTATAATCTGGGTCTTGATGCCCCGGCTCTCCATATTGTAGATAGCGTCTCGGGCTCCCATTCCGGTAACGTCGGGTACGATCGTCTTGCCGTATTGCTTCTCCCTGATGAGCTTGATGCTGTGGTTACCCACGCGCTCTGCCTTGCCCCAGATAGGGTTGCCGTCGGCATAGCTGCCACTCCAGTTGGCATTGGTCTTGATGCCGAGGTGGCTGAGCACATAGTTGGCAGCAAGGATATTGCCTGCCTTTACGTCAGGAACGAAGACGGATGCAGAGTCGCGGGCGTCCTTTACGTCAACTTTCAGACTCTGCGCCATGATGCCTTCTGAAATCTCATGGAACACCTTACCGCACATCGTACCGCCCGAAGCAGGCAAACCGGATTTCTGTATGCAGACGATACAGCTGTAGCGTGGCGCATCGGCAGGGAAGTAGCCTGCGAAACTGATGAGATAGCTGGTTCCGCCACTCTTATATCCACCGGCACCTTTTGAAATCTGGGCTGTACCGGTTTTTCCTGCCACTTTGAAGTTAGGCGAACCGGCTTTCTTTCCCAGTCCCACGCTTACCACCTGTTCCAGGATGGTTTGCAGTTCCTTGATGCTCTTCTCCTTGGCTATCTGCTGGCGCATCACTTCAGGAGGAAATTCCATGATGGTTTCTCCGTTCTTCATTACCTTGCTCACGAATCTTGGTCGCATCATCTTGCCGTTGTTGGCGATGGTGTTGTAGAAGGTGAGGGTAGAGATAGGCGGTATCTGGGTTTCATATCCGATACTCATCCATGGCAAACTGGTCTTTGCCCAGTTGTCATACTGTCCGTTCTTGTTTCTGTGCGGCATGCGGATTCTGGCTGGTGTTGCTCCCACCAGCGGAATCTTCAGGTCGTCGTGCAGACCGGTACGGTAGATACCCTTTACGAATTTCTCCGGGTTGTTGCGGTAATGGTCGTCTATGATGCGGCTCACACCGATGTTCGAACTGTACCACAGGGTCTGTGCGAGGGTCAGCATTCCGTATCCTCCTTTTCGCCAGTTGTGGTCTTTCATTTCTCTGCCGTACATCGGCCATATACCGCCACCGGTTTCTACGTGATAGGTCGTGTCTACCACTCCGTCGTCCAGCGCTACGAGGATAGAGGCTGGCTTGAACACCGAACCTGGCTCCAGAAGGTCGCTCACGGCATGGTTGTGGATTTCTCTGTATTCGCCGTCGAAACATTTCTCCATGTTTACGATGGCCTTGATGTCGCCCGTAGGTACATCCATCACGATGGCTACACCCACATTGGCGTTGATTTCCTTCAGCTCGTCGATGAGTGAGCGTTCGGCAAGGTCTTGTATGCTCACATCGATGGTGGTCATGATATCGGCTCCGTCAATAGGAGGGGTATCGGTAATGTCGAGGAACTTGTTGCGCACCTTGCGGCGATGCACGATACCGTTGGTGCCTCGCAGGATGGAGTCGTAACTCAGCTCCAGACCGAAGCGGGCGGTATCCTTGGCGCCATACATGGCTCCGATGGTACGGCCTGCCAGCGAACCGTAAGTTCTGGTTCGGGCATTATATTCTTCCCAGTGGAAACCGCTCTGGTAGGGTTTCAGGCGGAATACAGGGATGTCCTTTATCTCGGTGAAGGTGTTATAGTCTACACGCTTCGGATAAACCGGCCAGTGGCGGCTCATCTTGGCGCGACCTTCGGTGAGGTGCTTCTTGAAATCAGACTCGCTCAGGTTCGGGAATATCTGGTGCAGGCAAAGACAGATGGAGTCTTGCTTGGCATCCCACAGCGAATCGTTTTCTGCATCTTTCAGCGCCTTGAAGTCCATGAAAACCTTAAACTCCGGCAGCGAACTAGCCATCAGCTGTCCTGTGCAGCTCAAGATGTTGCCTCGGTTTGGCTTTACGGTCACGGAATCCTTCTTCTGCCGTTCTGCCACCTTCATCCAGTAATCATGCTTGGCGGTCATGATGTAGAGCGCTTTACCCACTACGGCTATGGCGAAAATCGTCATGATGATGGCGATGGCGCTGTAGCGGGGCATTACTTTCTTGTGATCAAATTTGCTGCTCATTCTTCGGGTACGTTTATGATGTATGGAGGTTGGGTAGCGATGTGCAGCACGCTGTCTTTGTTGTTCTTCAGCATGTCGAGCACATTACTTTCACGACTCTTCTCTGTTATCTGGCTGCTTGTAGACAGCGCTTTGTATTTGGTGTCTTGCAGTTCTTTCTGCAGTTTGTCCAACTCGATGATATCGTTCTGGATATTGTATCGGTTGGATATGTAGATAATGACAAAAAACACGATGAGGATAACGAGCCATATCTGCCGGCGTATGATTTGTGCGGTAAGAATGTCTCCACCCAGAATCTTTCGCAGCGTAAAGCTCGATGATCCTGAAGCCTCTTCCTCAATGGCTTGCTTGGCAATCACTTCCTTGAGCGAAGCCTGTGGAGCCTCCTGCTGCTGTGGCTCCTGCTGCGGAGTTTTCTGCTTCGGCGGTTCCTGTGATGCCTGTGCCTTTTCTTCGGCTATAGGCTTCTCACTGATGTTTATGTCTTTATCGTTTATCATTTCTTTTCTGCTATTCTTAGTTTGGCGCTTCTGCTCCTAGGGTTTCTTTCCTGCTCGTCGGCATCGGGAACGATAACCTTGTTGTTCACGAGTTTGAAAGGGGTTTCTATTCTTCCGAAGAAGTCCTGCTCTATCTTGCCTTCTGCATTGCCCGCTTTCATCATGTTCTTTACGATTCTGTCTTCCAGCGAGTGATAGGTGATGACGCTGAGTCGGCCTCCCGGTTTCAGAAGTTCCGTGGCTGAGCGGAGCATCTCTTTCAGGGCGTCCATCTCGTGGTTCACTTCTATGCGCAGCGCCTGGAAGAGCTTTGCCATGTCTTTCTTCTCGCGTTCCCGCTTGAAGAGGGGCTCTACGGCTGCCATGAAGTCTTTGGTGGTGAGGATGGGCTTCTCGGCTCTTGCCTTGACGAGTGCCGAGGCGATGCGGCGCGAGTTCTTCAGCTCACCGTATAGGTAGAAGATGTCGGCAAGGGCACCTTCGTCATATTCGTTTACGATGTCGGCAGCAGTCTTGCCCGCACGCTTGTTCATGCGCATGTCGAGTGGGGAGTCGAAACGGAAGGAGAAACCGCGGGTCTCGTCATCGAAGTGATGGCTCGATACGCCAAGGTCGGCTAACAGTCCGTCGAGTCCGTCTACCCCGTAGTAGCGCATCCAGTTTTTCAGGAATCTGAAGTTGGAGCATACGAAGGTGAAGTTCTCGTTTGCCACCACGTTGCGCTCAGCATCGGCGTCCTGGTCGAAGCTGTACAGGTGCGCTCCCTCCGTCAGGCGCGACAGAATCTCTCTGGAGTGTCCGCCACCACCGAAGGTTACGTCTACATAGATGCCTCCTGGCTGTATGTTCAACCCGTCAACGCTCTCCTTGAGGAGCACCGGTACGTGATATGTTTCTGCTGTCTTTATCATATATCTTTTTGCTGTCTTATCGCGTTATAATATTGCGTGCGTACTTATTAGTGTATAAATTTGGGTTCAAAGGTACATAAAAATCTCCATATAGCCTTACATTTTCCCACAAAATTTATAAAACTTAATGAAAAAGTTGTTTTTGGTCAACTTCACCTTCCAGTTTCGGGCATCGCCTTTTTGTTCTCATCAAGTGTGATGTTTTTGCAAAAATACGTGCAAAATGGGCTCGATTTGTCGTGATAGTTTAAAAAAACTAATAAATTTTCGCTTTTTTGCTATTTTTTTGGAAAAAATGGCACGTATTTGAAAAAGTTGAGTTACTTTTGCACTAACTTATATAAGTTTTAGCAAACATGAGTGAATCAATAGAGAAAACGATAGACATAGATAAGATTCTTAAGAGCAAGATGGGAAGCAAGGTGAAATTCGTACCGCGCTTCCTGGTTTCCTGGCTCAAGAAGATTATTCACGAGGACGAGGTGAACAGGTTCTTGTGGGAGAGCCGTGGCCTTTCGGGTACTGAATGGCTCACCGAATGTGTACGCTATCTGAAGATGGATGTTGAAATCGTAGGCTTGGAAAACCTGCCTGACAAGAACGACGGCAAACTCTATACCTTTGTTTCCAATCATCCTCTGGGCGGACAGGACGGTGTATGTCTCGGTTCCATCATCGGCAAGCACTATGATGGCAAGTTCCGCTATCTGGTGAATGATCTTCTGCTCAACTTGCCGGGTTTGAAACCTGTAAGTATCGGCATCAACAAAACGGGTCGCCAGAGTCGCGATTTCCCACGTATGGTGGAGGCGGGCTTCAAGAGTGACAACCACATGTTGATGTTTCCGGCAGGCTTGAACAGCCGCAAGCGCAAGGATGGAACTATTCACGACCTGCCTTGGAAGAAGACGTTTATCTCTAAGAGTGTAGAATATCAGCGCGATGTGGTGCCTATCCATTTCGGAGGGCGCAACTCTGAGCGTTTCTACCGCATCGCCCGATTTAGCGACAAGTATCTGCCGTTCAATCTCGCCATGCTGTTCCTGGTTGACGAGATGTACAGGAATGTGGGCAAGCATTTCCGCATCTCCATCGACAAACCGATTCCTTGGCAGACTTTTGATAAGAGCAAGTCGGCTACAGAGTGGGCGCAGTATGTTGAAGACAGGGTTTATGAACTTTAATGGTTTGCAAAACCCGGAAGAATTGTTTTATATTAACGAAATCGTAGAATCATAGCATATAAGAAGAGTAATATGGAAGAAGAAATCATCCAACCGATTGACCGTGAGCTCCTGAAGAGCGAGCTTACACCCGACAAACAACTGAGAATGACCAATAAGAGCCATAACGAGATTTATATCGTTACGGCAAAGGATTCGCCTAATGTGCTGAAAGAGATTGGTCGACTTCGTGAAATCGCTTTCCGCGAGGCGGGAGGCGGAACGGGCAAATCTATGGATCTTGATGAGTTCGACTTTGGTGACAACTGTTACAAGCAGCTGATTGTCTGGAATCCTGAAGCCGATGAGATTATCGGCGGTTACCGTTATCTCCTGGGTAAGGATTGGCTGCTCGATGAGAAGGGACAGCCTAAGCTGGCAACCAGCCACATGTTCCATTTCTCCGACAAGTTCCTCAAGGAGTATATGCCTTATACTGTAGAGTTGGGCCGTTCCTTCGTTTCACTCGAATATCAGAATGTGCGTACCAACACCAAGAGTATCTTTGCTCTCGACAATCTCTGGGATGGTTTGGGCGCCTTGACGGTTCTCTATCCGGAAGTAAAATATTTCTTCGGCAAGATGACGATGTATCCGTCTTACATCCGTCGCGGCCGCGACATGATTCTCTATTTCCTCAAGAAGCATTTTGATGACAAGGAGAACCTCGTAATCCCGATGAAACCGCTGAAATTGGATACTCCGGAGAGTGATTTGGCTGCTATCTTTACAGAAGATGACTTCAAGGCAGACTATCGCATCCTGAACCGTGAGGTTCGCAAGTTGGGTTATAATATTCCTCCTCTTGTTAATGCCTACATGAGTCTGAGTCCTACGATGAAGCTTTTCGGTACCGCCATCAACTATGGTTTTGGTGATGTGGAGGAGACCGGTATCCTCATTGCCATCGATGAGATTTTGGAAGAGAAGCGAGTTCGCCACATCAACAGTTTTATTAAGGAACATCCTGAGGCTCTGAAGATTACGAGCGGAGCCAATAATTTGATTTATAAGGAAAAAGGTATCTAATTCAAGTTTCGCATGTAAGCTTCACACGCCCCAGGCATCAGAACACCATCATGTCCCCACACGCCCTGAAAGGGCAGAAGCTCCTAGCCCAGGGCAACGCCCTGGGTAATTACGAACACAAACCAACGCCCTGTAAGGGCAAAAGCTTTAAAACTCCAAGGTAAACATAAGGCTTTTGCCCTTACAGGGCGCTACCTTATACAATAGGCAGGCTGATTCCGTTGATCTTCTGATAGATGTCGAGCGCATAGATGTCGGTCATGCCGCTGATATAATCAATTACCGCCATGATGCGCTCCTCCAGATTCTCGTTCTCTATATCATACTGGCTGCTTACCCTGCGCAAGAGCTGTTTGGAGTAGAAACGCGATGGGTTGACGGCAGCTTCGATGAAAACCTCCATCAGAGTTGCCATGATTTTATAACCCGACAGTTCGATGTCGAGTACCGGCTTGCTTTGGTAAATCTTAGAGTAGGAGATCTTTTCACATTCCTTGTATGCCTTTTTCTGGCGCTCGGAAATGTGGTCGATGAGACTGCCCTCGAAAGTTCCGGCAAGGATTTCCTCCTCGTGCACCAGGAAGGCTGCCACACATTCGTTCTCCAGTTTGCCGATGACGCTGGCTCTCATGTAAACCACTTTCTCATTTTCGTCAGTCAGTTCTTCGTCGATGATGCGCTGGCGTATCTTCTGCTGGATATCTTCATCGAAGAAACTCAGCAGCAGGTGCTCGGTTTCGGCAAAGGAAAGAATCTTGAGCTTATGGGAGTCTTCGATGTCCATGATTTCGTAGCAGATGTCGTCGGCAGCTTCTACCATATATACAAGTGGATGGCGGGCGTATTTGAGCGGCTCACCGGGTGCAGATTTGCAAAAAATGCCCAATTCATCGGCAATTTTTCTGTAAGATTCCGCTTCAGAAGCAAAGAAGCCGAATTTGCCGTGATTCCCGGCAAGACTGCTTGCAAACGGGTATTTCACGATGGAAGCAAGCATGGAATAGGTCATCACGAAACCTCCCTGACGACGCCCCTTGAACCGGTGAGTCAGGATCCTGAAGGCATTTGCGTTACCTTCGAAATGCGTAATATCATCCCAAAACTCCGATGAAACCATTGATTTTATCTTCTGACCTGGTCCTTCAGAGAAAAATGTCTGGATGGCTTTCTCGCCGGAATGACCGAAAGGCGGATTGCCCAAATCATGTGCCAGACAGGCTGCACTTACGATGGTTCCTATCTCCTCAACGAGCGTCTCCTTCAGTTCAGGCCGTTTCTGGATGACACGTCGTGAAATGTCGTTACCTATCGACATGCCCACACTCGCCACCTCCAGACTGTGGGTGAGGCGGTTGTGAACGAAGATGCTGCCCGGCAAAGGGAAAACCTGCGTCTTGTTCTGCAAACGGCGGAATGCCGATGAAAAGATAAGACGGTCGTAATCGCGCTTGAATTCAGAGCGATCGTCATGGCGCTCGGCATGCTTATGCTCCTGTCCGAAACGCTTGTTGGATATCAGTTGTTTCCACTCCATATTATTGTATTACTTGATTCTGTAGCGCAAAAATACACTAAAGTAAGCACAAATCAAAATAAAATATGATAAATTACATGTTTTTATCCTCAAAAATTCATTTATTCCATCAAAATTGCTTATTTTTGCAGATTATTAAACTCAGACACAGATAAAATAGAAAAAGTCATGATAAAAGTACAGATTATCAACAAGGGGCATCAGCCTCTACCTGCGTTTGCCACACCACAGAGTGCCGGCATGGATTTGCGTGCAAACATCGATGAGGCAATCGTGCTTCATCCTATGGAGCGACGACTGGTGCCAACCGGTCTTTATATGGCTTTGCCTGCAGGTTATGAAGCGCAGATCCGTCCTCGCAGCGGTCTGGCTTTGAAGCATGGCATTACCGTATTGAATACTCCGGGAACCATCGATGCCGATTATCGCGGCGAAATCATGGTTCTGCTCATCAATTTCTCTACAGAGGATTTCGTTATTAATGATGGCGAGCGTATAGCCCAGATGGTGCTGGCTAAGCACGAACAATGCGATTTCATCGAGGTTAATGAACTCGATGAGACCGAGCGTGGTGCCGGCGGTTACGGTCATACGGGAGTAAAATAACAGATTATTAAAGATAGAATAGAAAGGATTAGAATCGTGAAGATGAATCTTAGAAATATCAGTTGGGCAATGGGGCTGGTCTTGCTGGGGTCGGTAGCCATGCCGTCGCTTGCCCGTAAAAAGAAGGTGCAGCCGGTTCAGCAGCCGGCGGTTCAGGAGGATCATCTCTCTCCGAACGACCGCCAGCGCTACAACTATTTCTTCCTGGAGGGAGCGCGCCAGCAGGCTGCCGGCAATTATTCGGCAGCTTTCGATCTCTTTGAGCATGCCCGAAAGATTGACCCGAAGGCGGCTGAGACCTATTTCTATGAATCACTTTTCTATTCTCAACTCAAACAGGATTCTCTGGCACTTGCCTATATGCAGAAGGCGATAGAACTGAATCCGGAGAATCAGACCTATGCCGAGCAGTTGGGCAGATATTATATAGGTAGTCTGAATTACGATCTTGCCATCGATGCCTATGAGAATCTGTATGCCAAAAACCACGATAATACCGATGCCCTCCGCATTCTGGTTCAGCTTTATTCCCAGAATAAGGATTATAAATCGGTACTCAAAACCATTTCGCGTCTTGAGGTGGAAGAAGGTGAAAGCGAACAGTTCACCCTCTCTAAAATGAGAGTTTATGAACTGATGAATGATAAGAAGGCTGCCTATCAGGAACTGAAGTCGCTGGTAGACCAGCATCCGCTGGATATGCAGTATAAGACGATGCTGGGCAACTGGCTCGTGCAGCACGACCGTCAGAAGGAAGCCTACAAGTGCTTTACCGATGTGCTCAAGGAAGAGCCTGACAACTCCTATGCCCAGATGTCGCTTTACGACTATTATAATGCCACCCATCAGGAACAGCTTGCCGAGCAGATGCTCGATAAAATCCTGATGAGTCCGAAATCTGACTTGGATACCAAGGTGATGATGTTCCGCTCTTTCATTCAGAAGAATGAGAGCGAAGGTGGTGATTCTACCAAGGTGATTGCGCTGTTCGACAAGGCGCTCAACGTGGCTCACCCGTCAGCCGAAGTGGCAGAGATGAGAGCTGCTTACATGAGTTTGAAGAAGATGCCAGCCGACTCTGTTTGCCGTGCCTTCGAAAGGGTGCTTACCATAGCTCCGGATAACGTGAATGCCAGAATGCAACTCGTGCAGATGCTCTGGAACGAGAAGAAGTACGACCTGGTCTCCCTGCAATGTAAGGCGGCTCAGGAGTATAATCCCGAAGAAATGGTGTTCTATTACTTCGGTGGAATGGCGTATTATCAGAAAGATAAGGAAGACGAGGCGCTCCGTGAGTTCCGTCTTGGATTGGCGCAGGTGAATGCACAGTCGCCAGCCGACCTGGTATCCGACCTCTATGCCGTAACCGGCGATATTCTTCATAAGAAAGGTGAAGAGCAGGAAGCCTTTGCGGCTTACGATTCCTGTCTGCAATGGAAAGATGATAACGTGATGGCGCTGAACAACTATGCCTACTATCTGAGCGAGAAGGGCGTTGACCTGCATAAGGCTGAGTCGATGAGCTACAAAACCATCAAGGCAGAGCCGAACAACGGTACTTACCTGGATACCTATGCTTGGATTCTCTTTATGGAAGAACGCTATGCGGATGCCAAGACTTATATAGACCAGGCACTCAAAAACCGCGATTCCACCGCAGATAACAGTACGGTTATTGAGCATGCCGGAGATATCTATTATATGAATGGTATGGCCGATGAATCCGTAGATTTCTGGAAGAAAGCCTATACCGGCGAGAACCAGACTGAGGTGCTGGCATGGAAGATTAAGAACAGACAATATATTACCGAAGAAGAACTGAAAAAGCGGAATGCGCCAAAGCAGAAACCTGCCGCTAAGCAGAAGTCAGTTAGAAAAGGTAAGAAGAAATAAACGGAAAGTAGAAAAATCAAGAAAGATGAAATATACAATGAAGAAGAATAAGATGATGTTGCTCGCCGCAGCCTGCAGCATCCTGCTCCTCGGTTCTTGCGGAACCAGCAAGAATGTACAGGGCTCTGGCTCCTCATCAGCCAGTCATCAGAAAGAGAATGCCACCAAGGGTTCTGTCTCTCGTCAGAGTGAGACGCTCAAGAAGTTGACTTTCGTACAGAAGGTTTCAGACAATCAGGTGTATACCAAGAATATTGTAGGCAACATGTCGTTTACTCTTCAGGCTGGTGATAAGGACATTACCGTGCCGGGCAAACTGAGCATGCGTAAGGATGAAATCATCCGCATCCAGCTCTTTATTCCTATCTTGGGTACAGAGGTGGGCCGTCTGGAGTTTACTCCCGACCATGTACTTATCATCGACCGTCTGCACAAGGAATATATAAAGGCAGATTATACCCAGGTAGACTTCCTCAAGAAGCAGGGCATCTCCTTCTATTCTCTGCAGGCTCTCTTCTGGAACCAGCTGCTCCTGCCGGGCGAAAGGACTGTGAAGGAATCAGACCTGAAGAAGTTTGATGCCAGACTGGATGTGGCAGGAGATGCTGTGCCGGTTAGTTTCAGGAACGGCAATATGACCTATGCCTGGACAGCCAACCGCACTACCGGCCGTATCACAGCGGCAGATGTTGTCTATAAGAGTGCGCAGAACGGCACCTCCAATCTCCACCTCGACTACGGCAACTTCAAGAGTGTAGGCGTCAAGATGTTCCCTGCCTCCCTGAATCTGGCGATGACCACTACTGCTACCAGGAAAAAGCAGGAGGCTAAGATCAGTCTGGAATTGAATCAGGTGAAGACCGACAGCAAGTGGAGTACTCAGACAGAGATTTCCAGCAAATACAAGCAGATTTCTCCAACAGATGTGCTCAGCAAGATATTGAGTATGTAGATGCTCATCAAGAGTTTGAAATTATAGAACATGGGTTTTTAATATAAGAAATGAAGCGAATCTTATTATTCATCATGGCAATCGCCTTCTCGCTCGCACCTTTTGCGCAGAAGCATTCTGCCCAGAAGAAGCAGGTGAGAAAGACTGCCGTAACTGCGAAAAAAAAGGCTGCTACTCCTGCCAGAAAGACGAACAGCAGAAGTCATGCGGCCAGAAAGACATCCAAATCAGCTGCGCCAACCAGAGCAGAACGCAAGGCGGCAACCTATAGCAATGCCTCTATCCGAGGTTTGCAGGGACAGCGCGCTTCTATCCGGAAGAAGATCAGAGAGCAGGAGCAGGCTTTGCAGAGAAATAAGGCGGATGTGAAGAAACGTCTTGAAGACCTGATGGCGCTGAACGGAGAAATAGACCAGAGCCAGAAGAAGATTGACGGCATCCAGAAGGATATCCATCATATTGACGGCAATATCGGCATCCTGCAGGCGCAGTTGAAAACGCTTCAGCAACAGTTGCAGGACCGCAAGAACAAGTATATTCGTTCCATGCGCTATATGAGCCGTCATCATACGGTTCAGGACAAGCTGATGTTCATCTTCAGTGCCAAGAATCTGACACAGATGTATCGCCGCCTTTCCTTCATCCGCCAGTATTCTTCCTATCAGAAGGTGCAGGGCGAGGCTGTAAAGGCTAAGCAGAAGCAGGTGAACGAGAAGCACCAGCAGTTGCAGCATGTAAAGGGACATAAGAACACCTTATTATATAAGGGTAAGCAGGAGAAGACGGCATTGGAAGGCAAGCAGACTCAGCAGCAGGAGATGGTGCAGGGACTGCAGAAACAGCAGAAGACCATTCAGGCTGTCATTGCCGACCAGCGTCAGAAAGATGCGGCAATCAACGCTCAGATTGACCGCTTGATTGCTCAGGAAGTAGCCAAGGCTCGTGCCCGTGCTGCTGCCGAGGCTAAGAAGAAGGCTGCTGCCGCTGCTGCCGCCAAGAAACGTGCCGAGGAACTGGCTCGCAAGAAAGCTGCTGCCGAGGCTGCTGCCAGGGAGAATGCCCGTCGTATAGCCGAAGCCAAGGCGCGTGAGGCTGCTGCCGAAGCTGCCCGCAGAAAGGCTGCCGAAGAAGCAAGACTGGCTGCCGAGGCTGCAAGAAAGGCTCAGGAGGAGGCTGCTGCCCAGGCTGAGGCGAAGGCGAAGGCAAAAGCGCAGGCTAGGGCGCGTGCTGCTGCCGAGGCTGCCAAGCGTGCCGCCGCAGAACAGGCTGCCCGTGAGGCTGCTGCCGAACAGGCTGCAAGAAAGGCGGAGGCTGAAAGACAGGCTGCCGAGTTGAAGGCGAAGATGGATGCGGAACGCAGTACCCGTGAGATTGCCGCTGCCAAGAAGGAGGCACAGGAGGCTTCTACCTTGAGTTCGGTAGACCGCATGCTGAGCGGTGGATTCGAGGCTAACCGTGGCCGATTGCCGATGCCTATCAGTGGCAGTTACCGTGTGGTGAGTCATTTCGGTCAGTATAACGTAGAAGGTTTGAAGGGCGTAACGCTCGACAATAAGGGTATCAATATCCAGGGCAAGCCGGGTTGTGTGGCTCGCAGCATCTACGATGGTGAGGTGAGTGCCGTCTTCGGTTATGGTGGCATGTGGAACGTGCTGGTCCGTCATGGTGCCTACATCTCTGTTTACTGTAATCTGAAATCGGTAAGCGTTCATAAGGGACAGAAGGTTAGTACCCGTCAGGCTTTGGGTAGTGTTGGTTCTGAAAACATCCTCCAGTTCCAGCTTCGCAAGGAGACTGCCAAGCTCAATCCGGAGGCTTGGCTGAGCCGATAATGTATGAATGAGCCGATGAGCAGAAGCTCCTAGCCCTGGGCTAGGAGCTTTTGGGCTTTACCTTTCCCTTCGGCCGGTGACTGTTGGTTCAGCCCGACCTTGCTGCCATTATCTGGACTTATGACACACCCTTTTTTCTTTATGCCCCCGGCTCGCCCAGGTATTCGAAGATGGTGGATACCTGGCGGGGAGGGAAATACTGGCTATGCTCCTGGTAGCCTAAACGCTGCAGCTCGTTCCAGAGGGGCTCGCAACGCTTAATCCATCCCATGATATGACGGCGCGCTGTTGCCCCGTCGGTTGTGTCGGGAAAGTAGAGCAGACCCAGCTCGGTCTTGCTGTACATACGTTGGGGATAATTCATAAGCTTTATATTTTTTACAATCCTTCTACACCATGATCCTTAAAGAAACCTACCATGGCTGTGGTCATATAGCCACCCGTGTTCATCTTCTTGTTCGAACGCCTGCAGTTGGCTATGTAATAATCCTTTCGCTGGAAAAAGTCCTCCAGGTCACCAATCATATCTAGCCTGAGGTAGCCGCTCAACTGCTCAGCCTTCTTCTCGCTCACATCATAATTGCATTGCAGCCGGAGTTTCAGTTTGCTCCGCTGTCCTCTCAGTTCGCTGCTCACTTCTGCTCCCTCCGCAGTTTCGCCAGAAGTGCGACGGTCGTGCAGGGTAAAGGTGATGTGTTCGGGCAGGTGATGCTTCTCTTTTTTACCCTCCTCCAGAAAGAAAGGCTTATAGGTAAGATACTGGTCGATGATGTGGTTCCGGTAAAGGCGCTTGAGGTCTTTGCAGGCAAAAGTCAGACATTTGTTGTCCAGTGCCGACCAGGTCTTGTAGTAATCTTCTCTGCCATGCATCAGTTGCTGGATATGCGCCGTTTTGCTGATGGTGAATCCCTTTACAGCCCAGCAGTTCATGATGAGATATAACTTGATGCTCGATGCGCTGCGGCATTGGTTGATGGCATTGAGGTCGATACGGCTGACTCCCTTGTCGAAATTGTAGAAAAACCGTATCACGTTGTTGTCGAAGCGGAATTTTACCATCCAGTTCTTGTGCCGGTCTTGGTATATCTCACTCTTAAACAGGCATGCAAATTTCCGGTAGTAGGTCTGGTCGCCCTGCTTGAACGGCAGCTGGATGGGCTTGGATTCTATACGCTGGATGGCATCGCGCAATTGCGGATAATGTCCAGCTCCAAATTTAAACTCCGACAGTTTCATGATGACATCGGTGTGGCCTGCTGCTCTCTGTTCTGCGGTGAAGCCATTAAAAGTCTGTGAAGTTAATCGATAAGGGATAACATAGCCCAAGATTGCTTTCTGGGCATGCTTGATAATCTGTAGAACGATTTTGAGTTCTACCACCGAATAGTTCTGGTAAGACAATCCCTGTACGCCAAGGATGGCTATCAGTTGTTTCTCTTGTTGATTTGTCAGAGGGAAGGCCTGCTGCCCGCCCTGCTGCTGTTGATTAAATTGTTCCATTATCGGTTTCTTTTAAAAAATTGTTAGTGGCCTACCGATTGGGGCAAGTCTTGTTATTGTTTATTGAAAACCGGCATGGAATTGGAGTAAGGCTAACAAATAAGATAAAACAATCTATCCGCATGGTTAGATTTTCTGCCGTTCATTCTTATTCCCAAAAGAGAACCTTACTTCGCATCCATGCCGATAAATCATTATCAAATTTATCAGGCATAGAATGCCCTGTAAGGATTACCTTTTGGTCACTCATCTTTCGGGGCAGAAAATCCTACTCAATGAGCTATGTTCTAATCCTTAACCGAAAGCATTTCCCGGTGTCCTTCATCGGGAGGAGAATCGCATTCTCCGCGCTTTCATGTTGCAAAAGTAATATTTCTTTCAGACTTATGCAAATTTTTGAAGAGAAAAAATGCATTTTAATAGCTGTTTTGTTGAAAAAAAAATCTTTTTCCTCCCGTATTACGTATAGTGTAAAAGATGTAAATGTATATATATAATATACTTGGTATAGTGTAGGGAAGAAAAATATACTCCTAACTGCTTGATATTCAGTATCTTGTATTTTCAAGATTCTCCCTGGTAGTTATTCGGGCATATTCTGAAGAACCATGATTCTCCCTGATGGTAGCTATTATTAGCCCTGGTAGTCATCAAAAAAAGGTAATTCTCCCTGGTAGTCATTGAGCACTCAAATGAGGTAAACAAATAATGTACTTCCGTTTACCAACTGATGTGGCTGCGTCGGGTTACAGATATGGCTGCGTTGGGTTAAGGATTCGACTGTATCGGGTTACGCAGTCGGCTGTACTCGCTGATTGAGCCACTTGAGTAGTCTGATTGAACCACTTGAGTAGTCTGATTGAACCACTTGAGTAAGCTGATTGAGCCACTTGAGTAAATAGCATAAAAAAAGGCATACGCTTGCAAATTGTGCAAACGATTGTCTTTTTTTTATGCTATTTATTTAACTTTTCTTCATCTGTTTTTCAAAAAGTATTCTTATTTTTGCCGACGAAATCTTATAATTCAAACTTAATACATTTTGTTTATGCAGAAATTTTATACGTTGATTTGTACACTGGTATTGCTGCTGAGCATGACCTTCATGGCTCCAGTTTCAGCACTTGCGGCAGACTATACACCAGTGGTAACGGAAAATGAAATCTCCGTGTTCTTGGAAACAAGTTATGACAATGCCAAGATTTGGGCATGGAATGACAAGGTTAAACAGTTTACTACTGCTAAGTGGCCTGGAGATGCCATGACCTTGGTGGGAACTAAAGATGGCAAGAATGTCTTTAAATGGACATATAAAGCTGGTACTGAAATTCCTACTGGTGTGATTTTTACTCATGATGGTGAGCAGAAACTGAATGGCGGTAATCAGGAATTCAAGAATCATGGTTATTACGTAGAAGGTAAATATACCAAGACCATTGAGACTGCTCCTGCAGGCAAGGTAAAGGTGTTCTTTGATAATACAATAGAGAACCTGAAGAATGTATATTGCTATATTTATAACGGAACTGAGGCTTCTGTAGAATGGCCTGGCGTGAAGATGCAGCTCGACGAAGAGACTGAGTATAACGGCAAGAAAGGCTATTATTCTTTGGAGGTTCCTGCTGCTTTCCTTACTGGTTGTTTCGTCATCAATAGTGGCGAAGCAGGTTCAGCTCTTCAGGGAGAAACGGTTTATGTAGACGGTAAGGTTGTTACAGCCATAGAGAATACTACCATCACAGCTGTGAAGAAGACAACCGATGATGCCTGGTATTCTATCACAGGTGTCCGTATCAGCAAGCCTGCTCAGCCAGGACTCTATATTCACAATGGTAAAAAAGTAATCATCAGAAAATAATAGCAGAATATGAAAAAGACAATCAATTATGGTCTTCTGATGTTGGTGATGCTCTTCAGCATGGCATCCAACATCTTCGCAGACAACAAATATGGTCTTAAAGACAATATTCAGGATGGTGTCATCCTTCATTGTTTCGACTGGACGTTGGCAGATATCCAGGAAGAAATCCCTAATATCGCCAAGGCAGGCTTTACTGCAGTTCAGACTTCTCCTGTTCACGAAAGAGCAGGTAAAGGATCCGTCTGGTATGATGTTTATCGTCCATACGATTTTAAGATAGGTAATGGTCTTGGTACTGAAGCAGACCTGAAGGCCCTCTGTGCTAAGGCTCATGAGTATGGTGTCAAGGTGATTGTGGATGTGGTAGCCAATCATACCGACTATGGTAACGTGGCAGACCGTTTGAAGGATGAAGGACTTTACCATCAGCCTTTCGATGTGGGTAATTGGCACGACCGTCATCAGGTGACATTTGGCAAGATAGGTATGTGGGATCTTGATACCAACAATCCTACTGTGCAAGCCATCATCAAACAATACATCCAGGATTTGAAGGCCTGTGGTGTGGATGGTATCCGTTGGGATGCTATCAAGCACATTGGCTTGCCTTCTGAGGGTGACTCTTTTATGCAGAATGTGGTGGATCAGGAGATGTACAACTATGGTGAGATCCTTGACAGTACTGGTGGTGATGATAAGACCCTTTTCCCAGAGTATCAGACCTACATGAGCATTACTGATAATGGTTATGGTAATGGATTTGCCAATTCTTTCGCTGGTGGTTCTATCAACGAATCTGTTGGCAATTTCAATCAGAGAAATGCAAAGACAGAAAAGTTGGTTTATTGGGGTGAAAGCCATGATACTTATGCCAACGATGGTGGTGAGTCAAAGAATAAAAGCCAGAATGTTATCGACCGTGCTTATGCAGTTGTAGCAGGAAACAATGGAGCTACCGCTCTTTATTTCTCCCGTCCTGCTCAGAAGGGAAAGAATGATATCAAATTTGGTGATAAGGGAAGTGTTCACTTCAAAGATGCTGAAGTAGCTCAGGTAAACTACATGCACAACGTTTGTGCCGGCGAGCCAAACTATTATGTAAAAGGTAATGGCGTTTGTGCTCAGGTTCGTAAGAGTGGCGCTATTATCGTATTGGGAAATGGTTCTGACCGTGACGTGACTGTAGCCAATGGTGCTGGCGACGGCAAGTGGCTCAAGTCTGGTACTTATAAGGATATGGTAGGCGGTGGCGTTTTCACCGTCAATGCTTCTACAATCTCTGGTCATGTTGGCGAGTCAGGTATTGCTGTCATCTATAATGCTGGTTCTATTGTGCTGCCTCCTGAGGTTGTTTTCAATCCAGCTGATGGTACAGCCTTCTCTGATGAGACGCTCACTGTGACTGCTACTCCTTTGAATGCAGTTTCTGCCTGGATTCAGGTGAATGATGGTGCTAAGCAGGATTTTACTGCTGACAAGCAGTTTACTGTAGGTGCTGATGTTGCCTATGGTAAGAATGTCACTATCACTTGGGGTGCAACTGACAAGGAAGGCAAGACAGAAACAGGTTCGGTCACTTACAAGAAGGTGAAGGCTTACGTTCCAGAATTGGGCAAGGCTGACGAAATCTCCTGTTTCTTGGAGACATCCAATACGGCAGCAGCCGTATATGTATGGAATAACAATGTTAAGCCTATAATTAAGTATGCTGGTGAATGGAATGATGCTATCAATAAAAAGTTGCCTCTTGTAGGTAAGAGTGTTTCTGGAAAGAATGTCTTCAAGTGGACTTATGATGGCACCGAGACAACTGCTCCTGCTCAACTCATTTTCTTGGATGGTAATGGAAATAAGTTAACTAATAACGTGGACTTTGTCAACCACGGCTACTATGTTGACGGAACATACAGCACTACTGTGACCAAGGTACATGAAGATGAGCCCGTTGATCCAGAGTATGTTTACTTCGATAACGCTTCTAAGTGGGAGAATGTTTATTGCTACTTCTATAATGGCACAACCTCTTCTGCTGCATGGCCAGGAGTCAAGATGACTTACGATGCATCTGCTTCTCATAATGGTAAGACTGGTTGGTATAAGGTTCAGATTCCTACGGCATATCTCAAGGCTAAGTTCTTTATCAACGATGGTACTGCCGGTACTCCTATTAATGGCAAGAATGCCTCTACTGAACAGGTAGTGAAGTAATTCTGCAGGTAAACATATATATATAATATAGATGAATTGAACAGAGCTCTTAGATGGCAGCGCCATCTAAGAGCTCTTTGTATTTGGCTACAGCATCCGAAATCTCGCTTATTTTGATGAATTCATCGGCAGAATGGGAGCGGGAAGACTCGCCAGGACCCAGTTTGAACGATGGGAAGTGCATCAGAGCCTGGTCGCTGAGGGTAGGACTGCCGAATGGCTTCATGCCCATGGCTACACATTTCCTGATAAGAGGATGCGCTGGGTCGATGCGGGATGACTTCAGGCGGAAACTGTGGGCCTTCACCTCGCTCTTCAGGTGCTGGCAGATAAACTTGTAAACCTCCTCGTTGTCGTAAAACTCGTTGGTGCGGATATCTACAAGCATCGTACACTTATCCGGAATCACATTGTGCTGGGTTCCGGCATTTACTACGGTAAGCGTCATCTTGGTAGGTCCCAGGAACTCGCTTACCTTCTCAAACTTATAGTCACGAATCCATCGCATATCATCCAATGCCTCGTAGATAGCGTTTACTCCCTCGTTGCGGGCAGCATGACCGCTCTTACCGTGAGCAATCACATCCAGCACCATCAGTCCCTTTTCGGCAACAGCCGGGTTCATGCCGGTAGGTTCACCTACGATGGCAAGGTCGATATGCGGAAGCAAAGGCAGGGCACGGGTAATGCCATCCTTTCCCGATACCTCTTCTTCGGCGGATGCCAGATAGATAAGATTATACTGCTGAGGCTTTGCGGTCAGCATTCTGAATAGCTGGAGGAGCGAACAGAGTCCGCCGCCGCAATCGTTGCTGCCCAAGCCGTAAAGTACACCCTCTTCAACATCCGGTGAAAACGGGTTGCGTGTCCATGAAGCCACAGGCTTCACGGTATCGATGTGAGCGTTGAGCAGCAGGGTAGGTCGGCTCTCATCGTAATGAGGGTCGATAATCCAGATGTTGTTCGCCTCACGATGAGGTTCGAAACCATATTTGCGGATGGTCTGCTCCATGATGTCGGCAGCCTCCTTCTCGTTTCTGCTTACAGATGGGGTGGCGATGAGCTTTTTCAGCAAATCCACGGCATCGCTTACATATTCTTCTTGTGTCATCATAATCTCCCTATTTTTTGATTTTGGGGCAAAGATACGAAAAAAAGAGCAGATAAAGTGGAAAAAATATCTTTTTATTTTGTGTTCTTAACAAATTCTATTATCTTTGCATCAGAATATAAATATAAGCTTATGCAGATTAATAGTCATCTTTCGGTACTGGTACATGATCTCGCCAAGAAATGGGGAGAGAAAACTGCTTTAACTTTCAGAAAGTTTGGCAGCGACCAGTGGCAATCGGTTTCATTCAACCTCTTTTCCTTAAGAGTGAAACAAGTGAGCAATGCCCTCCTGAATCTTGGGGCTAAACCTCTTGACAAAATTGCTGTCTTCTCGCAGAACTGTGTGCATTATCTGTACACCGACTTCGGTGCGTATGGTATCAGAGTTACTGCTGTGCCATTCTATGCCAACAGCAGCGAGCAGCAGATTCAATATATGATTAATGATGCGCAGATTCGCTTTCTCTTTGTAGGCGAACAGGAGCAGTATGACAAGGCTCACCGTATCTTTGCCCTCTGTCCTTCTCTGGAGCGTATCATCATCTTCGATTCCAGTGTGCGCATCAGTACACACGATCCTGCTGCCCTCTATTTCAAGGACTTCCTGAAGTTGGGTGAGAATCTTCCTCGTCAGACAGAAGTGGAGGAACTCTACAAGCAAGCTAGTATGGATGACTTGGCTGATATCCTCTATACCAGTGGAACAACGGGCGACAGTAAGGGCGTGATGCTGACTTATAGCCAGTATTATGCTGCTTTGAAGGCAAACGACGAATGCGTGCCTGTTACCGACAAGGACCGTGTCATCGACTTCCTTCCATTTACCCATATCTTTGAACGTGCCTGGTCTTACCTCTGCTTGAGCGAAGGTGCCGAACTCATCATCAATACTTATCCTCATGAAATTCAGGAGAGTATGAGAGAGGTGCATCCTACCTGTATGTGTAGTGTGCCACGTTTCTGGGAGAAGGTGTATATCGCCGTAAAGGCAAAGATGGATGATGCCGGTCCTATCCAGAAGAAACTCTTCTACCATGCCTTGGCAGTAGGAAAGAAGCGGAATATAGAATATCTGGCAAACTGCAAGCGCCCTCCTCTGACATTGGAGTTGGAATATAGAATTATCAACAAGACCGTTTTGAGCATGGTTCGCAAGCAGTTGGGCTTGGAAAAACCGAATATCTTCCCTACAGCGGGTGCTTATGTAAGTCCGGAAGTAGAGGAGTTTGTACATGCCATCGGTATCGATATGGTGGTGGGTTACGGTTTGACCGAGAGTCTTGCCACCGTATCTTGCGATCATCTCGACAAGAAACGCAGTCTGGGTTCGGTGGGTCGCCCTATCTCTTGCATTCAGGTAAAGATAGGCGAGGATAATGAGGTGCTCCTCAAGGGTCCTACCATCACTCCGGGATATTATCATCGTGATACCACCAATGCGAAGGCATTCGATAAGGATGGATTCTTCCATACCGGTGATGCCGGCTACATGAAGGATGGCGAGCTTTATCTCACCGAGCGTATCAAGGACCTGTTCAAGACATCGAATGGTAAGTATATCGCTCCGCAGCAGGTAGAATCGTTGCTCCTGGTAGATAAGTTCATCGATCAGGTGGCTGTTATTGCCGACCAGCGCAAGTTCGTATCAGCCCTCGTCGTTCCAGAGTTCCGTCTCGTGGAGGATTGGGCACGTGAGCATCATATCGCCTTCACCTGCCGTGAAGATTTGTGTGCTAACGAGAAGGTGCAGAAGATGTTGATGGACCGTATCCAGATTCTTCAGCAGCATTTGGCTTATTATGAGCAGATTAAGCGCATTACCCTCCTGGCTCACCACTTCTCTATGGAGTCGGGTGAGTTGACCAATACCTTGAAGATTCGCCGCCCTATCATCAACAAGAACTACAAGGCGGAGATTGACAAAATGTATGAGGAGTAATCATAAAGTTTAAAGTTAAACGTTTATAGTTAAGAGTTAATGATTACAGCTGACCAGTTGAAGGATGTGATGGACAGAGCCGACGCTCTGCATCGCTATCTCAATATAGACCAGAAGAAAGTAGAATTCGAAGAGGAGCAGCTCCGCACCCAGGCTCCTGACTTCTGGGAAGACCCGAAGTATGCACAGGAGCAGATGAAGAAAGTGAAGGGTATCCAGAAATGGCTCGACGGTTATAAGACCGTACGTCTTTATGCCGATGAACTGCAGCTTGCCTTCGATTTCTATAAAGACGAAATGGTGACCGAGGAAGAGGTGGATGCCGATTATGCCAAGGCGATAAAAGCCATCGAAGACCTGGAGTTGAAGAACATGCTTCGCCAGAAGGAAGACCCGATGGACTGCGTGCTCAAGATTAATTCCGGTGCCGGTGGTACCGAGAGCCAGGACTGGGCACAGATGCTGATGCGTATGTATATGCGCTGGGCTGAGGCTCATGGCTACAAGGTAACCATCACCGATATGCAGGAAGGCGATGAGGCTGGTATCAAGAGCGTGACGATGACCATTGAGGGCGGTGAGTACGCTTATGGTTATCTGAAGAGCGAGAATGGTGTGCACCGACTGGTGCGTGTTTCTCCTTTCAATGCCCAGGGCAAGCGAATGACCAGTTTCGCCAGTGTCTTCGTAACTCCGCTGGTAGATGATACCATCGAGGTATATGTCGACCCAGCCAAGCTCTCTTGGGATACCTTCCGTTCGAGTGGTGCCGGTGGTCAGAATGTGAATAAGGTTGAATCCGGTGTCCGCCTGCGTTATTGGTATACTGACCCTGATACAGGCGAGGAAGAAGAAATCCTCATCGAGAATACCGAGACCCGTGACCAGCCAAAGAACCGTGCCAAGGCATTGTTGCTCTTGAAGAGCCAACTCTACGACCGCGCCATGAAGAAGCGTCTGGAGGCTAAGGCTAAGATTGAGGCTGGTAAGAAGAAGATAGAGTGGGGAAGCCAGATTAGAAGTTATGTCTTCGACGACCGTCGTGTGAAAGACCACCGTACCAACTATCAGACATCGGATGTAGATGGCGTGATGGACGGCAAGATAGATGATTTCATCAAGGCATACCTGATGGAGTTCCCTACGAATGATGACGAACAACAATAATAATCTAAAAAATATACGACTATGAGTGGAAATAAAGACTTAAGAAGAGCCAAACATGAGGCTTATCAGAAGAAACAGGCTGCAAAAGGCGAGAAAGTAATCAAGTGGATATTCGGTGGATTGATAGTCCTCGGTATTCTTTTTGCCATCTATGCAACAACATTAGTATAAAACAATGAGTGGATTAGAGATAGAAAGAAAATTCCTCGTTAAGAAGGGCGACGCTTACAAAAGCGCCGCCTTTTCTTCTAGTCATATCCAGCAGGGATATATTCCTGCCGAGGGGGCTACGGTGCGGGTTCGCACACGGGATGAGAAGGCTTACCTTACTATTAAGGGCAAGTCGGTAAATGGCGGCATGACCCGCTATGAGTTTGAAAAGGAGATAACGATGGACGAGGCGCAGCATCTTCTGCAACTTTGTCAGGGTGGCGTCATCGATAAGCGTCGCTATCTTGTGAAAAGTGGCAGTCATACCTTCGAGGTAGATGAGTTCTATGGCGATAATGAAGGTCTGGTCATGGCAGAGGTGGAGTTGGCTAGCGAGACCGAAGCCTATGAGAAACCTGATTTCATCGGTATGGAGGTAACAGGCGACAAGCGATTCTACAATTCGCATCTCTTGGGCAATCCTTTCTCGAAGTGGCGTGATACCTTGCCGGCTGAATATCGTTAGAAAATGTATCGAAAAGGTCATTTCTGCGTCCTAAAACAGACTAAATAGCATAAATATTACTAAATTTGTGTTTTTGCTTTCAAATAATTCATATATTTCAGAATTATTTTATAATTTTGCACGAAGAAAAATTAAAAAGTAAGAAATTAGTAATAGAAAGATAGAAATGACAGATTCAAATAGAGGAAGTTTTGGTAGCAAGATTGGATTGATTCTTGCTACAGCAGGTGGCGCCGTAGGTTTGGGTAACGTATGGCGCTTCCCTTATATGGCTGGTCAGGAAGGTGGCGCAGCCTTTATTCTGGTATACATCGGAAGTGTGCTCCTGTTGGGCATTCCATGTATGATTTCTGAGTTTATCATCGGCCGTCATGGTGCCTCAAATACCGCACGCGCCTATACCAAACTCTCTAATGGTACGGCATGGAAGTGGGTAGGCTATCTTGAGGTGCTTACCGGTTTCCTGATTACGGGCTATTATGCGGTGGTTTCGGGCTGGTGTCTGCAGTATGTCTATGCCAGCATCATGGGCGAACTGCATGGTGACCCTACCTTTGTGGCGAATTACTTCAAGGAGTTTTCTTCTGATCCTGTGCGTCCGGTTATGTGGACGGTAGCGATATTCCTGATTTGTCATTTCGTGATTATTCATGGTGTGCGCGGCGGTATAGAGAAGGCTTCTAAGGTGATGATGCCTCTCCTGTTCATCCTGCTTTTGATCATTGTGGTAGCAGCTTGTCTGTTGCCGGATGCAGGTAAGGGCGTGGAGTTCCTGTTGAAGCCTGATTTCGGAAAGGTAGACAGAAACGTGTTCCTGAATGCCTTGGGTCAGTCGTTCTATTCTATGAGTATCGGTATGGGCTGTATCTGTACCTATGCTTCTTACTTCAGCCGTCAGACCAATCTCTTCAAGAGTGCTTTGCAGATTTCCATCATCGATTTGCTGGTAGCAGTACTGGCTGGTCTGATGATTTTCCCTGCAGCCTTCTCTGTAGGAGTATCACCGGATAGTGGTCCTTCGCTCATCTTTATCACTTTGCCGAATGTCTTTAATCAGGCGTTTGCATCGTTACCTGTATTGGGATGGATCATCTCGCTGCTCTTCTACGTATTGCTGTCGGTAGCTGCCTTGACCTCGCTGATGTCACTTCATGAGGTGAATACCTCTTTCTTCTATGAGGAGTTGAAAATAGACCGCAAGAAGGGTGCTACCATCGTTACGGTTTCCTGTGCCATCATCGGAGCCTTCTGTTCGCTCTCTTTGGGTGCAACAGATAAGCTTTCGTTCTTCGGAAAGGCGCTGTTCGATTGGTTCGACTTTGTTACGGGTCAGATATTCCTTCCTCTGGGAGGATTCCTTACCTGCCTGTTCCTGGGCTGGTATGTACCTAAGCAGATCGTACAGGATGAGTTTACTAACTGGGGAACCTTGAAGGGCCGTCTCTTCAGTATTTATCTTTTCCTGATTAAGTTCGTTTGTCCTGTCCTCATCTTCCTGGTATTCCTGAACCAGTTTGGTGTCTTCGGATAAAGTATTTGTAATCGGATATAACTATATATAATAAGGTGTAGCATCTGCCGTTTCGTCGGAAAACAACAAACACTACACATTAAAGATTTAGATAATGGAAACAAGAGGAAATTTTGGTAGTAAGTTGGGCGTTATTCTTGCCACAGCCGGCTCGGCAGTCGGTTTGGGTAATGTGTGGCGTTTCCCTTATATGGCAGGTCAGAATGGTGGCGCCGCCTTCATTCTCATCTATTTGGTATGTATCATCCTACTCGGATTGCCTGGCATGATGAGCGAATTTATCATCGGTCGTCATTCTGCATCCAATGCAGCCCGTGCTTATTCCAATTTGGGTAAGCATAAGGCTTGGGGCGCTTTGGGCTTGATGGGTGTCATCACCTCTATGATTATCCTGGGTTTCTATGCCGTAGTGGCTGGCTGGTGCCTGCAGTATCTCTATGCCAGTATCATGGGCGGTGTTCATGGCGACGCAGAGTATGTGAAGACCTATTTCCAGACCTTTTCAGCCGATCCTATCCGTCCTACCTTATGGGCAGTAGGTTTTATCCTGCTTACCCACATGGTGGTAGTACGCGGTGTGCGCAATGGTATAGAGAAAGCATCCAAGATACTGATGCCTATGCTCTTCTTCCTGTTGATTGTGATTGTGATAGCTTCCTGCTCTCTGCCGGGAGCGATGAAAGGAGTGGAGTTTCTGCTGAAGCCGGATTTCTCTAAGGTAGATGAAAACGTGTTGCTCGAAGCGCTGGGACAGGCGTTCTTCTCTTTGAGTATGGGTACGGCATGTCTGTGTACTTATGCCTCTTACTTCAACAGACAGACCAATCTCTTGAAGTCTGCTACTCAGATTGTGACCATTGATACGGTAATCGCCGTATTGGCAGGTTTGATGATCTTCCCTGCAGCCTTCTCGGTAGGTGTGCAGCCAGACAGCGGTCCTTCGCTCATCTTCATTACCTTGCCAAACGTATTCCAGCAGGCTTTCGGTAACATGCCGGTTGTCGGTTATGTGATTTCGGTGTTGTTCTATGCTTTGCTTGTATTGGCAGCCCTGACTTCTACCATCTCGATGCATGAGATAGGTACCGCCTTTATTTATGAGGAGGGTAAGATAAGCCGTGCCAAGGGAGCCTGGTTCGAGACCATCGTTTGCAGCATTATAGCCGTATTCTGTTCGCTCTCTCAGGGCGCCGTACCTGATTTGGGCTTCTTCGGCAAGGATTTCCTGAGCAATTGTGACAACTTTACTGCCCAGCTGCTCATGCCGTTGAGTTCATTCATCACCTGTCTGTT
>JAJVTK010000009.1:0-1633 GCA_021622245.1 Segatella copri | reverse complement strand
ATCTTGCCCCTAGTAGGCAAGATACGGCTTGATTCTTTCTATTTCGGCAGGTGGAAAGTCTTTGAGAAGACGCAAATCATTCACACTTCTCAGCGGACCATGGGTTCTGCGGTAGTTTACGATTTCCTTTGCCTGGTAAAAGTCCAGGTAAGGATGCTTGCGCAGTTCGGCTAAACTGAGCTGGTTGACATTCATTTTCCGGATATGTTTTGCATCGATATTCATATAGTGGAGGGCTGTCTCGGGCACGCCTTCCACTTCTTGTATCTGGCTCATGGAAACGAAACCGCCTAACCGCTCTCTATATCGGATGATGCTTCTGGCATAGTAAGAGCCTATGCCGGGAATTTTCTGCAGTTCGGTCGTATCAGCAGAATTGATGTTGATATACTGACCTTCTTTCAGCTTCCGTGGATAACTGTATTGGGTAGTGTCTTTCTTCCTTTCTTCTCTAGTTCTTATAGCCGTCTCTTGATAGCCGTAGTTGTATCTTTCTCTTGGGTAAAAGTTGGCAGCCGGCTGGTAGTCTTTACTTATTCTGATAAAGGGCAGCAGTTTTTCGAATTGCTTCTTGGTTAGTCCGTAAACCCGTGCAAAGTCTCTAGGTGTCCTGAAGATACCTCCTTTATTTCGATATTTGATGATGTTTCTGGCTTGCCATGATTCCAGTCCCAGCCGTTGGAAATCAGATTGGCTTGCCGTATTGGGGTCAAAGGCGAATACTTCGCTCGACTGAAGTCCTTCGTCATAATAGCCTGGCTGTTGCCGCGTGGCATGTCTGATGATACTATCGTTATGGGCTTGTTGTTTTTCTGATGGCATAGTTTCTTTAGAACCTACAATGAAAATCATTGTGGTACTGACAACGAGCAGGGTCAGGATTACGAGTAATGCTCGCCGTTCATGGTAATTGATATAAAAAAAATCCTTTATAAACTTCATAGGCTTACGGATTTTTAAGTTCTTGTGATACCGAAATTTCGCCGACCATTTTGGCCACGACCAAGGCAAATCCCCTGTGTATAGGCACATTAGACGGCTTTTGGTCGGGATTACTGGACTCGAACCAGCGACCTCATCGTCCCGAACGACGTGCGCTACCAACTGCGCTAAATCCCGATTTCTGCTGCAAAGGTACATTAAATAATGGATAATACCAACAAAAATAGACTTTTTTATCTTTTTTTGAAAGAAATTTCCCGAAAAATTTGCAGGAACCAGAAAAAAGTATTACCTTTGCACCCGCAAATGATAAATCGCGATTTGTGAAAGTTGGTGCCATAGCTCAGTTGGTAGAGCAAAGGACTGAAAATCCTTGTGTCCCCGGTTCGATTCCTGGTGGTACCACTTCTTTATGAGACTGAATCTTCGTAACAGGATTCAGTCTTTTTTTATGCCCTTTTTTATAATATTCCATTTTACACTTATGAAAACGTTTGCGTAAGAAAAATGCGCCAGAATGTTTCATAATAGATATTTTTTCACTACTTTTGCATTGTAAAATTCAACAACAAACCAAAAAATTAATCTAACAAACATTCATTAAAATGAAAAAAGCTTATTTATTATTGTTGGCTGGAATGTTGTCTACGGCAGTATTTGCCGGCAGCAAACAGACGGTTAAGATTGATGG
>JAJVTK010000056.1:0-14650 GCA_021622245.1 Segatella copri | reverse complement strand
TAGTAAAAGATACGTCGTGACGTAATTTCAGTGCGGGAATTCAATGACAAGAAGTATATAAATAAATCCCAGAATCGCTCTTCCAAGCAGTTCTGGGATTTATTATGTCTGATAGTTTGTTTACCATTTAAAGAGGTGAGGAACAAATTCCTTGAAGCAGCGGCGCCAGGTGAGCCACTCATGATGAGTGCCTGGTGATACGTAAACATCGAGCTTGATGCCCAACTCCTTCAGCTGCTGTGCCATCTTCTCGGTACCGAAGTTCTCTTCCGAACCGCAGCCCATAAACATATAATGAATGTTCTTGTTGTATTTCTCTGCATCGGCAAAAACTCCATTGAAACAGGTCTTTACATCCACGCCAAAGAGAGCACCGCTAAAGGTGCCAAGGGCAGAAAACTTGTCCATGTGAGGCAATACCGTGTTGAATGTCTGGCAACCGCCCCATGACAATCCTGCCATCGCTCGATGCTCGCGGTCGGTATAAGTGCGGAATGTCTTGTCAACCATCGGAATCAGATCCTTGATAATCACATCATAGAAAGAAGCTCCATAGTGGCTGCGCTCTTCATCTACATTCTTGCCTGGACGGGCAACGAAAGGCTTCTTTACATCGCCACTCTCCATGACCACAATCATAGGCTCTGCCTTGCCTTCTGCTATCAGGTTGTCCATGATGTGCTGCATCATTCCCTGCTTGCTCCAGCCCGTTTCGTCTTCGCCCATGCCATGCTGCAGATAGAGCACAGGATAGCGCTTGGTGGTGTTGGTTTCATATTCGGCAGGGGTGTAAACCATGGCGCGGCGGAACTGCTTCTGAGAGGCTGCATAGTAAGATACTGAGCGAACCTGACCATGGGCTACGCCCTGCTGAGGACGATAGTAGTTGCCTTCTGCTCCTTCTGGAACTTCCAGACCGCCTGCTTCACGGCAGCAGCCGAAGTAGGTTTCGCTGGCAGGGTCAACAACCTGCACGCCATCTACATTCAGAAAATAGTAGTGGAATCCTACTACCAGCGGATCGCTCACGCCGTACCAGTCGCCATCCAAATCCTTTTTCATCTCATATTGCTTGCCGCAGATGTCGAAGATTACTTTCTTTGCCTCAGGAGCATGGAGCTTTACATAAGCTCTGCGGTCCTTATCTACACGCGGATAGTTGCTGTCTGGAATGATTCCCTGCAGGGCGAGCATCATGTTTGCATAGCGCTTGCCCATGGTGCGGTAGCTTTCTGCGATGAAGTGGAGACCGTCGCCACGCTGTGGACAACCCTTTGAAGAAATGACGTGGGCTGTAGGAATGGTCTTGGCAATATCATCAACGATGGCAATATGTGCCCAGCATTTTCCGCCCATATCCTTCTGTACGGTTTCGCCTACGAGCAGAGGTACGTCTTCTGCCTTCAGATTCAAATCCTTCAAGATGTCGTTATAAACAGTCTTTACCCGGTTAGGCCAGTTGGCATCGCCGTTGTTGGTTTCGCCCTGATGCAGGAGGATGCCCTTGATAACACCCTGCTTCTTGGCTATTTTAGCCAGTTCTATCAGTCGGGCGTATGGATTTCCGTTATACTGGGATGCAAAGTTCTTCATCCAGTCGGGTTGTTTCTTGAGATAAGCCTTATAGGTACGCTTATCGAAGAGGTCGATGCTGGCTCCGCCTACTGCCACGGTGATGGTTCCCACCTTGATGCTGTCTGGCAGATTATCCACCATCTTTCTTCCGAAATAGTCAACAGGTGTCAGTCCTGTAGAGGGTCTTGCCTGTGGTGGCACAGCGGTGTGCCATTGTCCCTTCTTCCATCCCGCCTTTTTATCATCCACGGCATACATAGCCTGGAATCTCGGGTTCACACCCGTTCGGTCGATGTCTTCGATAGCCGCATTTCCTTCCATGTTCGACTGTCCGAAGCAGAGATAAATCTGAAAATTAGGATCAGGCTTTTCCTGAACCTTACTGCCCGTTTTCTGTGCCATCATCGGCAGGCACGCCATCGCGAGCATCGATGCTAAGATTGATAATCTCTTCATAGTTTATATTTAATTAAATTATTAGATTGATTTTCATCTTCTGTTCTGTTTGCAAAGTTATGAAAAGATTCCCATACGTGCTTTGTCTCATATATCAATAACTTTTCCCTTTCTCTCATTCTAATATAATAAGGTGATTCTTTTGTCTCAGGTTTCAGAATATGTTTCATTTTGTCTCTTTTGGGGTAGATGTTATTTGTGATAAAGTATTTGTTACTTGAGATAAAATGCGTTTTAATGTTTTTATCTATTTTTGCGACGTGTTTCAGCATCCTTAATGAAATTTTTGAAAATTTAGGATGTATATATAATAATGTAGTATTAAACAACTGACTAGTAAGTAAAACTGTTAATCTATTTTTAAGATGAAGGATTTAAAAATGATTGAAAAGCCGTTTGTTTTGCTATTCCTGCTCTGTTTGCTTCCTTTGGGAGTTTCGGCTCAGAACCCGATTATCAGCGGACAGTATTCTGTTGCGTCTCTTCGCCTTCATGCATCTGAGTGGCCGTTATCAGATTATCGAACATCAATAATAATGAATAGTCTATGTACAACATTTTTAATAAAATAGTTAGATTGTTTTGTTTATGTGTATTCCTTTTTGGGCATTCCTCTGCGGATGCCCAAAATAAGGAATTACCTGCAGACATCAATCCTTATTTCGGACCAGTCGGCAAGCAGCCAGTCATGCCCAATGCGGCTGGCTTTATTCAGAGATGGTTGCTCCTGGAGCCAATCTCTATGCCAATCAAGAGTAATGTCGTTTTTACTGATTCTTATCTGAAGGAGATATTCCATACGCAGTATTTCCCTAAACAGATGGAAATCGTACCTAAGGACGGAACCATCGTGAAGGTGGGCAAGGAAAAGCTGAAATGGCATGCGCTGGATAGCAAGCTCTATAACGTCAAGCTTTTCCGTTTCGCCACTTCGTTCGGAAAGCCCAAGTATGGCGTCTTGTTCTGGGCGGTTACTGTTATTGATTGCCCAGAGGAGATGAAAGACGTCCGTTTGGCTGTCGGTTCGAATGGTGCCTCCATGTGGTGGCTCAATGGCGAAGAGGCGGTGATGTTGGAAGGCGACCGCAGGATGGTTCGCGATGATGTGGTTTCTAAGAAGCTTACCTTGAAGAAGGGTAGGAATATCCTTCGGGGTGCTGTCATCAATGGACCTGGCATGAGTGACTTCTGTATCCGGTTCATCGACGGACAAGGCAAGCCTGTCAGAAACCTGTCTATTCACGTGAAGTAGTGCAATCAATATAGAAAGTTATGAAACAGAACAATATATTTTTCAGATATTTTAGCCCGGTTTCTGCTCAGCAGAAACTTTATGCCGCTGTTTTGGTTGCCTTGTTGTCTTCTTCTGCTTACGAGGCAGAAGCCCAGGTGGGCGAACCTTTCATTCATGATCCTTCTACCATTGCCCTGTGTGATGGAAAGTATTATACCTTTGGAACGGGTGAAGGCGGACTCTGGTCGGAGGATGGCTGGACCTGGCAGGGTGGTGCTGTTCGTCCCGGCAGAGGAGCGGCTCCTGATGTGTTGAAGATTGGTGACCGTTATCTTGTAGCCTACAGTGCTACGGGTGGTGGATTGGGCGGCAGTCATCGCGGTGATGTCCTGACGATGTGGAACAAAACGCTCGATCCGAAATCGCCTGATTTCAAATATACTGAACCGGTGGTGGTTGCTTCTTCATTGGATGATGAAGACTGTGATGCGATTGATGCGGGCTTGTTGCTCGACCCTACTACCGGCAGACTCTGGCTCAGTTATGGTACCTATTTCGGATTTATCCGTCTGGTAGAACTCGACCCGAAGACAGGTAAGCGGATGGAAGGCAACGAACCCGTCAATATCGCCATCGACTGTGAAGCTACTGATTTGATTTATCGCAATGGCTGGTATTATCTCCTCGGCACTCACGGAACCTGCTGTGACGGTCCTAATTCTACCTATAATATCGTGGTGGGACGTTCGCGAAAGATAACCGGTCCATACGTAGATAATGTGGGCAGAGAGATGTTGCAGGGCGGTGGAAAGATGGTGATTGCAGCCAATAATCTGAAGACGGGTCCCGGTCATTTCGGACGCTATATTGAGGAAGAAGGTGTAGAAAAAATGTCGTTCCACTATGAGTCTGATTTCAGACAGGGAGGACGAAGCGTGTTGGCTATCCGTCCTTTGTTGTGGAAGAACGACTGGCCTGTGGCTGGTGATGAATTTCATGCCGGAACCTACGAGATAGAATCGGAACGAAGAGGCTATGCCCTGGAGATTGCCGTAGATTTCGTGAGAATGCAGCGGGATATCGAACCTTTCTGGATTAAGCCGACCAAGCCTCTGAAGAATATCGAACCTCAGACCTTGAAGGAGGTAGAGGCAGAATGGCCTAAGGGTGAGGTAAAGGTAAGAATGAACGATTATATGTTCCGTCCTCATCAGAAGTGGAGTATCATGCCTGCCGGAAAGGGTGGTTATCTGGGTGGTCCTTATTATAAAATCTGCATAGAAGGCACTACTCGCTATCTTACTGCAACCGCTCAGCATGATGTCATCGCCAAACCTGAGTTTACGGGTGAAGATGCCCAGCTTTGGCGCATCGAACAGCTCACCGATGGCACCTATCGCATCATGCCGAAGGCTGTGCCAGGCACAGAAGAGAAACTGGCATTGGTTTCACTCGGCGACTGTACTCCAGGCTTGGCTCCCTTCGATTTCAATAGCGATAATTCTAAATGGAATTTCAGACAACAATAAATTCATGATGATTTGACAATCGAGAAGCGTCCCAATCATAAACCCTCTAATAAAATAAACAAAAGTATGCTAAAGAATTTATCTTTCATTGCCCTTTTGGGCATCGCTGTCGTTGGTGTTCCAAGTGAACTCAGCGCCAAGAGCGTAAAGGTGGCAGGCACCCAGAAAGGTACGGCTGCCAAGTCTATCACCCGTCAGGTGGCTCAGCAGAATGTAACCATCGAATTCTATTCTCCATCCATCGTCCGCATCTTGAAATCAGATGCCGGACTTGCTGCTCCCGTTCAGAAGAAAAGCTATTCTGTCATCTTGAAACCTCAGCAGATGAAGGGCGTTCAAATACAGGAAAACGGAGATATTGTAAAAATCAATTCTAGTTTTATTTCCGTCGAACTGAATCAGCAGACTGGCGAAATCCGCTTCCTTTCGAAGGATGGAAAGGTGCTGCTTACCGATACGAAGACCCGTCTGGAAGCTCGCAAGGATGAGGCCAACAAGGGCAAGTACCGCATTGAGCAGAACTTCCGTCTTGCCGACGACGAGGCCATCTATGGTCTGGGACAGCTGCGTGATGTTTATATGAATCAGCGTGGCCGCCAGAATATTGAACTCTGGAATCATAACACTTACATTGCCATCCCTTATTTCACCAGCGAGAAAGGCTATGGTCTTTACTGGGACAATGCCGGAAAAACCTATTTCAATGATATCGTAGCATCCAAGGATAATGGCAACCAGCCATCATGCACTTCCTTTACCAGCGAAGTGGGAACCTGCGCCGACTACTATTTCATGTATAAGGATGGTACGCAAGATGGAGTCATCGCCAGCATCCGTGAACTCACCGGACAGGCTACGATGTTCCCGAAATGGGCGATGGGCTTCTGGCAATGCCGTGAGCGCTATAAGACCAGCGATGAACTGGCGGGCGTATTGGATAAGTATCGCGAACTGAAGATTCCTACTGATGCCATCGTGCAGGACTGGCAGTATTGGGGATGCGACTCCAACTGGAATGCGATGAAATTCCAGAATCCATATTATATAAATAAGGTGGGCGACCCAGCCTATGCCAAGTATCTTCCTACCGATATGAAGCAGATGAAGGCACAGGGAGAACCCCGCCTGAAGAGTCCGGAAGAGATGGTGAAGTATGTTCACAAGAACGATGCCCATCTGATGATTTCCATCTGGGCAAGTTTCGGTCCTTGGACAGAGCAGTATCGTGAACTGAAGAAGATGAATGCCCTCCTTCCTTTTGAAACGTGGCCAAGAAACAGTGGCGTGATGCCATACGATGTCTTCAATCCGAAGGCTCGCAACCTCTACTGGAAGTATCTTACTCATCTCTACCAGATGGGCTTCGATGCCTGGTGGACCGATTCTACGGAACCAGACCATTTTGAGAAGCCGGGCGATGAGAACTATCAGACCTTCGATGGTTCATGGTTGGGCGTGAAGAACGCCTTCCCATTGTTGCACAACAAGAGCATCTACGAGCACCAGAGAGCGATGAAGGGCAACACAAAGCGTTCGCTCCAGATGACCCGAAGCGGCAGTCTCGGTATTCAGCATTATGGCACCATCTGTTGGAGCGGTGACGTGATGGCTTCCTGGGACGAGATGAAGAATCAGATTCCATCGGGCTTGAACTTCTCGCTCTGCGGTATCCCATTCTGGAACACCGACCTGGGTGGTTTCTTCTACTGGGAGTTTGAACAGAATCCAAAGAACCCTGCCATTCAGGAACTGCAGACCCGCTGGATGCAGTGGGGAACCTTCATGCCATTGATGCGTAACCACTGTTCTTCGCCGATGGTAAGTGAACTGTATGAATTCGGAAAGCAGGGCGACTGGGCTTATGATGCTATGATTAAGGCCATCAAGCTGCGCTATCGCCTTTTGCCTTATATCTACAGTACGGCTGGCGACTGTGTACAGAATAGCGGAAGCATGATGCGTGCCCTGGTAATGGATTATGCGGCAGACAAGAAGGCTTCCCGTCTGAACGATGAGTATCTCTTTGGCCGCAACATCCTGGTGAAGCCGGTAACCGATCCTTTATACACCTGGAAGGATAAGGAGAAGAAGGGCCATACCATCTATCCTGATGTAAGGAAGGCAGCTGCGCCTGTGAATGTTTACTTGCCAAAGGGTAATAAATGGTATGATTTCTGGAGCAACACCCAGTATGAGGGCGGTCAGGATATCCAGCGCCTTTGTCCTATCGACATCATGCCTGTGTTCATCAAGGCTGGTACCATCCTGCCATTCGGTCCTGAAGTTCAGTATAGTTCAGAGAAACCTTGGGATGAGCTGGAAATTCGTGTCTATCCTGGTGCTGATGGTAAATTTACGCTCTATGAGGATGAGGGTGACAACTATAATTACGAGAAGGGTAAATTCTCGGAAATCCAGTTTGTTTGGAATGAAGCAGACAGAACCCTGAACATCGCGCCACGCAAGGGTAGCTATAAGGGAATGCTCCAGCATCGCAGATTCCACATCGTACTGGTGGATGCCAATAGTGGAGCGGGCGATCAGCCTATGCAGGCAAGCAAGAGTGTGGAATATGACGGAAAGGCTGTAAAGATACAGCTGTAAGTGTTACATCATATAAAGTATTTGATACTTGTGATAAAGTAGTATTCTGCTTTTTTGTTTATTTCTGCAGCGCAAATAACAATTTAATATACTAATAGCTTAATAGTAATTACAATGAACAAGAATGTTATATACGCAGCTTTGATGTTTGTGGTAACTATGTCTTCCGGCAATGCTCCAGCGCAGCAGTTGCCTTATCAGAATCCAGCCCTCTCGGCTCATGAGAGAGCGGTAGATTTGTGTGGACGTCTCACGCTGGAAGAGAAAGCTTCTCTGATGCTGGATGATTCGCCGGCTATCCCGCGATTGGGAATCAAGAGATTCCAGTGGTGGAGCGAGGCACTGCATGGTGTGGCGAACATGGGAGATGTAACCGTCTTTCCGGAACCTATCGGAATGGCAGCTTCGTTTAACGACAGAATGGTGTATAGAGTCTTTGATGCAACATCTGATGAGATGCGTGCCAAATGGAATGAACTGCAGCAGAAGGGAGGAGATGTAACCCGTTTCCATGCTTTATCTGTCTGGACTCCAAACGTGAATATCTTCCGTGATCCTCGCTGGGGACGTGGACAGGAAACCTATGGTGAGGATCCTTATCTTACCAGTAGGATGGGATGTGCCGTGGTGCGCGGTTTGCAGGGACCTGAGGATACGAAATACCGCAAACTCTGGGCTTGTGCCAAGCACTATGCGGTTCATAGCGGACCAGAATGGGCTCGCCATACTGACAATATTACCGATGTTACACCGCGCGACCTTTGGGAAACTTATATGCCTGCCTTCAAATCACTGGTGCAGGATGCCAAGGTGCGTGAGGTGATGTGTGCCTATCAGCGTTGGGATGATGAACCATGCTGCGGCAACACCCGCCTTCTGCAGCAGATTCTCAGGAATGAGTGGGGATTCAAGTACCTGGTAGTTTCCGACTGTGGCGCTGTTACCGATTTCTGGGAGAACCATAAGGTTTCGAGCAATGCTAGAAATGCAGCAGCTAAGGGTGTATTGGCAGGAACCGATGTAGAATGTGGATTCAATTATATATATAAATCGGTGCCTGAGGCTGTGAAGTATGGTGCCCTGACTGAAGAAGAAGTTGATAAGCATGTGATTCGTCTGCTCGAAGGTCGTTTCGACTTGGGTGAGATGGATGACAACAAGATAGTATCATGGTCGAAGATTCCTGTATCTGTGCTTTGCAGCAAGGCGCATCGCCAGCTCTCGCTCGATATGGCTCTGCAGACCATGACGCTGCTCCAAAACAAGAATGAGGTATTACCTCTCGATAAAAAGGTAAAGAAGATTGCTTTCATCGGACCAAATGTGGATAACGAACCGATGATGTGGGGAAACTATAATGGTACTCCACGACAGACAATTACCATCCTGGATGGTATCAAGAGTCGTTTGAAGAAAAACCAGGTCGTCACCTTTAAAGGGTGCGACCTGGTGAACGACCAGACTTTGGATTCTTACTTCGACCAGTGCAGCATGGATGGCAAGATGGGCTTTAAGGGCACTTTCTGGAACAATCGTGAAATGAACGGTAAGCCTGTTACCATCACTCAGGAAAAGAATCCTGTGCAGGTAACTACCTATGGTCAGCATGCCTTTGCTCCAAACGTGAAGCTCACAGGATTTTCTGCCAAGTATGAAACCGTATTCCGTCCTAAGCAGAACGCTAAGGTATTGCTCGATGTGGCTGCCTGCGGTCATTATGAGGTTTATCTGAATGGTGAGAAAAAGTCAGAGAAGAGCGATTGGCGTACAGCAGAATCCCGCATCGAGTTTGAGGGCGAGAAAGGTAAGGAGTATCAGATAGAAATACGATATGCGGAAATGCCAACCTATAATGCCAATATGAAGATCAATATCGGTCATGAGAATCCTATCGACTATCAGGCTTCGCTCAAGCAGTTGAAGGATTGCGAGACAGTAGTCTTCGTGGGTGGTATCTCTCCACAGTTGGAAGGTGAGGAAATGCCTATCGAGATTTCTGGCTTCAAGGGTGGTGACCGTACCAACATCGAATTGCCTAAGGTTCAGCGCAATTTCCTGAAGGCTTTGAAGGAGGCGGGCAAAAAGGTAGTCTTTGTCAACTGTTCGGGTTCGGCTATCGCTTTGACTCCAGAGACAGAGAGTTGCGATGCCATTCTCCAGGCCTGGTATCCTGGTCAGGAAGGTGGAGAGGCAGTGGCTCGTGTACTCTTCGGAGAGTACAATCCTGCCGGCAAGTTGCCTGTTACGTTCTATAAGAATTCAGAGCAGTTGCCTGATTTCAAGGATTACAGCATGAAGGGCAGAACCTATCGTTATATGAACGATGCGCTCTTCCCATTCGGTTATGGTTTAAGCTACACTTCTTTCCGTATTGGCGATGCTACACTTTCCAACTCTATCCTGAAGAAGGGTGAGAAGATTACGCTGAAGGTACCGGTAAGTAATGTTGGCAAGAAAGATGGAGCCGAGGTGGTGCAGGTGTATGTGAAGGATCCTGCCGATACCGAAGGACCATTGAAGAGCTTGAAGGCTTTCGAGAGAGTGGAGGTAAAAGCCGGGGCAACAGCTCAAGCCGTCATCACCCTGGACAGCAAGAACTTCGAACTCTTCGATGCTGCCACCAATACCGTCCGTGCCAAGGCTGGAAAGTATGAGGTTTATTACGGCAGCAGTTCGGCTGATAAGGACTTGAAGAAACTGGATGTTTCTATTGAATATTAAGTAACGGTATACTAATTAATATATACTGCTTTCAATAGTATCAATCCAATAAAATAATCGAATTATGAAAAGAATCCTTTGTGTACTTATTGCAGCCATCTGGCTCTGTACTTGCTGGGCAGGGAATGGCAAGAAACCTATTGTCTGGGAACAGCCGGTAGCTGAATCGAATCAGCTATTTTATGATCCTTTTCAATCTCAACTCAACATCTATCGTGTGGAATTCGCAGATGATGAAACACGAGTGTTCATGCACATCACTTTTCCCCCACACTATTGGGTAAAGTTTGTGAAGGAAACCTATCTCCTTGCTGATGGCAAGAAATATCTCGTCAAGAGCTGTGATGGACTGAAACTTGACGAAGAACACTATACGCCTAGCTCAGGCAAGGAGGATGTGGTCTTCCACTTCGCACCGCTCCCCAAGAAGACCCGAAAGTTTGACTTCCTGGAAGGTGACGGCAAGAAGAACTTCAAGATATTTGGCATCGAGAATATCGATACCCGCATCAAACAGCTCTTCTCCTCGCTTTGGCGCAACGATGCGACCGGCGATTGGGAGATAGGATTCTATGAAGATTTCGCCATCTACGACTGCCGTTACTGGCAATACAAGCAGAAGAATCAGAAGGGCGACAAGTACTCTTTCATCCTTACCGATGGCAAGAGCGACCTGGCTGTCAACATCGACAAACCTCAACATGGCAAGCGCACGATGACCATCAACGGCAAGAAAGCCGAATATTCGCTCATTACCACTTCCACCCTTCCGGATTATCCGCAGAAAGATGAGACCACAAGTCTGAAGGATACTCATAACAAGCCCGATACGGCTATTGTTGTGGGATGGCTCAGAAATATGCCTAAGGAATTTTGGGATAGAGGGCAGGAGTATAGTGTGCAGTATTATGATCTCTTTTCCACATTCACGGAATTGAGCAATTGTAGCAAGCTCGATTCTCTTGGCAGATTTGAGATCAAAGTGCCTCTCATCAACTCTACCGAGGTTTTCATGGACTGGAAACATACTTATATCAACACGGTATTGGAGCCAGGTGAGACCTATTATCTGCTCTATGACTTCAAGTCTGGACATTCCATCTTCATGGGCAAGAACTGTCGCTTGCAAAACGAACTGCTGGCGCATCCTATCCCAATGATTAACGCAGACTATGCAGGTAAGGATGAGAATAAGGTTCCAGCCCAGGAGATGATGCAGATTCTTGAATCCAGATATAAGGAGGCTGAAGGGAACTTACGAAAACAGATAGAAAAATCGGCATCTATTTCCAGATGTTATCAGGAGTATGCGGCTCAATACCTTCTCTGCATTTATGCTACGGATATCTTGCAAGGAGCATATAGCGTAAAAGACAATGTTTTCCCTCAGGAATATGTGAGCCAAGTGGAAAAAATATGGAAGGAGATTCCGCAGCCTTATACTCAGTTTCGTGACTATAGTATGCTGACTAATGATCTCATCGGCCAGGAAAGAAGGTTAAAGTACAGTACCCCCATGGGAAGGACCTATGGATTCTTATCCACCAATTCTTATCCGGAACTGTTGAGAAAGCACAAGGCTCTGGGGGATATTGCGATAACCGATTCAGAAATTGCTACGGTGGAACAATGGGCTAAGAATCTGGATGCCATAACTATCAAGCAATATCAGACGACAGATGCCAAGGAGCAGGAGAAAATAGTAAAAGCTTTTTCCAACTCAGTCCTTGACAAGCGCGCTACGGCTATCATTGGTAGAGAAGATATTGCCAAGATGCTTAAGGATGAGACTCCTCTCATCGATGTATATTATGCCCAGCATATAGCTGATAGCATGGGATGCAACCAGCAGCAGAAAGATGTCATCATCTCCAAGGCCTTTCTTCAGATGTTGGAAAGACTAGCCATGCCACTCAATAGTTATGGTCTTGACCTGGCAGAACACAGCATCAGTTCTGAAGTTCTCAGGGAGAAAGTATTGGCAGAACACCGTAAGTACCTGTCTTTGCAGAACAAGGATATTACAATTAGTATCAAGACAGCTCCGCAGGATATGAGCGATGGGGAGAAGCTTCTTCGCCATATATTGGAGCCTTATAAGGGAAAGCTTGTATTGCTGGATGTCTGGGGAACCTGGTGTGCCCCTTGCAAGGAGGCTCTAGCCCATTCGAAGGAAGAGTTCGAACGCCTGGCGCCATACGATGTGGTATATCTTTACATGGCAAGCAACAGTCCTGAAGAGTCATGGAAAAATATCATCAAACTGAATGATCTGGTTGGCGACAATATCGCCCACTACAATTTGCCAGCGCCTCAGCAGAGTGCCATCGAGAACTATCTCAACATTCGCTCCTTCCCATCCTATCGCCTCTTCGACAAGGAAGGAAATCTGGTAGATGTGAAAGTGGATGCCCGCCAGCTTGACAATCTGGAGAAAATCATCAAGGAACTGAACAGATAGTAAGAATACTGATAAAATTCCCTTCAAGGTATTGGGTACACAGTTGAATACATAATAAATCCCGAAATCGCTTGGCGGTTTCGGGATTTTTGCTTATCTTTGCCAACGTAAATAGTAAATAGTTGATAATATGGCAACGAAGTTATATCCAATAGGCATGCAGACCTTCTCTGAGATTCGAGAGGAGGACTTTCTCTATGTAGATAAGACGGAGTACATCTATCGTATGACTCATACGAGTGGAAAGTATTTCTTCTTGAGTCGTCCACGTCGTTTTGGCAAATCTCTTTTGGTTTCGACTTTTGAGAGTTACTTCGAGGGAAAGAAGGAACTCTTTAAGGGGCTTGCCATCGAAAAGCTAGAAAAAGATTGGACGGAATATCCTGTGCTTCATTTTAGTTTGGCAGGTGGAAAGCACATGGAGAAAGACCAATTGGTGCGCTATCTCTTATATATATTAAAGGTAAATGAAGAAAAATTTGGCATCGTCAATGATTCTCCTGACCCGAATGTCCGTATGCTTAATTTAATAAAAACGGTATATGAACAGACTGGGCAGAAGGTTGTTGTGCTCATCGATGAATACGATGCTCCTTTGCTTGATGTGGTGCACGAGGATACCAGCTTGGGCGTCTTGAGAGAGGTGATGCGCAATTTCTATAGTCCCCTAAAGGATAGCGACCGTATGCTGCGTTTCGTCTTCTTGACAGGTATCACCAAGTTCTCGCAGCTTAGTATCTTCAGTGAACTCAATAATATCACAAATGTGAGTATGGATACAGAATATGCTGGCATTTGCGGCATTACCAAGGAGGAACTTGTGACAGAAATGCATGAAGATATTCAGCAGATGGCAGATGTGTTGGGCTTGTCGTATGATAAAACTTTGGAAAAGTTGAAGGAAAATTATGATGGCTATCATTTCGCTTGGCCTTCTTCTGACATATTCAATCCATACAGTTTGCTCACTTGCTTTTCAAAGCGAAAGGTTGATTCCTATTGGTTTGGCTCAGGCACTCCTACTTATCTCCTTAATATGATGCGGAAATATGACTTTACACCGATTGACCTGGGTGAACAGATGGATGCATCAAAGGATGATTTCGATGCAGCCACTGAGACGATGACTACTATCATGCCTTTGCTTTATCAGAGTGGTTATATCACTATCAAGAATTATGATCCGGAAACGGAACTCTATACCTTGGCTCTGCCTAACAAAGAAGTGAGGATAGGTTTGTATCGCAGTATGTTGCCGCATTATTTGGCGGCAAAGTCTGCAATGTGCAATACGACCGTGGCCAAGATGTCGGCTCTTATCAATAAGGGTAACATGGATGGTGCTCTTCAGCTATTGAAAACGTTCTGGGAGACGGTACCTTATTGCGATAATACCGATTATGAGGGGCATTATCAGCAGACAATGTATATCATCTTTGCCCTGCTTACGAATTTCCGTATATTGGTGGAACAGCATACTTTCCGTGGAAGAACAGACATTACGATGGAAACAAAGGATACCATCTATGTGATAGAACTGAAATTTAATAAGTCAGCACAAGAGGCTCTTGACCAAATCAACAACAAGCATTATGCTGATGCTTTTGCCCTAAAAGGCAAAACCGTGGAAAAGATTGGTATGAACTTTATGATTGATGAAGATAAGACGATTGTATTGGATTGGGTAAAATAGTTCCCTTAGTAGCAGAACCTCTTCTTCCTGGATTGGTGGAAGTTTGGGGAGTAGCAACAGAAAAGATGGCCTTGCAAAAAGCGGGGTCATCTTTTCTATAATAAAGGATTATCTATCAATAGAGTATCCATATTGTTCTTTATGGGTGCAAATATACAAATTAAATACGAAATTGCACTGAGTAGAGTGCATTTTTAAACGCAAATTGCACTCTGCTCAGTGCAATTTGCGAATATATATAAGGTTGTAGCGATAAAATACTTAGAGAAGCAAATTTGATTTTCCTCTTACGCTGCTGCTCTAGAGCTTTATGTTAAAAATCCTAACTCGCTCTAAATTGGACTTTGATTGAAAATCAAGAAGTTGGGCGTTTGCCT
>JAJVTK010000008.1:0-116743 GCA_021622245.1 Segatella copri | reverse complement strand
TCCAAAATTACGTTAAATCACGCTTGTGAATTTTCACTTGCGAAACTTTAGTTAATATAGAGCAGAAAACAAGGATTTCCAGCCTCTCAATCCTCTTGTTTTTATCGCTAGATTCCAAACTTGTAGGTATATGAATTTAGGTAATAAATATTGATGGGAGGTTGGGTTGGTGTTAATACTCGTATGTTTACCATTCGAATTCGTTTTTGAAATCGGTCATCATTTCTAAAAAGCCAACAGCGTTGCCTGTTCTTGCATATTCTTCTTCATTCGCTAAGACATGATTCACCAACTCGTCATTATTGTATGATGCCATAAAAGGATATTCTTCGGATTCGTTATGAGCCTCTGTTGCATAATTGTGACGATAGACAACTGTTGGGTCTTTTGAGTTTGACATTATTTTAGTCATATTGTAATCCTCCTTATTTTTGGTTACTCTAATATGTTGCAAAATTACGATTAATATTTGAAAGTTCCAAAGTTTTAAAATGATATTTTGTGGGGAGATTTGCAAAATCATGGCAAAAAGTTTGGAAGATACCAGATATTTTCTTATATTTGCACTGTTAAAGATAGGTGTTATGAGAACAGTTCAAGATTATATAGCAATAATTAGGCAAAACAGTTCCAAGATTACTAAAGATTTTGGAATCAAGACCTTGCGCATTTTTGGTTCCGTATCACGAAATGAGCAAACAGAGCAAAGCGATTTGGATGTTTGTGTAGAAACAGAAACTCCTAATCCATTTTTATTGGCCGACTTGAAAGAATTCTTAGTGGACTTGTTTAAGTGCTCAGTTGATGTAGTGCGTATTCACAAAAACATGAATCCTTTCTTTAAATCTAGAATAGAACGAGATGGAATCTATGCAATACGATAAAATAAAGATTTGTTGTAGGTAAATTATATAAAAAACAAGACCCGATAGCTTGACGAATCAGAGGCTACCGGGAATCAACGCTACAAAGATAGTGTTTTTTCTTGTTACAACCAAGTAAATGATCGAATTTTTATGGAATATTTAGAATTTGAACGAATCTTGTCTGCCAAACGAATGCAGAGATATAAGGATGCAGCGAATGGTGACACTCGCAAGGCTATGGCTTTGTATCGCTACAATTTGCGCTTATCGCAGGAGATGTTTACGATAGTTAGTTGCTTTGAGGTGGCACTGCGTAATGCCATAGATAGCCTTTTAGTACCTACTTTAGGAGAAAACTGGCTGAAAAATTCTGTTCAAGCCAATGGAATATTCTCCAATGGTCGTATGAACGAGACAAGAAAAATTATAGAAAAAGCATGCAACCGATTGGATAGACAAGGCATATACTCACATTCTAAACTGATTGCAGAAATGGAATTTGGTGTATGGAAGTACATGTATTCCTCTCTACAGTATCGTGCAACAGGTCAATGTCTGTTAAGGGCTTTCCCGAATAAGCCTCGTTCTTCGGCTGCTGTTCAATACAACAATGCCTACATATTTAATGAACTTGACAAGGTGAATAGCTTGAGAAACAGAATAGCGCACCATGAACCAATCTGTTTCAGACTCCATGCATCAGAAATTGACACAAGTTACATTGTCAATGAATATCAAAAGATTCAGACTTTATTTTCTTGGATGGGAATAGATTCTCGTGCAATGTTATATGGACTTGACCATGTGCAGAGTGTTTGTGCTAAGATTAACAGTTTAAAAGAATAGCTAATACGCAATTGAAAAGAATATTTCTAACGTTATATTGTATGATGGAAAAGATTATTGTTAATGTTGCGTGGTGCGACAAGAATTATGGCGGTTCTCTTGGTAGTAATGTTCCGGGAGCGGTGGTTTTTACAGCACCAACCTTTGAAGCTTTGCAAAAAGAAGCAAGGGAAAGTCTGGAGTTTCATGTTGAAGGCCTTATGGAAAATGGAGAAGATATTCCTGCGTGGCTGAAGAATGGAGATTATGAGTTTGTTTATAATATTATAAGGTAAGATTAGTTGTGTGTCTGATTTAGCAAAGAGGGTGTGTCATAAGTTAATGATTCACCCTTTTTTGTTGGAATGTTACTGATATGTTGTTGGAAAACATAGTATAAGTTGTTAGATAAGATAGTATATGTTTTTGAGTTAGTTAGTATTTCCGGTCGCACAACAGCTGTTGTGCGCTTGCATAACAGCTGATATGCGCTTGCACAACAGGTGATGTGTATGCGTAGGTCAACTGTTATGCGCCAACTATAATTTAGACTTATGAGTCATCCTTTTTATTATTAGGGCTGGTACACTTTTAAGTTAGAATCTACATTTTTGTCATTTGGTACATTCAGAATGGCATTTCATACAAGCCAAGTTTGGATATTTGGCGGATAGAAATAATCTTCTTACTTTTGTACTCGTAATCGGGAAGCGATAGAAAAGAAAGAATCGTGGAACGAAGAAAATGAAGTATAACCCTTTTTATATATAATAAGGTATGAAGAAGATTATGATTTCGTTGATGATGGTAGTAGCTGCCACCACAACCAGTTTTGCAAAGAGCAACAACACCGATGTGGCAAATGCCGTAAAGAGCATAGCCGAGCAGGTAAAGCAGGCTCCATCTGGCACTGTGTATGGTGTAGTTGAGAACACCAAGCACCACATCACCGTAGCTACTCCTTTCGGAAAGTACACCATAGAGAAGAAGGACGGCGGCGTCAACTTTATGGGAATATCGGCAAAGCTGGTATCATCAAAGAATGGCGTTTATAAAGTCAAGACATCTCTTGGTAATTTCTCGGTGAATATGAGAAAAGGAACGATAACTAATTCAAGTTTCGCATGTAAGCTCCACACGCCCTGAAAGGGCAGAAGCCCCTAGCCCAGGGCATCGCCCTGGGTAATTACGGACGCAAACCTGTCGCCCTGTAAGGGCAAAAGCTTTAAAACTCCAGGCAAAACATAAGGCTTTTGCCCTTACAGGGCGCCTTGCTGATTGCCATCATACCCAGGGCGATGCCCTGGGCTAGGAGCTTTTGGGCCTTCAGCCCGTACTTAAGCCACATGCGAAAGTTCAATAACTAAAAAATAATCGTAACTGGTTGTTTACCTTTTCGTAAGGGATGGTATATAGGTATAGGGCATTGAATTGTTGCCATGGAATAGAAATGTGGAAGTATTTTTCTCTCGGCAATGACAGCGTTCAATGCCTTTTTTGTCCTTCGGGATAAAAAACATCGCTAAAAGTTTGGCAGTATCAGGAATAATGCTTACTTTTGCGGTCAGAGTTGGAGCAGACGGAAAAGAACGGCTGCGATGAAGACTCGAATGAATGAGCGTATTGAACGTTATCTTGCGATAGAAATGTGGAAGTTTCAAAGTCTGCTAACGATAAATAGGCAATGATGCTCACGTCTAAGGATTATTGTATCTTTTTCTCTATGGAAGAAGATGTTAATATACTCTATGGCGTGGGCTATTGCATTATTACTTGCTGACGGGTCCTTCCACAACCTCTATCCGGTAATAAGCAATAGTCCCACGCTTTTTCATTGAAAACTTAATGACTGATAGCTACTTCTGGGAACAAGTCAGCGATGTAAATGGTAAATATGGATAGTCAATTTATCGTATTCAATACAAAGACGGAACTCTTAAGATTGGATGTTTCCAAAATTGTTTATTTCGAAGGAGATGGCAATTATACACAGATTGTTACTATTAACAAGCTGAAGGCTGTTGTTTGTCTGAATTTGACTCAGATGGAGAAGTATTTGGCCGAGCATCTTGTAGATTGCAAGAGTATTTTTATGCGAGTGGGTAAGCGCTTTATCATCAACACAGGCTACATCTATCAGGTTAATACGCAAAAGCAACAATTGATATTATCCGATTATGAGCATTTTGCATTTGCTTTGGGTATTTCAAAGGAAGCCTTGAAGCAAATGAAGGATTTACTCATAACTAAAAAATAAACTAATCAAGCAAAGAATTTTATGGAATTAATCATTGGACGTGATGCTGCTACATCTCAATTGAGAATAACAATGGGACAACAATCCAAGACTTTTGGGGTTGCTGGAAGTGTTCCTATGACTGTGAGCCGTCAACATTGTAGTTTGACCATTAATCCGGATGGTTCTTATAGAATTACGAATCTAAAACCTCAGAATGTTACTTTTGTCAATGGAGTGGAAATAATGGCAAAGACTATCATGGAAAAGGATAAAATAGAACTTGGTCCAAGCAAATTTTTGGTTAGTTGGGATTGGATAAAGAGTTTTGTTCCTCAAATGGTAGATTTTCGTCCATTGCAGCGTGTTTGGGAAGAATATGATGAACATAAACTTGATCAGCAAATTGCTGACCGCAAGTTTAATTCTCTTCGTGGCATTACTGGTTTGATTACTATGGGAGCCATCGCTTTGAGTATCATTTTCCCTGAATTTAGAGAAACTCCTCTTTATATAGGCTTGTATCTCTTTGGTATTTTGATTTCTGTAGGCTTTACTGTAAAAGCATATAAGGATTCTTCTAAGGGACCATTAAGGCAGAAGCAGTTGACAGAAGAGTTTCAGCAGCATTATGTTTGCCCTCATTGTCATCACTTCCTGGGTTTTCAGTCTTATGAAGTTTTGATGCAGAATGAGGCTTGTCCTTATTGCAAGGCTAAAATTAAAAAGTGATTTTGTACAATAGAAGATAGGTTTTGTGTAATGAGCACAGAATTAGCACCTATCTATTTATTATTTCACTATATTTGCACCAGTTATAATTTTAAAACGTATGATTATGGCACAGAATGAAGAAACATTGTATTTCGATAATACACATCCTGAAGTAAGACAGGAAAGTAAAGATAAAACTCAGAACGCTGCTGATAAGGCAACTTGGAAGAAAGTAGCGGTAAGTGGAGCTGCTGGTATCTTGTTAGGTGCAAGTGCTATGTATGCCACAGATGCCTTTGCAGTAAATACAGAAGAAACTCCCGATACAAAACCGGAAGGGGAGAATCCATCGCAAGATGCTGCTGCAGCTAATGATAATGCCTCTATCAAGGTAGCTGAGAGTCATGATGAGCAAAGCTTTAAGGAGGCATTCGATGCCGCTAGAGCCGAAGTTGGTCCTGGTGGCGCTTTCCATTGGCATGGCAATATCTATAGTACTTATACCGAGGACGAGTGGAACAACATGACAGATGCAGAAAAGAACGACTATGCTCAGGCTGTAAAGCCAGAAGTACGTGCAGAAGAAATGAATGCTGCTCCTCATCAAACTGAAGATGTTGCTGTGGTATCTCATTCTTCTCATGCAGACCAGGATGTATCTGTTGCTCACAATGATGCAAATTTGCATCAGGCAAGTGATGTGCAGGTGGCTGATGACCAAAATGCAGATGTTCATTTGGTTAATGCGGGTGAAGTTCAGCTTGCTGATGGCTCCATGGCTACAGTGGGTGTCTTCGACGTGGATGGTCAGGAAGTGAGTGTGGTAGATTTTGATCAAGATGGAAATCCTGATGTTGCGATTTGTGATGCCAATGGCAATGGAAGTATTGACGTTGGGGAAGCAGTTGATTTGCATACAGGACAAGTGATTACTCCAAGTGGTAGTGATTTCGCTGATGCCGGAGTTGATGATTCTGCTGATCCAAATCTCCAAACAGCATCCTTAGAGAATCCTGATGTTGCTCCTGATATGCCAGACTATATGTCTGATGCTGATATTCAGATGGCATAAACATTGATTAAAATAGATGGTAGCAATGGAAATTAAAAGAATCAAATGTCCGAGTTGCGGTGTATTGCTTGACGTGAGAAATTCTCAAAACGAAGCGGTTAAGGTGATTACTTGTCCTCAATGTAAAACTCAGCTGAGAGTGATGTTCTCACAGCAACATGCTGCAACTCCGCAATCTTTTGGGGAAACAGAATATGTTGGTAACAGCAATGGTGAGACTCAGTATGTGAATCGGGATAATGGAGAAACTTGTTACGTGGGGTATTCCTCTTCTTCTTCTCAATCTGATGAAACAATCCTTGCAGGCAAGAAAGAAGAGGTTACTCCTGGTTATTTGCTCTATGGTGGTCAGAAGTATCCGTTAGGTTTCGGCAATAATGTGATAGGTCGCAAGGCTACTACTTCGCAGGCAACTGTACAGATAGCTACTGATGATAGATATATGAGCCGTCAGCATCTTGCCATCCAGGTAATTAAGGCTTCTACGGACAAGGTTCGGGTGGTGGTGTCTAACTACCATAATAAAAATGCCAGTTATGTGAATGGACAATTATTGAACGAGGGTGACCAGCTCGTCTTGACAGAAGGAAGTATCATCAAGATGGGTAACACAACCGTTGTTTATCATCAAAAATAAAGCTAACAATGAGAATCAAGATATATCAGCCTTTAGCTATCCATGAGTTGGGTAAAAGGGCGAACCAGGAAGATAGCATCTATCCAATAGAGGGCAAAGCAACGGAGAATGACCGCTTGTTTTTGCTCTGTGATGGTATGGGTGGACATGAGCATGGCGAGGTGGCAAGCCAAAGTATTTGCAAAAGTCTTTCTTCGTTTTTGTTACAGCATGCTGTTGCTTCTGAAGGCTTGGAAGATAAGTTGCTGTCTGATGCTTTGGCGTATGCCTACGAAGAGCTGGATAAACTGGCTATTGCGGGAGATACCCGTCAGATGGGAACAACTTTAACTTTACTGTATTTTCATGGTAATGGATGTACGGCAGCCCACATTGGAGATAGTAGAATATACCATCTCCGTCCATCTTCGCATACCATATTATATAAGAGTCGTGACCATTCCCTGGTGTATGATCTTTATCAGGCTGGTGAGTTGACCTATGAGGAGATGAAGACATTTCCACAGAAAAATGTCATCACCCGTGCGATGATAGCTGGAGACAGAAATCATCCAAAACCTGATGTTATCCATATTCCAGATATTCAGCCAGGTGATTACTTCTATATTTGTTCTGACGGCATGTTGGAACAGATGGAGGATGAGGAACTGTTGGATGTCTTTGCTGCGAATGTTCGTGATGAAGAGAAGCGACAGATGCTGATTTCTGAAACATCAGACAATAAAGATAATCATTCAGCTTATATTGTGCATATCAAAGAGGTGAGTCATGAAGAGGCTGATGTGAGCCTTGTGAATGAAGAGCCTACGGCGAAATGTAATGCTTTGAATATCAGGCCTGATGTGGAAGAAGTGAGTGCTTCTCCTGATGTTGAAGTCGTTAAGCCTGCTGGTACACCACCGCCTGTTCCTGATAGTGTGATAGTTGCGATGGAGAATAAGCAGAAAAGAAAGAAATCTCTCTTCATGGCCTTTGTTGCCTTAGTGGTATTAGCTGCTGTTGGCATGGCTGGTTATGGCTATTATAGCAAGCATAAAACAGAGGCAGCTTTGCTGGATTCTCTTTATGAGGATTCTATGGTGACCGTGAAAGAGCAAAAGTTAAAGCCTGATACAACAATACAAGATTCTATAAACCAAGATACAACCCAAAATGAACGAAATTAATAATCAAAATATGCTCCAAGTAGGAACCATCCTACACGGAACTTACAAGATAGAAAGCTACTTGGCTTCAGGTGGCTTCGGTAACACCTATTTAGCAAAGAACATCGAGTTTGATGAGACTTATGCCATCAAAGAGTTCTTTGTTAAAGGTGTGTGTCAGCGTGATGGTAATAGCACTACCATTAGCGTAAGCAATGCCGAGAATACCAATAGTTTTGAGCAACAGCGAGAGAAGTTCAAGAAAGAAGCTCGCCGTCTTCGTAGTCTCAGTAATCCTCATATTGTCAAGGTCTATGACCTTTTTGAGGAGAATGGTACTGCGTATTATGTGATGGATTATGTGGATGGAGAAAATTTATCTGCACGTTTGAAGCGTACCAATGCACCTTTGGCAGAGTCTGAGGTTTGCAATTACTTGAATCAGATACTGGATGGTCTTGAGGCGATTCATAACGAAGGTATGTTCCATCTTGATATCAAGCCTGCCAATATCATGGTGGATAGTCATGATGTAGTCAAGTTGATAGATTTTGGTGCAAGTAAGCAGCAGAGTACGGTAGGTGGTGCCACGATGAGCACTGGCATCAGTTATACGAATGGCTATGCCCCTAGTGAGCAGATGGCGCAGAGCTATGATAAGTTCGGATCATGGACAGACTTCTATGCCCTTGGTGCTACCGTGTATAAGTTGCTCACCAATCAAGACCCACCATCAGTTTCTGACCTTTCTGAAGACGAGACAGAGGACAAGCATCTTGCCCTCCCAATGTCTAATGTCTCTGAGGAAATGAAGAAATTGGTGGTTTGGATGATGCAAGTGAATAGATTGAAGAGACCGGAGAATTATGGTGAGATAAGACGTATCTTGCAACAGGCTTCTGTTGCAATTTCTAACAATGAAGAGACAAAAGCGTTTAGTTCACATCAATCTTGTGCTAATTCTGTTAGTGAAGGTGAGGAGACGCAGTTGATAGAGAGTACTGTGTCACAATCTGCTAAAGGTATATTAAAGTTTCAAGAAATAGTATCTGAAGTCTCTTTTTGTGAGATAATTATACATGTGTTGATTTTTACAGCTTTAATAGGATTGTTTTATAGATGTTACTTTGAAAATAAAAAGATGATTAATGGGGAAGAAGATTTATACTTAAGCATTATAATGTCAGTAATATTGTCTATTTTTATATTTGCGCCATTTATTCTTCCTAATCCATTCCAAGAAACAGACCGTGGTAGCATTCATATGTTATTTGTCAAAAAACGATTAGATTCTTATTGTAAAAATAATCCGCAAAATCCATATTTGAAATATATGCCAAGAATAAGTAATCAAATGATAGTACTTTCTTGGGTAAGTCGTATAGTAATAGTGTTAATTTTAATTTTGGTTGTGAAGTTTAATTGTTTTGAAACGGTTGAAAAATTTCTAAAATGATGTAAGGGCAACCAAAGCTTGGAGTAAAAAAGTAGTTATATGGATGTTTGTAGAATTATAAAGGCAGATATTTCAGTGAAAGTTGGTGAGATAATTACCACATCAAAATTTGAGCGTAAATATTCAGAAGGACGAGCAAAAGCTGAATCTTTATTGGAGGATATTAGGAAACGTGAGTGTCTAGAGATGCTTGGTAGGAAAAACTCATTGTTTGTTTTTCCAAATGATGATAAATTGGAAGAGCGCATATTTCATTGGGCTAGTACTTATGCTCCTAATCCAACTTCTTCCTGTCAAGTATATCTGTTGGATTTAGAGGTTGATAAGGTGGAATGGCATGATTCAAGTTTTTATGAAGATTTGTTTTTCTTACTAAATGGAAGAAAATACGGAATGAGAGACAGAACTTCAACGGCCGATTCCTTGTGTTCTAAATATTGGAGTGAACTGAGTGATATTTCAGAAATAACAACTGAGGGTTTGATTGAAAAAGGAATCATATCCAAAATAACTCCATATGTAGTAACTCATAATAAAATTGAAAAAATAGGAGATTAAGTTATGTCAGCTATATATAATAAATATCAAATAAAGAATATTGTTAATTCTTGGTGGGCGGAAGTTGTTCCAACAGGTTTCTCTTCATTGTTTTCGTCCAAGTCAAAATATGAATTTCATATAAATGGAAAAGTTACAGTTGTAGAAGAGAGTTTTAGCGATGAGCTGCTCCTTTATAAAGGAATTACAGGCTTGTTGAATTGTTCTAAGTATATTGAAGTTTATAAACAAGATTTGAAATACATATACTCTGATGAATTTCAAGCATATATAGATGCGGTAAATAGAATGTCCTTAACGGAATGTAGTTATATTTCTTTCACATTAGAAGGGGGATATGACAAGAAAAAGTATTACTATAAAGGTAAAGGTTATTATATAAAGCAGATACAGTGTTATGGATTTTCAGAGTCCTTGACTATCTATGATTGGAATTCTGAAAAAAATATAGTACCAAATAATACATATATGTTTAGAAGTGTTTTTCTTATGTTTTTAAGAATGTATTTTCTTTACACCTTATGTCATTATGGTTCAATGCGTAAAGGCTTTTTTTGTATTTCAAATATTCGCCAGATAGTAGATTTTTGTTTAGAAAATAATATGATAAGATTGGTGTAGTGTTAGATTAAAATAATAGAGGAAACATGAATAATCCGAGTGAGAAATTGAGAAATATGCGTTTGGATTTATCTCCCTATCTGTTTCATTTTACAGATAGTATAGATACTTTGTGGGTAATTTTAGGAGAACTGTGTTTGAAATCTCCTAAACATAACTATGTATGTTTTACAGAAGCCCCATTATGTATGATGGTGCCAATGTTGGATTATATGGCAAAAAACAAAAAGCCTATGTTGGGAAAGTTTGGTATAGGATTTAAACGTGATATGTTGATCGAGGAATTTGGAGCACGTCCAGTTATATACTGTGATTTTTTAGACAAGTTTGATATAGGGGAAAACATTCATTGGCTTTGTGAGGAATTGGATATACAAAAACATGATTTCCAATGGCTTCGTGAATGGCGAATTAAGGATAACTTTGACTTTTCTAAAGTAGATAGAAATAATATCGTTATTGTTGTTGAAAACAAAAATGACATAGATACGTGTGGGGTTTATGTTGATAACATTGTTCCTCACTATGATAATGGGAAATTTTATGATGCTGATTTTGACATTAAACGCCTTTATCGGTGTATAGCTTTGGATGAATTGCAAAACAAAATAAAAGAAGATGTTGTAGGTGATTATGAACTTATGGCTATAATAGAAAAAGAAAAATTAGACGAAATAATAGAAATGTAATGAGTAATATAGATAAAGCAAAAGAATACGCTGAGGGAAAGGTGACTGAAGCGTTACGCCAAGTTGTAGCTGAAGCTTATATGGCAGGTTACAATGCAGGCTATCAAGATGGCTATAATAAGGTCGTTAAAGATTCTGTAACGGAAGGCGTGGAGTATGTTGACTTGGGACTTCCGAGTGGAACATTATGGGCTTCGGATTATGTAAAAGATGGGGATGAGGTGCTGTTCTTACCATATTCTGAAGCTCTGAATTATGATATTCCGACAAAAGAGCAAGTTGATGAACTTCGAGAGTATTGTGAAATCAGTATAAAGTACGATAAAGACGATAACTATGTTCATATAGTACTTGGTCCTAATGGAAATTCAATTGTATTTAAAGGGCATGGTTATAAAACTTTTGCTGAGTTGAAAGATACTAAGACGGCATATTTTTGGCAAGTATATAATAGCGACAAACCAAAAGCTGTTTTTGTTCCATACCCAAGTGCTCCCTATATAAATGCGGTATATCTGTTTCCTGGTTATAGGATACCAATATGGACAGTTAAAAATAAGAAGTTATGAAACAACTACACAATAACGCCATTCTCTTCAATGGCAAATACAGATTAGAAAAGGTCCTAGGACAAGGAGGTTTCGGTATTACCTATAAGGCAATAATGAAAGAAACCGTCTCTGGATCTTTGGGTAATATGGAGGTCGATGTACCTGTGGCAATCAAGGAGTTCTTTATGAAGGACACTTGTGAGCGTGAGGAAGGGACGGGGAAGATAACCGTTCCTTCTCAGGGAAGTTGTGCCGTAGTAGAGTTATATCGCAAGAAGTTTGTTAAGGAAGCAAAGAACCTTGCACAGATGAATCATCCTCATATCGTTAAAGTAGTAGATGTGTTTGAGGAAAATGATACGGTCTATTATGTGATGCAATATTTGAGTGGTGGCTCATTGGCTGATTATGTGAAGCAGCATGGTGCTTTGGATGAGGCAATAGCCATTAAGTATATCCAACAAATAGGTTCGGCATTGGAATATATGCACCAAAAGCATATTTGTCATTATGATGTAAAGCCAAGCAACATCCTGCTTGATGACAAAGGTGGTGCTATGCTTATTGATTTTGGAATCTCAAAAGGCTATACTGAAGAAGGACATCAAACTAGTTCTACTCCCGTAGGTATTAGTGCCGGCTATGCTCCTTTGGAACAGTACCAACAGAATTTGCAGGATTTTTCTCCTGCAACAGATGTTTATGGACTTGCTGCAACTTTATTCTATTTGCTTACAGGAAAGAATCCTCCTGAAGCTAGTATTGTCTTAAATGAGGGAATAGGAGAAAAGCCTATGAATGTTTCTGATACTGTTTGGCACGCTATAGAGCAAGGTGTGAATCCTCGAAAAAAGGATAGAGTGCAGACTGTATCTGAATTTTTGAAGTTGATGAATAGTATGATGCCTACTATCGCCTCAGAAGTATTGACTAATCAAGAGGAAACACAAGTGTTGCCGCAAAAGCTTTCTGGCAATATTGATGATACTCATGAACAGACGATAGTTGCTCCAAAGAAGGAAGAAAATGTGAAATATATCGATGAAGAAGACAATACATCAAATTCTAGAAGAATCATTCTTGTGCTACTGGCTGTTTTCGTAATTGGTTGTGTTTATACTTTCATGAAATGTCAAGGAAATAATGAGGCAATAGAAAAAACAGCACCAAATATTGAAACAACTGTAGAGGAAAATGTTCAAAAGCAAGGTGCTGAACAAGATGTAAATGACGAACAGCAGAACTATAATACAACCCAAGAATCGCAGGAAAAAGTATATGATGTCGTTGAAGAGATGCCTTCATTTCCTGGAGGACAAAGTGCCTTGATGCAGTATCTTGGCAATAATATTCAATACCCGGTTGATGCACAGGGAAATGGTGTTCAAGGTAGAGTGATTATCAGCTTTGTGGTTGAAAATGATGGAGGCATTTCTCATGTGAAAGTTGCTAAATCTGCAAACCCAACTCTAGACGGAGAAGCTATGCGTGTAGTAGGATCTATGCCTAAATGGATTCCGGGTAAGCAAAATGGAGAGTGCGTGCGAGTAAGATATAGTGTACCTGTTGTATTTAGGTTAAAATAGAAAAAATCATTTGAATATTATTGGAGTTCTAGCAAAGCTCATCACGTGAATGCCTATTATCTTTATTTTAATGAAGAAGATTCTGATTTAACGTATGAGCCAATTCAGACTCTGTGTTCAATAAGACCTGTTTGTAATTAGCAAGAATAGCGGGCAGGATTGTTATTTTATCATTCTGCTCGCTAATAATAATGAGTTTGTCATGAAACGAATTTTATCCATAATAGCCATGTTTTTGTTTAGCATTTTGTTTTTGCAAGCAAGAACCTATATCGTGTGTGTTGGTATCGCCGATTATCCCGGCCGTCAGAACGACCTTCGGGTAAGTGCGAATGATGCCATGACCATATCGGGTATCTTTACCAAGAATGGTAATGCAACGGTTGATTGCTTTGTCAATTCAGACGTTACTATCAAAAAGGTATGTACTGCAATGCGTAATACATTCGCCAAGGCTTCGCCATCAGATGCTATTATCCTTTACTTTAGTGGTCATGGTGTGCCTGGTGGATTGGTGTGTTACGATGGATTCTTGTATTACTCTTCCGTATTGAGCATAATGAAGCAGAGTAAAGCTCAGCAGAAAATGATTTTCGTGGATGCTTGCTTTGCAGGGAAAATGAGAAATACGAATAAGAGGAATACTAACTATTCCAAAGAGAATGTGATGTTCTTCCTCTCTTCCCGTTCAACGGAGAAATCCTTAGAAACTCCGAGACAGACAGGTTTCAAGAACAGCCTGTTTACTGTGTTTTTGGAACGAGGCTTGCGAGGAGGTGCTGATACAAACAAGGATAGAGTTATCACTGCTAAGGAAATCTATAACTTCGTGCATCAAGGTGTAGTAGAAGCATCAGGGAATCGTCAACATCCCGTAATGTGGGGTAAGTTTGATGGGAATATGGTGGTGATGAAGTGGTAAAAGATTAAATACTCGTATCTTTACCATTCGAATTCGTTTTTGAAATCAGCCATCATTTCTAGAAAGTCAACAGCGTTGCCTGTTCTTGCATATTCTTCTTCACGAGCTAAGACATGATTCACCAACTCGTCATTATTGCATGATGCCATAAAAGGATATTCTTCGGTTTCGTTATGAGCCTCTGTTGCATAATCGTGGCGATAGGCTACTGTTGGTTCTTGAACGGTACAGCTATCCTCGAAAAAGCGTTGGGCTTTATCGTTTAGTCGTTCTTTTGAGTTTGACATTATTTTAGTCATATAATAATCCTCCTTAATTTTTGATACTCTAATTTGTTGCAAAATTACGATTAATATTTGAAAGTACCAAAGTTTTTTTCGCTTTTCTTATGAATAATCCTAAAGAATTTGAGTTTCGTACTTTCAGACCCCCATTTCATACATTTATCCCCCAACTTTCTATGCCGTTTCGGATAAATTCACTATCTTTGTCCCCCTGAAAACAACTAAAAAATAAAATGTAATGAAAAAAGGATTAAAATATACTTTGGTTTCCTTAGGCTGCCTGGTTGTTTTGGCTGGTGTTGGCCTGGGGATTATGTATGTGGTGTCGCCATATAAGGTGAAGCGATGGTTGGGCATTGCTTCATCTTATTCTGATGTGTTCGTTGATAGATTGAAAGGGCAACCTTATACTCGTGGCGGATATGACGGCATTGATGTATCGAAACACAATGGAGTTATCAAGTGGAAGGAAATAGCGAAGAACAAGCGAATCAAGTTCGTTTATATCAGGGCTACACATGGTAAAGGATATGTGGATCGGTATTATCGCCGAAATATCAGACTGGCTCGTAAATATGGGTTGAAGGTGGGATCTTATCATCTGATGTCTGCCGGCTCTTCAGCAACAGCTCAGTTTCGGGATTTCCAAAAGATGGTGAAGAAGGGCGAGCAGGACTTGATTCCTGTATTGGATGTGGAGGAGAAAGGCATCCAGGGAAGATGGAAGGGACGACAGCTGCAGGATAGCATACAGGTGTTTGCTGATTTAGTGAAGAAACATTATGGCAAGTATCCTGTCATCTATAGCAACGAGAGCTTCTATAATAAGGAGATGGGGGCGAAGTTCAATCGTTATTATCTCTTCATCGCCAATTATAACTCCCGACAACCCTCTATCGACGGCAGAGGAAAGTGCAATATCTGGCAGTATTCAGAAACCGGACATTTGCATGGTATTGGAGAAAGGGTAGATTTAAGCAGATTCATGAATGGTACAACCATCAAGGATTTGATGCTATAAGCCTTGATGATTTCATACACATAAGCGAGTATTTGATACAATCCACGTATGGATAGCATCATTACTTGCTTATTTTTTTCTACTTTTGCATTATTATGAAGAAGTTATTGATTATATTGGGAATACTGGTTCTGCTTGTCATCGGTGTTCTTTTCGTTCCACCTATTTATAATAGGTTCACAAAACCGCTTTTTAAGAATACGGTGGATGCTAAAGAGTGGTACCATCAGGTGGATTGTGAGAATCTGACGCAAGTAAGGGATTATTGCGACAGATGGGGATACAGTACGGATTACTATATCCTCGTGGATTTCTCCAAACCATCTGGCAAGAAGAGATTCTTTATCTATGACTTGCAGCGTGGCAAAAGAGTAATGAGTAGCTATTGCATGCATGGAAGTGGTAAGGGAAATACAGCAGCCCAACCAAAGTTCAGTAATAACCCTGGAAGTGAATGCACGAGTCTTGGAAGATATGTCATGATAGGAAAAGGTGGAATGAAGTTCAAAAACTGCGTTCGCCTTCGAGGGCTCGACAAGAGCAATTATCTGGCAGAAGCCCGTGGCATCCTGATCCATTCTGCTGGCAAGGTGACAAGATTCTCTGGTGAAAAGAAGTATATTCCGCTGGGAACAGAGAGCCGTGGTTGCTTTACTGTATCAAGGAGCTGCGTAGAGAAAGTGATGCAGATATACAAGGAATCTTCTAGGAGAAGACCGGTATTGATTTATGCAAAATACAAATAAAAAGAATATTCTATGAAGAAGTTATTGCTGTTTATAGTTGGAATCTCAATCCTGTTTTTTGCAGGTTGTTCCAATGGAAATCAGAGCCATGGCAATGAAATCATGGGAGACAGCCTCCCTGCAGATCCTCCATTGGGTTATGTAATTGAGTTAAAACCTTTGGGAAATTTCTCACATCAGGAGGCAGAACAGTTGAGAGAAGAACTCGTGAAGCAGTTGGGTATCATTTTCAATACGAAACCAAAGGCTTGGGTGGAGGCATCTGTATTTGTTGGAGACAAGAAAGAAATACCTGATTCATGTCTCTACAAACCAAGAAACAGGTATTGGGCTGGGGGGATCCTGAAAATGTTGCATGAAGAGCATGGAGGTAATGATGAAATCGTTACGATAGGTTTGACGCATCGAGACATCTCTACTTCTATTCATGGACAATACAACTATGGAATCATGGGATTGAGTTTCCGGCCAGGTGACGCCTGTGTGGTTTCAACCTTCCGATTGAAACGAAAGGATGACTTATGGAAAGTAACAATCCATGAATTCCTGCATTCTCGTGGTTTGCCGCATTGTAAGAAGGATGATTTAAAGTGCCTGATGCAGGATGCCCATGGCAAGAATACCTTCTACATGAAACATGGGTTGTGCGAGGATTGCAAGAACTCTTTGAGGATGATTATGACTCATCAAGAAAGATAATTCAATTTTCCAGCACTCTATCGTGCCTTGAATATAATCCAAGGAGAGATTTCCTGATATTTTTTATGAGGATGCTTGCATTCTTCTTTTGAACTGCCAAACGCAATAGCAACTATTTTTCTCCATTTTTCTGCATATTCTTGCAGAAAAGTAAGCAAAAATGATAAATTTGCAGCAAAAAGCAATAATTTTTGGGAATTTATGCTTGATATTGTAGAAAAAGTCTTAACTTTGCAGCGGATTTGAGAAAATAAGCGGTTCCCGGCTATCAGAAAATGAGGAATCATGAAGATGATAAGGAGGCTGGCTTTCTCTTCCACAGTTTACACTTATAACAACTTTATAAATTAAAAGATTCGATTATGAAAGTAGCAATTGTTGGTGCAAGTGGCGCAGTAGGACAGGAATTCCTGCGTATCCTTGCTGAGAGAAATTTCCCTATGGATGATTTGGTGTTGTTTGGTTCTGAGCGTTCTGCCGGACGAAAATACAACTTCAAGGGAAAGGACTATGAGGTCAAACTTTTGCAGCATAACGATGACTTTAAAGATGTCGATATTGCTTTCACATCTGCTGGTGGCGGCACTTCAGAGGAGTTTGCCGAGACTATCACCAAGTATGGTGCCGTGATGATTGATAACTCTAGCGCATTCCGTATGTGCGACGACGTGCCTCTGGTTGTGCCTGAGGTAAATGCTGAGGATGCCCTGAACCGCCCTCGCAACATCATCGCCAACCCTAACTGTACCACCATCATGATGGTAGTAGTGTTGAAGCCTATCGATGACTTGAGCCATATCAAGAAGATTCATATCTCTTCTTACCAGAGTGCTTCGGGTGCTGGTGCTGCTGCCATGGCTGAACTTGAGCAGCAGTATAAGGATATCATCGAGACCGGTAAGACTGAGCATATCAATAAGTTCCCTCATCAGTTGGCATACAATGTCATTCCACAGATTGACAAGATGACTCCTAACGATTACACCAAGGAGGAGATGAAGATGTATAACGAGACCCGCAAGATTATGCACTCTGATGTTCGCACCAGTGCTACCTGCGTTCGCGTTTCTTCACTCCGTTCTCACTCAGAGAGTGTTTGGTTCGAGACAGAGAAGCCATTGGCAGTAGAGGACATCCGCAAGGCTTTGGAGGCTGCTCCAGGCGTAACTGTAAAGGATGATGCCCAGAACTACGTTTATCCAATGCCATTGGAGAGCGCCGGCAAGGACGATGTATATGTAGGTCGTATCCGCAAGGATCTGGCTGATGACAATGGTAACACATTGTGGTTGACTGGCGACCAGATTCGTAAGGGTGCTGCCCTGAACGCTGTTCAGATTGCTGAGTACTTGATTAAGGTGGGCAACGTAAAGTAAGCCATACCTTATTTATATAAAAGAATATGAGGAAGTTAAGGGATAATGAATTTTATCTCTTAACTTCTTTTCGTCTTTATACGATTCTGAATAGGAAAGTAAGAATATGCTTGAAAGATTCAAACAATTACTCGGTGAGATGAACCGGGGCATTTATGAGAAGGAGACGGAGATATCGCTCTCGCTCCTGGCTGCTCTGGCAGGTGAGAGTATCATCCTGCTGGGACCTCCGGGTGTGGCAAAGAGTATGGTAGCCAGACAGTTGAAGACGGCGTTCAGGGATGCTCAGAGCTTTGAGTATCTGATGTCGCGATTCTCTACACCCGATGAAATCTTCGGTCCGGTGAGCATTCAGAAGCTGAAGACTTCGGATACTTACGAGCGTGCGGTGGAGGGTTATCTGCCTACTGCCGATGTGGTTTTCCTGGATGAAATCTGGAAGGCGGGACCTGCTATCCAGAACACGCTCCTTACGGTGATTAACGAGAAAATCTTCAGAAACGGCAATCGGGAAATGCATCTTCCTCTGAAGCTTCTCGTGGCTGCAAGCAATGAGTTGCCGGCTAAGGGAGAAGGACTGGAGGCGCTCTGGGACCGATTCGTTATCAGAATAGAAAGCCGACCGATTAAGCTGGAGAAGAATTTCCGGGCGATGCTGCTGGAAGTGAAGAGTGAAGAACGAGGAGTGAAAAAACAAAGTTCGGCGGCCGAAGGAAAAGCGAATTCAAATGCTATTACTGCTGAGGAGTATGCAGGATGGACGGAGCGTATCGATAAGATTGGCGTGAAAATCGAGGTGCTCGATGCAATTTCCGCTATCCGTAAATCTCTGAGAGCCGTGAATGTGGATGAGGCTGCCGAGCGCAGAAACATCTATGTGAGTGACCGCCGATGGAAGAATATCGTCCGCCTGCTTCGCACTTCTGCCTTCATGCAGGATAGGGAAGAGGTAGATATCTGCGATTTGCTTCCTATCTACCATTGTCTGTGGCAGGAGCCGGAAGAGCGGGATGCTATCCGAAACATCGTGATCCGTGCCCTCTTTTCTCCTTTTGCAGATAAACTCGTGGAGATGAAGAATGCGCTTGCTGAGGATATTAAGTATCATCGTGTACGCAGGAATCCGGAGGATGGAAGGGATTACGAGGGAGAGATAGAAAACCTTTCGGATGGCTTGAGCTCGCTGGAAAGGCAGTTGGGCGAGAATCTCTTCGCATCTGCTGATGATAAGGCGGAAATATCGGCTTATCTCCGCGATTTCTATAAGGAGCTGGCGTTTACCCGTCAGGATACGATGAAACTTTATGAGGTTTAATCGCCTCCTATTACATTATTATATATAGAAGAATCTAAACATGATGAATGAACAGAAAATATTGACTCCAGAGTTGGAGGCGCGTGTTCACCAGGCGGTGGATAACTTTATGCAGGGCTATGGCTGCTGCCAGTCGGTAGTGGCTGCCTTTGCCGATTTATATGGTCTTGATGATGAGATGGCGAAGCGCATTGGTGCCGGCTTCGGTGGTGGAGTAGGCAGAATGAGAATGATGTGTGGTGCTGTTTCGGGCATCGTGGTGCTCGTTGGCTTGGATTGTGGACAGACCGAGGGGGATGACCGCGAGGGCAAGTCGGCATGCTATAAGGTAGTGCAGGATTTGCTCGCCAAATCGAAGGAGCAGAACGGCAGTATCATCTGTGCCGAAATCCTCGGTTTGAAGGGCCACGAGAAAGCGCAGTCCAGCTATGTGGCTTCGGCAAGAACGGCAGAATATTACAAGTCTCGCCCTTGCGCAGCCAAAGTAGAGAGTGCTGCAAGAATCTTCGCAGAATATCTGATGGAGAAAAAATAAGGATTTACTCCTATGAAATACCAGAATAACAAGGATTTGGCGGAGGCACAGTATTACTTGAAGATGCTGGATGACTTCTGCAAGTCGGGACAGGTGAAGATTCCTGATCCGACAGGCATCGCCATGCCTTGGAATTTGAAGGAAGAACCGCTGAAGGATTATCTCATTCATCTCTTTACCCTGAAAGTAACCATAGAAGAAACTGGAGAAGAGGTGCAGAAATTCGTGCGACAGGTGGTGAACAGCAAGATTAAGAGCAAGGTGTTCTATGATAGCGTGGGAAAATTCATCGTGGAATGCGTCCATCACATGCGGTTCCAGCGCCAGCGTGCCTGGACCGAGAGTCATCGGGCTGATGATGTGCTCGATTGGGCTCCCTTCAAGCGGATGGATGAACAGGTGTGGCTCCCCTTGCTCGACCAGCTGGAACAGGAACATGCTGAAGATGGGTTCGATAAGCCTTTCTTCCTCAAGCTGATGACTGGAGACGGGGCTTCGAAACCCGAAAACTGGGAAAGGCTGGTAAGAGACTGGAAGGTCTGCATCGACCATCAGGTATTGAACAAGCTGAAGGACTTCATCTCGCTCCGCCAGAACAACTTCGAAACAGGACTGGTGCGCATGATGGACCAGATAACCCGCAACATGAAGACGAAGGGCGTTTCGGAACAGCGCGCCGTACAAGCCTGGGAACTGATGACGAACGGATGGACTGAAACGGAGTTTGAACGCCGTCTGAACCAGGTGAAGATTCAGGATAAATATCCCGAAATCAAGGAAATTGTGGCGAAGATGGGACGAGTAGCCGATGCTAACGGCAAAGACCGGCTCACCATCGCATCGGGCGTAGAGATGAAGATGGAGCATTCAGCGGGTAGCGATATTGAGGGCATTACCGTGGGCGATGATCTCAACTCCCTTCTCCCGCTTGAACTGGCACAGTACAGCGATGAAGATATGGAGGGCCTCTTTATATATAAGTATCGCACGCGAAGACTCCAGACCTTCCGTTATAAGAGCGAAATGTCGAAACCATCCCGCAAACTGGGCTTTACCCATGCCTCCCGCAAGGGTCCGATGATTGTCTGCCTGGACACCTCAGCCAGCATGTATGGCACGCCTGAAAGGATATCCTCAACACTCATCTCTCTGCTGGAAGAAACGGCAGAAGATCTGGAGCGAGACTGCTTCCTGATAGATTTCTCCGTCAGTACCCGTGCCATCGACCTGATGGCGAAGCGCAAGGCAGAGCGCCTGAAGAGAATAGGAATCACTATGATGGAATCAGCCGAAGCAGATGCAGCTCCGTCCGACGGAGATGGACAGGCGCATACCGGGCGAGGCATCCGGCGGCAGCCTACCACAACCCACCTTCCATTTATCGGAGGCGGAACATCGGCAAAGAAGATGATGACCCAGATGTTCGACCTTCTCGACAACGACGGACTCCATTACGTGAATGCCGATGTGCTTTGGATTACCGACTTCCTGATTCCAGATCCGCCACAGCAGCTGTTGTCGAGATTCCGGGAATACAAGGAGACGGGTACCCGATTCTATGGCATCCGCATCGTGCGTGATGATGACAAGGAGCCGAACAGCTGGAAGGAGTACTTCAATCAGATTTACACCATCCGGTACCGCCCGCTGCGAAGATATTAAAGAAGATGTTAAGGCAGAAAAGGGGTATCAGATGATAATAGAGACATGTATGAAATGTATCAAGAACTTTATCATATGTTACATTTGGCGCAGAATTTCGATTTTGCGCCATTTTTTTGAATTAAAAATTCCTTAAAACGCTTGGTGATACAAAATATATTTGTACCTTTGTGCTCGGAACAATGAATAATTGTCAGCCAAACAAATTAGAAAAGAATCAATAAATATAAGCAATTTATACAAAAACTTAAGTAATAAACTAAAATTATGGTAAGCAACAACATTCCACAAGTAAAGCTCGGTATTATTGCCGTTAGCCGTGACTGTTTTCCAATCGCGCTTTCTACTCAGCGCCGTGAGAACATCGTAAAAGAGTACAAGGGTGAAATTTTCAACTGCCAGACTACAGTTGAGAACGAGAAAGATATGCTCAAGGCTTTGGGCGAAGTGAAAGAGCAGGGCTGCAACGCTTTGGTTGTATTCCTCGGTAACTTCGGTCCTGAGACTCCTGAGACTTTGATTGCAAAGAACTTCGATGGTCCTTGTATGTTTGTTGCAGCTGCAGAGGGTGACGGCGACATGATCAACGGTCGTGGTGACGCTTACTGCGGTATGCTCAACTGCTCTTACAACCTCGGCATGCGCCACCTAAAGGGTTACATCCCAGAGTATCCTGTAGGTACAGCAGAGGACGTAGCTAAGATGATTCAGGACTTCGTACCAGTAGCTCGCGTTATCATCGGTTTGAAGGGCTTGAAGATTATCACCTTCGGTCCACGTCCACAGGACTTCTTCGCTTGCAACGCTCCTATCAAGGGCTTGTACGAACTCGGTGTTGAGATTGAGGAGAACTCAGAGCTCGACCTTCTCGTAGCTTACAAGGAGCACGAGAACGACCCACGTATCGATGAGGTTTGCGCTGATATGGCCAAGGAGATGGGCGAAGGCTGCTACTATCCTGACCTCAGCCGCAGAATGGCACAGTTTGAGTTGACATTGCTCGACTGGGCAGAGGCTCACAAGGGTTCTCGCCAGTATGTAGCATTCGCAGACAAGTGCTGGCCTGCATTCCCAAGCCAGTTCGGTTTCGAGCCTTGCTATGTAAACAGCCGTCTCGTTAGCCGTGGCATTCCTGTAGCTTGCGAGGTAGATATCTATGGTGCACTCTCTGAGTACATCGGTATGTGTGCTTCTGACGATACCGTTACATTGCTCGATATCAACAACTCAGTTCCTCAGTATATCTATGATGAGGACATCAAGGGCAAGTATGATTATAAGTTGACTGATACCTTCATGGGCTTCCACTGCGGTAACACTCCACAGTGCAAGATGTGCTCTAGCCGTAAGATTAAGTATCAGCTCATCCAGAACCGTTTGTTGGAGAATGGTGGTAAACCAGACTTCACCCGTGGTACTTTGGAGGGTGATATCGCAGCTTCTGACATCACATTCTACCGTCTGCAGTGCGATTCTGAGGGCAACCTCCGCAGCTACATCGCAGAGGGTGAGGTTCTCGATGTTCCTACCCGTTCATTCGGTGGTATCGGTATCTTCGCCATCAACGAGATGGGCCGCTTCTATCGTCATGTATTGATTCAGAAGGGTTATCCACACCACGGAGCCGTAGCATTCTCTCACGTAGGTAAGACCTTGTTCGAGGTATTCAAGTATCTCGGCATCAAGGATATCGCTTACAACCAGCCAGCTAGCCTGCCTTACCCAACAGAGAATCCTTGGAAGTAAATAGAGTGAAGAGGGAAGAGTGAAGAAACAACGTTCGGCGGCCGAAGGGAAAGCCAATTCATTTGCTCTTCTTTCTAAACTGAGTTCATAAAAGATAAGGGCGATTGCTTATCCCTTGCGTAGGGAATAACAATCGCCCTTTTTATGTTTTCCTGGAAGGAGATTAACTGATGATAATCTCCTTTACGAATGGTTTGCTTATTTCATATTTTCCAACGCTTCCTGTTTCTGCGGAATCACCACCGAAGCCCCGATGCTGACGAGCAGTACGAGGATGATGAATACCAGCGAACTGACTGCATCAATCTCGAAGAAATCGTGGATGAGCATCTTCACACCGATGAACACCAGCAGCACACTTACACCCACCTTCAGATAGCGGAACTTATCGGCTATCGCTGCCAGCAGGAAGAAGAGGGCACGCAAGCCCAGAATGGCGAAGATGTTGGAGAAGAACACCACGAACGGGTCGAGCGATACCGAGAATACGGCTGGGATACTGTCGAAGGCGAAAATCAGGTCACAGAACTCGATGAACACCACCGTCATCACCAGCGGACCCAGATGCAGGCGCTTCTGCATGAACTTCACTACCGGATGCTCCAGGGCGTTGATTTCCTCCTTCTTGTTCCTGTTGAGGAACATCTTGGCACCGCTGTAAACCAGGAATCCACCGAAGATGAGCAATATCCAGGCGAACCGGCTGATGAGCGCAGCACCTGCAAAGATGAAGACGAAGCGCAGCACGATGGCTCCCAGGATACCCCAGTTCAGCACGTGCTGGTAATCTTTCTTATCCACTCCGAACGAGGTGAAGATCATCATCATCACGAAGAGGTTATCTACCGAGAGCGTCTTCTCTATCAGATAACCCGATATGTAGGAGATGGTCATATAGTGTCGGTATTGCTGCAGGCTCCCCTCATAGTCGTTCGGGTCCAGTTTGAGATGCGAAGCATAGCGTGAGGCTATCAGCTTCAGGTCGTCGAAGTTCTCGATGCCGTGCACCATGTCACCATGAAAATAGATGAATACGGCGAAGGCGAGAGCGAGAATAATCCAGACAGCCGTCCATGATCCCGCCTCCTTGATGGAGACCACATGCGCCTTTCGGTCGATGACCAGCATGTCTAATACGAGTATGGCGGCGATGAAAATCACGAATCCCACCAAAAACATCGATTCAGTAAAAACATGTTCCATTTTCTTTTTCCTTAATCTATTTAGTATTTATTATATTCATATCATCTGTTAGAAACGTGGGCGCAAAATTAGGAAAAATATCTGGAATAGCGGTAGTTCCGGGGCAAAACTTAATTGAATTTAACGTGAAAGGGCTTTTAAAGGTAAAAAGGTAAAAAAGTAAAAAGGTAAAAAGAGCCTAGCGGAATGTTAAGCTAGGCTCCTTTTACCTTTTTTTAGGGGGACCAGCGATGGAATCGCTGGGAACGGGGGCGAAAAGGGGTAAGGCTTTTTTTACCTTTTTACCCTTTTACCTTTTTACTTTTTCTTAGTCAGCACATAGTGCTTAGCCATGGCGCCTTCAGGCTCATTGCCCAGCGAATCGGTCATGATGAGGCTGTTGGCATCCTTTACCTTGTAGTAAGATGTCTCGCCGCTCGATGGACGGGTGATTTCCACTACGTTGTTAGCCAATACCTTGAAGATACCGCTCGCTTCGTCGTGACCATCTTTGCGCTCCAGATAGTCGGCTGAGTACTGGTAGGTGCTGTCGGCGTTGAGCGTCAAAACGGTCTTGATGCCCGGACAGTCGGCAGCAGGGAGAGTACCCTCATAGGTGCCGGCGATGGAATCGAGAATGACATCGTTGGAATTGAGCGAATCATTTTCAGCATAACTGAGGCTATCCTGGTCAGCCCCCTGGCTATTTGTCTTCTTGCCATTGCAGGAGACAACTGATAATGCAGCGATGACGGCTGCTGTCAAAACTAATTTCTTTTTCATACTATACTGCTTTTTAATTGTTACTTATTTACGGAATCTCTTCTCTTAGAGAGCACTTTCCCCGAGAAGGATTTCTCTTCGCAAAAATAGTGTTTTATTCTGTTATCCGCAAGTTTTACACAGAAAATTATAGAATATTATACTATTTTCTTAATTGATGATGATTGGCACAATCTCTTCTTCGCTAGGCCAATGAGGCAGATAGAAGAGCGGGCGAGGGGTGCCGCCCAAGCCCGTCCAGTCTATCTGTTTCACAAAGTCGAAATCGGGAGGGCCGAAGTCGAAACTTCTGCCGTAGAGCACGATGGCGCCTCTGCCTTCATCTATCTTCCACAAACCGCCCCCGTAGGTGCATTGCTCGCCGGGTGACAGCATGTCATGGTGCAGGTAGACACGCCCGAACTTCAGTACTCCGTCTCTGTTGATAATGAATTTCTGAAACATCTCTATTTCTGGTTTATTCAATGAAATCTGTATTCCGATTGATTCAATGTAATGAGAGAATTATTTCTTCTTCCAAAACAGTTTGTCTATGAAATCATAGCGCTTCTCCATCTGGGCATCAGTTTTTACGACGGTATTCACGTCTATCTGAAGCACAGGGGCTACAGCCTTGCCGTTGGTGGATGGCCACTCAGGCAGACCCAGACCATTCGGATTGCCGGTCTTTACGAAATTGACGTAATACTGGCTGAAGATGTCGCTGATCATATAATCCTCCGGCTGCCAGTTGAACACGTGGTTGGTTGGCAATGTACCCATCGCATATTCGATGTCGGCAGAGTGGACTGCACCCTTGTCCTGTGGCGCAGGAGCCGCATCTTCCTTGGCATCTATCACGCCGCCAGCCAATGCTGCCACCTTGCCCTTGATGGCCATTGCAGGACGAGGATGACAATAGCGGTAGCGATAAACTGGCTGTCCGCCGGTCAGTTTATGCATGTTGCCCCACTTCCATGTAGAGTAATCCAGGAAGATATCCGAAGCCAGATTCACGCCCGGCTGTTCCAATACATCCTTATCGCTGTTGATGCCGTAGAGGCGGAAGAGTTCATCGATGTTCTCTTCTCCAAAAGTAGCCTTGGCACCCGCTTTCATATTCTCAACGGTTGGCTGCTTTCCCATCAGTACGGCTGCTGGAGTCATCTCCTGGTTGTTACCGCCGATAAGCAGAGGCACCTTGGTCTGCTCGCCCTTGGCAAATACTTCTACAGGCTGTTCTTTCATGAAATATCCGTCGATATTATAGACCGGAATCGTTCTTACGCCCGCCAGCTTCATCAGTTCCTCGGCAGGGAGGGCACGAAGTTCGTTGAGGTTCTTCATTCCAACCTTCTTTCCCACCTTCTTGCCGTTTTTCTTACCCATCTTCTCGGCTATTTTCTGGGCAAGCTGCACTCCTTTCTCCTCGGCTTCCTTCTGTGTAGCCACCTTCTTGAATCCCATCACCGAACCGCTGGAACCCATTGCCTGGGCAAAGAGTCCCTGGCAGAGAGGGGATGCCATCAGAGCACTGACCGACATGGAGCCTGCCGATTCGCCTACGATGGTGATGCGGTCAGGATCGCCGCCGAAAGCCTCGATGTTATCCTTCACCCACTGGATGGCAGCCACCTGGTCCATGAATCCATAGTTGCCGGAACCCTTGTAGGATGTTTCCTTAGAGAGCTGTGGGTGGGCGAAGAATCCGAAGATGCCCTCACGATAGTTGGCTGTGATGGAGATGATGCCCTTGCGTGCCATCGCATCGCCCGCATATCGAGGTTCGCTTCCGCTACCCGCCATCAGTCCTCCGCCGTTGAAATAAATGAGTACCGGCAGATGCTCCTTCATGGTCTTTGCCGGTGTCCATATATTAAGGTAGAGGCAATCCTCGCTGTTGGTCTTCGTACCGAAGTTCATATCACCGAAGATGGGTTCCTGCATCGGGTTCGGTCCGAACTCCTTGGCCTCGCGTACGCCCTGCCATTTCTGTACAGGCTGCGGAGCCTTCCAGCGGAGATTTCCTACCGGAGGGGCAGCGAACGGAATACCCTTGAATACTGTGATGCCTGAGAGGTCTTTTCCTTCGAGAATACCTTCGGCAGTCGTTACCTGAGTCTGCGCCATCATTCCCATACCAGGGAGCAGAAAGGCGATGGATACGAGTAGTCTTTTCATATCGTAATCTTTTTATTTTGCAATGATACTGCAAATATAAACAAAATATCGTTACCTTGTCTTGTTTAGGCTCATTTTTTAAATCTTTTTGCAAAAGACAATGCTTTCACTCTTCTTTCATCTGTTTGTAACACGACAGTAACATCCTTTAAATACCTTTGCAGCGGTAAAAAGCATTACAGTATTTTTGAAGAAAGAAATGAATAAGGTATTTAGTTTTATTGCGTTGGCATTTCTGGGATGTGGCTCTGCTGCTGCCCAACAGGTGAATGTTTCTAACGTTCAGCGCCCCAAACTGGTAGTGGGCATCGTGGTTGACCAAATGCGATGGGATTATCTCTATCGCTATCAGAAGCGCTATGGAGAAGGTGGATTCAAGCGATTGCTCAACGAGGGCTTCTCTTGCGAAAACACACGTATTCCGTATGTTCCATCGGTTACAGCCATCGGGCATACTTGTCTCTATACCGGTAGTGTTCCATCTATCCACGGAATCGCCGGAAACAACTTCGTGAAGAATGGCAAGAAGGTGTATTGCACGGATGATGAAACCGTGAAACCGGTGGGGGCCAACAGCAAGGCGGGCTTGATGTCGCCTAGAAATCTGTGGGTTACTACCCTCGGCGATGAGATGAAGATTGTATCCAACGGCAGAGCCAAGGTGGTGGGTGTGGCTTTAAAAGACCGTGCTTCCATTCTTCCTGCCGGACATAATCCGAATGGCGCCTATTGGTTTGATGATGAGAGTGGAAAGTTCATCACCAGTTCTTATTATATGAACCAGTTGCCAAAGTGGGTAGAGGCTTTCAACAACCAGCATCTGCCAGAGCGTTATCTTTCGGAAAAATGGAGCACGCTCTATCCTAAGAATACTTACATCGAGAGTACGGAAGATGAGAACGAGTATGAGGATGGAATCCGCAAGGGCGTGAAGGCTACGCTGCCGCTCAATCTCCCAGCCCTTTATAAGAAATATGGTTATAGTATTATCCGCAAGACTCCTTTCGGTAATTCGCTGACGATAGATTTGGCGAAGGCGGCGATAGACGGAGAGCAGTTGGGTGCAGATAATGAAACCGACTTGCTGGCAGTAAGCTGTTCTAGTACCGATTATATCGGTCATCAGGTGGGAACTCATGCGGTAGAGACCGAGGATACTTATCTGCGACTTGACAAGGCGATAGCCGATTTCCTTTCTTATCTTGATGAGAAGGTGGGCAAGGGCAACTATCTGGTTTTCCTGAGTGCCGATCATGGAGCGATGAACAATGCCCGTTTCCTGCAAGACCGCCGCATTCCTGCGGGCAGTTGGGATGGTGATGCGATGGCTAAGAAACTGAATCAAACCCTGGCTCAGGAGTATCCTAACGTGGGTGATCTGGTGAAGACCGTGATGAACTATCAGGTGTTCTTCAATCGAAACATCATCAAGGAAAACAAGTTGGATTTCGCCAAAATCAAGCAGAGTGTGGTGGATGTTTTAAAGGAAGACAGTTGCGTGCAGTACGCCTGCGATATGGAGAAAACGATGACCGAGAGTATTCCTGAGGATGTGAAGATGCGTATCGTGAATGGTTACAACCGTGAGCGTAGCGGTGATGTGGCCATCGTACTGAAGCCGAATTTCTATGCCTACGGCATGAAGGGAACCGACCATGGTGAGTGGAATCCATACGACACCCACATTCCTTTGGTTTTCATGGGTTGGGGCATTCAGCACGGTGCCACCACCAAGCAGACATTCATGACCGATATTGTGCCAACCATCGCCGCCCTGCTTCATGTGCAGGCACCAAATGGTTGCGTAGGTCAGCCGATATTCTAAGTTTTAACCCTATCTTCATTTTTCTCTAACATCTTTGAAATATGAAACTTATACTTTTGCACTCGGAAAGGGGCGATGATCAGCATCTGCCGCTTCGCCAGCAAAATATCAGATGTTTAAAGATGTATAAAGAAAAATGAAGGTAATTTTTGTAATTCAAGGAGAGGGTAGAGGTCATCTCACCCAGGCGTTGGCACTTAAGCAGATGCTTCTGCACGAGGGCCATGAAGTAGTAAAGGTTTTAGTGGGCAAGAGCAAGAACAGGGTGATTCCTGAGTTCTTCCAGAATAAGATAGGTACTCCTATCGAGGTTTTTGACAGTCCGAATTTCTTGCCGTCTAAGGACAACCGCAAGTTCAATCTCCTGCGCTCCCTGGCTTACAATACGCTCTTGGTTCCCAACTATCTTTCAAGTATCCATTTGATACGGAAGAATATCCAGAAGAGCGGAGCCGACATCATCATCAATTTCTACGAGGTGTTGTGCGGCATTACCTGTTCTCTCTTCTGTTTCGGTATTCCTGAGGTTTGCATCGGTCACCAGTACCTCTTCCTCCATTCTTCTTTCCAGATGCCTGGAAAGTATCCTGTACCAGAATCCTTATTGAAATTCTTTACCCGTATCACTTGTATTGGAGCCACAGCCAAGTTGGCATTCTCCATCCGTGAATACGAGGATGAGCCGGTGCATGGCATCAAGGTGGTTCCACCGTTGCTCCGCCAGGAAGCCAAGACCATCATCCGCCATCATGGCGACTACATCATGGGCTACATGCTGAATGCCGGCTTTGCCGAGGATGTAAAGGCGTGGCACGAGAAGCATCCCCATACCCAGCTTCATTTCTTCTGGGACAAGCCAGATGCGCCCGAAGAACTGAAGGTAGATGATACGCTCACCTTCCATCGCATCAACGATGAGAAGTTCCTCAAGATGATGGCTGGCTGCAAGGCATTCGCCACCACCGCCGGATTCGAAAGCGTCTGCGAGGCGCTCTATATGGGCAAGCCTTGCATGCTGATTCCGGCTCATGTAGAGCAGGAATGCAATGCGATGGATGCGGAAAGAGAGATGGCAGGCGTGGTGAGCGAGGATTTCGACATCGATAAACTGAAGGCTTTCGCCCGTGATTACGAGGAGGATGTGGAGTTCAGAATGTGGGAGAATCATGCTGAAAGCCGCATCATCGCCGCCATAGAAAACGCTTACGATACTTATTATCATAGAAAGGAGAACCGGGCTTATGAAGAAGAAAATGATTCCATTGTTGCTGCTTCTTCCCTTGTTGTTCCTGCTCGCCGTGTATGGCAAGGATAGCAAGAAGGAGGAGGCGCGTGTGGTAGTGATTGCCATTGATGGTTTGAGATGGCAGGAGGTGTTTGAGGGTGCCAGGCGCGACAGTCTGATGCCGTTTCTTTGGGAGATGGGCAGGAAGAAGGGCTGCATGATTGGCAACCGCAACCGGAAATCGAAGATGGAGGTGGCAAACGGCATCTGGAAATCCTATGCCGGCTACAGCGAGATGCTCTGTGGCGTAACCGATGATGAGCACATCTTCGACAACCGCAAGCAGTATAACCCCAACCGCTCGGTTCTGGAATTGGCTGAGGCTTGTTCTGCGTATAAGGACCGGGTGAATGCCGTGGCGAGTTGGGATGTGGTTCCTTATATCCTGAATTATCGCAGAAGCGAATTGCCGGTGGATTTCCGCTCTCCTCACAGGGTGAGCAAACAGGTAAGAAATGATAGCGTGACTCTGAACCGTGCCTTGAAAACCCTCATGGAGAAGCATCCCAAGCTTCTCTTCGTAGAGTTTTGCGAGACCGATTATTACGGGCACCATGGCAAATGGCAGGAGTATCTGAATGCTGCCCATCAGAACGACCAGTTTATCCGCCAGTTGTGGAAATACTGCCAGCAAGACCCCTTTTATAAGGGCAACACCACCTTTCTCATTACCTGCGATCATGGCAGGGGAGAAAGCCTGGGCGTTCACGCCAACCGTGGCGAAGTAGATTCCAAAGCTTCCTGGACAGAACATGGTAAAGAAATCAAAGGCAGCAACCAAACCTGGCTGGTGGCTTTCGGAAAAGACATTCAGCATCTGGGAGAAATGGAAGGGGGCAGAACCATCTACACCAAGCAGGTGGCTCCTACCATTGCCAGCATCCTGAAGGTTCCGTTTACGAATGATGATAATCAACAACCCGTGGCTTCGCCGATTTATAAGATTCTCAAATAAGTTTTGGATAGATATCAACATTTAATTGACAGACAACAAAATAGATTGGCCATTTAATCGTTATATTACTATATATATAATAAGGTATAGTTTTATTTTGGGATAATATGAAAAAATGGCATTTATGGTTGGCGGCTTCCATCGGATTGGTGGTAATCGCTGGAATGATGATCCGTGAATTTGATGTGGATGCTTTAAGTAAGATAGACCTATCTCCGAGATTTTTCCTGGGGGTAGGTTTGGCTGTGTTGCTCTTTGCCGTCCAGAATCTGATGCTCACCCTCCGTTTCCGTCATCTCTGCCAGCGTAAGTTATCCGTAGCCGAGGCGTTCCGCATCAATGTGCTCTGCGAGTTTACTTCTGCCGTCACTCCTTCGGCGGTGGGGGGAAGTGGTTTGGCTTTTGTCTATCTCAATCGCGAGGGAGTTTCTATGGGCAGAAGTATCTTCACCATGTTTGCAGCCCTGCTGGCTGATGAGGCTTTTCTTGCCATCAGTTGCGTGTTGCTCTATTTCTGTGTTCCATCGCATCTCTTGTTCAGCTTGGCTGATGGAGTGGGGATTTCAGTGGATGCTACGAACGAATGGATTAAGGGCGGAGTGCAGGTTATCTTCATCGTCAGCACCCTTATTGTGGTTGTCTGGACAGCCATCCTCTATTTCTTGTTGCTGCATCGTCCCCAGATTCTGGGCTGGGTATTGAAGGGATGCTGCAAGATTCCTTTCCTTCGCAGATTCCTGCCCAAGGTAGAAAAGTTTTCCGAGGAGATGACGATGGCTTCGGAGGAGGCAAAGCTGGAGGGCGGAAGATTCTGGCTGCAGCTGATGGGTTATACTTCCCTGGCGTGGTTGTCGAGATTCGCCATCGTTGTAGCCATTCTCGTAGCCTTCCATTGTCAGGGCAACATGCTGGTGGCGTGGTGCAGGCAATGGGTGATGTGGATGATTTCCATCCTGAGTCCTACGCCTGGTGGAAGCGGCGTGGCGGAGTTGATGTTCCGCCTTTATTATAACGATTTCCTGCCCGATGCCTCGGTAGCCATCCTTGCCGCCATGCTCTGGCGCGCCATCTTCTATTACCCTTTCCTGGTGATGGGCACCCTGGTCTTGCCGAAATGGATTGCTAGAAACTGACATAGAGTCGGGCACTGAGCGCCGTGAAATCTCCATTGTCGTTTTTGATGTACTGGAACGATGGCTGAAGGGAGATGGATTCTGTCAGCTGTCTTTTCCAGGTTACTTCCAGCGAATATTCTGAACCCTGCTGGAAGCGGGCGTACTGGCCAGACAAGCCGCACTCGTTCTTCTCGTCCTGATAGGCGCCGCCCAACTCTGCGTATCGGTAGCAGGCATTCTGATGACTGGTGTTCTCGGAATACTGTACCATGCACGAAATGTTCTTGTCGCCAGCCTTCCAAACGCTCTGCTCTCCGTAAATCCACCAGCCACAGGTTGTTTTGCCCTTGGATTCATCGGCAGAAACCATTTCGCCATCCTCGTTGATCGGATATTGACGGGTATGGACGGCAGCACCCGCAAAATATTTTCCACCTTTATGTTCATACTCCAACTGCGACATGTTGAAGATTCCATCCTTCTTCGGGCGAACCAGGAAAGGATTGTCGTGAGCTTTCCAGCCATTATATCCTACGCCATTATACAGACTGTTTCTGAAAGTCCATCCTCCCTTGGTTACATCAAAGTAAAGGGTCAAGCCTGAATATGGATAGTTGGCTATCGGATAGCTGGATGCAACGGTTGGGAAGATTCCTTCAGAACTGTTCTGGAAAAGTGCCGTAACATCAGAGGTGAAGAAATCCTCGTTCACGTTTCTCACACCCACAAACAGATGGCCCGAATTCCACTCGTGCATGTAGCCCAGCACGGCAAGCATGGCGAAGTTATTGTCCGCATCTATGTTAGAAAATCCCTGCCAGTCATCAATAATGCCATCGACGGTCTTTGCCACATGCAGCGTAGCCGCCTCGAACGAATCCTTTCCTTTTCCTATCGGAACACTCAGTTCCAATCTCAGCTGATTCACCAGATTGGTGTTCCTGTTCATATCCCATTGCCATTCCGAAATATATTGTCCGTTAAAGCTCTGTGCATAAGCAAGGCAGATATTGATGCAGCCTAAAATAATAAAAATAATTCTCTTCATTTCTTTATGTTTTGTATAATTCTTTATGTTTTTGTATCATTTCTTGTTCGCTTGCCCGCCGCCTGCAGGCACCTCTTTAATTCACGCTGCAAAGGTAGTGGATATTTCTATATTCTGCAATACTTAATAGTCGGTATTTTTATTTCTTCTAAATAAAAGGGCTTTCTTCTTTATCCCCATTTCTAGGTATTTTTATTCCTTCTAAATAATTAGGGTTCCGTCTAATCCCTATTTCTAGGTAATCAGACGGAACAAACAATAAACATTTTCCTCAGTTACAACCAGCGCTTGAAGACTCTGATGTAAAGAGTTTTAAGCCATTGCGTCAATACGCAGTAAGAAAGCAGAATGCCAACCAGCCATGGGAAGTAAGTCCATGGAAGAGGCGTTAAGCCTATCGAACTTCCGAATGAAGTGAACGGAATGCAGATGCCGACAGCCATGATGGAGAAGGTCATCAGCATTACAGGCCATGAGGCTGAACTCTGGATAAACGGAACCTTGCGGGTGCGGATCATGTGAACGATGAGCGTCTGGGAGAGCAGACCCTCGATAAACCAACCCGACTGGAAGAGGGATTCCGTATCCGGACCCTGGCACTTGAACACCCACCACATCACCATATAGGTGGCAATATCGAATATCGAACTGATGGGTCCAATCCAGATCATGAATCGGCTCAAATCGCCCGAATCCCACACACGTGGCTTGGCGAGATATTCCCTGTCCATACGGTCGAAAGGTATGGTGGTTTGCGAAATATCATAGAGCAGATTTTGGATGAGCAGATGGATAGGAAGCATCGGCAGGAAAGGCAGGAAGGCACTCGCCGCCAGCACGCTGAACATGTTGCCGAAGTTGGAACTTGCCGTCATCTTTACGTATTTCACGATGTTGCCGAAGGTCTTTCTGCCTTCAAGCACTCCGTTCTCCAAAACCATCAGGTCTTTCTCCAGGAGGATGATGTCGGCACTCTCCTTGGCAATATCCACAGCCGAATCTACTGAGATTCCGATGTCTGATTCTCGCAAGGCTGCTGCGTCGTTGATTCCGTCGCCCAGGAAGCCCACGGTGTTGTTCTTCTTCTGCAGGAGCTGGATGATTTCCGACTTCTGCATAGGGGTAAGCTTAGAGAAGATGCTGCATTTTACCACTGCTTCCTGCTTGGCTTCCTGACTCATGTTTTCGAGTTCCGGACCCGTAACTGAAGCGGAAGTATTGATTCCCACCTGTCGGGAAATCGCCTTTACCACCGCCTCGTTGTCTCCTGAAAGCACCTTTACTTCCACGCCGTGCTCGTGCAACTGCTTGATGGCCTGGGAAGCCGATTCCTTTGGAGGGTCGAGGAAGGCGAGATAGCCTATGAGCACCATCTCCTTCTCGTCTTCGATGGCAAAGTTGTTCTCCTTGCTCAGGAAACTCTTCTGCGCCAGCGCCAGTACTCTCATGCCCTGCGCATTCATCTCCTTCACGAATCTCTGCGCCTTGCTTCGCATGCTGTCAGTTAACGGCTGAACCTTTCCATCGAATTCCGCAAAGCTGCAAACTGTCAGCATTTCTTCTACGGCTCCCTTGGTGATGATCTGTCGTTTGCCGTTTCTGTCTTCTACCACCACCGACATGCGTCTTCTGGTGAAATCGAACGGAATCTCATCCACCTTTTTATATGAGCTGCTCAGCGATTCCAGTCCCAGTTCCTTGACGTGCGAGAGGATGGCGCGGTCCATCAGGTTCTTCAGTCCCGTCTGGAAATAACTGTTGAAATAAGCGTGGCGCAGGATGCGGTTTTCCTTGTCCTCGGTTCCATCCACGTTTACGTGGCGCTCCAATACGATGTGGTCCTGCGTCAGGGTTCCCGTCTTGTCGGTACAGAGGATGTTCATGGCACCGAAATTCTGAATGGCGTTCAGGTCCTTCACGATGGTTTTCTTGCGCGACATGACCATCGCTCCTTTCGAGAGGTTGGCGGTAACGATCATCGGCAACATCTCGGGAGTCAGTCCCACGGCCACGGAGATGGCGAAGATGAAGGCCTCCATCCAGTCGCCCTTCGTAATGCCGTTGACCAGGAACACGATAGGCACCATTACGAGCATGAAGCGGATGAGCAGCAGACTCACCTTGGTGATTCCCTTGTCGAAAGCCGTGGCTGCACGATGGCCCGCCACGTTCTTGGCGATGGTTCCCAGATAGGTGTGGTTGCCGGTGGCGAAGACGATGCCTTTTGCCGAACCGCTCACCACGTTGGACCCCATGAAGCAGATGTTATCGAGGTCAACGATGCTGCCCGTATGGTTGCGGTCTTGAGAAAGATTCGGGAATTTCTCGATGGAATCTGATTCGCCTGTCAAGCTGGATTGGCTGACGAACAAATCCTTGGATTCGATGATGCGGACGTCGGCAGGAATCATATCGCCGGCAGAGAGCATGATGAGGTCGCCAGGTACCAGTTCCTCGTTGCTGATTTCATCGCCCGGCGAACCGCCACGGGTGCTTGAGCCAACACGCATTACATAGCAGGTGTTGGTCACCATCTTCTGTAGAGCTTCGCTGGAGCGGTTGGCCTTCCATTCCTGCACGAAGCGGAGGATGGTGCTCAGGATAATCATGGTCGAGACAACGATGATGGAAGTCCAGTCCTGGTCGCCAGGATCCGCCATCCACACATCCATCACGTAGGAGATGGCCACCAGGGCGGTGAGCACACCTACGAACGGATTGATAAACGCCTTGGCAAGCATCACGAGCGGCTTTTTCTTCTGCTCGTGTACAATCTCGTTCTTGCCATAGAGCGACTGTCTCTTCTCTACTTCTTCATCGGTGAGTCCCAATGAGGTAGTCTGGAAGTAAGTGAGCACCGTGTTGAGTGGTGCCTTTGCTGCCATCAGTACCGTCTCGGTATTGAAAGCCATTTTTCTGATGTTTTTTTTCTTCTTCCACATAATTGCTTTACTTTTACTTGATGTGAATTATTGTTTTGCGGTTGCAAAGGTAAGCAAACTATGTGGAAGAAGCCGTTAGAAAAGAATTAGAACGGTATTAGAAAACTATTAGAGAATCTGTAAATATCTTAAATATAGGGCGATAACTCTATACTCGAATGCTGAATATCTAAGATAACTTTAGATATGCGGAATTTCGACAACGAAGATGGTTCCCTTGCCCTGCTCCGAATGCACGGTGATGTTGCCATCATGCAGATGGATAATCTTATGGGCCAGTGTCATTCCGATGCCGTAGCCTTCCACTTCCTTCTTGTCTTCTCTTTCTCCTCTATAGAATAAGGTGAAGAGATTCTCCTTATCCTTTTCCGACATTCCAAAACCGGTATCTGCCATGCGGACGATGCTCCATTTGTCTCTGAATGAAATCTGAACGATGGAAGAATGATTCTCCGAATACTTGCAGTTGTTCTCTATCAGATTCGAGAAGGCGATGTTCAGCAGATAAGGATTGCCGAGTACGGTAATCAGACAGTCATCATCTTCTTCCTCGTTAGAGAAGAGCAGGTCGATGCTGTATTCCGGATGCGCCCGCAGGATGAGTTCTCTTACATCTAACAAAAGTTCATCCAGGCGAACCTCTCGCATGCTGATTTCCTCCTTGCCGTAATCCGCTTTTGCCAGGTTCAGCAAACCGTCTATCAGTCGGCTCATTCGCTTGGCATCCTGCTGCATGTTCTGCATGGCGATCCGGTACTGCTCGTTGGTTCGTTCTTTCTGCAGCGAAACGTCGATTTCGGCAGTTAGGGCAGCCAGAGGAGTGCGGAGTTCGTGAGAAACGTTGCTCACAAACTGCTTCTGTGAATTGAAGGAAATCTCCAGTCGCTTGAGCAGTTCATTAAAGGCGATGCTCAGTTCGCCCAACTCGTCTTTTTCGTTTTTCACGGGGATGCGGCGGTCGATGTGGGAGGCGGTAATGTTTTCTGCCTCGTTCACGATGTTTCTAATCGGTTTGAGTGAGAGCCTAGCCAGAACATAGCCGGCGATGAAGAGCAGCGACAATCCGATGATGAAGAGACAGATGAGGGTTTCCTGCAGTCCCACAAGGTTGTCGTAGCCGTAGCCGTCATAAGCGGCAGCCGTAACAATATAATCCTTTCCCTTGTATTGGAAAACCATTCCTATGCCCTGGTATTTTCCGATGTGGAATTCAATTTCCTTTTTCCGGAGGATTTCCTGAATCATTCCTTCGCTTTCCTTCACGATGTCGTTGTGGATGGCATCGTGGTAGAGCATGTGGAAATCGGTGGTATAGACGGCAACCTCTACCTCGTTGATAAACTTCTGGTTGTTCAGATAAACCGACTGCATGGTCTTGGCATCTACCTGTCTTGCCAAGAAAAGATTGGCCTTGGTAATGCCTTCGCTCTTCAGGTTTCTGAAGAAAGTCTGGTCGCGGGTGTGCTCGCTGACCAGGTAAATGAGCACCATGCAAAGCAGAAAGATGGTTGCCGTAACGCAGGTGTTTTTGAGGGTAAGGGCTGTTCTGATCTTCATATCTCTATCTGATTATATTCAAATTCTTATTCGGTTTGTCTGTTTATCTGTTTGGAATCGTTACATCTTATCCGTTAGGATGAATCCAACTCCCGGTTTGGTATGAATCAGTTTCACATCGAAGTTCTTATCCATTTTCTTTCTCAGATAGTTGATATAAACATCGATGAAGTTGGTGCCCGTATCGAAATGGGTGTTCCAAACCTTTTCGGCTATTTCCACTCTGCTCACAACCTTTTCTGCATTCTCCACCAGATAAACCAGCAGGTTGTATTCCTTAGGCGAAAGCTTGATAGGTTCGCCGTTTCGGGTTACTTCCTGCCGTTCCAGATTGATGCACAGATCGGCGTATGAAATCTCCTTCACCACGTCAACCTTAGCCACGGCTCGTCTTTTCAGCAGCACTCTCACTCTCGCCAGCAGCTCTCTGAAATCGAATGGCTTCACCATATAGTCGTCGGCTCCCACATCGAATCCTTCCAGCTTGTCATCGGCGGTTCCCAGAGCCGTGAGCATCAGAATAGGGATTTCTTCATCCGCCTTCCTGATTTCCTGGCAGAGTTCGAAACCGTTGAGTTTCGGCAGGATGATGTCTGAGATAATCAGTTGGAAATCATTCGATTGAAACAGTCTTCTTCCCATTTCTCCATCGTAAGCCACCAAAACCTGATATCCGTTCTCCTCCAGACCGATTTTCAATAAATCTGCCACTCGCTTTTCGTCTTCTATCACTAAAATCTTAATCATACTATTATCTGGGTTTTAATCATACGATTTTCTATATCCTAATCATATTCCAATGATTCTTTGTAAGCTGCAAAAGTACATCAATTTTATAGATTCCCACGATTCCTGTCTTTTTATTATGGAAAATTAACCGTAATATCTTTAAAAGTCTTTGCCTAATCAGATATTATTCGTACCTTTGCGTGGTCTTTAAACAGTTTAATCAGTAAGAAATCAGTTTAATCAGTTAGAGAAATGAAGAAGATATTAAATCCATATTTGAACAAGGAGGGTTACAACTGCGTTTGCTGTGCCCCCAACAATCCTGTAGGATTGCATCTTGAGTTTTGGGAAGAGGGTGAGGATGTGCTTACCATCTGGAATCCCGGTGAGAATTACCAGGGCTGGATCAATACCCTGCATGGCGGAATCATCAGTATGTTGATGGATGAAGTGGCAGGCTGGGTCATCAACCGAAAACTCCAGACCACGGGTGTTACGATGCAGCTCAACGTGAAATACAAGAAGCCTGTGATGACCACCGATTCGCAGATTACGGTGCGTGGCCGCATCGCCAGCCAGCGCCGCAACATCGTCACCATCCACCTGACTCTGGAGAATTCCAAAGGCGAGGTTTGTGATGAGGGCGAAGCTATCTACTTTACCTTCGGTCCTGACAAAGCCAAGGAGATGGGATTCGACTGCTGCAAGGTAGAAGGGGAGAAATAACTCTCCCCACTTGTTTGTGATGCTGGAGTCTTTCTTGAAGTTTTGAAAGTTCTTGAAGTTGATCATGCTCAGTCTGCGTTTAAGAGTTCCTTGAATCACAATTCCCCAGAAAGCCGTTTCCTGCCCATTTTGTGGTCTTCATTGATGACCGGCGCCTGCCATCTATTAAGACCAGCCTCGGTCGTCATAGATGGCCGACTTTTGGCACAAGAAGGCTGTTCTTTCGATTGCCGGTGCAAAGATACAAAAATTCTAAGCAGAAAGCAAGCTTTTTCCGGTAGAATGTTGAAAAAATAGTGCGTAAGTGGCTGATGTGTAGAGGTATAAGTGTTTTCGGTTTGTGCATCTGATTGCAAAAGCTGCCTTTGAAATCGTTTTTTGATGTTGGGAAAGCGGTCATTTTCGGTCACGGTCATTTTCGGTCATTTTCAAAAATGATTCGGTCATTTGGGTCTATAGTATATATAAATATATTTATATAATACTTATAGGGGAGATTTGCGCCCCCGAAAACGAAAATGACCGAAAATGACCGTGACCGATAATGACCGGATCAGGCTTCTGAAAGTTATTCGGAAAAGGATGATGTTTATTTGTAAGATTATGATAATCAATGGGATAGTTTTGTGCAGTACTTCTGCAGAGTACCATGCTTTGTACGGCTAAAACAGTACATATTCCTTTTCGCTCTATCCCGGTTTTTGCTCTTTTTACGAGAATCTTGACAAAAATATATCAAGAAATTCCTCGTTTTCCCCGTTTCATTCTGCCTTTTCCCCCTCTTATTTCTGTCTTCAGAAGGGGTGAAAAGTGCCATCGGAACCACTTTTTCTTGCTCCTAAGAGTATTTTTCTCCTTCTTTCTCTGAAAAAATACAATCCAGCCTTTCTTGTCATTTTTGCTTGGGTAATGTGATTTTCTGTTGACAATGGAGTCTGGCTATTTAGGGGATAAGGTCGTTAAGAGCAAGATCATTATCGGTCATTAAGGTTTTCCAATCCCTCAAAAGTACTTTACAATATGCCATGAAAATCTCCTTTACTAAAAAGGGTAGTTTATGGGTTAAAATCCTTGTTTTATAAGGCTAAAATCCAGCTTTTTTCAGAAAAGTGTGGTTTCCAGCCCCTATTTTCATAGGAAAAGTGTATTTTTCGCCCCTTGTTTTCATAGGAAAAGTGTATTTAAGTAGGGGATAAAATAATGGCAGGTTCCAAATTAACGCATCAGGAACCTGCCATTTTCTTTCATTTTACGCCAATCTCAGTCTCAGCGAATTAAGCACTACGCTTACGCTGGAGAAGGCCATCAGGGCACTTGCCCACATTGGGGTTATCTGGAAATCAATGCCGAAGATATGAAGGGCTCCGGCAGCCAACGGGATGCAGATGATGTTGTAGATGAACGCCCAGAACAGATTCTGCCAAATCATGTGAACCGTCTTCTGGCTCAGTTTTACGGCTTCCGGAATCGCCAGAAGGTCGTCACTCATCAGCGTAATCTGCGCCACATCCATCGCCACATCCGTTCCCTTTCCTATCGCCATACTCACGTTGGCAAGGGCCAGGGCCTGGGTGTCGTTGATTCCGTCGCCTACCATCGCTACCTGCTTGCCTTCGTCCTGAAGTTTCTTTACCAAAGCCTGCTTGTCGCCAGGCAGCACCTTGCTCTGGTAATGCTTGATGCCGGCTTTCTCTGCCCAGTAGTGAGCCGCTTCCTCCTTGTCGCCACTCATCATATAGACCTCTATTCCCCTTTCCTGCAACAGCTTCATCGCTTCCTGGGCATGAGGCTTGAGGGTCTCTCTCGTCTCCAGATCCAAATCCTCCTGCTTGGTGAAATCGATGTTCTGGTTAGGAATGGTGAGAGTGCCGGTCTTGTCGATGACGAGGGCGTTGATCTTGTGGAGATTCTCCAGTGCCGACGCGTCCTTGATGAGAATCTGCTTCTGCGCCGCCTTGCCGATGCCCACCATCAGGGCGGTAGGAGTGGCTAAGCCCATGGCGCATGGACAGGCGATGACCAATACGGCTACGGCTGAAAGAATGGCCTGCGGAAGTGCTGCGTTGCCGCCTATCAGCCACCATGTTAAAAAGGTGATAAGGGCGATGGCTGCCACGGCTGGAACGAAAATCAGAGCCGCCTTATCCACAATGCGCTGCACGGGCGCCTTACTGCCCTGTGCCTCCTGAACCATGCGGATGATGTGCGCCAGGGCGGTGTTCTCGCCAATCTGCTTGGCTCTCATGCGGAGCTTTCCCTGACTCGGAATGGTGCCAGCCAGCAAGTTGTCGCCTGCCTTTTTCATCGCCGGAGTCGGTTCGCCGCTGATCATCGCTTCATCTACATAGGCAGCATCGGGAGTCATGAAACTCTCTGCCTGGGTAACCACGCCATCCACCGGAATCTTCTCGCCGGCTCTTACCTCTATCATGTCGCCTATCTGAATGGTGGAAATCGGAACTTCCTCCATCTTGTAGTCGTTGGTGCCTTCTATCTTCTCGTAAGTCACCAGTCGGGCGGTTTTCGGCTGCATTCCCATCAGTTGTCGGATGCTGCTCGCCGTACTGTCCTTTGCCTTTTCTTCCAGACATCTGCCGGTCAGCACGAAGGTGATAATCATTACGGAAGCATCGAAATAAGTGTGCCATTCTATGCCTCTCGCTCCCCATACCATTTCTCCGAAGAAGGTGTTGAAGGTGCTGAAGAGGAAGGCGATGAGGGTGCTGAGTGCTACGAGCGAATCCATGTTTGCCGTATGATGCAGGAGCTGCTTCCAGGCGGAAACATAAAACTGTTTGCCGCAGTAGAGCAGGTTGGCGAGTGCCAGGAGCAGACAAATCTGGTTGGCGAAGGAACTCGAGTGATGAGTCGAGGCAACGCCATCTGAAATCATATTCTGTTCCATACCCAGGGAAATCCAGCCCATGGAGAAACACATCGTCAGGATGGCGAAGAGCCAGGAAGCGAGGGTTCGGCGGCGCAGGAGTGTGAACTCACGTCGGTTGATTTCCTCCACGCTTCTGTCGTTTTCGATGACGAGGTCGTAGCCGGCGTTGCTGATTTCCCGTTTCATATCTTCCAGAGAGATAATGTCGGGGTTATAATCTACCAGGGCAGTTCGGCTCGCCAGGGAAACCGAGGCGGAGTTGATGCCTTCTAGCGACTGCAGTTTCTTTTCTACATTGGCAGAGCATACGCTGCAAGCCATGCCTATTACTGGAATTGTTTTTTTCATCTGTTTTTTATATAAATGTTCTGAATACTATAAGCAGAAGCTTTCATGTCTGCTTTTCTGCCTGCAAAATTACATATTAATTATGGAAGAAAAAAGATTTATGGTGAAAAACTCTTGGCTGCTCCATGAAAATCATAATAATAAGGTAGATGAAAAATGCGATGGTTCAGGTAAGGGCACAAAAAAGGCAGGTTCCAAATTGCTTTGGAATCTGCCTCCATCATTTATGGGAGATGATTATTTGACTTCGATGTTCTTTGTAGTCTTAGCCTCCTCCTTAGGAGTAAGCTTTGGAATCTCGACCTCGAGTATACCATCAGCTACCTTTGCTGAAATCTTCTCACGATCAGCATCCTCAGGCAGCGTATAACACTGCTGGTAGTTGCTGTAAGAGAATTCGCGGCGCAGATAGTGCTCGTGCTTGTCTTCATCCTTGTGTTCCATCTTGTTCTCGATGGCGATGTTCAGGTTACCATCGTTATCGATGTTTACACGAACCCACTCTTTCTTCAAACCAGGAGCTGCAACCTCCATGATGTAATTCTTATCTGTCTCCTTGATGTTAATGGCAGGAGCAGTAGCATTCATACGTGGCATTACTTCGGTATTGAATAAAGTATCATCAAAGAAGTTACTCAACCAATCAGAATCATTATTTCTACGTGCTAACAACATAATTAAAACCTCCAAATTTTATTTTACTCGTCCTCTCGGTTCCTTACGGCTCCGTCGGGATTTCTGTTTGTTAATATTCTTGTTATTTTTTTTTGCTTTCGCCTCGAAACTCCGTTGTTCTTCCGAACCCCTTTATTTTTTAGCTTCAGCTTTCATTCTCTGTTTTTACAACTTATGTGCCAACGGACTGAAAGTGGTAATGTTGGCACGAAAGGATAAATATTTTAAACTTTTCTGCCAGATGATGCGGTTATCTCAACAAAAAAGTGTAACTTTGTCACCAACTTAAAAATCAAAGCATAAATCGAATAAATAATATAAGATCAATGAAGAAACAACTATTTTTTATGGCGATGCTGATGGCGATGTCGCTTTCTGCCAGCGCCCAGCAGCTTCTTCCTTATCAGAATCCGAACCTTTCTGCTGAGGCTAGAGCCAATGATTTGCTTTCCCGTCTTACCCTGGAAGAGAAGACGAAGTTGATGATGGATACTTCTCCAGCCATAGCCCGATTAGGCATTCCGCAGTTTCAATGGTGGAACGAGGCGCTGCACGGAGTGGGGCGAAACGGATTCGTTACCGTTTTCCCTATCACGATGCACATGGCGGCTTCGTGGGACGATACCTTATTATATAAGGTGTTTACTGCCGTGAGCGATGAGGCAAGAGCCAAGGCGCAGGAGGCGAAGAAAAGCGGCAACATCAAGCGCTACCAGAGTCTGAGCTTCTGGACTCCGAACATCAATATCTTCCGCGACCCACGATGGGGACGTGGACAGGAAACTTATGGAGAAGATCCTTATCTGACCACAAGAATGGGACTTGCCGTGGTGAATGGTTTGCAGGGACAGACCTTCGATGGCAAACCGATGTCGGCTCCGGGAGTTCTGGCTTCGACATCCTCCCAATCTCCCCAATATGTCAAACTCCTGGCCTGTGCCAAGCATTTTGCCGTACATAGCGGTCCGGAATGGAACAGGCACAGTTTCAATGTAGAGGATTTGCCAGAGCGGGATTTGTGGGAGACTTATCTGCCCGCCTTCAAATCGCTGGTGCAGGATGGAAATGTGGCTGAGGTGATGTGCGCCTATCAGCGGATTGACGGAGCGCCATGCTGCAGCAATGCCCGATATGAACGTCATATTCTTCGTGACGAATGGGGATTCAAGGGACTGATAACTTCCGATTGCGGAGCCATCAATGACTTCTATGTACCAGGCAGACATGGTACGGCGAAGACTCCTGCTGAGGCTACGGCGCAGGCGATTGGTGCCGGAACCGATGTGGAGTGCGGAAGCGTTTACCGTTCGCTCCCTGAGGCGGTGAAGATGGGAATAATCAGCGAGGAAAAGGTGAACGAGAGTTTGAAGCGCCTGCTGGAAGCCCGTTTCCGTCTGGGCGATTTCGATCAGGACGAGCAGGTGGCGTGGACTCAGATTCCTTCTTCCGTCATTGCCAGCAAGGCGCATAAGGATTTGGCAGAGAAGATGGCAGAAGAGGGCATCGTGCTTCTTCAGAACCGAAACAATCTCCTGCCGCTGAAATCAGCAGGAATGAAGATAGTCGTAATGGGGCCGAATGCCAACGATTCCATCATGCAGTGGGGCAACTATTCGGGTTATCCTACTTCTACCACCACCATCCTGCAGGGCATCAGAAAATATGTGAAGGACGCCAAGTATATTCCTGCCTGCACGTTGACCAGAAATGAGGTTTCTGAAAGCAGATTTAATCTCCTGACTTCTGCTGATGGCAGCAAGGGTATGAAGGCTACTTATTGGAACAATGCCGAGATGAAGGGCGAGCCTGTGGCTACTGCCGTGATGACGTCGCCAATCAATCAGAGCAATGGCGGAAATACCGTCTTTGCACCGGGCGTGAATCTTACCAACTTCTCTGCCCGATACGAGGGCGTGTTTACTCCGGAAGAGGATGAAACCTTGAATATCAGAATGGGATGCGATGATGGTTACCGACTCATCATTGATGGCGATACGGTGGCGAATGTATGGAAGGGACGTGCCCGTGTACAGATGCTCAACAAGCCAATTTCTGTGAAGGCGGGAAAGCCGATGAAGATACAGGTGGATTATTTCCAGAAGACCGATATGGCAGTGATGCAGTTTGACATTGTAAAGAACTATACGCCAACCGAGTCTCAGCTTCTGGCTGAGGTTGGCGATGCTGACGTGGTGGTATTTGTAGGCGGTATTTCTCCTAGTCTTGAGGGTGAGGAGATGAAGGTCTCCGAGCCGGGATTCAAGGGTGGCGACAGAACCGACATCGAGTTACCTCAGGCTCAGCGCAAGGTGATGGAGATATTGCATCGGGCTGGCAAGCGAGTGGTGTTCGTCAACTGTTCGGGCAGTGCCATTGCTATGGTTCCTGAAACCGAAAATGCGGAGTCTATCCTTCAGGCTTGGTATCCGGGCGAACGGGGTGGCGAAGCCGTGGCAAAGGTACTCTTTGGCGAGGTGAATCCATCGGGCAAGCTTCCGGTAACCTTCTATAAGAGTACTTCCGATCTTCCTGATTTCCTCGATTATACGATGAAGAATCGCACCTACCGTTACTTCAAGGGTGAGGCTCTCTTCCCATTCGGTCATGGATTGAGCTACACATCTTATGAATATGGAAAGCCGACATTGAAGAAAGTGAAGAGTGAAGAACGAAGAGTGAAGAATTCTTCGGCTTATTCCTTGAGTTTCTCTTTATCTAATAAAGGTAATAGGGAAGGAACGGAAGTGGCGCAGGTTTACATCCGTAGAATGGATGATACTGAGGGACCTATCAAGACCCTGAAAGCCTTCAAGCGCATTACTTTGAAGGCGGGCGAGAAGCAGCAGGTAACCATCAGTCTGCCTCGCCAGAGTTTCGAGGGTTGGGATTCCCAGACCAATACCATGCGTGTGGTTCCCGGCAAATATCAGATTTTCGTAGGTGGTTCGAGTGCTGAGGCTGCGAAGAATGTGATAGAAGTGAAAGTGAAATAAAATGCTGATATAAAAAGAGAAAGCTCGCTAAGATTTTGAACGTCTTGGCGAGCTTTTCTTCTGTCTTAACTCTTAAGCCTGCGGTTTTTTTGAAGTTTTTTCAAGGAAATGGACTTTGAATCACTCTTTTTTATTATATTTGCAATCGAAAATCGATTTGAACCTTGACTAAACGATGAAATAGTTATGGAACAGAACTTAAAAATCATATTTTATGCGATGGGTGCGATGATTCTTGCACCACAAACCCTCTGTGCTCAGTCTGTGAACATCGAAGGCCTAGACTCCTTGCGCTTATCAGGTTCGGTGGGTGTAGTGGAGCCTGAACTTCTGAAGAAGGGTGTGCTCAATAATGCCCTGGATGCCTTGAGCGGACAGACGGCAGGTGTTAACGTCACTACCAATGGTCTTGACCGTATTGCTATGTTGAACTCCGTCCGGGTTCGCGGTACAACTTCTATCATGGGCGGCAATGATCCTCTGGTGATTATTGATGGTGTTACTTCTGATGTGGCGACGCTTGCTACAATCTATCCCGCCGATATCGAGAGCTTTACAGTACTGAAGAATGCCAGCGAAACGGCACTCTATGGTTCCCGTGGTGCTTCGGGCGTTATCCAGGTAAAAACCAAGAAGGGTACGGGTAAGGGATTTCAGATTTCTTACGAGGGAAACTATGGTATAGAGGCGATGTACAAAAGTATGGAGATGCTCAATGCCGCCGAATACATAGCTGCTGCACAGAAGTATGGGCTGGAGTATAACAATAAGGGATATGATACCAATTTCCGCAAGGCGATTACCCGAACCGGAAACATTCAGAACCATTATCTGGCCTTCAGCGGTGGCACTCCGCAGAGCAACTACCGCGCTTCTTTTGGCTATATCGACCATAACACGATTATTCGGAGCAAGGGCTATCGTAATCTGGTGGCTAAGATTGATGTCACCCAGAAGGCATTTGGCGATAAACTGACGGGAGATTTCGGCGTGTTCGGTTCGTCTTTCAAGAACAATGATATCTTCGACAGTCAGACGCTTTTCTATTCTGCCGATGCCATGAATCCTACTTATCCTTATGATAAGCTGAACGGCAGTTGGGTGAAGAATGGGGCTGCATCTCAGGTGAATCCTCCCGATGCCTTGCTCAAGGAGCGTAATGATACGAAGAACATGAACTTCAATGCTCATCTGAAGTTGAACTATGATATGACAAATTCTCTGAGTGTTTCTGCCTTCGGAGCATACAGTTATGCTTCCAACGAGAACAACCAGTTCTGTCCTACCTGGTTTTGGGCGCAGGGCAATCTCTATCGTGGGGAGTTCAAGAGCGAGGACTGGCTTGCCAATGTATCGTTTAACTATCAGCATTCGTGGGGAATCCACAATCTGAAGGCAATGGTGGGTGCAGAATATCAGAAGGATATCCGAACGGGATTCTGGACTTCTGCGAAGGGAATCACCAACAACGACATGTATTACCATAACATAGGTGCTGCTGCATCACGGCCTTTCGGTGGGACAGACAGCAAGTACGAAGATCCGACCCTGGCTTCTGTGATGGGCAATGTCGACTACACCTTATATAATAAGTATAGTCTTTCGGCTTCCATGCGTGGCGATGGTTCTTCGATGGTGGGCAATGACCATACCTGGGGTTTCTTCCCATCCGTCTCTCTTTCCTGGGATATGAAGCAGGAGAAATGGCTCCGTTCTCTCAAGGAAATTACCATGCTGAAACTGCGTACGGGCTATGGACGCTCAGGTAATCTTGGCGGAATATCTTCTTATACCACTTTGAATACGGTGCGGCAGAATGGTATTGTTTCGGTGAACAGTTCTCCTACGGTTACGATGGGAATGATTAGCAATAACAATCCTGATCTGAAGTGGGAAACCCGCGCTACCTGGAATATCGGAGCTGATCTGGGATTGTGGAACAACCGGCTGGTTCTGACGGCAGAATATTACTATTCCAAGACCACCGACATGCTCTATGCCTATGATGTGCCGGTTCCGCCTTTTGCCTATGATAAACTGTTGGCAAACCTGGGTTCTATGAGCAACCAGGGTTTGGAGGTCGGCGTTTCCTTCACTCCTATCCAGAAGAAGGACATGGAACTGAATATCAATATGAATCTCTCTTGGCAGAAGAACAAACTCCTCTCGCTGAGTGGTGAATATGACGGAATGCAGATGTCGGCAGCCGATATTACTGCGATGGGTGCCTTGTCGGGTGCCGGTCAGCATGGTGGTTACAACAATGTGGCCTATCAGATAGTTGGTCAGCCTTTGGGGGTATTCTATCTTCCTCATTGCAAGGGAATTATAGAAGATGGAAATGGGCATTACCGCTATGATATCGAAGATTTGGACAAGAACGGAACCATAGATTTGAGTGATGGCGGTGACAGATATATTGCCGGTCAGGCTACTCCTAAGGTAACGTTGGGTTCCAATATCAGTTTCCGTTATCGCGACTGGTATCTTTCATTGCAGATGAACGGAGCCTTCGGACATAAGATATTCAATGGTACGGGCTTAGCCTACACCAATATGTCGAGTTTCCCGGATTATAATGTGCTGAAGGGAGCTCCTGAGAAGAATATCGTTGACCAGAATGTTTCTGATTATTGGCTGGAGAAGGGCGATTATCTCAACTTAGAGAATCTCACGCTGGGCTATGATATCCCTATCCGAAAGGGTGTGGTGCAGTCGCTCAGAGTTTCGGCGAGTGTCAACAATCTTGCCACCATCAGCAGTTACAGCGGCTTGACTCCGATGATTAACAGCTACGTAGTGAACAGTACGATGGGTATTGATGATAAGCGGACTTATCCTGTTTACAGAACCTTCTCATTGGGTTTAAGTGTTCAATTCTAAAATCAGAAAGTTATGAAACGATATAGATTTTTATTTCTGCTGCTGGCGGCATTGTCTATGACATCCTGCCTGGACGAACATCCTAAGGATCAGTTGGACGAGGATGCCATCTATGGCTCTGCATCTGATATTTATATCAATGCCGTGGCTTCTCTCTATAATTATATAGGTGGAGCTAACGAGAGTGAGGGCATCCAGGGCACCTGCCGTGGCATTTACGATTATAATACGCTGACCACCGATGAGGCGATGATTCCGATTCGAGGCGGCGACTGGTATGATGGTGGCCTCTGGAATGCCATGTACCAGCATCGGTGGAGTGCCGATGACCAGTCTCTTTATGATACGTGGAAGTATCTTTATAAGGTTATCGTGCTGGCTAATAAGTCTTTGGATATTATCAGTAACAAGTCGGCCCTGCTTTCTGCCGCACAGCAGGAGGAATATCGGGCTGAGATAAGAGCCATCCGGGCTATGTTCTATTACTATGCTATGGACATGTTCGGTCGGGTTCCATTGGTCCTTTCCAGTGCAGAACAGCTCCATTCCAGCCTGTTCCAAGGTCAGACAAATCGCAGTTCTATCTTCCAGTTTGTCTTTCAGGAGTTGCAGCAGGTATTGCCTTCACTTCCCGACCAGCACAGCAATAAGGAAGGCAATTATTATGGTCGCATCACCCAGCCGGTAGTCAACTTTCTGTTGGCGAAGTTGGCTTTGAATGCAGAAATCTATATGTATGATGACTGGACCCAGGGTTATGCGAGCCGTCCGAAGGGAAGTGGCATTCATTTCTCTGTGCCGGCTTCTGATGCCTCTTTGCGTAATGGCGATAAGGCGGACTGCAGGAAGTTGAATGCCTGGGAAACCTGCATTTATTATTGTGATAAACTGGCAGAAGAAGGCTATGTCCTGGAGTCGGATGATTCATTCAATTTCTCTACGCATAATGAGACATCGAAGGAGAATATCTTCACGATTCCGATGGATAAGAATATCTATACCAACCAGTTCCATTATCTCTTCCGCTCTTACCATTATACGCATGGCGGTGTCTTGGGATGGGGAAGTGAGAATGGTACCTGTGCTACGATTTCTACGATGAAAGCCAATCATTATGGCGAGGCTGATGAAGATGCCCGTTGCAAGATGAACTTTGTGGCGGGAGTGGTAAAGGTAGATGGTCATGAACTGCTGATGGATAATGGAAAGCCGTTGGAGTATCAGCCTTTTGAAGTGGCTCAAAACCTGACCAATAGTAAGTTTGTCAAGACGGCTGGAGCGAGAATGGCGAAGTATGAGGTGGATAGAACTTCTTATATGGACGGCAAGTTGCAGAGTAACGACATTGTTCTTTTCCGCTATGCAGATGCTTTATTGATGAAGGCGGAGGCAAAAGTCCGGAATGGAGAGAATGGTGATGAGGAATTGAATAGGATTCGTGCCCGTGTAGGAATGCCTTGCCGAAAGGCTACGCTCGATAACATTCTGGAAGAGCGGTTGCTGGAGCTGGTATGGGAAGGATGGCGTCGCCAGGATCTCATCCGTTTCGGCAAATTCACCGGTGCCTACGATCTCCGTACGCCTCTTCAGGGTGAGTCCTCCGGCTACACCACCGTCTTCCCGATTCCTCAGAAATGCATCGATTTAAATTCTGAATTGGTACAGAATAAGGGATATGTCAATATTTTGAAGTAAAGAAACTTGAATAGAGAATATGAACTGAAAAAGCTCGCCAGGACTTTGAAGTTTATGGCGAGCTTTTCTTCTTTTACTTCCCGAATCTGGAAGTATCTACTTCTTCGTGCTGCTTGGCCTTGTAGCCGCCGAAACGATAGGTGAGGGAGAGGCCGATGATTCTGCCAAAGTACATTTTGTTGATGACGTGCTGACCTCGATAGGTATCATGCAGATGGTTGTCGCCCGTCTCGAAGATGTCGTTGCAGTAGGCTTTCAGCTGGAGCTTGTCGTCTTTGAGAGGCTTCCAGGTGAGGGCTGCGTTGAGATAGCCTGAGGCTGGGATGTCGATGATTCCCTGGATGGCGTCGGTATGAACGGAAGCATCGAGGTTGAGAAGCACATGCTTGCCAAAGAGAAAAGTACCGTTCCACTGGGCTTGACAGAACCATTTGCTGCGGTCGAATGGAAGATCATAGAAGTGGGAATTCTTGTCGTTCTGATAAACGCCAGTGAAAGTAAGGCGATTCTGCCACCAATTGCCTATGTTGATTGGGGCTGTGAGCATCAAACCTACCTGGTTTACATGGTCGAAGTTGACATGCTTGTATTCCATCTCCTTCTTCTCGTCGCTCTGGTAAGGAAGCTGACGAAATTCATCTTTCGAGTTGTTGAAGAAGAGACTTGCCACGTATCTGCTGTGCAGAATGTAGGTAAGCGAGAGGCTGAGGTCTCGTGATGGCTTCAACGTCGGGTTTCCAACAATCTTTCCATATCCGCCCACATTATAGGTGGTGAAGTTCTTCACCGACCAATAAGTAGGGTAGTCTCTGTCGCAATCCAAGTCGAATTGGATGACGTGTCCTGCCTTAGGAAGATAGGTGATGGAGAGTGTAGGGAAGAGGTTCCACTCATTCCAGATTGGGGTGTGGTAATATTCTTCCATGAGCGATGCTTCCATCGTGAGTTTTTGTCCGAATGACTTGCTGGCTCCGACGTAGAAACTCATTTGGTCTTCGTTTTGAATGGTGTTGCCATCAGAAGACTTGTTGTTGTTTTCCTGCGAACTCTTGTCTCTTGATGTGGTGTAATTGATGCCGTAGTTCAAGCCCCAGTCTTTTCCTAAGTCGTGCTCCTGCTTGAGGTAAGCGTGCCATTTGTCGATTCGCTGCTGGCTTGTGATGTCGTAAATCTCATCGTAGAGACTGCTTTTTAGCCATTGTTCATCCGGTGAATTATAATAGGTGTATTCTGCTCCTGCCGAGAAACCGAATGGTGTGGAGTAATCCAGGCGGATGTTGTGAAACTGACTCTTGGCATGGATTCTGAGAAGGGATGTGAAATCGCCATCATCCTCTGACGTTCCTCTCGTGTTATTGAGTTGTGAGGTGTAGGCAAAGCTGAGCTGATGATTTTTCGCCAGATGATAGTTGATTCCCAGTCGGATGTTGTGGTTGAGATGACGTTTGATATTGTCGCTATGTGTAGAGAAGGCATAGGAAGTGCCATCAGTCAAGGTGTGGGCAAACTCATTTTCATAGTAATAATATCTCTTGCCATGACCGAAGGAATAGAGCATGTCTATTTCCCATTTCTTGTTGGTGAAGAGCAAGGAGGCGCGCTCTGTGTAACTGTTGCGGTTCTGGTGGGTGTAGCCGCCGAAGAGCTCGCCTTGCAGGGAGTGAAAGCCTGTGTTGTGCTTCAGCAGGAGGTTGATGACCTGTCCCTTTACCTGATAGCGGGCTGGGGCTGAATAGACAACTTCAGCGTTGGCGATGCGGCTGGTAGGAATCGTTTTCAGAAGCGAATAGAGCTGCTCGCTCGTCATGGTGGTAGCCTTGCCGTCTATCATCACGGTTACGGATTGGGCGTTGAGAGTCAAGGCTTCATCTTGTTCGCTCACGCCAGGCAGTTGCTTGATGGCTTCATAGGCATTATCCACTGGATGGTTTTTGATGAGTTGAGGCAGGTCATAGGTCAATGTCGCCCCTTTTACCTTTACGATAGGTCGGTTGCCTTTTACCATCACATCGGGGAGGGAATGGATGATGCTGTCCATTCTCAGGGTATCATTTCTGTTTCCTTGTGCCCAGCCGGCAAGACTGATGGCCAGGCAAGCGCTTAATATAACCAATCTTTTCATATTCTTCTTATCTTTTTATCGTTCTTTCGGAAGGAACCCTCCCGATTTCGGTTGCAAAAGTACTGCAAAAATCTCGTGTCAGCAAGGAATTTTGATTATCAAGTCTTATCAGAAGTGTTATTTAGTCTTATCAAATCAGAAATAATTCCCTGAAAAGTATCTTACTTATCTTCTTTTTTATTACTTTTGCAAGCATGAAAGAGAAACGAAGAATATTCATATTGACAGTTATGGCTTGCTTTTGGACATTGGTAATGCAAGCACAGGAAGTGAAGAGTGTTTCTTTGGATTCCATTCCGAAGGCATCTTTACCTAAGGAAGGTATGTCGTTGGAATATTCTCGTCCTTCGCTCGGTGGATTTCCTGTACTTCAAGGCAAATCTTATTACTCTGAATCGAATGCACCTTGGATGTCGGAAGAAGGAAAACCTTTGGAGATTGCGCCGAATGCAATACCTCATATTTCTCTTCTTTCCCCGAATTTGGGTACGATGGCGGTATATTCTTCGGGTATTGAAGTCACAGGACTGATGAATAGGCAGACTGCAGGGGTTGTTTATCAACAAAATTTCGGGCGTTTTGTTTTTTCTCCTTATGTCGGGATAGAAAAGATAAACACGGGAGTATATGGATTTGGCAATCTCACCAAAGCTTCTTTTGGTGGACGAATGGCTTATCAAGTAAACGACTGGCTCACTGTGGGATTCTATGGACAATATGTTCCAACGAAAACCTCTGACCCTCGAAGCGTCATCATGTCTCCTTTCAATCCCAAGAGCAGCTATGGTGGCTTTATGGAAGTGATGTTCAATCAACATTGGGGGATAGGAGCCAAGATGGGACGAGAGTTTGCGCCACAAAAGAATGGTAAATGGGGATGGAAGAATACCACGGAGGTTTATCCGATTTTCAGAAAATGAGTATTGAATTCATCTGGAAAAATCTTTAATAAAGGAAAGAATGAAGTTACATCTTAAATACATAGTTACGCTCGTCATCGCGGCTCTGGTCTGCATCTTCGCATATCAGACCTATTGGCTCGTGGGGCTTTATCAATCTCAGGAAAAGGAGGTTGAAGCGAAAATTAAGGGTGGAATGGAGTACGCTCACTTCATGGAGATGAAGAAGCGAATCGAACGATTGCGCAATGATGATAAAGGGCCTCATAGACAACTGACGGGTACTGTTGCTTTTTCTATGGATGAAGACGATGATATAGATCAAAAGGTAAAGGTGAAAAAGGTTCGTGGAGGAAAGATTGTTCAGTCTGTTCAAACAACTTTTACCAAGCAAGAGAAGCGTAGTGAAGATGACAAGGATCAGGAATTGATGATGATGATGTCGGGTAAGCTGGCAACTATGGTGCAACAAACACTTTTTGGCAAATTGAATGAAATCGCCAAACCTGACATCAATGACTATGACAGTGCATGGGTTGTCAAGATGCTTTCAGACAGTTTGTTGGTGGGCGACGATATTCATCCGCTTCCGCATCAGATTCAGCTTTTTGCAGGAAAGAAGATTTTGGTGAAAGTGACGACGAAGGGGTATGTGCCTTCCGCCAATGCCAAGCAATACCAATATGTGGTTTGTAATGAGGGGGAGGCGAATGAGGAGAAATATGTCCTCACCCTAGAGCCGCTTACGATGACTGTGCTCAGCCAGATGGCAGGCATCCTTGCCACATCGCTCTTCATCATGCTCATCCTGGCTTTCGTCTTTTGGTTCCTGATTCATACGATGCTCAAGCAGAAGACGCTTGATGAGATGAAGAGTGATTTCACCAATAATATCACGCACGAATTGAAGACTCCGATAGCCGTAGCCTATGCTGCCACCGACTCCCTGCTGAACTACGGAATGCTCCAGCATCCTGATAAGGCGCGCAAGTATCTCACCATCGCCCAGGAGCAGTTGCAGACGCTCAGCGGATTGGTGGAACAGATTCTGTCGATGAGTATGGAACGACGGAAATCGATGCTTCTCAATATCGTGGAAGTTCCAATGAAGGAGGTGATTGAACCGTTAATCTCCCAGCATCAGCTGAAAGTGAAATCAGGAGAAAAAACGGATAAAAAGGTGAATATTTCGTTGTCCGTAGAACCGGAAAATCTGATGGTTCATGCCGACCGGATGCATTTCTCAAACATCGTGAGCAATCTCATAGACAATGCCATCAAGTATTCTGAAGATAGCGTGAATATAGAAATCAAGGCTTTCCAAAAAGCCGAGGATGAAGTGCTGGTTTCCGTATCAGATAATGGAATCGGTATTGACCACGATAAATTGCCTTATATTTTCGACAAGTTCTATCGGGTGACGGATGGCAATAAATATACGGTTAAGGGCTATGGTCTCGGGCTTTTCTATGTCAAGAGCCTGATGGAGAAAATGGGCGGTTCTGTTTCCGTAGAAAGCGATCCGGGAAAAGGAAGCTGCTTTACCCTGCATTTTCTTAAAGATAAAAAGGTAAAAAAGTAAAAAAGAAACAATGAATAAGATAAAAGTATTATTGGTAGAAGACGAAACATCCTTGGCGATGATTCTGAGCGACACCTTGGAGGCGCAGGGCTTCGAGATGCGTACGGCGCGTGATGGCGAAGAGGGGCTTCGTATGTTTGATGACCAGAAGCCTGATGTGCTGGTTGCGGATGTGATGATGCCCAAAATGGATGGTTTCGAGATGGTGCGCCGTATCCGCAAGACGGATTCCCGTATCCCTGTGCTTTTCCTCACGGCTCGTTCGGCGGTGAATGATGTGGTAGAGGGATTTGAATTGGGTGGCAATGATTATCTGAAGAAGCCGTTTGCCATCCAGGAACTCATCGTCCGTATCAAGTCGCTTTGTCATCGGGTTTCTGCAGGAAATATTTTTTCTGAAGAACAGGAAGGGGGGAATGTTTCTCCTGATAATCCGGATGCTGCTGATCTGTGGCTCTCCATCGGTCGTTATCGCCTGAATGTTACCAGTCAGATTCTGCAGTTGGAAGGTAAGGATACAGAATTGTCACATCGTGAATCCGAAATCCTTCGCATGCTTGTGGAGAGCAAGAACAATGTGGTAGAGAGCAAGGATATTCTCCTGCAACTCTGGGGCGATGACAGCTTCTTCAATTCCCGCAGTCTCCATGTTTTCATCACCAAGATCCGCCACAAGTTATCTGCCGATGAAAATATCAGAATCATCAATGTGAGGGGGATTGGGTATAAAATGATTTGCTAGAATCTTGTAAAAGAACTATTCTTCCTCGCCATCAACAAGCGCATCGAATGCTTCTTTGAAGTATTTGTCGAACCACTCGGCTGGGTGATCTGTTATCTGATGCTTGCCTGATTTCTCGATGTGAATGGCAACAATGTCGCCAAAATCGGAAGTGCCATCAATGAAAAGAATGTTTTCAAAAAGTGGTAGAGAGGCTCTTACTCGTTTGATGCCTTCCGTGAAGTTATATTCTATCACGTCTTGGTTTACATTATGACCACCCATTGTGTATCTTTGGATAACACGAGATAGAGAATCTTCTTTCGAGGATAAGCCGAAAAAGATAAGGCTGATTTTATAACCTGCATCTTTAAAATCCTGAACAAGATTGACTGGCAAATCTGTAGAGAAGTTCGTTTCGAAAGCAAAATTCTTGTTTTGTGAAATGGCTTCTTCTTTTTCTTTCATCAATGAAGAGATAACAGTTCCATCTATCCATCGCTCTATCCAATCAGGATGTTCGTTTCGAAGAGACATTGCTAGAAGGTCTCCGTCAAAAGCTTTTACTGTAGAATAAAATATTCCAAGCCTACTTTTGCTAGCTCCATTTGGACCGGCTATAATTGTAAATTCAGGTCTTCTTTTCATAATCTTAATAGAAAAAGAGGTGTTACGAAGTAATTAATGGAGTAAGTAACTCATTTTCCCCTTTCCTGGAGCTGCAACTTGTTTTATGATAGTATATTCGCGTGTCGCAAAATCAAGAGTTGCTTCTACATCGCTTCCATCAGGATTAGCAAGATAGGTTTTTCCGTTTTCAAAATAAGGCACGGAAATACCTTTCGCCCACGCTTCCAGATAGATTCGTTCCACCTCATCGTGTACGGCATTGTTGATTTCCCGAATCGTCTTGCCATTCGAGAGTCGCCAACCTTCTATTTCTTCATATTTGCACATAAGCCTTTAACCTTTAGAAAACCTTTGAAAAATCTACTGCAAAAATACGAGGAATCTTTTTAATAACCAAATGTTTTAACCTCTTTTTTCTATCAGCTCTTATCAGAAGCATCTGTTTTTGAAAGTTTTTCCCAAAAAGGTTTGTGGTTTCAGGAATAATGGCTAATTTTGCGAGCTGAAAGGGGAATCGCTTGATAGGCGATGATTCTTGGAATGATATAATATAAATAGGATATGGATAGGAAAAATGATGGCCTCAGACTGAAGGATGGGACTGGATATAAGAAGATAATAATTGCTTGCGACTCTTATAAGGGCTGCCTTTCGAGCAGAGAGGTAAATGAGGCGATTGCTTCGGGAGTGAAGGAATGGAATGCAGATGATGCTTCTCCCGAAATCATTACCCTGGAAATGAGTGATGGGGGAGAGGGAATGCTCGATGCTTTCCTCTCGGCAATGAAGGGAGAGCGAGTGAAGATTCATGCCCATGATGCGCTGATGAGATGGATTGAGGCTGAATACGGAATCGTGGATGATACGGCGATTATCGAGATTGCGCAGACCGCAGGACTGGCTCTGATTGAGCCTGAACAGCGCAACCCGATGAAGGCTACTTCCTGGGGCGTGGGCGAGATGATAATGAATGCTTATCGCCGGGGCGTGCGACGTTTCATCGTGGGCTTGGGCGGCAGCGCCACATCCGATTGCGGCATCGGAATGCTCAAGGCGATGGGCGACGACTGGAAGAAAATCCGACAGGAATGCAGCTTTGTGCTGGCTTCGGATGTTACCAACTCGCTTTGCGGCGAAAATGGGGCGGCTCATGTCTTTGCGCCTCAGAAGGGAGCTGATGCTAAGATGGTGCAGATGTTGGATGATAGGGCGAGGAAGTTTGCCGAGGTAAGCGCCAAGCATTTCGGATATGATAGGAGTGAGGCTTCTGGGGCTGGTGCGGCCGGAGGACTGGGCTATGCTTTCCTGCAATATTTCAATGCTGAGGCTCGTCCAGGGGCTGAACTGCTTTTAGAGAAAATAGAGGTTGATGCGCTCATTCTAGATGCAGATCTCGTGATTACGGGCGAGGGACGTAGCGACCGCCAGACCTTGATGGGGAAACTGCCGCAAAGAATTCTTGAGCATGTTACCAATCAGAAAATATGGCTAGTATCGGGCGGAGTTAGCGATAGAAAGGCTATGCTGGATGCAGGATTTGATAGAGTTGTTCAGGTTACTCCTGAAGAAATGCCATTGGATGAGGCGATGAAGCCAGAAGTGGCTCGTAATAATATAATAAAGGCAATTCGTGAGCAATTTGCTTTGTAGTTTCAGCTATTATCTGTACCTTTGTGACCGTTTTCAAATAAGGTAAGAATAATGAAGTATATAATTTTTGATTTTGATGGAACCATCGGCGATTCGCAGAGTCTCATAGTGAAGACCCTGCAGGATACGATGCGTGCAAGAAAGCTGGAGGTGAAATCGGAGGAGGCTTGTGCCAAGACCATCGGTCTTCGATTGGATGAGGCCTTCGTTTCGCTCTTTGGAATGAGTGCTGAGGAGGGAATGGAATGTGCAGCAACCTATCGCGAGATTTTCCTGGAGAACAAGAATACGATGATCGTAAAGCCGTTTCCTCATGTGATAGAAACCCTGAGAGAGTTGCATCGCTGTGGGTTTGTATTGGGTATGGCCAGCAGTCGAAATCATTGCTCGCTGGATGGATACGTGCATCAGATGCAGCTGGAGGATATATTCTCTTCCATCGTTGCAGGCGATGATGTGAAGCACGTGAAGCCGGCATCCGATATGGTCTTCAAGGCATTGCAGGAGATGAAGGGAACGGCAGATGAAACCCTCGTGGTGGGCGATATGACCTTCGATGTAGATATGGCGCATCATGCCGGCTGCAAGGCCTGTGCCGTGACTTATGGCAACGGAACCCGCCAGCAGCTCGCCTCTGCTGAATGGATCATCGATGATTTCGCAGAACTCCTGGAAATCGTAAAAGAATAAACTGAACTCTGAATAAAAAGATAATTTTATCCTTGCTGGAATAAAAAAGCGGATAAAGTTATCTTTTTATTCATTTTTTTATAGTACCTTTGCACCCGAAATTGGTTCGCTGCCACCTTCTGCCGCCTCAGGCAGGATGAGTGCGTAGTGATTAAAAGGGAATCGGGTGAGAAGCCCGGACAGTCCCGCTGCTGTAAGCGTCTTATTGCGGCAAGCAATATGGTCACTGACAATTTTTCGGGAAGACCGCTTGCCATGAGTTTTGCATCTTTTTATGTTTACATAGAGTGAGATGCGGGGAGGACGCAAGTCAGAAGACCTGCCGTTGCCATCGGAAACAATATGATGAAAGAGTGTCTTTAGGATAAGAGATTCCGATGATTCTATCCAACCCCGTGGGATGGGTTCGTGATGGAGACACAGATAATAATATAAAAGATAGAATGAATGAAGGCATTGAGGATATTTTGTCTCGGTGGCTTGCTATTGTTGTATGCACAAGTGGGTATGGGGCAAGATACCATTCGTACCGAGCACTTGCAGGAAGTAAAAGTGAATGCTCGGCAGCACCGGATACTTACGAGCACATCGCCTCTTCAGCTTTTGGACAAGGGGGATATGTTAAGGCTTGGCGTTACGGATATGGCCGATGCCTTGCACCGCATGCCAGGCATCAATCTGCGCGACTATGGTGGGGCAGGAGGAATGAAGACGGTAGCTGTGCGTGGATTCGGAGCGGGACATACGGGAGTGAGTTACGATGGTGTGCTGCTCAGCGAATGTCAGGGCGGCGAAATTGATGTGTCCCGTTATTCGCTCGACCAAGTGCAGACATTGCGACTCACCATTGGTGACAACGACGACATCTTCATCTCGGCCCGGCAAGCCTCGGTGGCAGCTTTGCTTGCCATCGAGACTATGAGCGAGATTCCCATCGACAAACAGCCTCACCTCTCTACTCAGTTGCAGGTGGGGTCCTTCGGATATGTCTCGCCTTATCTGCGCTATGTGCAGAGGTTGTCAGATAGGTTCACCCTCCAGGCGATGGGTGAGTACACCTATGCCGAAAACGACTATCCCTTCCTCTTGCGCAACGGTAAATATACCACCCATGAGCGACGCACCAACAGCCGGATGAACTCAGGGCATGGCGAACTGAATATGCACTGGATGATGGGCAGGCGAGCCGATGGCTTGAGCCGGAGCCAATTGTGGGCAAAGATCTACTATTATGACAACGACCGGCAGTTGCCAGGCATCGTGAGATATTACACCAATGTAACTGCTGAACAGTTGCACGACCGCAACGCCTTTGTCCAGGCGAGATGGCAAGCCAGAAGTCTCGACGACTGCTGGATGCTGAAGGTGCAAGCCAAGATGAACTGGGCGAGCTCTGCCTATCAGGACACGCTCGTGGCAAATCGGCGCAATGATGCCACCTACTGGCAGAGGGAATATTATACTTCGGCAGCACTGATGTGGATGCCGGATGATGGCTGGGCGCTGGATTATTCTGCCGACTGGATGATGAACTCGCTCAACAGCACCCTTGCCACCGATTTGCGCCCTCACCGACATGGCATTCTGCAGTCGCTCTCCGTCCGATATGCGAAGGGAAGATGGGTAGCTCTTGCCAGAATGCTGGCTTCGGTTTACCTCAACAGCGTGGGGCGCAAGATAGAGACTCAGCCAGGCAGCGCCAATCCTACCAAGGCAGGACAGGCTGCCAAGGATGCACGCCGGCTTTCGCCATCGCTTTCGCTTTCCTATCGGCTCTTTGGAAATGGGACTGCCAGCGATGAGCTTTATCTCAGGGCTTCGTACAAGGACATCTTCCGGGTTCCTACTTTCAACGAGAACTATTTCTTCCATTATGGAAGTTCTGATCTGAAGCCTGAGAAAACCCGACAGTTGAATATCGGGCTTACGTGGAAAAAAACTTCTTCAGGAGATGGGGGGAACGGCGAATTCCTACGTTATAAGGGATGGAATGTTCAAGCAACGCTGGACGGCTATTGCAATCGGGTGACCGACAAGATTGTGGGCGTTCCTTACAATATGTTCGTTTGGCGTACTGTGAACATGGCACGTGTTGATGTCGTTGGCGCGGATGCCTCTTTGCGTAGTACCTGGCAGATGGCTCCGGGGCAGCAACTCTCGCTGCAAGGGTCGTATAGCTACCAGCACGTGGTGAATCATACCGATCGCTCGTCCAAATATTATGGCAATCAAGTAGCCTATATCCCTCTGCACTCGGGCAGTATTGCCTTGGGGTGGGAGAATCCTTGGGTGAATGTCTCGCTCCATGGACAGGGAATGAGCAAGCGATGGGCCAACAATGAACATTATGAAGGCACCGAAGTGGAGGGTTACTGGGACATGGGACTGACGCTCTATCGTCAGCTCGACGACCTACACCTCTTTGGCAAATCCCTGCGAGGCGTGAAGGTAAGGATGGATGTGAAGAACCTGCTGGCGAAGCAGTATGAACTCGTAGGGCATTATCCGATGCCTCGCCGCAGCTGGATGTTCAGCATCGGGTATAACTTCTAGATAGTAACAAATTAGATTCAAATATAAACAGAAAAAAGAAAAATGAAAAAGTATTTATTAGGTTTGGCGGTGCTCTTGATGGGCACTGCAGTGATGACATCATGCGATCCTGCCGAAGACTATCCTGAGACTTATCTCCAGGTGTATAGTACGGGCGCTTACGTTGTGAATTCTGGTAACATGTATAGCAAGATCGAGAGCTCTCTCACAGCCATCGACTATGCTTCAAGCACAGCTACACAGAATGTATTCAAGACTGCTAACGGTCGTTCGCTCGGTAATACTGCCAATGATGGCATCGTATATGGCAACAAGATTTATCTCGCCGTAGATCAGAGCAACACCATCGAGGTAATCGACAAGAAAACCAAGCAGAGTATCAAGCAAATCAAGACCACAGAGTTGCTGGGCAATGCCGAGGGCGCCGAGCCTCGCCATATTATCGCTGATGGTGGCAAGGTTTATTTTACCACATACGGTGGATATGTGGCTGCCGTGGACACCACAAGCTTTGCTCTTCAAAAGAAGTGGCAGGTGGGCAGCTATCCTGAGAGCTTGGTCATCGGCAATGGCAATCTCTATGTAGCTAACAGCAACTACGGTTATGGTGGTGGCAACATCTCTTGCATCAATCTTTCCAACGACAATGTTGAGACTAAGAATATCGAGGGCGTGAACAATCCTACCAGCATCTATTATGCATCTAATGTTTTGTATGTTCTCGACAACCCAGTATATGGACCTGCTCCTGACTATGCGACCACTGGCGAGAATGCCCTACGTGCAGTGAGTTTCTCCGAGGGCAAGTCGCAGAAGGTGGCAGATGGCAACTATGCTGTATGCGTAACCCCTGGTACTACAACACGTACGCCGCAGTTGGTTCGTTCTTATTTCTTTGTGCTCAATGCACCTTATGGCGGCACTCCTAGCGTGAGCGTGCTTGCAGCAGAAAGTACACAACCACAGGCGCTGACGCTCTCTGAGATGCCTGTGAGCCCATGCGGAATCTTTGCCGACCCATTGAACGGTCATATCTTCGTGCTCTCTTATAAAATGGGCGATAAAGGTACTCCCGACTATAATGGCAATGGCTACGTAGTGGAGTATGACAGAGCTGGTCAGAAGCAGCATGAGTATGAGACTGGCGTAGGTTCTTGCGCTATGTTCTTTGACTCTGCCTACAAGACTGCATACGCAGAATAAGATGTCGCGAGACAGATGATTATATAACTCATCCAATCCATGGGGAAGTGTCGTTTCGGCGCTTCCCTTTTTTATGTGTGTCGGGCATGTTGTTTTATATATATTTTTTTGCGCCAAAGAATTGCCATATTGCCATATTGATAGGTTATCTCTTTGATTACGAATGCATTATGGGTATGGCAATTCTCTGTTCTTCGGTTCTATCTGCCATCTATTGCCATAAAAACCAGCGAAATATAGGTGCTTTAGAGGGATTTTGGGGTGAAAACTAAGAGAGCATTGAGCAAAAATCCTTTTTTTTCGGTTCAATGCTAGGCTTTTTCATTTGTTTTTTTGCAATTTAACTGACGACAAAGAAGAAATTACGTCCCGACGTAGCATCTGATACGTCCCGACGTAATAATCGTTATGTCCCGACGTACAGCCAGATACGTCGCGACGCAGTTTTCTGAACGTCCTGTTTGCATCTGGTAAAGCTTTTGAAAACGGCTGCATAGAAACAAAAAAGGTGTGTCTTAAGGCAAAGACACACCTTTTCTTTTGTTTTTTATTGTTTCAGAACCGAGTTCTTCTTTATCATTTCCGAATCTTTATTCCTCCATCAACTTGCGGTAGCGACCCTTCTTGATTTCAGTATCGCCCAGGCGGCGGGCCTTGTTGATTTCATACTCAGAATAGCTGCCCTCGAAGAAGAAGACCTCACCATTGCCCTCGAAGGCAAGAATGTGGGTACAGATTCGGTCGAGGAACCAGCGGTCGTGGCTGATTACCACCGCACAACCGGCAAATGCTTCCAAACCTTCCTCCAAGGCACGCAGCGTGTTCACGTCGATATCGTTGGTTGGCTCATCGAGGAGCAAAACATTACCCTCCTGCTTCAATGCCAAGGCCAACTGCAGACGGTTGCGCTCACCACCCGAGAGAACGCTGCAGAGCTTGCTCTGGTCGGTGCCCGAGAAGTTGAAGCGGCTGATGTAAGCACGCGCATTCACATCTCTTCCACCCAGACGCAAGGTTTCGTTGCCCTGGGAAATCACCTCGTAAACGGTCTTTTGTGGGTCGATGTCCTTGTGCTGCTGGTCAACATAAGCCAGCTTCACGGTCTCACCCACCTCGAATGTACCGCCATCTGCCTGATCCAATCCCATGATGAGGCGGAAGAGGGTAGTCTTGCCGGCTCCGTTAGGACCGATGACACCCACGATGCCGTTAGGAGGAAGCATGAAGTTGAGGTCGTTGAAGAGAACCTTTTCGCCGAACGCCTTCTTCACATGCTGAGCCTCAATCACCTTGTTACCCAGACGAGGACCGTTAGGGATGAAGATTTCCAGCTTCTCCTCGCGCTCCTTCTGCTCCTGGTTGAGCATCTGCTCGTAAGAGTTCAGACGAGCCTTACCCTTAGCCTGACGTGCCTTAGGTGCCATGCGAACCCATTCCAACTCGCGCTCCAATGTCTTGCGGCGCTTAGAGGCAGTCTTCTCCTCCTGAATCATTCGCTTGGTCTTCTGGTCGAGCCATGAAGAGTAGTTGCCCTTCCATGGAATACCTTCGCCACGGTCCAACTCCAGAATCCACTCGCTCACGTCGTCAAGGAAGTAGCGGTCGTGGGTTACGGCGATAACGGTTCCCTCATACTGCTGCAGGTGCTGCTCCAGCCAGTCGATGCTCTCAGCATCCAGGTGGTTGGTAGGCTCATCGAGCAGGAGTACGTCCGGCTTCTGCAGGAGCAGGCGGCAGAGAGCCACACGGCGACGCTCACCACCCGAGAGATTGGTTACAGGCCAATCGCCAGGAGGACAGTGTAGGGCAGCCATCGCACGTTCCAGCTTGGAGTCGATGTTCCAGGCATCGGTAGCATCGATGATATCCTGCACCTCAGCCTGACGCTGCATCAGCTTGTCCATCTTATCAGGGTCTCCGTAGTATTCTTCGAGACCGAACTTATTGTTGATGTCCTCGTATTCAGCGAGTGCATCATAGATTTTCTGCACACCCTCCATCACGTTTTCCTTCACGGTCTTGTTCTCGTCGAGCGGAGGATCCTGAGGCAAGTAGCCCACAGAGTAGCCTGGGCTCCAAACCACCTCACCCTGGGTAGGTTGCTCAAGTCCTGCGATGATTTTCATCAACGTAGATTTACCGGCACCGTTCAAACCGATGATACCGATTTTTGCTCCGTAGAAGAACGATAGGTAGATGTTCTTCAGAATCTGTTTCTGGTTTTGTGGGATAATCTTAGATACGCCCACCATTGAGAAGATGATCTTCTTGTCGTCAACTGTTGCCATGTATATAAATAAATGTGTATTTGTGAATAAATTGCCGAAATAGGCACTAACAGTTGCAAAGATACATTATTTTTTTGAAATTCTCGCCTTTCTTTCAAAGAAAAGTTGTATATTTGCATTGATAACATCAAATAGAGGCATTTTGTGATGCTTCTTTCATCTTTTAAAAAGAAAGGATATTTATGGATGCAACCTATATAGACCTGACTGTTCGCCTGTCTCTAGCTCTCATTTTAGGAGGAGCGATAGGTATCGAAAGAGAATACCGTGCCAAGGAGGCGGGGTTCCGAACTCACTTCCTGGTAGCCCTGGGTAGTGCACTTTTCTGTGTTGTTTCCCAGTATGGATTTGGCTTTGATCTGAAGGATTCCTCGCGCGTTGCTGCCCAAGTGGTTTCGGGCATTGGATTTCTGGGCGCCGGAACGATTATCTTCCAGAAGAACGTGGTGAGAGGATTGACTACGGCTGCTGGTTTGTGGGTGACGGCAGCTATCGGATTGGCTTGCGGAACGGGTATGTATGTGGCTGCAGCTATTACTACGATGATGGTGTTGATGGGACTGGAGGTGCTGAATTATCTGATACCGCAGTTGGGAACCTCTACCATCGAACTGAATTTCTCTGCTCCATCAAGGGACAGCGTGAAGGAATTCATCAGTAAAATCAAACAGAAAGGCATGGAAGTTCATTCTTACGAACTGAAAGAACGGAGATTTTCTAAGGAAGAATTTGTGGAGGCGAGCATTGAAATAAAAGCCAAACGGGGTTTCCATACGCTGGAGATTCTGGATTATATGAATGATTTCTCGGACGTCACGATTTCGACGATTAAATAGAAAGAAAAGATAAAAAGGAGTTAAGATCATCATCTTAACTCCTTTTATCTTTATATGCTTAGAAAATCCTAGCCAGATAGTCGTAGTGTTCGCCTTCTGCCACGAGTTCACCATGCAACCCGCAGGTTTCGGCGATGGATTTGAGCAATGGGAAATCTACGTAGAGCCAGTCGAAACAGTCTCCCTTAATGTCTTTGTAAATCATCTGATAATCCACTTCACCATAGTAGGCACCATTCAGATTGATGTCGAAACTTCCGTCTTCATTCTCGTAGATATATTTGAGGTCGGAGGAATCGATAAGAATCTGTCCGCCCTTGTTGAGCAAAGCCTTGAGACGGTTGAAGAGGGTAGGGAGATGTTCTATCTTTCCGGCGATACCCGTTCCGTTCATCAGAAGGAGGATGGTATCGAACCCTGTTTCCAGATGTTCATCGAAAAGATTGATGCATTCCGCATCCTTTACTCCTCTCAGTTCCATCGCTTCGCAGCTCAGAGGAGAAATATCAATGGCTTTTACCTCCAAGCCCTTCTCCTGCAAGGCGAGCGTATGGCAGCCGCTGCCGGCTCCGATATCCAGTACACGCCCTTTTGTGAGTTGCAAGGCCTTCTGCTCCAGCATCGGCATCTCCTCAACTTTTCTGAAGAGATGTTTCACCGGCATTTCGTCCTCTTCGAACATAGAAGAGAGCACACGTAATCTTCCTGCTCTTCCCGATTTCTGATAATCAAGGATAGCGGCGCCCATCGGGTCTTTGTCTTTTGATAATATCTTTGTATTCATTTATTTTGCAATTTTTGAGTGCAAAATTAATGCTTTTTCATTGAATATGCAAGTTTTGAGGAGATATTCTGCTGCTTCTTAATATTTCTCCTACCTTTTGCTTTTCGCTTTCAAAACTGAATTGCTGATAGATGATAATGGCATTCTGCAAATCTATGATATGAGGAGCCATCAGTCTGAGGGCTTTCATCTTGCTGTCACCAAAAGTGAATATATTCATCATGCTGACGGCTTGGGCACAAGAATAGTAACAGCCGAGGCTAGCTACTTCTATCAGGTCGAACTTGTTGTCATCAAAGCTTGCCTTCTTCACCTTATTATATAGTTTGGAGAAGGAAGCATCATCGAGACAATAGCCGTAATCCATTCTGCCATCAGGATCACATCTTCCATCGTAGAGGGGTGGAGTTGGGTGTGGTTGCTGTACATTCGACGTCTGGCTGTTTGGTTCTATGATTCTTGTATCGTACTGCACAACCTTTCCGTTTCTGTCGAAGAAGACCGTGATGTACTTGGAATCTCCAAACAGATTATTATATTTGGCATATTCCCATTTGTCCCCATACATGTCGAAACTGGTGAGCTTAGGTTCTCCAAGAATGGCTATTACTTCCTGCTTGGTCATTCCCCGCTCCACGTTTCTTTTTCCTTTAGCCGAAGCCGAGAGGCATACGGCAAACATCAATATGGTTGTGGCGATGAGCGCCATCCAATCATTCCTTTTCATAAGCTAAACTGTTTTTATAAGTTATTATATTGTTTTATGGTTGCAAAAGTACATTTTTCTTTTGAAAAGTAGCGTGATGAATTCCCTAAAGTAGAAAGGAAAATCCCTATTCCCGATATTTGTCATTTGTTTCGCTTTTCGGGAATGGCTGTGATTATAAAAAGAGATTATTATTTATTGCTAAAGTCTAATATGGCTGAATAAACGCACCGAGACGAATGGGGAAGTAATAAAAGGCGTTTAATCAGGTTCAAAGAACTTATATATTAAGTATAAGAAGCCTGTTCCTAGAAGATTCCGACTGCAGTCAGCAGCTCTGCTGAGCCTAGTCAGCAGGTCTGCTGACTGCAGTCGGAAGGTCTGCCGAGCCTAGTGGAAGCCCTCTTTAGTTGTACGACTATACACCCTTTAGTTGTACGACTATACATCTTTTGGTTGTACAACTATACACCTTTTGGTTGTACGACTATACCCCTTTTAGTTGTACAACTATATACTTTTTGGTTGTATGACTACACACCAACTTTTAGATCGAACCATGAAGCGAATAAGTTTACGGCAAGACTTCTGCTCCATCATTTCCTCAGCAAGGAGAATATGGAGTGGTTGGCTCAATATGCTGAGTTTGGTTTGGGGAATGAACAGAAGTTGGCTCTTGTCTTTGTGAGAGAAGTGGGTGCGATAGATAATGCTACTTATCGCCAGCTGGATTCTTCGATTACTCATGCCCGTGCACGTTTGGAGATTCATAAGCTCTGCAATCTTGGATTTATCGAGAAGAAAGGGCAAGGTCGTAACACTTATTATATAAGAACCTCCAAGGTGGTATCTTTAGAAGAAAGGTTACGACCTCAAGGCGAAAGGTTACTACCTCAGCATGGTACATTTGGCGAAGAGATACCACCTCAGCATGGTACATTTGGCAAAAAGATACCACCTCAGCATGGTACATTTGGCAAAAAGATACCACCTCAGCATGGTACATTTGGCAAAAAAATACCACCTCTGCATGGTACATTTGGCGAAAAGATAGATTGCTTTTACCGGTAATCTTTATGCATTGACGTTCTGGATAATAGCTATAAATCAAGTAACCATTTCCATACAGGTATCACTTCTATTTTCTTGTCTTTTACAACAATTTCTTCTTCTAACTCGTAAGTTAGGATTATGAGACGCTTGCAATCCAATACCTTGGAAAGTTTGATAAGGGCTGTAGATTCTCTTTCCCAAGTTTCTGTAGATTTTTTGGGATTGTAGCTTACTTGTATAGCCATTGCTGCATCTGGTATATAAAAATCTACTTCTATATTAGTATTTCTCTGATAACTTCTTTTTGTATCATATTTCCGATAGTGTTTAATTTGTTTTGCAAAAATACGATTATTTTGTTAAATCGACAAAACAAAATGGCATTTTTTTGTATAAAAAGATGGAAGTAGTAAAAAATAGGAGCTAAATATACAAAAAAAATGGTAAGTAAAAAGTGTAGAAGCTAATACTTGTATTTATATAGGCTTTTCTATTGGATTCCGGAGATGATTAATCATCCACTGCAAAAGTATGTGGCAAATTCTTCTATGGCGAGAAGTAATAGCAAGAAAAAATAATATCAATCCCCCCTTGAACTGCCAAAGGCAATCCAAGGGGAATTTTGAAATGACGTAGTAGAGGCGTTTTGTTGGTTTATGGGCTCACCATTTCACCTCTGTCTTTATTGTTAGCAGCCTTTTGCTCCCAAAAATTAGCCTTAGCGAGGTTTACGGGAAGTCCTCCCAGTCCTTTGCGGTATCCCTCAGCTAGCAGTTTTTGAGCTAGGTAACAACCGAGATTTGCTGATTTTTCAAACAGCCTACCAGCTTCTTTAACATCACTCATTAAGCCTCCCAACCCTTGGTCATAAAAGCAACCTAAGTTGAAAAGTGCCATAGCATCATCTTTTTTAGCTGCCATTTCATACCAAAGGCGGGCTTGTGTAACATCTTTATTTACATGGATGCCATTTGCGTAGTAGATACCTAACCAATTCTGCGCCTCAGCAAATCCTAATTCTGCAGCTTTCTTGAAGTATGTGAAAGCCTCTGCTTGATTTTTCTCCACAACTAATCCCGAATGATAAAACTTTCCAACTTGGCATATCGCGTCTGGGATTCCTGCATCTGCTGCTTTTTTGAACCAACTGAAGCCCTCGTTATAATTCTGTTGTGTGCCTATGCCGTTAAAATACATACTGCCTAGACTGTATTGCGCCTCGGCTTGCCCTTGTTGTGCTGCTTTATATGCCCAATTATAAGCTTCGACCATATCTTTTTCGCATCCCTCTCCATTGAGGTAGCATTTTGCTAGTTGGAATTGTGCTTCAGCGTATCCTTGTTCAGCTGATTTTTTATACCATTTGAATGCTTCTTCCAAATTTTTCTCACATTCCGTTCCGTTAGCATAGAAATCCGCCAAACAGAATTGTGCCCACATATTACCATGTTCTGCGGCTTTCTTACACCAATAGAACGCTTCTTTTAAATCAATCTTGCAGCCAATACCTTTAAAGTAACAAATAGAGAGCATAAATTCTGCTTCAGCGTATCCTTGTTCAGCTGCTTTTTTATACCAATAAAAAGCTTGCTCTGGATTTATCTCGCATCCTTCACCTTTGTCATAAGACAATGCTAAGCAATATTGCGAATAGACATAACCTAAATCGGCCGATTTCTTATACAAAGCGAATGCATTCTCTAAGTTTTTTTTGCATCCATATCCGTTCTTATGGCAATCCGCAAGACATGATAATGCAATAGCGTCGTTTTCGTTCTCACTTTTACTAAGCCATTTGAATGCTTCATCATAATTTTCATTTGCATAATAGCTTACTCCTAGGGCAAAACTTGGCTTCGTGCATCCATTCTTGAATGCTTTTGTAAACCACGTTTCTGCTTCTTTGTAATCTTGGTTTTCTCCTATTCCTTGATAGTAATACATGCCTACCGTCCATTGTGCATCAGCGTATCCTTGCTCTGCAGATTTTCTATACCATTTGAGGGCCTCGTTTAAGTTTTGCTCAACGCCCAGGCCATTTTCGTATGAAATACCGACATTGAATTGAGCTCTTGGATTACCAAGTTCTGCTGCTTTAGTGTACCAATATATACATTGCTTTTCATCTTTAGTAAAACCATTCCAACCTTGTCCAAAGCAGTCTCCCAGCGTGCAGATAGCAGTCGTGTCTCCTAATTCGGCAGTTTCCTTCATAAGTGTTTGAAACTTTAAGGTATCTTTCTGTACGCCTGTGCCTTCAAGATAACAATAAGCTAAATGGATTTTGGAAGCAAGGTGGCCTTTTTCAATAGCTTTATTAATCCATTTTACTCCTTCTTTTTCATCTTTCTCGACACCAGTTCCGTTCAAATAGCATATACCGATATTACGGAATGCCTTACCATAATTCTGCTTTGCAGCTTTTTTGTACCACTTTATTGCCTCTTTGTAATCTTGCTGGATACCAATGGCATTATTATAACATAGTCCAAGATTAAACTGTGCTTCTGCATCTCCGTCTTTAGCCTTTTGGAGAAGTTCTGGAGAATACGTTATTTGTGCCAATGCCATTTGAATGGTACTGATACAGAAGATAATTATCGTTATAACTCGTTTCATCATATCGTTGCTTTTGGGTTAATCATTTGGATCGTTTACTTTACCTTGAACTTGAATGTGATAGTTTGTGCCATTTATTGTGAGGCAAGCTCGCTTCATGGTATAATAGTCTTCTACTATCCAAACATCAGCCCCATCAATGGATTCTTTGAATTTATATTTAAGGATAGGGCTTTGAGGTCGTTTTGTGCTGCTAAGATATAAGAACATAAAATAATGTACATCTTCTGCTTTCTCCAAATTTGTTCCAAGCTTTTCGTTGATGTATGCTGCCATGTCCTCGCTGTTTGTCCAATTACGTTGACGTTCTTCTAATTCGTCGCAAGTTTCTTGTGAAACGTCAGATAAGGTTGGAGTATGACCTGCATTTCTTACTTTTTGGATAACTGCGGTCAACTGTTTTATATTGTTGGACCAAGAAGTCTTTTGGTTTGCAATGAAAAAATCTTCGCAAAATTCTTTTGCAGGTTGGTCTGGTTCACTCCATCCGCTAAAAATATCGGTTGTAGTTAGGAATCTCACTCCATAGATACCACCTATTAATATAGCGATGGTTATTACAATATCTTTAGACGAAATGTTGTAATGCGGAAGAATCTTCTTGAAAAGGAAATAAATAAAAGCTCCGATGGCTATTAGTAATATGAAACTCATGGTTTACTATTGTTTGAAGAAACAAAGGCTCCATTGTCTTCCTTTTAGTATTCGTTTATTTAGTTGATACATACGAAAAAAGCGTAGAGCCATTCTGTTGCTCGCTTCATGATAGAAAGGCTCTCGCATTGCCCGACAAGTCTGAAACGAACAACGCTGAAAGCCCCTACGCCGATGTAAGTATATAGTATACCCTCCCTACCAACGAATGTTTTTGGCATCCGAAGACAATGAGGGCTGTATATAATACATCCCTTGGGGCGTTCCCGTTGCTTTGCTCTTGACTTGCCGATGAATTTGCGAGATTCTTCTATCATCAAAACCAAAGCGTCCAAAAACGCCTTTTACCGATATGTATGTCTGCCCAACCTCTGCCCATCAAGAGCTTTCAGCTAAGCTAGACATTGCAAAGATAGTCATTTCTTCTTTAATAGTTTCTTTTTTGCAAAGAAATCTTTCTTTTAGGTTTGTTTTTTAACGGTTGTTTGAACTTTTGCTTGTAAAAAGAATAAAAATGTCCGTGAACAAATGAATGTCCACGGACTTAATCTCCTTAAATGAATGGTACCATATAAAAAGGTATCAACAATGTGTTGCCATCTTTTTGTAAATCCTTATTGTAGATCAAATAGCGTTGCGCTACAACCTTCGAATATTTCTCACAGAAATTATCGAGTGAGGCATGAGTCTTGTAACCAGAGGACTTTACTTCGATTGGACATAGCTTATTGCCATGTGAAATGAGGAAATCTATCTCAAAGTAATGCTTTTCGTCCATTTTCCATGTATGGTAAAAGAGCCTGTTTCCAGAAGCAGCAAGCATTTGAGCGGCAAGATTCTCATATACGTACCCTAAGTTGGCTGCCAACTTGTCGTTTAGAAGTTTGGTGTAGATGATGTTCTCTGTAAATGACTTGTCCCAGAATGCAAGAGTTACAAACAAACCAGTATCAGCTACAAACATTTTGAACTTATCAAAGTTTGTGCTCAACGGCATCCCAACATTTGGATCGTCTACGTGGTACGCCATGTTTATAATCTTACTGTCTTCCAATGTCTTGAGCAGTTCTATCATTTTTCCTTCGTTTGTTTTGCCGATTACAGAAGAAGGAACATAACGTGAAGCGTTGCGAGAGAGCGCAGCTGGTATGGATAGAAACATTTTGGATGCTCGCCCAGATGGGTCTATCTTTAGCAAATCATCCTCGTAGAGTTTGATAATTTTACGTTTCTTCTCATCGACCTTGCTCAAGTTATTGGTGTCAAGATAGATGTTGATGGCTTGTGGCATACCACCTACTAGCATATAGAGACGCAAGTTTCTGATAGCTTCCCGATGTGCTGCACCCAAAGGTGTCTTTTTCTCCCAAAACTTAGCAAGAATACTCATGGATGTAGGGTCGCCGACAGCCCATCTGAATTCCTCGTAATCCAGGGGATACATTTCTATTCTGTCTTCTTCACTTGGAATGGTAATGCCTTGTGTATTCTTTTTTACGCTAATTAGCGATCCTGTTTCAATATAGTCGTAGCGACCATCTTGCACAAGATATTTGATGGCTTGGCGGGCAAAGGGACATTGCTGTACCTCGTCGAAAACGATGACAGATTTTCTGTCAATCAATTCTACGTGATACATTTGCTGTAATTTCAGAAATAGCAAGTCCATGTCCATCAAGTCTTCAAAAAGCTCTTTCACTTCTTTTCTTGCTTTATTGAAGTCGATGATGATGCATGACTGGTATTCCTTGTGGGCAAATTCTTCTACGATCGTCGATTTCCCCACACGACGAGCACCTTCTATCAAAAGGGCAGTCTTACCATGATTCTCTTCTTTCCATTTGAGAATCTTATCGTATATTTTACGTTTAAATATTCTTTGTTCCATATTCCTTTCTTTTATTTTGCTGCAAAGATACGAAAAATAACTGAAAATGAGATGGATATATGAAAAAAAATCAATTCCCGGAAATTTTTTAAGCAAAAATATTCCGTTCCCCCGATTTTTTTTAAGTAAAAATGTTCTGTTCCCCCGTAATTTGTTGTATTCTAGAGTTTGCTAAACTATATTGATATAAAATACAAAAAGTCCGTCAGCATTCATAGCCCACGGACTTTTTTAATTATCTAATTCCTGTCAATATCTTACGCCTTGAAGCTCTCCAAGTCTTCTGCCTTGAAGTTCTGGATGTATGCTGAATGACCGAGAACTTCCTCCTCTGCCATGCGAACATAAACATTGGCACTCTTGGCAAACATCTCTGGAGCCTTGGTTGCATCGTCGAGGATGAGGAGAGACATTACGATGTCGCCTGTCATGTTGTAGAGACGGCGAGCCAGGAAGTCGTGAACTGCCTGATCGTTTGCTTCCTTCACCTTGTTGATGGCAGCCTCGTAAAGATCTACGAGCTTAGCTACACGCTCCTTCAATGGCTTCAAATCATCTGATACCTCATTCTCCAACATCTCCTTGATAATGCTGAGATAAGTACCGTTGGTGATGTAGCGGATAGCTGCAACAACCTGCAACTGGGTGGTACCCTCATAGATAGAGAAGATGCGGGCATCACGGAACAGGCGCTGGCACTTGTACTCCATTATGAAACCAGAACCACCGTGAATGCTGATGGCATCGTATGCATTCTGGTTGGCATACTCTGAGTTCATACCCTTAGCCAATGGAGTGAACGCATCAGCCAAGCGGGTGTATTTCTTCATCTCCTGACGCTCCTCTGGAGTGAGCTTAGTGTCGCGGGCGATGTCTTCCAAAGCCTTGTAGATATCTACGTAGCGAGCGCAGCAGTAGAGGAGTGAACGGCCTGCATCCAACTTAGCCTTCATTCTTGAAAGCATGTCGTATACAGCTGGGAAGTTGATGATCTTCTCACCAAACTGAGCACGCTCCTTGGCATAAGCCAAACCCTCGTTGTAAGCTTCCTGCTCAACACCTACACTCTGAGCTGCAATACCCAGACGGGCACCATTCATCAAAGCCATCACGTACTTAATCAAACCGAGACGGGTGTTACCGCAAAGCTCTGCCTTGGCATTCTTGTAAACCAACTCGCAGGTAGGAGAACCGTGGATACCCAACTTGTGCTCGATGTGACGAACGGTTACGCCACCATCGCGCTTGTCGTAGATGAACATAGAAAGTCCACGACCATCCTTGGTACCTTCCTCTGAACGAGCCAGAACCAGGTGGATATCTGAGTCACCATTGGTGATGAAACGCTTCACACCATTCAGACGCCATGTGCCGTCCTCATCCTGTGTAGCCTTCAGCATCACGCGCTGCAAGTCAGAACCAGCATCAGGCTCTGTCAAGTCCATACTCATGGTCTCGCCAGCGCAGATGCGAGGGATGTACTTCTGGCGCTGCTCCTCAGAACCGAACTCATAGAGTGTATCGATACAGCTCTGGAGAGACCAGATGTTCTGGAAGCCGGCATCGGCAGCAGCGATAATCTCTGAAGCCATAGAGAAGATGGCGTTAGGCAGGTTCAAGCCGCCGTAACGGCGAGGCATAGACAAGCCCCAGAGGCCAGCCTTGCGGGTAGCATCGAGGTTCTCGAATGTCTTGCTGGCATAAATCATGCGGCCATTCTCCAAGTGTGGACCTTCGAGGTCAACATCCTCAGAGTTTGGTTCGATGATGTTAGCAGCTACATCGCCGGTAATATCCAGCAATCGCTTGTAGTTCTCGATGGCATCCTCGTAGTTTACTGGAGCATCTTCAAACTGGTCTTTTTCTACATAATTTCTTTCCTTCAAGTCCACAACACGCTTCATGAGCGGATGATTCAAGTGGAACTCTATTTCAGGATGGTCTGTATAATAATTAGCCATTTTGCTTTTCTTGTTTAAATAATGTGTAATGCAGATTACTTAGAATTCTGCTTGTAGTACTTGATGAGCTTAGGAACCACATCTTCAACATTGCCGTTGATAACGTAGTCGGCAATCTTGTTGATTGGAGCATCAGGATCGTTGTTCACAGAGATGATGATGCCTGAATCCTGCATACCGGCGATGTGCTGAATCTGACCAGAGATTCCGCAGGCGATATAAACCTTAGGATGAACAGTAACACCAGTCTGACCAATCTGACGGTCGTGATCTACCCAACCTGCATCTACTGCAGCACGGGAAGCACCTACCTCACCATGGAGGAGATGAGCCAACTCGAAGAGCTGGTCGAAACCTTCCTTGCTTCCTACACCATAACCGCCGGCTACAACGATGGCAGAACCCTTCAGGTTGTGCTTGGCAGCCTCTACGTGGTGGTCGAGTACCTTTACTACGAAGTCCTCAGCAGGAACATACTTGCTTACCTCAGGGTAAACTACTTCCTTCTTGCACTCACCCTCGTAGATGCTCTTCTGCATCACGCCAGAGCGGACAGTAGCCATCTGAGGACGGTGCTCTGGGTTTACGATAGTAGCCACGATGTTACCACCGAAGGCAGGACGAATCTGATAGAGCAGACCCTCATAGTGCTTGCCGCTCTTCTTATCGTCGTAATCACCGATTTCAAGCTCTGTACAGTCGGCGGTAAGACCGCTGGTCAATGAAGAAGAAACACGAGGACCGAGGTCGCGACCGATAACGGTAGCACCCATCAGCGCAATCTGAGGCTTCTCTTCCTTGAAGAGGTTGACGAGGATGTCTGTATGAGGAGCTGAAGTGTATGGGAACAATCCCTCAGCATCGAAAACAAATAATTTATCTACACCATAAGGGAGAATCTGATCCTCTACCTGACCCTTGATGCCGGTACCAGCCACGATGGCATGGAGTTCCACGCCCTGCTGGTTAGCGAGCTTACGACCCTTGGTGAGCAATTCTTGAGATACTTCGGCAACGGTTGTGCCTTCTACCTCGCAATATACAAATACGTTGTTCATTGTCTTTTCTAATTTTGAGGAGTTAAGGAGTTATCGCTCCTTGCGGTCGCTGAGGAGTTAAGACAACAGTTTTGTTGCTTGAGCCAAAGAGAATGACATATAGCCCTAAAGCTGTTGTCTTAACTCCTTAACTTCTTAACTCCTTTTACTCCTCTTAAAATACTATCCGATAATACTTTCGTCCAACAATTCCTTCATCAGTCCGTCGATGTCTTCATCGCTGCTGGTCAAGGTCTTGCTTTCCTTAGCCTGGAACACGATGTTCTTCACGGCCTTCACCTTGGTAGGTGAACCGCTCAAACCGCACTGTGCAGGGTCGCCGTCAACATCGGCAACGCTCCACTGGTTCAGGGTGAGGTAAGGGCGCTCTTCATAGAGGTTGGCCCAAGGCTCATCACCCTTGCGCTCCATAGGGCAGGTAGCGTATTTATATTTCATTACGAGCTTCACGTTGCATGGGCGACATGGAGCAGCACTTCCGTTTACGGTGATAACCAATGGCAATGGAGCCTCAACAGTCTCCACACCACCATCAATGAGGCGGCGTATAGTAGCCTTGCCATCCTCTACCTTGAGGATTTCCTCTGCGTAGGTTACCTGGTTCAATCCCAACTTCTGAGCCACCTGCGGACCTACCTGGGCTGTATCACCATCGATAGCCTGGCGACCACCGATCACGATGTCAACGTCACCAATCTTCTGGATACCGGTAGCAAGGGCATAGGAAGTAGCCAATGTATCAGCACCGGCAAAGAGACGGTCGGTAAGCAACCAACCTGTATCTGCACCACGATAAAGACCCTGGCGGATGATTTCTCCAGCACGTGGAGGACCCATGGTCAAAATACCAACTGTAGAACCTGGATTCTGCTCTTTCAATCGGAGAGCCTGCTCCAATGCGTTCAAATCTTCAGGATTGAAGATTGCAGGAAGGGCAGCGCGATTTACTGTGCCTTCGGCGGTCATCGCATCCTTACCCACATTTCTTGTGTCAGGTACTTGCTTGGCAAGTACTACGATTTTTAAACTCATATTTTTAAAAATGGTTATTGTTATAATTTCCTAAGTTTGTTAGTGCTCAGTACTCAAGTTGTACGTCGTCTAGTGCGATTGTCAGACTTGCTATCGTCTAATAAGTTACTGTCCAATGTTCAATTTGGGACAAAACACGGGGGCAAAAGTAACACTTTTTTATGGCTTACGCAAATATTTTATAAAAAAAATGCCCATTTAGTCTTGCTTTGTGCGCAAAACGCAAGAAATGTGCAAGTTTTTTAGAACGTCCGTACTTAACTTTGCTGGCTTATTCAAAGCTCTTGAGTCGAGCGATATATTTGCCCAGAATGTCGAATTCGATATTCACTACCGTTCCCACTTCAATGTCGCAGAAGTTGGTATTCTCTTTGGTATAAGGAATGATGGCAACGGTAAATGTGTTGTCTGTAGGATCACAGACGGTGAGCGAAACGCCGTTAACGGTAACGCTGCCCTTGTCGACCGTGAAATAGCCTTTTCTTGCCATTTCCTTATTGAGCTCATATTCGAAAGTAAAATAAGTAGAGCCATTAGCGTCTTTCATTGCGATACATTTGGCAGTCTCGTCCACGTGTCCCTGTACGATATGACCATCCAGACGGCCGTTCATCACCATAGAACGCTCTACGTTCACCTTGTCGCCTACCTTGAGCAGTCCCAGATTACTGCGGTCCAGGGTTTCCTTCATGGCGGTAACAATATAGGTACCGTCTTTTATTTCCACTACGGTGAGGCAGACGCCGTTGTGCGCCACGCTCTGGTCGATGCCGAGTTCATCAACGAAAGAGCACTTCAACGTAAAGTCGATGTTCTCCTTATCATGTCTGATAGCTACGACGGTAGCCATTTCTTCTACGATTCCACTAAACATATATTCTATTTTTATTTGGTTTCATTATTATTTAGAATGCAAAGATATTGCATTAGCTAGAAACAGCCAAATTATTTAAGTTCTTTTGATAAAATAAGCAAGATATATTTGTTTAATTGCCATATTTTTTATATTTTTGCACATTATAATATATAAACATTTGAAGACAATGGAAATCAAGGAAGGATATATGCCCTTCATGGGCTATCAAACATATTATCGTATCGTAGGTAAAACAGAGGAGGGCAAGAGCCCTATCATCCTCTTGCATGGTGGACCAGGCAGTACCCACAACTATTTCGAGCTATTGGATAGGGTAGCGGAATCAGGTAGAGCTGTCATCATGTACGACCAGTTGGGCTGTGGCAACTCATTTGTGGAGGGACATCCCGAACTCTGGACTCCTGAGACTTGGCTCAACGAACTCTGTGTGCTCATCGACTATCTCCACATCGACCATTTTCATCTCTTGGGACAGTCGTGGGGTGGCATGCTCGCCATCATCTATCTGATAGAGAAGCAAGCAAAGGGCGTGAAGTCAGCCATCCTCAGCAGCACTCTTTCGAGCAGCAAGCTTTGGGCAAGTGAGCAACATCGCATGATTAAGTTTATGTCGGAGGAAGACCAGCGTGCCATCGCTGAGGCTGAGGCGAAGGATGACTTTTCGAGCGAGGCGTATGCCAAGGCGAATGAACACTTCATGCTCCTGCATTGTGCAGGAGAGGTGACGGAGGATAGTCCAGAGTGTCTTCGCCGGAAGAAGCGTGCTGGTGCTGAGGCTTATCTCTATGGATGGGGACCAAACGAATACACTCCTACCGGTACGCTCCGTGATTATGATTACACCGACCGCTTGGGCGAGATACAAGTACCATGCCTTGTGATGAGTGGAACCAATGACCTCTGCACTCCATTGGTAGCAAAGACACTTTATGATGGTATCCAAGATTCCAAGTGGCATCTCTTCGTAGGAGCCCGCCACATGCCTTTCGCCGAGCAAAATGATGAGTATTGCCAGGTGCTGGAAGAATGGTTGGAGGAGAAAGATTAGGCTCTTTAGAATTAGAAACGGTTCAATTCCTCATTACCAGCACCCTTACCCTTGTATCGGTTCTTAGATGTGTTAAAGTTATATTGCAATGTCAAGAGCAAGGCACGGCTGTCGCTGGTGCTGCTTTGCCAAAGCGTAACATCCTTATTGTAGAATCGTATGTCACGATTGCTTTTGTTGAAGATGTCGTTAGCTTCAAGCGTAACCGAGAAACGATTCTTGCAGAAAGCCTTGTAAAGCTTGGCATTGAGGCTAGAGGAAGAACTGAGCTGCATGTTCTCCTTGTTTCCACGGCTGTTCCATTTAAACTCTTTATTAAAGTAAACGATTTATAAGTTGTCCATAATTAAAAAACTGTGTCAAACTACATTTATTGTAGTTTGACACAGTTTAGTTTACTCTCTCAAATTTTATTTTATTTTTCCCTTTCAAGCAAAGTTATTTAGTTGTGTTTTAAGCCATTAGAACTCTTATTTCTTAAAATATTCTTCCTTTAATTCTCTCTCTACGCTTAGTGATGGATGATTATATATCTGCAAACGACATACTTCATTCGGTATTTTTTCATAAGATGGTGTATTTTCTATCCATATAAGGTGATTATCATCTATAGAATAGAGGTATTTTGTATCCGGTGTAGTTATATAATCACTAATATTTTTAACATAAAGTCTATTTGCTTTTTCATTATACATATAAGGTAATATGACATATCCTATTTTTTGTGGTGGAATAAAATATAATAATCTAAAAGAAGTTTTCTTACGAATTTTATAAAAACCAGTACATATATCTCCAACGATGTCTCCAGCTTTTAAACTGTCTAATATTACATTTGTTTTGCCAATAATATATGTTTTCTGCCATTGCCAAATTCTTTCATTATCCATATATTTATTTAAAGAGTTTAAAGCTACTTTCGGTAAAATAAAATAGTTCTTGCCTTTATATACTTGCATTCTAAAATGAATATTCTCAGAAGGAATATCTATCTTTAAGTTTGTCTTTGAATACCTTTTAGAAAACGATTGGAAAAAAGGAATAGACATTATGCAAAGAGTGATAATCATTCTTTGCATAATGTCTATTTTATTTTTGGGGAGAAATATTAACATAAGCAGATATGTTAGAATTACTGAGCTCTCTTAAAAAAGGGGCTCTGTTAGTGTAATGTAAATAAAATAAGGTGTACAAATCTGTGAACTGGAACATGGCACCATTGTTCTTGTTGCCGAAAGCATTGTATTTTCTGATGAAGTCACAACTTATCAAATCATTGAAGGCTTCGGTCAACTTTCCACCAGAAGTGAGTTTCAAGGATTTCATGATGTCCTCACGGCTCATTCCAATTTTCTTCTTGGCTAATCTCCAACAAGTTGATTTCTCGCTTTCTTCCTATTATATTTTGCTGCATATCTTTTGTCGTTTTGATGATGGGGCAAAGATACTATAAAATATCGAAAAATAAGCAGAAAAACATAGAAAAGTGCCGATACTGGTGCCAAAAGTCGATTTTTTTATGCGCTTTTGGCACCAGTATCGGCGCTTTTTAGTAATTTGAATACGATACGAAGGTCTCTAATTGCTTCTCTATTTCAGCGAAAGGTACGTTGAGGTCAAGAGTGCGGAAGTATATGGTATTGCCATCCGCAAGCTTCATACTTCCATTGGGTGTGATGTCTTCGTCTGTTTTAGCATAAAGCAACATGCCATCCACTTTGCCCGAATGCAGTTTGTCCTTATTCATGACATATGTATGAATTTGGTACAAGTTGTTAGAATGTATTGTCGCTTTGTCAAATTGCACTTGCATGGTATGTCCATAATACTTGGTATCAATGATGAGCGTTCGGTCATTGACACTAAGTAAAATGTCTGTTTGCATGATAGGAAGAACATGAGTGGAAGATACTTCTCGGTCGATATTCCAATCTATTTGTGCAGCTTGAGCCTTGTATTCAGGATGTTTAGCCCTATAGTATTCTAAGACAAACTTTTCGAAAAGGTGACAAAGATGTTCATCCGTAAATGATTTCATCTTATATTTTCCCTTTTCAGTTGTCATCAGAATATCTTCGGTAAGGAAATAACAGACATAAAGCAACATTTGATAGGACTTGTTATTTCTGTCGAATGTCAGCATGTTCCATTTTACCGTGCTTAGTTCGATGATGTCGATGCCTGAAAAGAACAACATGAGATTCTTTAGCTTAGTTTTTTGATCTTTTTTGATATTTCCATGCTTAAGAAGTCCAAAGACTGTAGCTTTTATAATCTGATTGAAGATGTTGCTTTCTGACAACTCATCATATTCACAACCGATTTCTTGCTTTCTGCATAACTTGTTTTGGATGGTAGCGTTCAAGTCAAGTTTTCCGCGAAGGGTAGGGAGTGAGTCTTTGCGAATGATATATTGTTTGAAGATACCTTGTTTCAGTTGGCATGAGATGCCCTTGATGAGAATTTCGGCAAACAATTGTTGTATGTTGTCGAAATCCTCACCAGCAATCTCTTCATAATTGTTCTGCTTTAACTCACGAAAAGCATAAGTGAGCATATAGTAGATGTTGAGTATGAATATGTTCTTGTCTTTCGTCATTTGAGTGAATCTAATAGTTTTTCTACAGCCGTTTGATACTTCGAATCGTTGTCAAACCAATATTCTCTAAGCATTGGCTTGATGTCATATTCCACGATATTCTCCAACCACAAATCATTGATGGTGCTTGGATTGGATGCGCAGAAGTAACTGTGCCCGATACAGAATCCCGAACCAAGTGAGTCGTCATTGATTATGTCATGGTTGAGTGAAACTATAGCATTGACAACTTTATTAAACTTATCATTTCCGATGGACTCTTGGTGCTTCTTGAAACCTTCAGTGTCAAATCCAGGAGTCATTTCATAGAAACTAAATCGACGGCGCAAGGCATAGTCTATCATGGCAAGGCTTCTGTCTGCAGTATTCATCATACCTATTATATATAGGTTGCTTGGCACGCTGAACATTTCGCCATTATAAGCCAATTTAATTTCTGTGTCTCGATAGTCTTTTTCTATTAGCATTAACAATTCACCAAATATCTTGCTCAGGTTTCCACGATTTATTTCATCTATAATGAAGTAGTAATCTTTGTCCGGATTACTTTGGGCTCTTTTACAGAAGTTATAGAAAACTCCCTTTTTGAGTTCGAATCCACCATCTTCGTTAGGTCGATACCCCATCATGAAATCCTCATAGCTATAATTTTGGTGGAATTGGATGAATTCGATTCTCGATTCGTCTATATCCCCCATCATAGAGTAAGCTAATCTCTTAGCGGAGAATGTCTTACCTACGCCAGGTGCTCCTTGCAAGATGATGTTCTTCTTGTTTTGCAAGAGCAAGCGCAGCTTGGTATAGTCTTCTTCGCTCATATATACCTCATTGAGAAAATTCTCTTGTGTATAGGGTTTCAGCTGTTTGTTTTCTTCTTTTGGATTGGATTCTCTGATGAGATCAATCAGGTACTCATATTCGTCAGGGGCAACTTTGAATAGTGACCATTCTTGTTTTGAATGAATTCCATGCTTTTTAGCTCTGGTGCATCCTTGAATGAGGCGTAATCGATAGGGTATTGCAGGGATTCAACTTTTTTGAAACAAATATGCTGCCCATCTGATGGCGTGTCGATTTCGGCAATGGCAACGATTTGTTTCACTGGGTTAGCCTCATACCCTATGACAATATCCCCTTTCTTGGCATTCACGAAGTTCTGGAAGACTCTTCTTGGATTGCCGTTCTCATTGTAAAGAGTATAGTCTTGTATATCACCGACCTTCATCTTGGAGAAACTCCAAATCTTAGGGCTGGCTACGAGCCACCAATATTGCTTGTTAGAGGATGTAGTCAAGAGAGTATCTAACTCTTTGATGTAATCAGGGTATGGGGTGATATCCGTTAAAGTTTTAAGGACATGGTTCCTCTTATACTCCCATTCACCTTGGAAAGTCCATTTTACTTTACGCATGTTCGGATAATTTTGTTTGCTTTCATCGTAATAGTAATCGCTTTCAACGATGCCTTTTCCGATGAGTTTCTTTATTCCTTTTTTGACGTATATGCAATCGCCCTCTTTCATCTTATGAACAAAGTTCCATAAAGCTAAGGTGTCATTAGAATATTTCTTGTCGGGAGTATTATTATATTCTTGAAGTGCTTTTTCCATTTCTTCTCGTGTGTTATACTCTGACAAGTCTCCCATGCTTGGCCATCCGATACACATCGTTCCTGCAGCTAAACACTCTTCCCATTGAGACGCATTTTCTCCAGGAGCATACATCCAATAGGTAGGGCTATTGTTTTTGTCCTTTAAAATCGTAAGCAAATCTTCATAATAGTCAAAGATGTCCTTGTCTCCTTTTTGTTGCATCAGGAAAGCTTGAAGTTTTGATATGGGCATAGCTTTAGCGCCAACCAAACCAAACTGAGTTGCCAATTTTACAAGCATATCTTTCTTGTAAATGGGGACAAGCTGGTTGTTGGAGTATAAGAATGCAATCTTCCATCTATAGCCTTCTCCTAATTCTGTAATCGTATCTAAAGCTTCAAAGTTCCCCTTGCTGGCGTTTGTTGCAATTTTGATGATAGCGTTCTTTACTACGTTGAAAGCTTCTTGAGCTGTAGGCTTATTATATCTTGCATACCAAGCATATTTTTCATCACTGATAAACTTTGTGTTGTGAATATTAGTCTTAATACGATATTCATAGATACCAAATTTATATGATGAGCCACCCCATATAGATCCCAACTCGTATGTGAGAGATTCTAGCCAATAGCAGAAAGAGTCATCTTTGTTCAAATTGGTATATTGCTCCAAAGTCATGCCTTGGAGGGAATTCAAAGGAAACGTGTGAAGAAAGTCTTCTAAAAGCTTTTGGCGTAGTTTCTTAACTTCTTCTTTCCCTATTTTGTCTGATGTAAGTTTTATATCGTTCATAATTTACTTTTTTCTTTTCTTAGACATAGTTACTAACAGAGCTACTACCATACTCTAACATAGTTACTATAGCTCTGTTACCAGCTCTGTTACTAGCTCTGTTACTAGCTCTGTTACCAGCTTTGTCACTAACTCTGTCACCAGCTCTGTCACTATACTATCAAAAGTGGTGACAGGGCAGCTTTCTTATTTTTTTTCTATATTCTTTCTCCTTTCACTTTTACCTATCATCCTCTGTCAATCAGTGAGTTGCAGTGAAGGGACGGAGCGGTCGCTACTTCAAGAAGTAGATAGGAGCATGCTGGGTGCCTTCCTTCTCCATGATGCCTTTCTCGCAGAAATGGTTGAGCCACTTCTGTGCCATGTAAGGAGTCAAGCCGAAGTGGATGCGCATGATGCGAGTGGTGATGTAACGATTCTTTTGAAGATACTCCTTGATATTCTCTAACATCTTTTCCTCGGAGTATTTTGTAGATTGGTTGGAATAGCGGGAGCGGACGAAATGGACGTTGCGCTGTACTTCCTCCATTAGCTTACCTTCTGGTCGGAAGTTGATGCCGGTGATGCGTACTTCCTTGCCCGTAATCTTCTTGTCTGGATTCTCCTCTGGCATCTCTAGGCTAGCCGACATGGAGAAGTAGCCTATCTCTGGGATGTAAAAGCGGCGTCCCAGTGAGAATTCTTCCACCATAAGGTCGTGAAGCTCTGCCAACACCGCAGCCACATCTCCCTTGGTGAGTGAGCAGCGGTTCTGGATTTTCTCTTGCAATTGCTTCTCGGTCATAGGTTCATGCTGCACGATGCGAACGTATTGGCGCTTTTCTCCTGTGCCCTGGGCATTGTTGAGCATGTAAATGTCGTATTTCAGTTCCATATTTCTTGTTGTTTGATGGTTCGTTGTTTTCTATATTCTTTGTCTTCTATGAAAGATGATGCAAATATATATAATAATGTGATAACTTGTATCTTTTGGTGTAAAATATTAGGTTTATTTAAACATTGGTATATGTCATGTGATTATACGGCATTTGTCATCCGACCGTATGGTAAGTGTCGTATAATCACATGACAAATGTCACGCAATCGTTATAATTGCTTTCTTGCATCGTTATAATTGCTTCCTTGCATCATATAAGTCACAACATTGTTACCATCCATCTCACCCTTGGCAATCCGCAGGGGGAGGTATGTGATGAGGCTGAGACTATCTATTACACCTTCGGACCTGAGAAGGCGCAGGAAATGGGGTTCAGTGGATGCAAGGTCGAAGGTGAATAAAAGGCACTTTTCAAGAAACGCTCATTCAGAATGAGTGGTTTTGCTCAGAATTACTCATTCAGAATGAGTAAAAATGATAGAAATTACTCATCGAGTGGTTATCGTAGGATAGTAAATGCAGTAGATGTTCTCTGGCTTCTCATTCATGTCGGCATTGAAATTTACCTCTATTGGGGATGCGCTAATTTGAAGCAAAAATGCCATCTCCATCAAAACTGATAGAGGTGGCATTGGGTTCTATGCAGTATGTCCTTTCTTACATCACATATGTATTAAATGAATGTGACTGAAAGTTGAGATTTTTATAATTTATTGTTCATATGCTTTTTGATAAAGCGACCCACATGATTCTCTTGTAGAGTTGTTGGGAGGGCTTTGAATATTTTCTTTTGATTCGAAGAACCTTTTATCAAATGCTGATAGAACAGATAGCAGATGATGCCAGGAGAATGGATATTGCTGAGTGCGTAAGCCGTATACTTGCGCTCGTCCCAGCCATCATGGTTCTTGCTTTCCTCTTCCACCCACTGCTTATAGAAACTTGATCCTGTGAGGCTGTAGTAACCATTGTGTACGCTTAGCTCTGCTATCTCTCCTGGTACAAAAGGAATGTCTATCCATTCCGAGCAGATGGTTCCATCTTTCATCAGTGCTCTCACTCTTCCCATGGTAATGTCCTTCAGGTCGTGCTTGTATGAGAAGTTAGTGCCGTTGGTAGCCACAAGGATGGGTTCTACATACATATCTGTTTCGTCTTTATAACTGATAAAGTAGCCACGATCCCAAAGCTCTGGGTCACGCTTGCCAATAATCTCAAAGTTGCCTTTCAGGTTGGTCTGAGCATCTTTTAGCATCTTGGTCAATTGCTCATTAGGCACTTCTTTTTCTTCTTTAGTCTCTTCTTTTGGAGCAGCCTTTTCTTCTTGGGTGTCTATTGGGGTAAGAACACCTGTATAGTGGACGGCATTATATGGTTGCTGTTTTATTTCGTCAGCTACGCGGTGCTTGTTTAAAGGAGCTTTTCCTTCTACGATGCAGATGTTTCCTTCATAGCCTTTTTCGTTAACCCAACCATTCTCTACGATATGGTCCCATTCTATGGCACAGACTCTGCGCATGCCAGAGTGACCCATTTGTTGGCGATTGATAAGGACGCTATATGCCGAGAAATTTCCAACCATAATAAGGTCGTTGCCTACAGATATGTCAAAGTTCATCCATGTTTTAAGTGGGTTGTTGTTTCCATCTACCATATAGTAAAAGTCAGTTACAGGCTGATTGCAATCTTTTTGAAAAGCCTTGTTGATTCTGTCCAGTTCCTTGAGAAACTTGTCTTTCTTGAGAGTTTTAAAGCGATATTTTTTCCAACTCCATTGTGCTGTGTCACCAACCTCATTTTTTGCTCCTGATTGATTCATGGTGAACGCCTTGTTGCTTACCAATTTCTCCAAAGCCTCTTTGAAATAAGACTTTTGTGCCTGTGCTCCCATTGATGAGAACATCATGAGCAATAAATATATGATATACTTTTTCATGTTCTTTGTTCTTTAATGTTTATACCTTAATTATATATACTTTCTTTAGAGTTTAACGGTGATTCGCCGTATTTGTTGGCGGTCATCCTCACTTTGCACGGCATTGCATGTAGTGGCTTGAACCTCTGCTGTCTGCATTTTGAAAAGATGCTCTTTGGGCAAGGTTGACATAGGGAAGAGTACCGGACCTTTTTCTTCGGTGTCTGGCATGTCATCTCCAAACTCAGCTTTAGGCTTAGCCTCCCTTTTGGGAACATTTAGCTTGGCGAAAGTCTTTTTCTTCTCGTATGTTCTGCTCTCTTCTGTGATGTCTTTTTCTGCTGTATTTTCCTTTTCTGCCGTCAAACTCTTTTCTTGCGTCATAGCTTTTTGCATCGGCTGTGTAGCCTTTCTCACAGCCATTGTCGCATTGCCCGACGCAGAAGTGGTATCCTTGGGTGGTTGCAGGATGATAGCGATGATGCCAGCCACGCATGCTGCGCAAATCCATGGAAAGATACGCAAGGTGCGATGGCTGACCAAGCTCTTCCTTGCCTTCTCTATTACTTGTTGCTTGGTTTGGGAGGAGGCGTGGAAATCACATTGAGGTTGGAGCAGTTGCTCTATATCCTCAAATCCTTTGTCATTATGGATGTTCATTTGATCTTTCATATACTTTTCTCCTTTCTGAGTCGTTGTTGGATATGTTGGATGGCATAGCGATAGCGAGATTTCACGGTAGCTTCTGGTATCTCCTCCAGTTCGGCTATCTCTCGGAACGTCAAGTTGTCGTAACATTTCATTCTTATGATTTCCGCTTGCTCCTGTGGAATATCTTCCAGCAGTTTTGATATTCTGAGAAATTCCTCGTGTATTTGTTTGTCACCATTGCTGTTAGGTATGCTTGCCGCTTCATTGATAGCTATGATTTGCGGACGATTTTTGCGCAAGTAGTCTCGGCATGCGTTGCTAACAGAGCGAATGATGTAGCGGTCCAATTCTTCCACTTGTTGCCCTTCTTTCAGTTTCTTGAAAGCTGCAAGCAGCACCTCTTGCACAATATCTTCTGCATCCTCACGTTGCCCGATTCGAATATAGGCAAAACGAAATAGCCAGTCTTGCCGATTGTCGACAAGACTCTCCAGTTGTTTTATGAGTTTTCGGTTGTCTATATTCATTCGTTTCTTGTTTTTATGTTTCTAACTTTACTCATATAAACGTATATTTCTCAAAATAGATTTAAAAAATACTCTTTTTTTTCATTTATTTGTTACTATTGTAATTGTTTATGTAAAAATGAATGCTACGAAGTATGGAACATAAGAAGATAGTGATAGTTTGCGTAAAAAGAATAGGCACGCATCCTTTCGTGGGTGCGTGCCTATACCTTTTATTATATGCTACCTTTAAATCACTTTGACACTCTTTTTCCCTCCTCTTCCATCAATCACGATTTTCTCGAAGACGATGGCTGGGTCGTTAGGAGTGAGGGTGAGGGTGTGGATGCCGTCACCTGTAACGGGCAGTTCTACTTCTATCACCTTGTCGATGATGCGGGTGGCTACCGTAGGGTAGTAGATGCTGTAGATATTCTCCGGCTTCTCGTTCAGATCATGATTGAAGTTGACGATGACCGGCTCGGCTCCATCTACGCTTACGCCATAAGTCATGCCGCCCTTGTTCTGATAATCCAGGGTTGACTTGATGATGACGTGGATGCGCACCTTCTTGCTGTCAGTAGCAGATGATGCGCCTTGACGTGCCAAAGCATTCATCTTGAACTGATAGGTGAGGCTGGCGCCCTTCACGCCCTTTGTGTATGGCATGAGCGTCATTCCGGCAAGGCTCTTGCCCATAAACGGAATCTGAACCCACTTGGCTCCATCCTTCTCCTTGCCTTCTGGAGCAGCATCGGTCTTCGATGCGAAGAATGGAGCTTCGATTTCTACTACGCCGTTGTGTTCGGCGATAATTGGAGCCTCGGAAGCTGATACTCGGAAGAGTTCCGGACAGGTATCCTTCTCGAAGTCATCATTCCAGATCTTATAGCCGATATGCTTCTGGGTCATCATTCCGTTCCACTTGCCGCCAGCCATCTTATGATTGTAATAGTCGCAGATGAGTGAATCGCGCTTGAAGAGGCGTTCGCATTCATCAGCCCATACATTCGCCTTCGGATTGCCCTGCTTGTAGAGGGCATGGTTCTGTGTCTGGGCAAAGTACATCTGGTGCAGATTGCTCATCAGCTCGATAGGGAAGAGGATGATCTGGCGATAGGCATCGTGATAAGATGCCGGCAGACTGTTGTACTGGCGCAGCGCATCGGCTTCGAGCTGTAGATATTGATTCACTACCTCCTGCCATTCGCCATTCTCCAGGCTGTAGGTATTCTTGTCGAGCATCTCAGGGGTGCAGCGGCCGTTATACTTACAGATAAGGTTCAGAATGCGTGCCGCCTCATCTGCCTGTGATTCGCCAAACTGCTGGGCGCACCAGTTGCGGGTATGAAGGGTAATGTTGTTCACATCGTATTTGCGAGGATTCCAAGCCATGTCCATAAACTGGCTGATAGGATATTCCATCGGCTTGAGGTCGCCCACGTTGAGAATCCAGAGACGGTCAATGCCATTCTCGTAAGCAAGCGTCAACTGCTCCCAAGGGTTCTGCACTGGAGTTACATTGAGCATCTTTGAGTTTCTTGGAGCACCTACGTAATCTACGTGATAGTATAAGCCCCAACCGCCTTTGTGCTTGCGTTCCTTGGCATTCGGCACACGGCGCACGTTACCCCAGTTGTCATCGCAGAGTAGGAGGGTTACGTCATCAGGCACCTTCATGCCCTTGTCGTAGTAATCCAATACCTCTTTATATAGTGCCCAAACCTGTGGGGTTTCGCTAGCCTTTCTGCCAGTTACGTCAGCGATAATCTTACGCTGATCGTTGATGATGTTGGTCATCAGCTTTGTATCAGCCTCTTCGCTCATCGCTTCATCGCCGTCGCCGCGCATTCCGATGGTTACAATCTGTTCAGTACCCTTCATTCGCTCAATGCCTTCACGGAAGAACTTCTGCAGGTTTGCCTTGTTCTTCTGATAGTTCCAAGGTCCCCATCCCTTTCGGTTGCGGGCGTATTCCTGATGGTTACGTGCCATCGGCTCATGATGGGAAGTACTCATCACTACGCCCATCTCATCTGCCGTCTTCTCGTTTTCAGGGTCATCGGCATAGAAAGCCCAGCCCCACATGGCAGGCCACATCATGTTACCTCTCAGTCGCAATACCAGTTCGAAGACGCGCTGATAGAAACGGTGGTCGCCATATCCGGTGCCGTAGGTGTTCTTTACCCATGACGTTAGGCAAGGTGCCTCGTCGTTGAGGAAGATGCCGCGATAACGTACGGCTGGTTCGCCATCTGTATAGATACCCTTGTTTATGAAAATGGAATCGTGATGCTCTATGGGTACGTCTGCCCAGTCATACCAAGGCGATACGCCCATTTGCTGGGAGAGTTCGTAGATGCCATAGATGGTGCCTCGGCGGTCACTGCCAGCAATGACGAGCTGACCATCTATGAGCGTGATGATAAACTTTTCCCGTTTGCCCTTCAGCAGATTTCCGTTGATGCGCTTCTGTTTCACCAGTTGGTCGATGGCTGCAGAATGGCCGATGGTGCCTACGATGATAGCTGGTCGGACAGTGTCGGCTTTTTTCAGAAAACCGGCATCCGTGGTGAGGGTGGCTGTGGCTCCACTCACGGTTTTGATATCTTTCAGCAGGGCATGAGCAGCATAGCTCACTCCCTTGCAGTCGTTGGTGTCCATGTAGATTTCTACCCGGTTATTGGCATTCAGCAGCAAGTCTCCTTGCTTGAAATTCACAAATCTGTCGGCTGCGCTCATGCTGATTGTTGAGAGCAGGGCAGCGCCAGCCAGGAATGTTTGCTTGATGTTGTTTAGTTTCATATTTATTTATTTATTTATTTTGTTGTTATTTTCCGATTGTCAGCAATGTGTTTTTGCCGGTTGCAAAGATAGCCAAAACTATCCGAATGTACCTTATTTTATGTAACCTTTAGTTTTTAATATGTTTCATTTTTACTTTTCTGTCCGTTTCTCTTTGTGTTTTCAAAGAAAAATAGTAATTTTGCATAGTAAAAACAGAAAAAAGAATATATATAATGATAGACAGACCGACGATAGCAAAAATTATGGATGCCACCAAGATAGAAGAGGTGGTATCTGAATTTGTTACGCTCAAGAAGCGTGGCATCAATTATGTCGGCTTGTGTCCTTTTCATAACGATTCCAATCCATCTTTCTCTGTATCTCCAACAAGAGGTATCTGTCATTGCTTTACCTGTGGAAAGGGAGGCAATGCAATTAACTTTCTGATGGAACTGGAACAGATGACCTATCCCGATGCTCTTCGCTGGCTCGCCAAGAAATATAAAATAGAGATTCAGGAACGGGAACTGACCAATGAAGAAAAACAGCGCGAGAGCGAAAGAGAATCCATGTTTATCGTCAACGATTGGGCGGCGAAATATTTTCAGGATATTCTCCTGCATGATGTGGATGGTATCGCTATCGGTATGGCTTATTTCCGAGGAAGAGGTTTCAGGGATGATATCATCAGAAAATTCCAGTTGGGTTTTGCGCTCCCTAAGCGTACTGCTCTTGCTGAGGCGGCTAAGACGGCTGGCTATAATCCGAAATATCTGGTTGATACGGGACTCTGCTTCAAGGTGGATAAGGACGAAGCCGGCAATAAGTCGGGTGAGGATAAGATTCTTGACCGTTTCTCGGGCAGAGCCATCTTCCCTTGGTTCAGCGTGAGTGGCAAGGTGGTAGCTTTTGGCGGACGAGTTCTCGACAGCAGAACCAAGGGCATCAGCCAAAAATATGTCAACTCGCCTGATAGCGTTATCTATCATAAGGAACGAGAACTCTATGGACTCTATCAGGCCAAGAAGGCGATAGCCAAGGAGGATTGTGTCTTTATGGTGGAAGGATACACCGATGTGATTTCGATGCACCAGTGCGGTATCGAAAATGTAGTGGCCAACTCGGGTACGGCGCTGAGCGTGCATCAGATCAGACTGCTGCACCGCTTTACCAGTAACATCGTTCTCCTTTATGATGGCGATAAAGCGGGTATTCATGCTGCGCTGCGAGGTACCGATATGCTGCTCGAAGAAGAGATGAACGTAAAGGTGCTCTTTCTTCCTGACGGCAACGACCCTGACAGTTTCGCCCGCAGTCATTCGGCAGAGGAATTCAGAAGATATATTCAGGAGAATCAGACCGACTTCATACAGTTTAAGACCGATATTCTGCTACGCGGCGTGACAGACCCTGTAAAGCGAAGTCAGGCTATCAATTCGATTGTAGAGAGCATCTCTAAAATCAAGAATCAGATAACGCGCGCTTCTTATATCACCGACTGTTCTCACCGTTTGGGCGTGAACGAGGCAATTATCGTGAATGCCTTGAATAATTTTGTGCGCAACGGTATGAGTGAGCAGGTAAAGGCTGAGCGGCGTGCTGCGGGATTGAAAGATTCGACTGTAGCGGCAGCGCAGCAGGCGCAATCAGCAATGAGAGCGGTTACCCCACTGGATAAACTTCTGGAAGTAGAAGGACTTCTGGTACAGTTGATTATTCATCATGGCGACCAGCTCATCACAGTACAGGATGTAGACGGCAATGATGTGGAGGTAGCTGTGGCTCAGTATATCAGTCTTGATTTGGGTGGAGATGGGTTCAAATTTCATAATGATTTATATAATCAGATTATGCAGGAGGCTGTGGAGCATCTTGAAAAAGAAGATGATTTTGTGGCCGAAACTTATTTTGCCAATCATCCGAATCCGGAAATCAGCAGGTTGGCAGGTTTGCCTACAGGTGCCCAGGAGGTATCTACAGCCAGTCTGCAGATGAAGATGAGCGCCGATAAGCTCCGTCAGTTTGTCTTTAAAGACATCTTGAGCTTCCGTACTCATTATATTGCTCAGCGTATTATTGAGGTTCAGCAGGAGTTTGCCAAGAATCCGACCAATCGTGAACTGCTGCAGGAGTTTATGAAACTCAAGCAGATGAACACGCTTCTGGCGAGTCAGGCAAACAATATCTTCAATTAACCGGAACTCCTGTCCTGTGGGGAGAAACTCTGTAAAGAAGTATTAGAGATTAAAAAGGAGAAACGCTATATGATTTATTTTCACTGGATATATCTGTTGCTTTATGTCGTGATAACCGTTCCGGCTATCATTACCGTCTTGATGGACAACCGTCAGCCCGCCAAGACGATGGCATGGATATTGGTCTTCTTCTTCATCCCCTTTGTGGGTATCATCTTCTATTTCTTCTTCGGACAGAATACCCGCAAGGAGCGGCTTATCAGCGACCGCAGCATGGACCAGCTCACCAAACGCTCCATGCTCGAATTCGTAGAGCAGGAGAATCTTCACCTGCCCGACAGCAATAAACCTCTGATGAATCTCTTTGCCAACCAGAGTTGGGCGCTGCCTTTTAAAGATAATCAGGTGGATATTTATACCGATGGCTATGATTTCTTCCTTACCTTATTATATAATATAGGACAGGCAAAGCATCATATTCATCTCGATACTTATATCTTCGAAGCTGATGCTTTGGGGTATCTGATAGCCGATGCTTTGATAGATAAGGCGGAGCAGGGAGTAGAGGTGCGACTGATTTACGATGATGTAGGCTGCTGGAAGGTGAAGGATGAATTCTTCGAACGTATGCGCGATGCAGGCATAGATGTCCATTCGTTCATGCCAGTCCGCTTTCCGGCTTTTACGAGTAAGGTAAACTATCGTAACCACCGCAAACTCTGTGTCATAGATGGTAAGGTGGGCTTTATCGGCGGCATGAATATCGCTCTGCGTTATGTGAAGGGTGATAAGAAACAGGCTTGGCGCGATACGCATCTCCGTATTGAGGGCGGTGGTGTTTACGCCATTCAGAGAGCCTTTTTGGTAGACTGGTATTTTGTAGACCGTACGTTGGTTACCAATCGCCAGTATTATCCGCCAGTCAGTGCGCATATCCGCAACAATTGTCTCGTACAGATAGTTACGAGCAGTCCTATCAGTCCTTGGCCTGACATTATGCAGGGCTATGTACGCATCCTGCTTCAGGCACGGAAGTATGTGTATATGGAAACGCCTTATTTCCTGCCAACTGAACCTGTATTGTTTGCCATGAGAACAGCAGCTTTGGCGGGTGTGGATATCCGTCTGATGTTGCCTCGTCATGCCGATGCTAAACTGGTAGAGTGGGCATCACGTTCGTATGTGATGGAGGCGATAGAGGCTGGCGTAAAGGTTTATCTCTATACGGCAGGCTTTAATCATAGTAAATTGCTGGTGAGTGATGATAATCTCTGTACGATAGGCAGTACGAATATCGACTTCCGAAGTTTTGAGAATAATTTCGAAGCGAATGCATTCTTCTTTGATGAGGGGATGGCGCAGCGTGTGAAGGCTGTCTATCTGCGGGATGAGGCGAAGAGCATCCTGGTAGATGATGTATCTTATTTCGTAAAACGTCCGTTCCTGCAGCGTCTTTTCGAGAGTACGGTAAGATTACTCTCGCCGCTGTTATAACGAATAAATCCCCGTTTGCATCTTGTCTGGTGCAAACGGGGATTTTTTTTCTATCTGAATATTGAGAAGTTTACGCTTCCGTAACTTCTGTGCTCCAGAAATCGTGGATGCTCGGAGAAATCATAGTCTTTGCCATGCTCAAAGACGAAGATGCCTCCTTCGTTGAGATAGTCGCCATTCAGAACAAGGTCTGGAATCTGCGGCAACTCCTTCAGAGCGTATGGAGGATCGGCAAAGATAAAGTCAAACTTCTGCTTGCAGGTCTTCAGAAAACGGAATACATCACCACGAATCAGAATATCCTTGTCTTCGCCTAACTTCTGAAAACATTGGCGGATGAAGTTGGCATGGTCGCGGTCTGCCTCTACGCTGATTACACGGCTGCAGCCTCGTGATACCAGTTCGAGCGAAATGCTGCCCGTACCGGCAAAAAGGTCGAGGGCAGAGGTATCTTCGAAATCAATATATCCCTGCAGAACATTAAAGATGTTCTCCTTTGCAAAATCTGTTGTCGGACGTGCCTTAAACGAACGTGGAATGTCGAAATGGCGTCCCTTATATTGTCCTGTTATGATTCTCATTTGTTTTAATGTTGAATGTTGAACTTTATGATTAGCTATTCAGTTGAATTCTTAACTATCAACTTTTAACTATCAACTTTTAACTCTTCACTTACTAAGGTACAGCGCCATCAGATCGAATGGCAGACCTTTAATCTCTGTGATGGGCGCACGGTTGAATTCGGCGGCAGGATTCAGAATGAAAGTCTTCTTGATGTAGAGTTTCGTGTTGTAGAGGAACCAGTCCTTATCAGGAACATTGCCTGATACATGCAACTCATCCTGCATCTGGTTGAATCCTAACTGCTTCCATACATAGAGAATGAAATAGAGGGCATCCTTGGCATGCTCGGCATTAAACGAGTTGAAGAATTTGAAACGGTTCTTCTCGAAACTGAAAACGTCCAGTTTCTTGTCGTGGAAATAAACATAGAGCTTGCGGTGAATGCCGGTGAAACTGCGATGATGCAGATAGTGCCACATCGGTTGCATGATAGGGGTGAAGCGAACATCCTTAAAGTTGTCTTCTACCACCATTTTCAAATCCTTGTTGATAGGGAATACCGCTACCGCATTCAGTTCCGGCTGCACTCTGTAGAGAATGGCATCGCTGTTATGACTGTTGAAGGCATGCTGATAGAGTACATCGATATCCTCTTCATGAAATTCTTCGATAGGAACCAGCAGGATAGGCGAATCGAGATATACGCGTACCTTCTGGTATCCCCGCTGCAGGAGAGTACTCTCCTTGAAAGCCTGACGCAAGTTGGCTGCCATCGAAACACCACTCTTTACTGTATAAGGTTCATAGATGAGCTGATGCTCAGCTTCACGGTCAACTACCGAAAAACTGAGGGCGTTTCTGCTCACGCGGATGGTGAGGCGTGCTTGCTGAATGTTGTTACCTTTTATTTGCATATCTGTTACCAATTACCTGCGTTGTTATTATCTGTCGTTAAATCGCCTATCTTGAGTCCGGGATAGTTGCCGGCATAGTTGGCCTCCTCTATCTTCTGCTGGATGGAACCTTCATCGAGTCCGTCGAGGAAGGTTTCATAACCGGCCCCACATTCCATCACCGGAATCTGCTTACCGCTTTTTCCTACGATAACCGTGGCAGCGAGTGTAAACTTCTTACCGTCGGCATAAGGAATGTATTGGGCATCTTCCTGTAAGAACTTGCCTTTTACCAGTGTCGGAAAATCGCCTGTATATACGCCGTGTTTCGCCTTGTATTTCTCTTCAGCCTGACGTATCTGCATCAGTTTCTCCTTCACCTCTGCTTCTCTGCTAGCCATGGCTTTCTGGAAGCGGATGGGCTGGCTTACACTCAGAATACAGAGTAGCATCATGATGATGACGCATGCTCCCAAAATATAATTATTCTTTATTCTTTTTCTCATTTCAAAAAGTATTATTACTTTTGCACAGCAAATAGGTGCAGTAAATTTTCTGCAAAGATACTAAAAGTTTTCGAAATATGAACATTGAAGAGTTAAAATATCAGATATTACAGCAATTTGGCTTTCCGCCAACCTCAGAACAGGCTCAAGCGCTCGATGTTTTCGTGCAGTTTATGACGGATAGTAATCCTCATGCTGTGATGATTCTCCGGGGTAGTGCGGGTACCGGTAAGACATCGCTTTCGGGTGCTATCGTCCGTACGCTCCGTGCTGTTCGCCAGAAGGTGATGCTCCTTGCCCCTACAGGTAGGGCGGCTAAGGTGTTCTCTCTGAACAGCGGGATGCCTGCCTATACCATTCATCGCCGCATCTATCGCGAAAAGGCGTTTGCCGGAGTGGATGGACAGTTCAATCTCAATGATAATCTCTATACTGATACGCTTTTTATGGTAGATGAGGCTTCAATGATTGCCAATCTGGGATTGGGCGGAACCACCTTTGGCAGCGGCTGTCTGCTAGATGATCTGGTTCATTTTGTGTATCAGGGACATAACGACCGCCTCTTGCTGATTGGCGATAAGGCACAGTTGCCTCCTGTTGGTGAGGAAGAATCACCAGCTCTTTCTGCTGCGATGCTCCAGGGATATGGACTGTCGGTTTATGAGTGCGATTTGAACGAGGTGGTCCGTCAGAGTCAGCAGTCGGGGATTCTCTTTAATGCTACCCGCATCCGTCAGATGATTACCCACGATGACATTACCCAACTGCCTAAAATCCGTTTCTCTGGTTTCTCGGATATCAGGGAGATGCCGGGTGCAGAACTCATCGAGGCTCTTGGCGACAGTTATCATCATGTAGGACTGGACGATACCATTGTTGTGACTCGTAGCAACAAGCGCGCCAACATCTTCAACCAGGGCATCCGCAACATGGTGCTTGATAGGGAAGAGGAACTGGAGAGTGGCGACATGCTGATGATTGTGAAGAACAATTATTATTGGATGGAGGAAGAAAGAAAGAAAATAAAGGAAAGGGAATTAAGTGAAGAACGAAGAGTGAAGAGTGAAGAAACTGCGTTCGGCGGCCGAATAGAAAGCCAATTTAATAGTTTAACTAATCATAAAGTTCAAAGTTCAAATCTCAAAGTTCAAAGTAACGAACTTCCTGCTTTTCTTGCGAATGGCGATAGGGCGAAGGTGATGAAGGTGAGCCGTCGCATCGACCTCTATGGCTTTCATTTTGCCACCCTTCTGTTGAAATTCCCCGATTATGATAATTATGAACTGGAGGCTACGGTATTGCTGGATACCTTGACGAGTGAGGCTCCTGCTTTGACCCATGATCAGCAAGAGCAGCTTTTCCATAAGATAGAGGAAGATTATCAGGACATACCCCTGAAGGCAGACCGTATGAAGGCAATCCGGCAAGACCCGTATTTCAATGCTCTGCAAGTGAAGTTTGCCTATGCCGTTACCTGTCATAAAGCGCAGGGCGGACAGTGGTCGCATGTCTATGTAGACCAGGGCTATATGACGGATGATATGCTTACTCCCGATTATATCCATTGGCTCTATACTGCATTTACACGAGCCACAGAGATGCTGTATTTGGTGAACTGGCCAAAGACGCAGGTAGAAGGATGAAATAATTCGTATAGTGAAATATCAGACAGAATATTTAATGGTTAAAGAAAAAAATATGAAAAAGATTTTTTTATTCTTGCAGTTGATCATCTCGATAGGGATGTCGGCGCAGACGACTGTAGAATCAGTCCAAGTTGCGGATATGGATGAAGGTGCCCCCATCTGTGGCAAGTCAATAGATTTGCACAAGCGCATTCTCCAGGCCTACAATTGCGATAGTACGCTCATCGTCTTCGCTTGTGATACCACTAAAAAAGGAAAAAATACCGATACTGGCTATCTCTATTCACTGGATGCCAATACCCTGGAAGTGCAATGGCAAAAGTCGCTGAAACTTTCTTTGTCAAAACTCTATGGCGTCTGTTCCAAGGGAGTGCTGCTTTCCTCCACTCTGAAAAGTACAGGCAAGTCACTCTTGACCTTGTCTGATACCAAGACGGGCCAGTCGCTATGGACGCAGTATCTTTATCCTGTCTATTTCAATGATAGCTTGGATATCGTAGTTGGACTTGAGAAAGTGGGAGACAGCAAGACATACGCTTATCGCCTGAGCACAGGAGAGTTGTTGTGGGATGCCGAGATTCCGATGACCAAGAACGTGGGATGGAAAGATGCTTGTATGGTGGATTCCACTCACTTGGTGGTTGTGGGTGATGACATCAACGAAATCAACATCCATTCGGGTGAAATCAAGAAGGTGAAGGCTGTGACTGGCATTCATGATTCCAAGGGAATGATGGCTATGGCATTGACCAATGTCTTGTCTGCAGCAATCACCATCGGATTTAATTCTTCTTTTTATTACTATTATTATAATCTTAATCCATATATCATTACGGGCTTGACTTCCAATATCCTTCAGGTGGGCTCTGATTTGTATATTAGTGATAGAAAAAGCCTCTATTGTTTGGGAGCGGACAGTTTGCAAACACGCTGGAAGTATGATTTCCAGGACAAGGAGGCTTCTACGGCTCATCTTCTGCTTAGGGATGGCAAGATATTGATGCTCAATTACGGTTATGGCAACAGTCTTATGAGAGGTACGGTAAAGTGTGGCAAACCTTTCTTGGCTTCTTTTGATGCACAGACGGGAGATAGGGAGAAGATGTTTCCTTTATACGATAAGAAGCATGTCATGAACGACGGAATGCTCACGGAGAGTGGTGTCTTCCTTGCTGGTTCTGACAAGGCTGTATATCTGTCATTTGCTGATTCTGCTGTCATCAGCAAAGATTGGGATCGCAGAGCCAATGGGGCTTTGACTATGGTATTGAGAAAACCATTCTATGCGTTTCATGGACTTGCACCAAGGCTGTCTTTAGTGGAGGCATTCGACAAGGTGTGCCCGATGCAGACCAGTACCAACAAGCTTTTTGTCTTCAATGACAAGTTGGACATTCTTGAATCTTATGATCTCTACGAGACTTTCTCCGTTTGTTTCCGTTTGGATGATGTGCTTTGCATACAAAACAGGGATGACAAATCCAACTTTAGGCTGATTCATCCCGATGGTTCCTCTATCGGAAAGCTGAAAGGCAAGCCTGTAGCCGCCCTGCTCAAAGGCAGAAATGTGCTAGCTGTATATGATGATCACCTTACAGTCTTTAGGCTGTAAGGTGCCTAGTGCCCTCTTATTACTGAAATTATGTGGATATATTAAAAAGAAAAAAGTCCGGCTCTCTCTCGAAAGTCGGACTCTTAAATTTTTGAGTTATTTTTGGGAAAAGTGGGTAGTGATGGATTCGAACCACCGAAGGCATAGCCAGCAGATTTACAGTCTGCCCCATTTGGCCACTCTGGTAACTACCCAAAAGCTTTATATCTCAAAAGCGAGTGCAAAGGTAATGCTTTTATTTGATATTACCAAATTTTTTCGGCACTTTTTTCTCTTTTCCTTCAAAAAATGTTCTTTTTCCCCTATAAAATAGGTTTTTCCCCTCTCTTTTACCTTTTTTACCCTTTTACTTTTTTACCTTTTTACCCTTTTACCTTTACCACATGTCTTCTGCGGTGTTTTCTCGACAGCCTTCTATGCTTGTAATGTTCATACTTCTTGATGGCAACGAATACCGTGAGGGCAAGGACTACGGCTAGCAGGAAGATAACGATGCCGCCGCCCAGATTGTCGCCTTTTACCTTCGACCACATATCCAATACCTCGGGAGTATGATCGCCGGCATCATGAATCATGGCGCATCGGGCTACGATGCTGCTGTCTGGATACATGATAGGGTTGAGATGGGCATTCCTGCCTTCCTCGCCAAAGAAGTAGGCCAGATTTACAGGTTTAGGATAAGCTTCAGTATCGCTCATAGCTTCTAATACCTTCTTGCCTGCCACGCTGCTCACATATCCTGTAGTCTCCATATTGGCGAGTGCCACGTCTTCCTGACAGAGATAGTTGATGAAATAGGCGGCAGCCTTCGGATTGCGGGAATATTTAGGGATTACCCAACCGTCGAACCATACATTGCTTCCTTCTTTCGGTACTTCATATCCCAGTTCTACACCCACTTTTCCGGCTTCTTCAATAGCCCAGACGGCATCACCGCTCCAGGTCATATTGAGATAGGCTTTGCCTTTGGTCATGGTCTCCTTGCCGAAGTCGGCTTCCCATCCTTCTATGTTTGGCTTCAGAGCTTTCAACTCTTTCTCTACTGCGGCTACGGCAGCGGGTGAATAGTCGTTCATCAGCTGTGGTATGGTCACCTTGCCTGCTTCCAGGTCTTTACGGTGTGCCCAGATGAGGGCGGTGCCATAGGAGTCGCGGTAGGAATCCTTCATCAGGAGTTTGCCCTGATATTTTCTGTTCCATAAAGTTCCCCAGGTCTGTGCATCACTTATAGGTACGTGCACCTTATTATATAGAATGCCACAGGTTCCCCACATGTAAGGCACGGCATAATGGTGGGCGATGCGCCCATTGTTGGAGGTGGCATCTATCTGCTCAACAATGTATGGTGATACGTTGCTGATATAGTTGGGCGTCTTGCCGATGGCGGTGTCGATAGGTAGGAGAAGGTCTTTGCGGAGCATGCGCTCGATGATATATTCTGACGGGCATACCACGTCGTAGTCTTCATGACCTCGTTCTATCTTGGTAAGCATCACCTCATTGATGTCGAAGGTCTGGTAGATGACCCGGATCTTCTTGCCGGTCTGCTGTTCATACCATTTCGGGAAGTTGGCAAGAACGTCTTCATCTATATAATCAGCCCAGTTGTAAACCTTCAGAATCTCCTCGCGGTTCTCTTTGTTGTAACAGGAAGAGAACGGCAGAATCATCAGCAGGCAAAGAAAGAGAAAGACGATGGTCTTAACTCCTTTTACTCCACTGACTCCTAAAAATATCTTGTTCTTCATTCTCATTTCTTCTTATTTTTCTCAGAACGTTTGTTGATGATAATCAGCATCACCAGTACCAGTACGAAGATGATGGTACTCAGCGGACGAAGTTCTGGGGTCAGTCCTCCCTTTCTGGCATCGGCATAGATGAATGTGGAGAGGGTTTCCAGACCTTCGTTACCTATCGTGAAGATGGTGACGGCGAAGTCATCGATACTCATCGTGATGGCAAGCATGAAACCGGAAATCATACCCGGCAATATCTCTGGGATGATGACCTTGCGAAGTGCCTGCATCGGAGAGGCACCCAGATCGAGTGCCGCCTCATAGAGGTTCGGATTCATCTGCTTCAGTCTTGGCATCACACTCAGAATAACGTATGGCAGACAGAAGGTGATATGCGAGAGTACCACGGTAGTATACCCCTGCGGAATGCCCAGCGTGATGAAGAGCAGGAAGAGCGAGATACCGATGATGATGTCGCCGTTGAGTATCGGAATGTTGTTGACAAACTGGATGGCATTACGTGCATAGCGGTTGCGCAGGTTGTAGATGCCGATGGCTGTCAGGGTTCCGAAGAGCGTGGATACGGTTGCGGTAATCAGGGCGATGGTTACGGTATTGACCAGTGCCGCTGTGAGCGAATGGTGTGTACCTTCGGCAAAGAGATTCTTGTAGAGCTGCAGCGAGAACCCCGTCCAGTTGCCCATCACCTTGGCTTCGGTAAACGAGAAGATGATGATGATGAAGATAGGGGAGTAGAGTAGCAGCAGGAGCAACCAGAGATAGCCTTGGCAGAATACTTTCTTCATCATATCCTTACTGAATAATGACTGCATCATCTGATACCTCCTTCCTGTTTGCTGCCATCACCTGCGATGAGGGTGGAGGCGCCGATGAGGAAGAGCATGATGAGCGAGAGGGCTGCACCGTAGTTCCACATCGAATTGTTGATGTTCTCCTGGATGGTGGTACCGAAGAGCTTGATGTTGTTCATCGTCAGCAGTTCGGAGATAGCGAAGGTAGAGATGGTTGGCATGAATACCATCAGAATGCCACTTGCTACGCCCGGCATGGAGAGGGGCAGGATGACCTTATAGAACTGCTGCCAAGGCGATGCTCCCAGGTCTTCGGCTGCTTCGATATAGCTGCGGTCCATCTTCTGCAGGGTGTTGTAGATAGGGTAAATCATGAATGGGATGAAGTTGTAGACCATACCGAACAGGAGGGCGCCCTCACCCAGCGGAAGGTCGGCAAAATCGAAGAGGGCCACGGTGGCAAGTGTGCGCACCAGGATGTTTACCCACATCGGCAGAATGAAGAGCATGACGATGGTGTTGGCATACTTCATTCTGGTTTGTGTCAGAATATAGGCGGCCGGATAGCCCAGCAGAATGCAGAGCAGGGTGTTGAGAAAGGCGATGCCTATCGAATACACAAAGGTGTTGATGGCTTCGGGGTGTGCCAGGAACTTCTGGAAGTTGTAGAGCGTCAGGGCTCCGTTCTCATCGGTAAATGCGAACACTACGATGAGAAGCAATGGCAGTACCACAAATATCGCTGCAAAGATGGCGTAAGGTATCGACCAGCTTTGTCGCGAAGAGATAAACTTGATAATGTTCAATTTATAATTGATAATTAGGAATTAATAATTTTTATTCAAACGAAATATTCTCCTGAGGAATGGTGATGGCCACATGATCGCCTAAATCCCATACATCCTGTGTATCTACATAGAGCTTCTCGTCCCAGTCGGTATCGATGGTGAGATGATAGTGGTCGCCCTTGTAGAGGATGAAGCTGATGTCGCCTGTAAAGGTTCCTTCGCTCTCGTTGTCGAAGAGTTCTATCTTGTTGAAAGGCACGTTCACCCGGATGGTTTCGTTTCCGTTTTCATCGGTCTGAATCTTGTCCTTCATTTCTGCCGGAATCTCCATCTGGTATTCGCAGCCCAGAAATTCTATCGTTCCGTCGCCGTTTACCTTTGCATCGAAGGTGTTGGTGATGCGCTCCTTCTTCATGATGTGAATATTGTCGGGTATCACGTTCATTCCTATCGTCTGACCTACTTCGAAATGCTTGTAGTTCTGGATGAGGAATTCATTGCCCTTCTCGGTTTCTGCCAGCATCTCGTAGTGTACTCCCTTGAAGATGGAAGAGGTTATCTTGCCCACAAACTGGGCGTGGGTGGTATCGGTGGAAACTTCGATATCCTCTGGACGTATCACGACATCCACTTCCTGGTTGCAGCCGAAGCCCTTGTCTACACAAGGCAGTTCGGTACCTGCCACATTCACCAGACAGTCGTGGACCATCGTTCCGCAGAGAATATTGCTCTCGCCGATAAAATCGGCTACGAAAGCATTGGCTGGTTCGTTGTAGATATCGGTAGGCGTACCTATCTGCTGTATCTCTCCCTCGCTCATCACTACGATGGTGTCGCTCAGGGTGAGGGCCTCTTCCTGGTCGTGGGTAACGTATACGAAGGTAATGCCCAGGCGTTCGTGCATCTGCTTCAGCTCCAGCTGCATGTCTTTACGCATCTTGAGGTCGAGTGCTGCAAGCGGTTCGTCCAGGAGAAGAACTTCCGGTTCGTTGACAATGGCACGGGCGATGGCGATACGCTGCTGCTGACCGCCCGAAAGCGAGTTGACATCACGATATTCATAATCACTCATGTTCACCATCTTCAGGGCACGTTTTACCTTCGGCAAAATCTCTTCCTTCGGTGTGCTCTTGAGTTTCAGACCGAAGGCGATATTGTCGTAAACGTTGAGATGAGGGAACAGAGCGTATTTCTGGAATACCGTGTTCACATTTCGCTTGTAAGGAGGAAGGTTAGTAATATCGTTGCCGGCGATGGTAATGATGCCTTCGTTGGCGGTTTCAAACCCTGCCAAAAGTCTCAATAATGTCGTTTTTCCGCATCCCGAAGGACCCAGAATGGTCATAAATTCGCCCTTTCTCACATAGAGATTGATGTTGTTGAGGGCTGTTTTCTCGCCAAATCTTTTCGACACATTCTTAATATCTATGATATGTTGTGCTGTCTTGTTCATTTTTGTTGTAAATTTGCGTGCAAAGTTACGCATTTTTCGATAAATATTGAAAGAAACAAAGAAAAAGTTGTATCTTTGCAAACGTTTTGTAGTATCTGATATACAGAACTGAATAATTATTGAATAAATATACATACATGATTGTTACAATAGAATGGATGGAGGAGTGGTTCAGTCGGTTCGACCACGAATATTTCGGGGGAAATCTGCCTGTTCCTGAACTCGGACTTACTCATGCCAAGACTCGATTGGGGCAACTTGCCTATAAGCGGGCCTCCAGATGGGGACGCACCAAACTCTACGATTTCAAACTCTCCATGTCTACTTATTATGATATGACCGACAAGCAGGCAAAGAGTGTCTTGCTCCACGAGATGATACATTACATCATCGGTTATACGGGACTGAAAGATACTTCGGCTCACGGGGTTGTATTCAAGGGACTGATGGATAAGCTCAACAGCCAGTATGGCTGGGATATCAGAGTATCGACATCCACCAAGGGTTGGAAGGTAAGTGAAACCGTAAGAAGCAGGAAAGAGAAGAAGGGACCGCAAATTTATCTGATGCTTGCCATCGAAATGAATGATGGAAGACATTATCTCTCGAGAGTGAATCCGAGTTTTGCCCGTCGCATCGAAAATCAACTGAAGACGGTCAGGGAAGTGGTTTCTCATCAGTGGTATACTACGATGGAGAACTATTTCGAAGACTATCCGCAGGTGCGCAGTTTGAGAGGAAGGCGCATCTCGAAGGCCGATTTCGGAAAGTTGCTCAATGTGCTCACTCCCTTTCAGCTGTAATGTCGGGCGAATGTATAAGAAAAAGAATAACCAAAACTCATTAAAGATATAAAATGAAAGAAACCTGGAAAATGATAGCCCTGCTGGCAATAGCCATTGGAGGACTGCTGGCTTATGCCTTTATTCCAGAGCAAGTGGCTGAAAACATTCCGCTGAAACAGATTGGAATGGATGCGCTCACCAGTAAAAGCGAGGCAGAGCTTGCTGAAGAGGAAAAGGCTGACAGCATGATAAAGGAACCCGTGGATACGGCGGCGCAGCGAGTACTGATCTTCGGTGACTCGATGTCGGAATATCTAGGTCTGCGACTGGCTGATTATGCCAACAAGAACGGTCATAAACTCACCTGTATTACCTGGGTGAGTTCGGGCACCAGAAACTGGGCTGTTACCGATACCCTGCAGCATTATATCCAACGTATCAAACCTACCCATGTCTTTGTATGTCTGGGCAGCAACGAACTGTATACGTCTGATATGAAGGGATGTGAAAAACGCATCCGTGCCATCCTGAGCAAGATTGGTAATATTCCGACGATATGGATCGGTCCGCCAAACTGGTGTGAGGATAATGGATATAACAAACTCCTCCGTGAGGTGATGGGACCACGAGGCTATTATCCTAGTTACAAACTTACCTTCGAACGCCAGAAAGACGGCCGGCATCCGACTATGACTTCATCTGCCATGTGGATGGATAAGATTGTAGAGTGGATGAATAGCGGACATTGTGTGCATCCGTTCCGATTGGAAAAGCCGGATAAGCGTGACCGCAGATACAGACAGATTACCATCTTGCCTCCTGGAACCAAACATAGGGCAGACAACACGGCTATGAAGAAGGATTCTCTTTCTATGCCTGTTGAGGGAACTGTGCCTGAAACCACAGAAAGTCCTGCTGCAACCAAGGAACCTGCAACTGCAGGAAAAACGGCTCCGGCTGCTGAAAAGACGGTTCCAGCGGTAAAGCATGTAAACCATAAAGACTCCGTATAAGAAAGAGTTCAATAAATAATATCTTCAGAACAGACAAATGAATTATTCAACATTCGAAATAAGTGCCTTGTGGCATTGGATAGAGCGGCTGTTTGTTTATCAGGCAGATTCTCCGCTGATGATGGGCAGCATTCCGTTTGCGCTGCTCTTCATCTTCTTCCTTGCCATTTATACCCTGCTCAAGAGCTATTCGCGCACAGCCATGATGATGTATGTCATCTGCTTCAGCCTTTTCTTTGCCTATAAGGTGAACGGAATGGTAATGTGGATGCTGCCGCTTACGGCTTGCATCAATTATGCCGTAACCCAGGAAATGAGACTGCATGAGGGGAAGGCACGCAAGGCGCTGCTCACCTTCGTAGTGCTTGTAGACCTGGCTCTGCTGTGCTATTTCAAATATACCAATTTCATCATTGGCGATGTAGTCAACGAGATGTTCAGCACCAACTTCTCGCTGCAGTCTATCGCTCTGCCTGTAGGTATCTCGTTCTATACCTTCCAGGCTATCAGCTATGCGGTAGATACCTATAAGCGCAAGTTTGATATGGAGGTAACGCTTCTGGAGTATTGCTTCTATCTCACCTTCTTTCCGCTGCTGATGGCGGGTCCTATCACCCGTGCCGCCAACCTGATACCCAGACTGAAACGAAACGAACAGGCTTCCAGCAGAATGCTTTGGACAGGACTCTTCCTCATCATGCTGGGACTGGTCAAGAAGAATATGCTGAGCGATTATATTGCACAGTTCAACAACTGGGTGTTTGATGCGCCGCAAACCTTCTCGGGTTTCGAGAATCTGGCAGCGCTCTTCGGCTATCCAGTCCAGATTTTCCTCGATTTCTCGGGATACAGCGATATGAGTATCGGTGTGGCAGCCATCCTGGGTTTCTATCTGCCCGACAACTTCTATTTCCCTTACCGCTCACTCTCGGTTACCGAGTTCTGGCGTCGCTGGCACATCTCGCTTTCTTTCTGGTTCCGCGATTATGTGTATATTCCGCTGGGTGGAAACAGGAAGGGAAAGGTGCGCATGTATTTCAACAACTTCCTCACCATGTTGGTGGCAGGTTTGTGGCATGGCTCTTCCTGGATGTTCGTCATCTGGGGTGCTCTTCATGGTTTCGGACTTGTGGTGCATAAGTTCTTCAGCCGTCAGTTGGGCATAAGCATTCCCCGTACGCTGGCTGGCAATTCCCTCAGCTGGCTTATCACCTATTTATATATATGCTTTGCTTGGTCGTTCTTCCGTGCCAAGGATTTGGGTGTGTTGGGGAAGATGTATGATAAGGTGGCAAATGATTTCAGCATCGATTATCTGGTGCCTTTCTTCCATGCCCGTCCTGCCTGGACGCTTTGCATCATAGGTGTCATGCTGAGCTATCTCTTTACCGAGCGCCAGTATCACCGTCTTCAGGCGCGGTTCATCCTTCTGCCTTGGGTGGCTAAACTGCTGCTCTTCATCATCTGTCTGCAGATGGTGGTGGAGGTTTCTCAGGAGAGTGTACAGCCGTTCATTTATTATCAGTTCTAGTTTCGATGGTTAATATTAATATATATTTTTGAAGTAACAGACATAAACAGAAAAATTGTATGAAGAAACTATTATTCTTTTTGCTCCTGATGACGGCTGTCGTCGGTAGAGCACAGACTTCGCTTGACTTGCTGCCTGTAGGCACCGAGGCTCCCGACTTCACGATTACTGACAGTAAGACGGGTAAGAAAATCTTCCAGCTTTCAGATAAGAAGACTCAGAAGGATAAAGACGGAAAGACGGTTCCGGGTGTCTGGACCGTGCTCGATTTCTGGGCTTCCTGGTGTCCTGACTGCAGAAGAGACATGCCGATGGTGAAGGCTATCTATGACAAATATAATACCAAGATCCAGGTAGTGGGTGTTTCTTTTGATACCGATGAGGCGAAGATGAAGAAATATCTGGGCGATAATCAGTATAGCTGGTTGCAATACTGTGAGTTTAAGAAATGGAAGGAAACTAAGATTTCCAAGGATTATCACATCTCATGGATTCCAACCTCTTATCTGATCAATCCGGAAGGTAAGGTTGCATTCTCTACCGTGAAGGCGGAGGAGATGATGAAGAAACTGGATTCGCTCGACCAGGCAGGAGCTTTGAAACCTGCTCAGATGCAGACTGCTCTCAAGAAGGTGTATAATGAAAGCATCGATCCGATGGCTCAGATTGATGAGGCTTTGGCTAAAGCCAAGAAGAATGGCAAGTTTGTTATCTGTCAGGTAGGTGGTAACTGGTGCCCATGGTGCTTGAAGTTTGCCGATTTTGTAGAGAAGAATGCTGCGGTCAACAAGATGGTGAATGATCATTTTGAATATATTCATGTGAACTACAATCGCAGAAAAACTGCCGGTGATGCGGCGGTGAAGAAGGCTGAGCAGCTGATGAAGCGACTGAACAATCCTCAGCGTTTCGGATTTCCTGTCTTTGTGGTGCTCGATGAAACCGGAAAGGTTCTCCATATCCAGGATTCCAGTTTCCTGGAAGAAGGTAAGGGATATAACGAAGAAAAGGTGCTCAGATTCCTGAAGAGCTGGACACCTCAGGCTATTAAAGGATAAAAAAGAGGGTGTGTCATTAACTTATGACACACCCTCTATCTGTTTCATATTGTAATTTTATGCGTTACAAACCTCTTGCTTTCAGGAATCCGGAAGCATCTGGCTTCTCCATACCTGTAAAGTCGGTAAACATTTCCATCTGGTCCTTGGTGTTGCCACGGCTCAGAATCTTATCGCGGAATGCCTGACCAACGGCTGGATCCAAGGCGCCATGCTTTGCAAAGTAGTCGGCGATGTTCACAGCCAGCACCTCTGTCCAGAGATAGCTGTAATAGCCTGCAGCATAACCGCCGCCCCATACGTGGTTGAAGTATGATGTGCTGTAGCGAGGAGGAATCTGGGTGTTGAGCAAACCGATGTTGTGGAGCTCTTCCTTCTCGAAGGCACCTGCCATATAAGGTGAAGGCACCTCTTCTTCGCTAATCTTGTGCCAGGCAAGGTCAAGACAGGTTGCAGCCAGATTCTCGCCCAGTGAATAAGCGGTCTGGAAGCTGATGCTCTTCAGCATGCGCTCTTTCAGATCGGCTGGCATCGCTGCACCGGTCTCGGTATGACGGGCGTAATGGTCGAATATCTCAGGAATAGAAGCAAACGATTCGTTAAACTGGGATGGCATCTCTACGAAATCGCGGGCAACGGCTGTTCCTGAAAGGGTATTGTACTTGCAGTCGGAAAGGATTCCGTGAAGCGCATGACCGAACTCATGGAACAGGGTAGTAACCTCATCCCATGTGATGAGAGATGGCTGACCCTCCGGTGCCTTGGCGTTGTTGCATACATTATATATGATAGGCAACTGGCCGCGCTGCTTGCTCTGCTTGGCAAAGGCGCTCATCCATGCACCGCCACGCTTGGTAGGACGGCGGAAGTAATCGCTGTAGAAGAGGGCGATTGGCTTGCCGTTCTTGTCGCTCACCTCGAATACTTTCATGTCTGGGTGATAGGTAGGAATATCCTTGCGCTGTTTGAAGTTCAGTCCGTAAACACGATGGGCGGCATAGAACACACCGTTCACCTGTACGCTGTCGATGTTGAAGTATGGCTTGATCTCATCATCGGTAATGTTGAGCATCTCCTTCTTCATCTTCGCAGAATAATAGAATCGGTCGTATGGCTGCAGCTTGAAGTCCTTGCCCTCCGTCTTCTGTGCATACGCTTCTATCGTCTTGGTTTCAGCATCAGCCTTAGGAGCATATTCCTTGATGAGCTGCTTCAGGAAATCATCCACATTCTTGCTGTTCTTAGCCATCGTCTTTTCGAGCGAATAGTCGGCATAGTTGTCATATCCCATCAGCTTGCCCTTCTCGGCACGCAACTTGGCAATCTCGGTTACGATAGGGAAGGTGTTGAAATCAGGATTGGTTCCGTCGGCACGGTGGATGCTTGCCATATACACCTTCTTGCGCAGTTCGCGGTTCTGGAGATTGGTGAGGATAGGCTGCTGGGTGGTGTTGATGATGACGATGCAGTAAGGCGCCTTGCCTCCGCGGCTCTCTGCATCTTTCTTGCATTGTGCAATGTCAGCATCGCTCAATCCGGCGAGTTCTTCTTTGCTGTTCACCCAAACCACGGCGTTGTTGGTAGCGGCAGGAAGAAGGTTGCCCCATTCCTGCTGTAACTCAGAGATGCGGGAGTTGATCTGCTTCATGCGCTCCATCTTCTCGGCAGAAAGGAGGGCACCTGAACGTACAAAACTCTTATAGATAACCTCAGTAAGGCGCTTGTCTTCGCCCTTGAGTTTCTTATATTCATTATCGTAAACATACTTGATGCGCTCGAAGAGTTTCTTGTTGAACGAAATCTCATTGTCGAGCTCGGTCAGCAATGGGGTAGCCTTCTTTTCGGTTTCGGCGATGCCCGGAGTTTTGTGGGCACTGGTGAGACCAAAGAAGATGTTAGTCACCTTTTCGAGCAGCGCACCGCTCTCCTCATAGGCGAGGATGGTGTTCTGGAAGTTAGGCTTCTTCTTGTTGTTTACAATCTTCTGGATGTTGGCACGCTGCTCCCTGATAGCCGCTTCGATGGCTGGCAGGTAGTCACTCTCCTGAATCTTGCTGAAGTCAGGAGCACCGAATGGAAGACTGCTCTTTGTTAAAAGAGGATTCTGACGGTTACCGCCCGCAGTCTGTGCGAACGATGAGGCTGGCATCTGCAGGAGTGCTGCGGCCAAGCCCAGGGTAAGGAAAGCCTTGTTAAGTTTCATCATGTTTCTTTGTTTATTTGAAATTCGTTTGCAAAGATAATCATTTATTTCGGATTATCGCATTTTTATTCATATTTCTTATGGAAAATCAGCAGACAGATGGCTCCTGCCAATGCCATCGGCACACCGATAAGGGCAGGGAAGTTGTATCCTAATCCCATAGCAACAGGAATACCACCGAGGAAAGCTCCCATGGCGTTACCCAGATTGAAGGCACCCTGAATGCAGCAGCCGCCCAGCATTTCGCCACCCTTGGCATGCTTCACGATGAGGAATTGCTCAGGCGATCCGATGCCGAAAAGACAGGCGCAGCAGATGAACATCAGTACCACAGATACCCAGCCGAAAGGGGCGAGGAAGAAGGTGAGCAGAAGTGCCGCTGCCGCCAGAAACTGGAGATAACAGGTAAAGCGACCCGGCTTGAAGCGGTCGGCAAGCAAGGCACTCACCTGATTGCCTACTACCATTCCGCCGCCTGCAAGAATCATCAGCAGAGAGATGCTGGCTGCGCTGAATCCGCCCTCCATCTGAAGCAGCGGCGAGATATAACTGAACCAGCAGAGGATGCCGCCATTGCCCAGGAAGGTGGCGGCGATGATGAGCCACGGAGCCTTGTTGCGGAGAAAATGGAACTGTGCCTTCATACCGTTGTTGGGCAGTGCTTCTACATCCGGAACCCATCTGTGAATCATGTATAAGGTGATGAGTCCGAGCACGATACAACTGACAAAAGGTACTCGCCAGCTGAACATGTGACTCAGGAAGGTTCCCACCGGCACACCCAGCAGGTTAGCCACCGGCATACCTGCGCACATCATCGCCACGGCATTGGTTCCCTTACCCTCTTTGGCAATCTTCACCGCTACGATGGTACCCGTTCCGAAGTAGGCACCATGAGGCAGACCTTCTATAAAGCGGGCGCAGAGCAAGAGCCAGTAGTTAGGTGCTACTGAGGCGATGACAGCTCCGAAGGTGATGAGCGAAGCCAGGAACATCAGGATATTCTTGGGTCTGTATTTATGCATGAGAATCAGCGAGAAAGCTCCGGCGCAGACGCCGAGTGCATAGATGGAGATGAGATGTCCTGCCTCTGGAATGGATACGTTCATGTTGTGGGCAACATCGGTAATGATGCCCTCGATGATAAATTCAGCGATGCCCAAGGTAAAGGTACCCAGCGCGAGTGCAAATAGTCCTTTTTTCATTTGTTCTTATGAGTCAATATTATCCTTAAAAAATAGTTTCTCTCTTATTTTATGTCTTTGTAAGACAATAGTTTCAGAAATTCGTGTGCAAAGTTACTCATATTCCCTTTATCCTGCAAGTTTTCTCGCAGGAATATAGTAAAGATTAACAGAAAGTGTGGGGGCATTCATGCTCATTCAAGAGCTGTTAAAGGTTATTAAATTATAGGGGTTTTAAGTTATTGTTTTGATGGAAATGCTTAATTTTGCAACTTGAGAAAAGAAAGGTGCAAAAAATAGGTATGAAACGTTCGCTCAACATATTGATGGCTTTGATGCTCTCGCTCATGGTGGTTTACTTGAGCGTGGGTACTACCGTCATGCACTGCCTTCATTATGACAAGGTGATGGTGGGTATGGTGACTGACTGTTGTGTGAAACGTAGCATGCACCATGATTGTTGCCTAGGCAAGCTGGGCGCACAGGTGAACAAACATTGCATGGAAGTGGAGCTGGTAAAACTATCGCCTACGGTCTCTATCCAACACTTGGATTTCGATGTAGCACCAGTGTTTGCAGGCATCGCGCCAGCCCTTTGGCAGACGTTGCCTCGTCCTGTTATCTGTAGCATTCAGAAGGCAAGATATTGGAATCAGAATGTTCCGCATTCGCCTCCAAGGGCTTATCTTGCCCTCCTTAACATCCTGATTATTTGATTTTTCCATATTTGCAAATAGGTTGCAAAAGTTTTTCTGTACTTTTGCAGCCAAGATTGTCGTATGCCTATCCCTATCAGTAAAATCTTAGGGTTGCATACATATATAAAAATGGTAAAATCATCCGAAGCGAAGATTTAAGATTCGGATAAAAGGAAATATATTTATGTATTCAAGATATATATTGCTCAGTGCCTTGCTGGTTATTGGTGCTGAGACTTATGCAAAAAATAGTAAGACAGAGGTTGTGTCTCTGTCATCATCATATAATAATTCTGTAGAAAATAACTCTGTAGATTTCTCCTCTCAGGATTCCATTTTCAAGGACGAGACCTTGCATGAGGTGAAGGTGGTGGCTCGCAAGTCGGGCACTTCCCGATTGGCTGGTGCCGTGAATGGCATCGCCGTGAACAAGGATGAGCTCTTCAAGGCGGCTTGTTGTAACCTGGGCGAGAGTTTCACGACCAATCCATCGGTGGATGTGGCTTATAATGATGCTACGACGGGCGCAAGACAAATCAAACTCCTCGGTCTTTCGGGCACTTACGTACAGATGCTCACCGAGAATCTGCCGAATTTTCGTGGTGCAGCCATCCCATACGCCCTGGGCTATGTGCCGGGACCTTGGATGAAAGGCATTCAAGTATCCAAGGGTAGTGCTTCGGTGAAGAATGGCTATGAGTCGATTACAGGGCAAATCAATGTGGATTATTTGAAGCCAGAGGATGAGCAACAGGTGGAGGTAAACCTCTTTGGCGATACAAAGAGCCGAATCGAGGCAAACGCCGATGCCAACGTTCATCTGTCGGATAAGTGGGCAACGGAGATATTGTTGCATCATGAGAATATCCTCAAAAACCATGATGACAATGGCGATGGTTTCTATGATATGCCAGGCAGAGAACAATATAATGTACAGAACCGTTGGCTGTATAAAGGCAAGCACTACATCTTTCATGGTGGACTTGGGGCTTTGAAGGAGATTCGTACCAGTGGGCAGGATGAGGAACATGTTCATAGTGATGATATTTATCGAATCAAGCTCCATACCAACCGCTATGAGGGTTATATGAAACATGCCTTCATCCTCAATCACGAGCATGGCACCAATATTGCCTTCATGTCCTCGGCTTCGATGCACCAGCTCGATGCCCAGTATGGCAACAAGTTCTACGACCTCAATGAGAAGAATCTCTATGGCTCGCTGATTTTTGAGACCAATTTTACTCATCAGCACAATTTGTCTGTAGGTTTGAGCGTCAACCATGATTACCTGGGACAGCGCGCCAATGTGAACATTTCTCCAAGACCGGCAGTAGGGCTAGAAGACTCTCCTTACCTTTTGTCGGAGATGCAGAGAATGAACGAGAAGGAGACGACTCCAGGAGCATACGCCCAATACACCTATACGTTAGGCACGAAGTTGACAGCGATGGCAGGTGTCCGTTTCGACCATAGTTCGCTTTATGGCAGCTTCTTCACCCCTCGTTTCCACGTGAAGTATTCGCCTGTCGATGCCATCAGCATCCGCCTGTCAGCAGGTAAGGGCTATCGCACGGTATTTGGCTTGGCAGAGTACAACTATCTCTTGGCGAGCGGCAGGGAGTTTCAGATTACGGGTGATGGACTTAAGCAAGAGGAGGCTTGGAACTATGGTATGAGTACCGCTTTCTACATCCCGATGTTTGGCAAGACCCTGAAACTGAACGCCGAGTATTACTATACCGACTTCAAGAATCAAGCAGTGGTGGATTATGATGCCAACAAGGGGTTTATCTCCATCTGCAATTTGATGGGCAAGTCTTATTCGCACACCTTCCAGATAGATGCCTCTTATCCATTGCTGAAGGGCTTGGAGATAACAGCGGCTTATCGACTGAACGATGTGAAGTGTACCTACGATTATGGCAAAACCTTGAAAGAAAAGCCATTGACCAGCAAGTATAAGGCGCTCTTCACGGCTTCCTATAAGACTCCACTTGGCCTATGGCAATTTGATGCCACCGTGCAGTTGAATGGTGGAGGCAGAAATCCTGAGCCTTACCAGTTGGCAGATGGAAGCCAGTCATGGTCTCCTCGTTTCCATAGCTTTGGGCAAGTGAGTGCACAGGTTACGAGATGGTTCCGCCATTGGAGTATCTATGTGGGAGGCGAGAACCTGACTGGTTTCAAGCAGAAAACTCCTATCTATGGTGCCGGCAACCCATGGGGAAGTGATTTCGAGCCAACCTTGGTTTGGGGACCTGTAGAGGGCAGGATGTTCTACGCAGGAGTGAGAGTACACTTTTAAGGGAGAATGTTGAATGTTAAATGTTGAATGTTGAATTATTAAAGCAAATAGAAAAGTTATGAAGAAGATTTTAGTAATGTTCACAATGATGATGGTGGCAATGGTAACCTTTGCCAAGGACATCAAGACCGTAGTGTTCACCACAACCCCACAGATGCACTGTGCGGCTTGTGAGAATAAAATCAAGAGCAACCTTCGCTTTGAGAAGGGTATCAAGAGCATTGAGACTTCTGTGCCAGACCAGACAGTCACAGTACAGTATAATGCCGACAAGACAACCCCAGAGAAACTCCAGAAAGGTTTTGAGAAGTTTGGCTATAAGGCTCGTATCCTGAAAGATGGCGAGAAGGTTGAGAAGAACACTGGGGAGAAGTGTGACTTGATGTAATATACCTGCTTCTAATTTGATAGAAGCTTAACCATTGGCACGCAGGAATCCCTGCGTGCTATATGGCGCTTATCATAAAACACATTCGTTCATTTCATTAGTCCGTCAATGAAATGCTTAGAATCTGCAAAACTTCATATGTCGAGCGTTTCAATTGCATATCATGATGAACAATAGCCACGAGACAATAAGTGATAAAATCGTGAGGGATAACCCCAAATCGTGATGGATAGCGTGATGGATATTTCCGTTTT
>JAJVTK010000055.1:0-15167 GCA_021622245.1 Segatella copri | reverse complement strand
GATATACCAAGATGGACCTCGGTATTGCCAAGCTTCACTTTGAAATAGGAGCAGGAAAGGAAAACTTTAAGTGGGTGGTAAAGAAAGTATGAGAGACTTCACGGAAATATGGCAACTTCAAGATACCATCATTACAGCAGTCAACGCATGCGGTTATGGTGTCTGGGATTTGCATGCTACCAATTGGGGATTTCATCTGGAGTTAACAGAGCATTTGGATGATGCAGAAATCTGCAATATCTGCAGTCAACTTCCGCTTTCTGGAGATTATGAAGGAGAAGGCACAAATGGTTCTGTTCTAAGTTTGTACAACTACTGATTATTGATGCTCAAAAATAAAAGATAGATTATTATGCAGATATTATTGGCAAATGCAAAAATCATGTTTGATAAGGCAGACAGGAAGCTTATGGTAAATAGAATGTTTGCAGTACACCCTATTGAGAGGAATCACTATAGACATCTTATAGTTCGTTGTCTAGGATTTCCATCATTTCTGCAGCTGTAATCACTTGCGGTTCTTTTGGAAAGTGTTTGAGATTTCCTGTTACTAAGAAGGAGTCTTCCTTGCTCAGGCAGACTTCGTAGAAGACTCGGTCGTCCTCATCTGGCATTTCGCCAGCATAAGGAAAACGGGAAGAATCAATTCCGTTTTGCTTTACAAGTTCTATAACTGTGTAGATTTGGTCGTCTGACAACTTGAATTTTGCGCGATGAAGCACTTCATCGTATTCTTTTATAATGTCATCATTATATAAAGGTATAATACGATGAAGGAACAAACTTTCAAGAACTCTTGCTGTTGAAGCATTTGAGTTGTGGGTGATAAGGGCTGATACAAATATGTTTGTATCAATGACTGCATATACCATTGCGTTCTTTTCTTAATCGTCTGACTTCTCTGATTTCTTCATTGATTTCATCAAGCGTGAGCTCTGGGGTTTCACCTCTTTCTGCTTTAGCTCTAAGTTGCTTGAACGCAGCCTTTGCTTTCGCAGTCACTTCATCTTCTTCATTCTTTGCCTGAATGGAGAATGGAATGCTCTTACTGCGAATTACTGCCTTAACAAAGATGTTAATGGCGGTATTCGCACTCATACCGAATTGTTCGCAGAGTTTATCAAACTGTGCTTTCTGCTGGTTGTCCATACGGACTGTCATTGCTGTCTGTGCCATAAGCCTAACATGTTTAATTAATAATCATTCTGACTGCAAATATACATCATTATGGCGTAAAATGGTGCGACAGTATTAATAATTTAATAAAGATTAATAGTTGAATGAATGATATATGCGTAAGGGCAATAGGTTTAAAAGTAGCTAAGCTCATATTGACATTATTACTGACAGCAAGGTTGCTTTAATTCATCTAATTATTCGTTTAAAAAAAGGGCTAGCCCCATAATCAGGACTAGCCCCCAGTTTTAATTATTTTCTCGATGCAATGAATGTATCTTGAAAGCTGCATAGCACTTCAAGAAAGATTACTTAACCTCAATGTGCTTAACATCGTCTTTCTTCTCCTCCTTGGCTATCTTAGGAATCTCTATCTTCAAGACACCGTCACTGACCTCAGCGGAAATCTTCTCCTGATCAGCATCCTCTGGCAAAGCATAACTCTGAGAGTAGCTGCTGTAAGAGAACTCACGACGCAAGTAATGCTCTTCCTTCTTCTCCTCCTTCTTCTCATCCTTGTTCTCGATGGATACATTCAGATAGCCATCCTTATCGATGTTCATCTTGACCATATCTTTCTTCAAACCAGGAGCTGCAACCTCCATCGTATAAGCTGTAGCACTTTCCTTGACGTTGACTGCAGGAGCTGTTGCGTTCATGTGTGGCATCAAGCCTGTATCAAAGAAGTTGTCATTAAACCAACTGTTCAACCAATTTGAAACACTGTTATTTCTACGAGCTAACAACATCATGTAAAACCTCCTAATTCTATTTTTCTCGTCCTCTCTTCGCCTTCCGGCTCAGTCGGGATTTCTCATTGTTTTTAATTTATCCTTTTTAATAACGATTGCTTCGGCTTACGAGGTTCAAGGATTTCTAGAAACCCTCAACTGTCATTACTTAGGGTTCTTGTCGTTCCCCTTGCCCTTTCGGCTTCGGCTTTCACTCTATGTAGGAGCAAGTTACGTGCCAACCCGGTTTGTAGATTTGGAGTAAACAGTTTTTGCCAATTTTGACTAAAGATTCTGCAAAATTGACAACAATGGATAATTAATTTAAACTTTGCTGCTAAAACTTCATGCTTTTTAAACCTGTTTTTCAATCCATGCCATCAGTACTGCTACAGCATACTGCTGTTCTTCTCCTGTCAGCTGTCTTCCAGCAGGTATATGATGCCATTTGAAGAAACAACCACGGCAACAGCAGCCTGTAGCATGCTGGGCAATGAATACAGGATGCCCTCTCATAGGCGTCTGCTTGCCGTCATTGGGAATCACGGCAGGAGCAAGGCGTTTGGCAACGAAATCCTCCGCATGCTTACGGATGGTAGCCAAACCCTTTTCTGCAATATATTCCTTATCTTTCTTCGAGAGATGGAATCGGCTGCGAAAAGCTGATTAGGAAAGTCTTTCAAACAAATCAGTCAAGTCATACTCTTTGTCTGGAGAAGTATCGCTTTCCATGTCTTCTGAAGAGATAGAGTCTTTCTGATGATCCTCTGTCTCCTCAGGAAACAAATTGAGTTCTACATATTTTGCTTGGTTTACTTTTGATTCTTTTTTCATTTCTATTAGCCTCCTATATCTATGAATCTCCTATTAATATTAATGGATATCAGACTCTTACGCTGCAATTTCATTACTTCTTGAATTTTCATACCAAGTAGTGTATTATATTGTATTCAAGTTTCGCATGTAAGCTCCACACGCCCTGAAAGGGCAGAAGCCCCTAGCCCAGGGCATCGCCCTGGGTAATTACGGACGCAAACCTGTCGCCCTGTAAGGGCAAAAGCTTTAAAACTCCAGGCAAAACATAAGGCTTTTGCCCTTACAGGGCGCCTTGCTGATTGCCATCATACCCAGGGCGATGCCCTGGGCTAGGAGCTTTTGGGCCTTCAGCCCGTACTTAAGCCACATGCGAAAGTTCAATATTGTACTTTTCCTGCAAAGTTAACAAAAAAATCTAGATTACGCTAGAAAAGGTATAATCTATTGCTCTTTTTATAAAAAATTATAAGTTCCTGAGATTTCTTGTTAATTTCTTGGTGGTTTCGAAGAATATGTGTAATTTTGCGACATTATTAAACATTTAAAAGGAGAAGATTATGGCATTAGAGATAAGAAGCATTCCTGTTTTGACAGGTGAGACCGCTGAACGATTTGTTCGTGAGGCAGAGGAGAATGAACGCAATCCACAAAGAAAGGCATTGCGAATGTCATTTGATGACGTTGAGAAGATTTTGATTCGTTCAACTGCTAATTTGAAAGCGCATGGAGGAAAGAGTCCTTTTGCAAAGTAATTGCTCTCTTTATCGAGTTACGACAAAAGAGGAGCTTGATACTTTTAGCTGTGGCGATAAAGACCTTGATGACTTCTTTCATCGAGAGGCTTGTCTCTATGATGGGCAATTATTAGGGAAGACATATTTCTTTGCAACTGAAAGAAGTGGTAAGGATGAAATAGTCTGTGCCTTTACATTAGCTAACGACAGTATCAAGGCAGCTTTAATTCCAAATGCTTCAAGAAATCGAATACAGAGGAAAATTCCTAATTCTAAAAGAACAAGGAGTTATCCTGCAGTATTGATTGGAAGACTTGGAGTAGCCAAGGATTTTCAAAGTACTCATGATGGTATTGGATCACAAGCGATAGACTATATCATATCTTGGTTTTTGTTACCTAACAATAAGACTGGTTGCCGTTTCATTGTTGTTGATGCTTACAATAAGGAAAATGTGCTTCATTTTTATGAAAAGAATGGCTTCAAATTCTTGTACTCTACTGAGAGTTTGGAGAAAGAGGCAAATCATATTCCTGAAGATGAGTGCTTAGAGTCAAGAATGATGTATCTTGATTTGTTGGGATATATAAGATAATAAATCCTAATGTAAGTGAGAACTCTATCTTTGAGGAAAAAGCGTGCAAGCCACATCATAGTCGCCTGCACGCTTTTTTTGTCATCTAAATTTCTGATGATTTCCAATCGAACACGATGGTGTTGTCTTCTTTGATATTGAAGCTCATACCTACCTTGATAATTTCCTTGCCGCTCATGGCAAAGGCATCGGCATAATGCTTGCTTTCTATCTGCTCAAGAGCCTCCTGGGCAGTCTTTCCAAACTTCAGCTCCATTACATAGATAGTATCGTCCGTCTCCATGGTTATATCAATTCTCCCCTTTGACGTATGTTGCTCCACTATAATCCTGAAATTCGTGAGCAAGGCAAAGATGATATACATCGTTTGCTGGTAATGCCCTTCGTAATGGGTGTTGTTGCAATAAGGCACCGTCTCCCAAAACGATTTCAGCAACTGTAATGCTTCGTCTATCTTGCGCTGTTTAATAAGCACCGACATCTTGGCGATGGTGGTATTGCACATTGCAGTCTTTGAGGTCAGATAATGAGGCAACAAACTTCTGTACAATCCAACTCTTATTTCCTTGTTAGGAATGGCTAGGGTATAGAGCTCCGTTTCTTCATCATAATCCTTGATGGTGATGTAGCCACTCTGATAGAGCAGTGGCATGATGGTGGTCATGGTTTCCGTGGCAGCATCAAAGTCATCCTTTCCGGCTTCCATACTCTCGCCCAGGTTCGCTGGCAGAAAGTTGAAATTGCGCATCATATTGATCAGATAAGTAGGAGTGCCTGATCCAAACCAGTAGGAATCAATCTTCTGCTTGGCAAAGCAGGTTAATAAGCTGAACGGATTATAAACGTCAGGAGAAGGCCATGTAAAATGATAGCCGTCATAATTATCCTTTAACTTAGCTAACGTCTGCTCATACGACAGGTTTAATTTTTCAGCAAGTGCCTCTATGTCATTCCGCATTCCGTTCACCAGTTCATCTTCCGTAATTCCGCAAATGCCGGCATACGGCTCGTCCATACTGATATTGGTGATGTTGTTCAATTCGCTGAAGATGCTGAGCTGAGAGAATTTGGTGATGCCTGTGAGGAATACGAAGCGGAGCAATTTCTCGCATCCTTTTAGCGGACTGTAGAAATTGCGCATGGCGTTGCGAAGTTCTTCCAGTTTTTCATCCTCGTGCACCACATCAAGCAAAGGGGCATCATATTCGTCAATCAGTATTACCACTTGCTTGCCCGTTTCCCTATAGGCAGTCTGGATAAGTGAGATGAGGCGGTCGTTGGCATCAATAGCCGGATTCGTAATACCCCATTTCTGCTCTTGTTCTGCAAGTCGCTGGTCGAAATATCTTTCCAGCTGGGCTATCTCCATGTGTTTGCCCATGCTCATATCGAAATGCAGCACCGGATAGCTTATCCAATCCTTTTCTAGCTTTTCGATGGCGAGTCCTTTGAAAAGATCCTTCTTTCCTTCAAAATAGCTCTTCATGGTAGTCAGCAACAGCGACTTTCCGAAACGGCGTGGACGGCTCAGGAAGAAATAAGTACCATCCGTATGTGCCATACGATATACATATTCCGTCTTGTCGATGTAGAACTTATCTTCCACTCTGATTCGTTCGAAAGTTTGTAATCCTATCGGATATAGTTTTCTTGCCATAATTGCTCGCCTTTCTTTTAAGTGATATTCTCTTTGTTGGCAAAGATACGAATAAATGGTGAAACCACCAAATTAAAAACATCTTTTCTTCATTTATGCCCCTTATCTCATTTCCTTATACCTTTTATTTCTTTTCTCCCTTCTCTTATTTCTTTTCTCTCCTCCTTTTATTTCTTTTCAGGCTTCCTCTTATTCGTTTTCTTGCTCTCATTCACCCGTTTTGTGAGGGTGTGTCATAAGCTTCTTAGGATATAGATAAGGCACGGATTACACGGATTTTCGCAGATTTCTTTTGATTTTCTTTGGCGGTTTCAATAAAAAAGCGTAACTTTGCGGCAATAAACTATAAAATGAATAATGACTATGATGGGAATATTACAAGTTGCCTCTTATTTATACAAGCGCTATATGGATGATTTTGGCGTTCGTATTGATGAAATGAAGTTGCATAAGCTACTTTATTTCACGCAGCGTGAGTGCTTGATTCAAAAGGGCGAACCCATGTTTGATGCACAATTTGAGGCTTGGAAATATGGTCCTGTCATGGTTCAGATTCGCCAGCATTATAAAAATGATTCTCTCCCAGAATTGATGGATAAAGAGCAGGTTGTACAATATGAGCCAGTGTTTGATATGGTGTTTAAAACTTATGCTCCACAGAAGTCTTGGAGTTTGAGTACTTTAACGCATGGAGAGTTTTCTTGGAAACACGCAAGAGAAGGCTATGATGAACAGGATTCATGTGAGGTAGAGATGAAAACAGAAGACATTATGGTTGATGCCAACAGGGTTCGTGAAAGACGAGCAGTTTTGCGTCAATTAAATCTTTATACTGCATAAACCATGAGAATAACTGAGGAACAAATGGCTTTGATACATTCTCTTCGTTGTGAACGGCTGGCTTCTAATGAAGAGAATTTGCGATTGATCGATTCTTTCTATAGCACTCGAAACAACAATGTTGCGGATGCTTTGCTGAATGAGGCCTATCAAGAAGATGAGTCTGGTGTTGTTGCCTATTATGTGGTGAAAGATAGCGATGCTAATGTGTTGTTCTTCTTTTCTTTGAAGTGTGGATTGTTGTTTGATGAATTCATAGAAGGAGAAAAATTGACTAGGCTCAAGGAACTTTGTTCTACTTTGTCTGAAAAGCTGAATGGGGGAAACGTGCCAGAAGAAGATAGGGATGGATTGAAAGCCATTTTGGAATCTGTTAGGGCAAAAAAAGGATTGAAGAAAGATGAAGTGGCTCGTATCCTTCATACTACAACAGATTCTCAGGAAATCAATTCTATTTTCGACAAAAACATCAAGAATGTGGGCAAAACCTTTGCTGGTGTGGAGATTGTGCATTTCTGTGCCAATGATGATTGTCGTGAAGTTTGGGATAAATATAATCTTGACCAAAGTCTGGGAGCAATCGTCTTTTGGCATTTTATCGTTCCTTTGATTTTTGAGTTGAGAAAGATTGTTGGTTGTGAATATCTTTTCTTATTTGCTGCTGATTGTGACCCTGATGAGCATCTTGTGAACTATTATAGCCAAAAGTTGAAATTTAAGAAAGCAGACGAGCATAGTGCTGCAATGCCGATTTATGATTTTACATGTAAGTTCATGTATCAAGAAATTGCGGAATTAGAAAAGAAGCGAATGAAGTTCTATGAGAACTTTAATCATGATGAAGATGCTGTCTAATCTTTTCTGACTGCATCAGGTCATAAAGAACTGGGGCAAAATCATATTGTTTTTTAAACCAGATCACTGCTGTCCCGTTTAGAAATCATCGGGTTAAATAGGCTAGGATGCCATATGAGTGCAAAGGTACAAAATCAAATCGAATACACAACTTCTAGAGCATAAGTTATTGGATATTAATAACTTATATAATAATCGTCCAGACTAAACGGGACACTAGTGCAGATTTGAGTGAAGCTAAGAATCAAGAAATCCACAGCTGGCTTGAGTGCCTGCTGTGGATTTCTCTTGTTTATATTAAAGTGTAGGATTCTATAATACTGTTTTACTGATCAATCGTAATGGCATCGCTTTGTAGCGGCCTGTGTTATTACCATTACTGCCACTCACGAAACTGATGTAGGTATGGGTTTTTCCCTTCACCTTCACAACACCATAATAGAACAGGCCTTTCACCTTCAGGCTTTCATCTCCACCCTCTGCTAATTCGTATTTGTTTGCCATATCTATCGTTGAATTCTCTTGTTTGTTTTACAACACGAAGATAAGTGAATTCTTCGACATGACAAAAATCCTGGGCAACTTTTTGTTGCCCAGGATATTATAAAAGTTAAAATTTATAGTGTTGCGGAATGAAGGAAATATAATTATTCGAAATATGTGTCGTAAACGGTAAATTCTCGTTTGCCTTCCACTAGTATCTCTTTGCCTATCTTTTCGCCAATCCATCCATTGTCCTGTCGGAAACTGATGTACAACTGTTTGCCAATCGATTCCAATATCCGTTCAGGGTCGATCATATCGTAGTAGATGGTAGTCTCAGAGCCATCCGATATCATCTCACCGTTAGGTTTGTTCCTGTATTCATCTTTATCTGTATGTATGTAGATATACAGTAGACCCTTGCTATTTCTTTTGTCGTGTATCGTTAGTCGGTTTTTGTCGAGCACGGCACTGCTCGATTTCACGCATCGGGTGTTCAAGTATTTATACACACCGGTATTCAAGTTGCTGCCCCCTACATACCTAACGCTTACCATGCTTTTGCTACCACTCGACAGGCGCGCCACATTGTACCAATAGCCATATTCGGTGCTGTTGAAATCGAAGCCTTGGTTGCCCGAAACGATGGTAGCCGACCAATAGTAGCCTATCGATGGGTTGGTCACCTCATATCCGTTGTTCATGCCTCCACGGGGGAACCGTATGCTTTTGCTTTGGGCGGTGGTGGCAGCCGGCAGTTCGACAGACTGGTAGGTGGTGCCGTTGCTAGTGGTGCGTGTCACCAGAGTCATTTCAGGTGTCAGTTGCTTCCACAGTGAGGCGGTAGGTATAGAGAAGCCCGGAGGACAGATGTCGGCCATATCCGAGGTCTTGTCTTCTCCCTTTTTTATGCGATAGTAGCCTCCGGGGTCGTTCACAGAAGCTGCCCCTAGGTTTCGGTCGAGCATCTTCACACCTTTTTCACTCTCTATCAGCTCATAGTAGTACCATCCCGTTGTGTTGGTTCGGTTGCTTGCCGGCTGATAGGTGTTCTTTTCCTCCCAGAATATGCCCGTATGGTAGATGTCGTATATTATTTTGTGCCCATCTTTGGTTGTTATGGTGAATCGTCCGGTCCATACGCTTTCGTCGTTCGGGTCTTTGGCCTTGATGGTGTAGACACCACCATCGGCTTTTACCTCGGCTTTTACCTCGGCTTTTTCCTCGACTGCCTTGTCGACCTCGTAAGAGTCTCCGGTTTTCTTCTCAATGGTATAATGGTAGTTGTTTTCTCTACCTATGCCCAGTTGCAATCCATTGTTGCGCTCTGAGGTTCCGCCCATGGCTGTGCGTGATGTACCATTCACCTCGTTGGAAATGAAATTGATGTAGTTTCGTCCGTCTTTACCGTCGCCTTGCAGTCCGTAGATTTTTGTTACTCGGTCTTTTTTTAAGTTGCTACCTTTCTGCACTATCACGATGTTGCGTTTCAGTACGCCGAAAGTCACGGTAAGTTTGGTTTGCCTTATTTCCTCACTGGGATTCTTGGCGCAGGTGAAGGTCAGTTTGTAGCCTTTGCCTGCCGAAGAATAGCTGGGTGAAGAGATGGCTGTTCCTTTATCTGTGCTGACGTCTGTCAGCCAGCTGTCTGTGGGTGTGCTGAGCTTAGGCGTAATTTTTTCAGCATTTACACCGGCGCCCCACATAGTGACGAAGTAAGCCTCTCCGCCACTGTATGTCTTCGCATCGGCCTCTACCCACACGGTATCGCAAGTGCCTAGTTCGTAAGCCCCGTTGGATATGAGGTTGGTCACCTTGAAATTGTAGTCTTTTATCTCTACCTTGATGTTGCCTGCCGGGGCATTCAGAGCTTCTTCTTTAGAGCCGTAGCCTTCACCTGTGGCGGTCACGGTCATCTTGTAGTGGTGGTTGCGCAGCAGGGGCAGTTTGCTGCCCGTCCCATCAGTCCCATCAAGAAAGTTGGCCGTGTAGTATTTCCCGTTTGCTTTGATTACTATGCGCGAGTCGACCGTTGCAGGGGTTTCGAAGAGATAAAGCTCGGCGGGGTTGGATTTGTCGCAATCGCCTATCGTTTTGTTCAGCTCGTCTCCGGCCGGTTCGTTCGTGTTTCCGTCAGTATAGTTCTTGGGAGCGATACTGCCTTGGTTGGCCGTTTTGGTGATTTCCCAACCCGATATCACGAAATTATCTTTTATCGTATCTGCTTTGTTCAGAGTGGCCATCGCCACATTGCGCAATAAGCTGACCGTGTTGCTCGTTCCGCTTTTCAGTTCACTCATTTTGATATGTCCCCAAAGTACGAGGGGCGATGGTATCTTATCGCAGTACACACCGTCAAGTTTTGCCATGTTGCCTATGTTTTTCGAGGCAAGGATGGCTTTGCCATTGGCGACAATGTGGATGTCGGTCGTCTTGGGATTGACATCATTAATGGTCAGGGTGTAGCCGTTGATATTGCTAGGGTCGACTTTGATATTGCTAGGATCGACTTGTCTCATTGCCACACAGCTGCCTTGGTCACCGTATTCGATGACATATAAATCGTTGCCACTGATTGTCTCATCGGTATTGGCTCTTGTGTTCACTACGGTAGTGGCGGGAACGACCAACCGTAGTGTCACCTTGCCGTTGTCGAAATAGTCTGTTCCGCTGAAAATGTCGTCTGAACAGGCCGACATCAACAGACATATCGTCAGAGCCAGTATAATCTTTGTGTATTTGCTGTTCATCTTCTAGTTCTTCTTTTTTGTTTTGTGTTTGTGGTAGTCGGGGGAGTGCCCTCATGCCAACTTCCATCCTTGTAATATCCGGTGTAGTCCTTGAAGCGTTTGCCACCGAAGAGAATACCGTAATCTTGTCCATTTTCCTTTTTCACAATGACATATTTGTATTCTCGCCCTTTGACACACCAGAATGTCAAGGTGGAGAGTTTCCAACCAGCGTATCCGCTAGGAACGTCTTGGCTGAATCCTTGACTATTGGCCTTACCGTATAGGGATTTAGTACCAGTATTTATGTACCAGTTGTCTATGATATTACCTTGATAGTACATATTAAATGTTACCAGATGGATGTCGGGTTTGCTCTCGAAAAATTCGTGTAGGTTGGAAGTAGGGTCGTAGACAAACCATCCTTCGCGGTTCTTGAAATCGAAGAGCTGCACTCCCGGTTCCATATGGTACGGATATCGCTGGTAGTCATTGTTTTCACCACTATTGAACATTATCAGTGTTTCGCCGGGTTTGGGATATTTGGGTTTCGCTCCTGTGATGCTGCACCATCCTGGTTTATCTGTGGATAGTTCGAAAAGCTTCCACCCCTCGTTTTCCGGGTCTTCTTTCATGCTCACTCCCGGCCAAGAAGGCTTAGCTTGACCTTCTGTGTTGAAGAAATACCACACGCTTTGGGGGATATTGTTATCTGAGGTCATGCCATACTGGGTGTATAGGTATATGTTACAGTTTGGCCATTTGTTGTCGGTGGTAAGGTTGCCGGTGTTGATTTGTGCTCCATTTTCCCCAGTTCGGCTATCGTTGAGGGCAATGAAATGTATTCTATAGTCGTTCAGAGAAGGAATGACCGTAACCTTCACTTGCTTCTTCAAATCGTCGTATTTCGAAATGCTTGGGGAGACGGTGAAAGATGATGTCCATGTGTTTGTGGCATTTCCGTCTGATTGGAGCATTATTTTTCCCTTTGATGAAGTTCCCGTCGGATACGTTATCGTCACCTTGTCTTTGTTGGCGCTGTTGGCGCTGGTGAGACTCTCTTTATCAATCTTTATTCCGCCAAGGTTGGTCTCGTACAAGACGGCATACGTACTTTGCTTACCTTCCTCCGTGTTTATCTCCACTTCGAGCGGTGTGACGTTGAGGAAAGGCGTTACATTGTATTGCACGTCGATGTATTTCACGAGATTGTTGGCGCGGATGGCTACCACTGCCGTACCTTTAGTTTGCCCATTATAATCGTCCATCAGTATCGCAGGATTGACGGTGAAGAGGATTTGTCCGCTCTGGACTGTTGCCAGAACAAGAGGTTTCTTGCCGATTTTACTCACGCATTCCACCGTTACCTCTTTGGCGTTTGTTTTATATCCGATAGAGTCGTTGTATTGTGAGGTGACGAGTATCTGTTGGCCGGTTTTATTGTCGTGGTCAAATTTGCTGTCGTCGTTGCTGTCGACGAGCTTTCCTGTGCGCGACACCCATAGCGATGTTTGGCTGAAGTCGGCATAGACATCCTGCAATGTCCACTCAAAGACACTCATATTGATCTTCATATCCATTTTACCCTTGCCGGTGATGCTGGCAGTCATATCGTAGAACGTACCTCGTTCCAACTCGCCTCCCGATTTATTCCCTGCTTCGCCTCCCAAGGGCAGTATGTAGGTGTGGGTGATTGTGGTCTCGTTTCCGGCGGGAGTAAGTTCTGTACCTTTAATCTCAAGATAGGTGTTTTTACCCTTATTATAGTTCTCCGGAAGATAGAGAAAGTCGGTGTAGGTCCATTGGTCATTGTTGAAGTCAAAATCATTGACCGTGAGCATCTTCTCTTGTGTTCCATTGTTTCCATGTCCGTCAAACAGTCCCCCTTTGGTTACAATGTCTTTCACCGTGATTGATGTAATCTTCAACCGGTTGGATCCGAAAGAGTTTTTGGAGAAACCAGTGTCAGTGTTGTCGAAACGCAACGAGAACTTCACCTTGGAGCAAACAAAGGTCATGTTGGCTGTTATGGTAGCCGAGGTGGATGGGCTCACATTCAGCTTATTGTTATCTTCGTTATTTTTGTATTCGTATAGTAGTGGCAGCTTACCTTGCACCGGCAAATTGCCGTTGCTGAAGTCGAGCGTTTTTGCCTTTAGTTGATCTTCTGTTGTGTATATGCTTATGCCCGGAATGTTGGCCGTCAGATATATTTTGTATTCCCCCTGCTTGAGGTCGCAGTAGAACACTCGATAGTTGTTGTCGGATGAGAGTTGGTTGATGTCTATTCTGCGCACCACGGCCTCGCCATTTCCTTTTATAGGATAGGCGAAGAACCAAAGGTCGGTTATGACTCCTTCATTGCCCGAAATGTCAGCTTCTTTGTCCGAAATATCGTCACCGTCGGAAGTGCCTTCTCGTGTGACATTGCTGTAGGGGATATATACAGTCACGGAATGTGTCGGGCCGTCAGGTCCAAACCCGCAGTCCGAACATCCTGTTGTCATCAGTAGGATGGCTATGTTGAATAATAACAAAATATACTTTCTCATAATGGCAGTTGTCTTTTTTACAGATCGTTGTCGTTGAACACTATTCGCCATCTGTTGATTTGCAGCGACAGCACCACTTCGGCGTTGTTTCTGTCACGGCCGATAAGCAGTATGATTTGATAGTTGTTCTCACGGTCGAGATACTCCTGTAGAGACATGTCCTTGTATTTGTCTAGGCGCATCATCTCCAGGTATTTCACCAAGTCGATGTTGAACACATCCCGGTTGGTCTTTTGGTTGTGTACGACGAACCGCGACGCTTTGTCGGTGGTTAGTCTGAGGGTGGCCATCTCTGCCAATAGGGCGGTATTGGTAGGAGCGGTCTGATTATCTATAACGGCCTCTTTCATGCTGTAGGGGCGATATTCCAGCGTCGGGCAGTCTGTGAGGTTGTTGCGGTAGTCGTAGGTATGATTGGCCGCTTTTATGGCCAGTGAATAGTCGTTGGCCGTAAGAGGCTTGTCGTCCGCCGACTGTATCAACACCTTGAATCGGTTGACATCTTTTACCAGTGGGACTACAGCCCGGCTGGGTGCTGTCTCGCTGACGGTGAAATGTTCAGTGATACCGTGCCACAAGTCTTCGGGCGACTTGTCGTAGACGGTCTGTGTATCGCCGAGCTTCAGATTGAGCTGCAGCTGGTCGATGCTGTTTTCTGTGGTGGGTTGTTGGGGTGAGATGTTGTAGCACGAAGGCGTGTTGTCTGTTCCTGCCCATGCCACCAGTGTGTACGTTCCGGCTTGCAACTGGAGTGGTAGACTATAATTCCCATCGTGTTGTGTGATGTGGTCTTCAACGGTTGAAACGAACCGCCCACGGTCATCATAGATGAACAGCTTCACCCAGTTCACCTGCGATGGAAAGGCATCGGCGAACTCCATGTTGTAGTTATAGACGAAGCGCACCTCACACGGACATGGCTTCTCATCCTCGTATACGCAGGAGGACAACAGGGCAGTCAGTGCAAGACACAACACTATCATCGGATAATAAAAGCGGTTGTTATGCATAATGTTAATATTGGTGGAATGCTTGTTCCATTGTGGGGTATCTCCTTCTTGTTGCCAGGAAGGAGATACCAAGCTTTTGTTTATATTCGTATTCTGTGTTTGTTGGCTTATTCCAAATCTACATTTTGTTTAACCCAACGCCATTTCTTGATGTTGACTTGCACCTGTATGGATGCTTCTGCCTTGTCGTCAGGATCTTTAGGGTCCTTATAGGTTGGCTTGCTGTAGCCCAGCTTCTTGATGCTGTTTACTGTCAGTTCATACCAGAAGTTGCGCACCACTCCATACTTGTCTTGCTGCATAGTTGTTCCGCCTGGGTTGTGCTTAATCCATGCAGTGTAGTAGCAGTCACCCTTAGTGTAGGTCTGAATACCGTCTTCGTTTCCATTCGTGAAAGCGGTGTTGACAGCTGCGGCATCAGCGCCCGGATTGGCTGTGGCAATGGCCTTGTACAAGCGTGCACCTGCCATACTTTTGAAGACATAGCCGTTGTATGAATAGAATGTTCCGTCTGTCTTGTCTGCATCAGTGAATATGGTTTTCGTGATGGCAGCGTCTCTAACATCATCACCAAGCGCCAGTACTTTTTCAAACATCTGGCTGTAGCTGTCTGTTCCATTTTCCGCAGCCAGTTCTGTATAATACTTGCCTTCAGGTTTGTAATTCACTTTATAGACAACGCCAGTGGTCTGACCGTTTAACTGGGCAAGGGCTGACATTGTGTTTTCCGGACAATAGAATTTGGCATCGCTTGGAGCAGAGAAGCTTGATGCTTCATTTTGGGTGAAGTTTGCTGTAATGTAAGCTTTGTCCATCGAAGTGTTGTCATAGTTCGGATCCTTAGGGTAAGGCCATTCGCCAGTAACAGGTTTGTTCGTTGCAGTCTGCCCATCCTTTACAAGATACATCTTTTTATTCAGGTTTATCAGGCTGACACCTTCCAACTTGGCCGTGGCTATAATGTTGCCTCCTTCTTCTATATTAAAGGA
>JAJVTK010000054.1:0-15454 GCA_021622245.1 Segatella copri | reverse complement strand
CTGTGCGATAGTTCCGTTGATTGTCACACGTCCCATGATAGGGACAATTCCGTTTCTCTCCTTGCTTCCGTTTACATAGAAGACTGTCTTGAATGTACTTCTCATAATTCCTTGCTTTTTGTTCTGTGCAAAATTAAATCATGAGAGTTGCATGGCAAATTCACAACCTGTGCAGAATTGAGAAGTAAAAACCGAAGCCGTTAAAAATGCTTATTAGAGCGTTTCTTTGAGGTAATGACTTGAAAGCGTTTCTACTTCTCAAATCCGCCATTTTCGCATTTCCTCACGAATGCCACAAACAGCCAACGACTGCCACAACCACTTGAAACTCAAAACAAAAGCTCAAATCTGCTATTTTTTGCTTTTTTAGTCATTCTTTTTCCAAAAAACCTTGGAAGTTACGAGGAAAAGTCGTATCTTTGCATAAGAAAAGCTGCACTCGGCAAATTGAAAGCAAGCTTTCTTTGCGCTCGTTTGCATTTTCTTTGCAGAAGAAAAGCTGCACTCGGCAAATTGAAAACAAGCTTTCTTTGCGCTCGTTTGCATTTTCTTTGCCACCAAATAGCTTAAAAAAAATTTTTCGTTTATGTAAAACTTGGGTTAAAGATAATGAATCTGTGTGAATCTGTGAAATCTGTGGGAGTTTTTTATGTCCCACGGATTTCACAGATTTACACAGATTTTTCATGCCCTGGGCTAGCAGTTTCAGCCTTTACCTTTCCGCAGAGTGCAGTGTGAAGTATTTTTGCTTATTCCGTTGTCTGTACATCAGAGGCGGCTTTAGGAGATAATTATTATTAAAAAACTAGAAAACATTTGGCGGTCTCGTTTTTTATTGCGTAATTTGCGTTGCGTAAAAAGCGCAATGAACGTTTGTATAATGAATGATAACAAGATATGGCAAGATTGAACAATCCTTTTGTGGTATATGGCTATAAGGGCGCAGAGTATTTCTGCGACCGCCAGAAAGAGACGGAGAAAATGATTTCTTCGCTGCATAATGAACGTAACATCACGTTGGTTGCCCCACGCCGTATGGGTAAGACGGGATTAATTCATCATGTATTCCATCAGATGGAGGAGCAATATGAGGGAGTGAAGTGCTTTTATCTCGACATCTTTGCCACCAAGAATCTGGAGCAGATGGTGCAACTGATGGCTTCAGAAATCATCGGAAAGCTGGATACTGTTTCCCAATCAGCCCTTCGGAAGGTACAGGAATTCTTCAGCAGTTGGCGACCTGCTCTGACGATAGATGAATTGACTGGTATTCCTTCTTTTTCTTTAGACTTGAAACCGAGTGAAGGGAAGGAGAGCTTGAAGCGAATCTTTGAGTATTTGAAGCAATCGGGAAAGCGATGCTACATTGCCATTGATGAGTTTCAGCAGATATTAAGTTATCCGGAGGATGGGGTTGAGGCGATGATCCGTTCTTATATCCAGTTCTTGCCGAATGTATATTTCGTGTTTTCGGGCAGTCAGCAGCACATGATGCAGGAGATGTTTCTGTCGGCAAACCGTCCTTTCTTCCAGAGTTCGCTGGTGTTGTCTTTGCCTTGCATCGGGGAGCAGGTGTATCGGGAGTTTGCCAATCGCTTGTTGGCATCTCAGCACAGGTCGATAGATGAATCTACCTTTTCTTATATTTATCAGCAGTCTGATCGTATAACCTGGTATGTGCAGTCGATATTGCATGGCATCTACGAGCATGCTTCTTCCGAGATTACGAAGTCTCTGGTAGATGAGGTGATTCTGGAGCTGATTGAGGAGCAGGCGATGACTTATCAGAACTATTGTGCCTGGCTAACCGAGAACCAGCAGATGCTTTTGGGGGCGATAGCTCGTGAGCATTTGGTATCTTCGCCGTTGAGCCAGCAGTTTATCAGCACCCACCATCTTCCAGCTACGAGCAGCGTAAAGACGGCATTGAAGGCATTGGTGGATAAGCAGTTGGTAAGCAAGACTCCGACTGGCTATCTGGTTAGCGACCGCTTCTTTGCGAAATGGCTGGTGAGAGGAGGAATCATAGCCAACTGAGGAAATGAAAATTGCGTCCCGATGCAGCATTTGCTACGTCCCGATGCAGCAAAAAATGCGTCCCGACGTAGCAAAAGATACGTCGGGACGTAATTTCAGAAGCCTCCTGGCTCCTATCAAAAGAGCCTCGTTCGCATCATGCACGTCATTGTACAAGTTTATACGTTTCATTGAGGCGACGGATACGACTGCGTTGGGTGACGGATTCGACTGCGTTGGGTGACGGATTCGACTGTGCTGGGTGACGGATTCGACTGCGCTGGGTGATGGATTCGACTGCGTTGGGTGGAAGAGGCAATTTCGTTGGCTGAATGAAGCACTTGATGTTGCAGAATGAAGTACTTGAATGAGGCAATTGATGTTGCTGAATTTTCAACTATAAGTTGAGTATCGGTTACCCCCTCTGCCGTTTGAGGTCACAAATTGTGACCTCAAACATTCAGCGCAAAAAAGATCTGCGTCATCTGTGAAATCTGCGTGACCTTATATCTTCTGGGCCTTCAGTCCGGTTCAGGCTTGTTCCTTAAATTTCTGGATTTCCTCCAATGGAAGTTCGGTGGCTGTTGCTACTTGCTCATCAGAAAGACCCATTGACAAAAGGCGGTGAGCTGTTGCTAGCTTTTCTTTTTCAATACCTTCAGCACGACCTTTCGCACGACCTTCAGCACGACCTTTCGCCATACCTATTTCCATACCTTTCTTTTCATCAAACTTTCTGGTGGCATATATATCACGCATATTCTTGATGTCCTCGTCATACAGCTCTAGTTCCTCTCGGGAGAGCTTGCGGAGGTCGCCTATTTCTGCCAACTTGCGGAAGACTGGATACTTCTCGCTGAATGGCATCTGTTCAAACATGTTCATATTCTTCACTATATAAATCCAACAATCAAATATATCCATACACTCTGCCTCCGTGTGCTTGTCGAACAATGGCAACTGGAGGTACACAATACGCATCCTGTCGGACACTCGCTGGCGTGTCTGCAAGTCGGTGAGCACCAGGTCGGTGCGAAACTTCTTTAATATCGGACTCGACGACACGAAATCCATGAAACACACCGTATAGACTGGAGCCAGATGATAGTCCCAGATACCACGAACGCCCTGCTGTACAATGGCACGTGCCGTGTAATACAATGCCCTGTCGGCAAAGTATTCCTGCTCTTTCTTCTGCATCTCAACGATGACATGCTTGCCTTCGTTTGTGATGCAATAGACATCGAAGACCACACCGCGGTCATCGGGGCGCAAGCCAAGTTTTTCGGTCTTGGCAAACGTCACGTCCTTGATTACCAACTCGTCTTCAAACAGTCCGTTGAGGAAAGTTATCAGACATTCTTTCGTGTCTTCGCTTCCAAATATCCTCTTGAAAGCCCAGTCAACACGTGGGTCTATAAATCTTGCCATCTGCTTACGCTTTATAAGGTCGTGGACGCAATATTGCTATTCGTTGGCAAAGATACGATTTTTCCTCGTAACTTCCAAGGTTTTAGGGAAAAATGTTGAGAGGGTGATAAAGAAATTAGCTCTATGTATTCAGCATAACACAGCCCAAAAGGCATCTCCACCTCTGTTCTAGATAATAGATCTTGTGTAAAGACGTTATCATATTATCAAATAAGGTTACTATAGCTTTGCAGCCATCAACATATATCTTGAATGGTTGCTGTGACTAAATCCTCGTTTTCCTCATCTTTTATATTTGGATTGTCCTAAAAATCAAAGAAAATCATGTGATTTTTTAAAAAAAACATTAAGAGCTTATGATTTTCGATATTTTTTTTGTATTTTTGCTCTCAAAAGCAACAATTTGCACAAATAAGTGCGGAAAAGTGTGTTAGTATCACGCAAAACTGCACTAAATAATGTAATTTATGAGAATCAGTAGAGACATAATCAGTACATTTAAGGAGTGGAAAGACGCTCCAATGAGAAAGCCTATTCTTTTGCAAGGAGCAAGACAAATAGGTAAGACATGGGCAATGGAAACTTTTGGCAAGGAGAGTTTTGAATACTGCGCTAAGTTTGATTTTGATAGGCAAGAAGAACTGAAGTCTGTATTTCAAAACACCAAAATGCCAGAAAGAATCATCAAGGAATTAGCGCTTTTTTGTGATGTACCCATCATTGCGGGAAAAACTCTGATAATCTTTGATGAAATCCAAGAATGCGAGGAGGCACTTAATTGTTTGAAATATTTTTGTGAGGATGCGCCTGAGTATCATATCATGGCAGCAGGTTCTCTCTTGGGGGTTGCTGTCAAAAAGCGAAGGATGACAGTTCCTGTAGGTAAAGTAAGAGTTATACGCATGTATCCTCTTTCTTTTAAGGAGTTTTTGCGTGCAAGCGATATCCATACCTATGAATATATTGAACACCTAACTGCCATAGAGAAACTTCCGGAGATTATCCTAAACAAATTAAAATTGGAGTATCGAAGATATTTAGTGTGTGGCGGTATGCCTGATGCTGCATGTGCAATGTTGGAAAATCAAGGTATGGAAAATGTTGATGCCATCTTGCAGGATATTTTGGATTTGTACGAACTTGATTTCGCCAAATATGCAGAGCCACGTGAAATACCACGAATTCATGCCATTTGGCATTCTTTACCATCTCAACTGGCAAAGGAAAATAGAAAGTTTGTTTATAAGGTAGTTAAGCCTGGGGCAAGAGCTAAAGACTATGAGGATGCTCTGCTTTGGTTGGAAGATGCAGGTATGATTTATCGTATCAACAACATAACAAGACCTCTCTTCCCTCTGTCTGCATACGAAGATTTGAGCGCATTCAAACTTTATGCTTGCGATTGTGGCCTCTTACGCCGTCTTGCCAAGTTGCCGAGTAGTATTATTGTTAGTCCAACGGCTAATTATACTGAGTTTAAAGGGGCAATGGCAGAAAATGCTATTTTACAATCTCTCATGCCTATACTTCGAAGGGAAGTCCCCTTTTATTGGTCACCAGACAGTAGGGCGGAGATAGAATTTGTTATACAATGGAACGATGAGATTATTCCGATAGAAGTAAAGGCGGAGAATTGTGTGAGTGGAAGAAGTTTGTCTGTCTATAAGGAAAAATATGCTCCTAAGCATCGTATCCGGTTCTCTTTCCTTAATCTACAATACAATTGTGGAATGTTGAGTTGTCCTTCACCGATGGCAGATTGGCTACCATCCTTGTTGGAGCGATGTTAAGTCTTATCGTAACTTCCAAAGTTTTAGGGAAAAATGTAGGGATGGGGATAACGAAAAATAGGCGACTCTCGGAATTACCTTGTTCGGACTTGGTGTAGATGCCAGCAACATTTCATTTGGTGCTATCTACAAGTTCTAATCTTAGGGTGCTCATTTACTCATAAGCAAAAATATCAGGGGCGCAAGCGATTCCTTTCAAGGAAACAGCTTGCGCCCCATTTTTTGTTCAGCAAGCGAACACGCTTTTACTCTTCACTCTTCACCTTTCCCTCGGAAACGCCTGTGTTTATCGGCATTCCGAGGGGTGAAGAGTTTACAGCGACTCTTCACCCACTCTTCACCACTCTTCACCGATTCCAAAGACCAACAGGCGTAAATTGCAGCGCAAAACCGCTAGGCATCCCTGAGGAGGGTGCGTCATAAGTCTGGATAACAGCTGGGTGCATAACAGTTGGCCACCGCATGCACATCACCTGTTGTGCATGCGCATATCTGCTGCTATGCAAGCGCACAACAGCTGTTGTGCGACCGAAGATACTGACTGTCTCAACAACATATCCTATCTCTTTCAACAACAAGAAGAGGGTGAATCATAAACTTATGACACATCCTCCGCTGAACCAGCCAGGGTGAAGAGTGGTGAAGAGTGGGTGAAGAGTGCCCAAGAACTCTTCACCCCTTGGAATGCCGATAAACACTTGGGATTCCGAAGGAAAGGTGAAGAGTGAAGAGTTTTTTCTTATTCCTTACTTACAACAATTATACAGGCATTTACGCTAGCTGTTCCAGTAGAACAGCCTACTGGCAACCGTACGGCTAGTTAGCTGTTCTTCATTCGCCTGTACACTATTAATGATGGCAATGGCGGTGGCTGTCGAGGTGGTCAAAATTTTTGACCACATGCTCTTTCTCGCTGTTAGTCAGTTCGATAACATATCCAGAAGGAAACTTATCTGGATTGTTTCTTATGGCTTGGTTAACCACCTTGGTTGTTACGCCATACAATTCAGCAACATCTCTGTCAAGGATAACTTGCGTATCCCTGATGATAATGATTTTACTTTCTGTTTTTACAATATCTTCTTGATGTCCCATAATTTCTTTTTTAAAAGCTATTCGTTGGCAAAGAAAATGCAAACGAGCGCAAAGAAAGCTTGCTTTCAATTTGCCGAGTGCAGCTTTTCTTCTGTAAAGATACGATTTTTCCTCGTAACTTCTAAGGTTTTAGGGAAAAAATACTTGAAAAGGGGGAGGAGAAAGAAAAAAAATAGGCGGCTCTCAGATTGGGAGAGCCGCCTATTGAATATTGTTGTTTCGATGATGAGACGATGGATTATTTATTCTTTGATTTCCCAATGGCCTCCAAATGTAGAAGAACCAACACGCTCTATTCTTTTTTGAGCCTTTAGCTTTTCTATGTGTTTTTGTATTGCACTTGCCTTGATACCTATTTTGTCCACGAGTTCTTGTCTTGTTATATACGGATTGTCTTTTATTAATTCAAAAACTTTTTCAATGGTTTTTGGTAATCCAGTTTGACCACCAGTTTGACCACCAGTTTGACCACCAGTTTCATTAGGAATAGGTAATCGTAGTTCTACCTCTTGTAACTCGTATTTATCTATTAATTCAGGCTTACCCCAACCTGATTCTTTGAAGCTTTTGCCCTTGCAGGGCGACAGGTTTGCGTCCGTAATTACCTAGGGCGATGCCCTGGGCTAGGGGCTTCTGCCCCTTCGGGGCGTATTCCCTGAAAGCTCAGTCCGGTTCAGGCTTATTCCTTCAATTTCTGGATTTCCTCCAGTGAAAGTTCGGTGGCTGTTGATACTTGCTCATCAGAAAGGCCCATTGACAGAAGGCGGCGAGCTGTGGCTAGCTTTTCTTTTTCCATACCTTTCTTTTCATCAAACTTTCTGGTGGCATATATATCACGCATATTCTTGATGTCCTCGTCATACAGCTCTAGTTCCTCTCGGGAGAGCTTGCGGAGGTCGCCTATTTCTGCCAACTTGCGGAAGACTGGATACTTCTCGCTGAATGGCATCTGTTCAAACATGTTCATATTCTTCACTATATAAATCCAACAATCAAATATATCCATACACTCTGCCTCCGTGTGCTTGTCGAACAATGGCAACTGGAGGTACACAATACGCATCCTGTCGGACACTCGCTGGCGTGTCTGCAAGTCGGTGAGCACCAGGTCGGTGCGAAACTTCTTTAATATCGGACTCGACGACACGAAATCCATGAAACACACCGTATAGACTGGAGCCAGATGATAGTCCCAGATACCACGAACGCCCTGCTGTACAATGGCACGTGCCGTGTAATACAATGCCCTGTCGGCAAAGTATTCCTGCTCTTTCTTCTGCATCTCAACGATGACATGCTTGCCTTCGTTTGTGATGCAATAGACATCGAAGACCACACCGCGGTCATCGGGGCGCAAGCCAAGTTTTTCGGTCTTGGCAAACGTCACGTCCTTGATTACCAACTCGTCTTCAAACAGTCCGTTGAGGAAAGTTATCAGACATTCTTTCGTGTCTTCGCTTCCAAATATCCTCTTGAAAGCCCAGTCAACACGTGGGTCTATAAATCTTGCCATCTGCTTACGCTTTATAAGGTCGTGGACGCAATATTGCTATTCGTTGGCAAAGATACGACTTTTCCTCGTAACCTCCAAGGTTTTAGAGAAAAAATACTTGAAAAGGGGGAGGAGAAAAAGAAAATAGGCGGCTCCCGGAATTGAGAGCCGCCTATTAATTTTAAGTTTATTTGATGAAGCAAATGCTTACTTCTTTTTCATCACACATTTAGCAAAGCCTTCAGCCCAAGCATAAAGCTTGATGTCGTAAGTACCTGCTTCTACAGTGATGTTTCCACCATTCTTTGTTGTGAGGTTATCTAATTCTCCACCCCAACTGATGGCCCAATCGTCGTTGGCGCGGAACTTGATTTCACCAGCACTCAATGTGATGTTCTTAACTTCCCAATAGCCATTAACTTCCTTGGTATCTTTATTGTAAGGAACGTAAGTCATATCTACGTCTGACTCCCAACCATTAGGTGATGCGCTACCAATGATTCCAATAGATGTAATAGGAGTCAGTTTGTAAGTTTTCTCAGATAAGTCAACATCTACCTGATAGTAACCTGCAGGTTCTGTAATAGTGATGTTGGCTGCATCTGGAGCAGTATTGAAGGCTGCGCCATAGTTGGTGCCCTTCCACTCTGGCTGAGTACAGAACTTGAAACCATTCTGGTTCAGGTACATGTAACCAGTGAATTTTACACCATCTTCACCTGCGAGATAGTCATTTGTTGCCCAGCCATTAGCATCGCCTGCCATATAGAGGATAGGCTTGCCTACAGAGTAAGACAGGTTGTTCATGTCGAGAGTTACAATCCATGTACCAGTACCTACGATAACCATTGACTGTGGAGTACCCCAGCTGTCGCCAGTATAATAGATTGTACCAGAAGCATCTTCGCTACCGTCTTTCTCGCAACCCAAGACACCTGTGTTGATAACATCCCAGTTGCCGGTTTCATCCCACTTGCTACCTTCGTAGAACTTAAAATAGTTCTTATCTTTCTCTGTGGTGACCTTGAGCTGGTAAACACCATCAGACACTTTGTTCATCCATACAGGTTTTGTTGGCTTCCATCCATTGCCATTAACTTCACCGAGCATGTAGTAACCTTTCTCATCAATAGCAGGAGTTGGGGATGGCTTAAGTTTGGCTGTAGTCGTACCTACGGTATTGATGGCAACGGCATCACCTGATGCCAAGTTGACAGAAACCTTAGACTCAACGTTGATGTCACGAGCAACGCTTGCGCGTGATTTGTTCTGGCTGCAGAGAATCTTCTCCAATTCTGTTGCGTCTACCTGAATGCTGTTACCGTTGATTTCGCCTTTAATGGCTTCGCCATTTACTTTCAAGTCTTTGAGTGTAAAACCTGTAACATCTGCATCTGATGAATTGACTGTGACGAGATTGATAATACCGTCATCGTCTGGCAAGCTACTTTCAGCTTCAGTACCTGCTGCGAAAGTAATTCCGTATTTGGCAGCTGAGGCCTCCTGTGGATTGGTCTGAGGATTAGCCCAATCATCGTAGTCGCCGTTGCAGCTGGCAAGTGTAACACTTGCCAAGACTGCTAAGCTATATAATAATGTTTTTTTCATTGTGCTTTGGTCTTAATTATTTAACTTCTGCTGTGTAATTATCAAAGTCGATATACAACTTCTGTCCAACTTGGGTTGTTACAGAGTAATCTGCGCCCTCAGTCTCAGCCCAGCTGTTTACGATATCATATCTACGCCAGAAGACGTTGCCCTTGTAAAGAGTGAACTCTGTACGATACCAGTCTAAGTTGCCTACCTTGACAGCTGCGCGAAGCTCTGCGCTGGCAGTGAATGCAGGAGAAACCCATTTGCCATTCTTATCTGCTGGAGCTGTCAGAGCATAAGCGTCATCAAATGCCCAAGTACCAGACATCTCGACACTACCACCTAAGATGTAAACCTTTGTTGGGTAAACAGTCAGTGTCCAGTCAATATTCTTCTTGTCTTCTGTAATCTTACCTTTGAACAAGAGAGTGTACCAACCTGCGTTGGCTACCTTGATTCTATGCTCTTCACCTTCTGAGATACCGGCGTTGGCCTCATCGTTGATTTCCTTGATACGGTTGTAACCGCGGTCGTCATTGTTCTCGGTACCCCACTTGAACTCACCACCAGCTGGCAAGTAGATTATACCATAGTAGTTACCTTCCAAACCAAAGACCTTAGGAATTGGTTTCCAACTCTTCCATGGAGTCTGGATAGAACTACCAATCAAGTAGAGGTTATCAGTGAACTTAGCGTCAGGAGCCTCATAAGTAGCCTTCACAGAACGCAAGGTGATTGTATTTGAGAATGTCTCGCCCAAACTTGTATCAGTAGCGTCTCCAATCACAGCACGCAAGCGAATGTAAACAGGCATTTCTTCAGGAACACTTGTATCTGGATTTGCAGCCTGGAAGAGAGCTACTATAGCGTTGTTTATTTCAGTTGCATTAACTTGCATATCGGCAGTTCTATAGAATGTCGCTAACTCTGTGTGAGTAGCAGTACCATCGCTGACGAATGCAGGATCGATAGATACCTGTACGTAATATCTCATAGAGTAAGGTACTCCACCATAGTTTGGCTGAGAACATGTCAATCTTAAACTTTTTGCACTGATGAGATCGTAAGTATTGTTTTCTGCTACGGCAGGAGTGTTCAATACAAATCCATCTGCAACATGACTCAAGTCCAATGTAGGGTTGCTGTCTCTGTCATCATCGCATGATGTAAAGAGCAAAGGGAGTACCAATGCTGGCAACAACATGAATTTGAATATCTTTTTCATAATTCTTTCTTTTTAAATTTAATCTGTTAACCTAACAATTAGTATTTTGGGTTCTGTGTCATGTTATGGTTGTTCAGAGTCTCATTACCTGGGATAGGGTAGATATCGAAATGTGATTCAATACCTGCACCATTAGGTACACCACCCTTGAAACTCCAGAGGTACTTAGAACCTGTGAACAAGCCAAAGCGAACCAAGTCTGAACGACGGCGACCTTCCATAAAGAACTCGCGGCCCCATTCATCTATAAGGGTCTGCTCATCTACTGATGTAGCTTTTAAAGTAGGATCACGGTGAGCACGGTCCTGAACTAACTGGATGTCAGCCAAACCTTCCTGACTGCCGTTGAGACGGAACTTTGCCTCTGCGCGGGTCAGATAGATTTCTGCCAGGCGGAACAATGGAATGTCGGTGTCTGAAAAGTTCTGGTCATGCTGTGCTGTACCATCTGCGTGGAAATTGCTCCACTTTACGATAGCCGCACCATTCAGAGGGTCTGTGATAGCTTCACCTGGATTGAGTGTACGAACTTTTCCACTTTCGCAGCCACCTACACCCATGTATAACAAAGCTCGGTCGTCTTTTGCCTTTGCTATAACAGCGTCTGTGCCGTAGCCTTTCTCATTATCTTTTGCGATAATCTGATCCTTTGTTGCATTAGCTAAAACATCATCTGTCGTTGCCATAGGAATATCCCCTTTAGGGAAGAACTTCTTAACCAAGTCTTCGCGTGCAAAGATACATTTCCAAGGGTCAGCGGTACTTGCTGATGGCATGCCAGCTTTGGTGCAGGCTGCTACGAGATAAGTAGAACCGCCATACTGGCGAGTCTTCAAACCATCCTGACGAACAGCAAAGATGATTTCCTTCATAGCCTCTGGATTGCAATCATTGTCGCCCATGAACAACTGCTGGTAACCGCTGTAGCCATTCTTTGGTTTGCGAGAAAGGTCATATTTGCCGCTATTGATAATCTTGTCGCAATAATCGATAGCCTTCTGGTAGTCCTTAACCTGACCATCTGTATAAACAGCTGAGTTAAGTGCCAAACGAGCATGGAGGGCATAAGCTGCACCACGGTCGGCACGTCCGAAATTCTCACTGTTATTATAAGCACCCACCTCTGCCATCATAGGCTCGATGGTAGTCAACTCGTTGTCAAGCCACTCGTAGAGATCCTTGCCGCTCTTCTCAATAGGGAGATTGCTGTCGAAGGTTTCCTTGAAAGGAGCCTTGCGATACAGGTCGAGGAAATAATAGTAGTTCAGTGCACGGAGGAAGCGGACTTCTGCAATCTTATCTTCGCTCATCTTACCTGTCTGCTCGGAAATAAACTGGTTGTACAGGGTGATGTCGAAAATTAATCGCTGGTATGCCCAGTTTACTCGTGCATTACTCTTATCCCAGTTCATGTGGGTAATAGCGGCAATACCTTCATTGTCTTGCCATGCCCACAAAATTTCGTCTGTCATTAATTCTTGCAAGTTGAAGACGGTACGGATAAATCCGCTTTCACCCTCGTCTCCACTCAAGTCTGCTGAACCAGCAGCACCTTTCTGACCTGTAAGACCGAGGGTTGCATACTGTTTAGCCAAGAGGCCCTCCGCAGTATATGTTGGGGAAGACTGTGGATCAATGGACTTGATATTCAGTTCGTCTGCGCAAGAGACAAAGCCCATGCACAACATACTTGCCATTGCAGTCGTTATAAATATTTTTTTCATAATTGTCTCCTTTTTTATTTTTAGAAGTTAAGATTCAAACCAAGCTGGAAGCTTATTGGACGTGGGTAAGGATTACTGTCGATACCACTGCTTACCTCAGGGTCAATACCCTTATACTTGGAAATGATGAATGGGTTCTGAACTGTGAAGAAAATTCGACCACTGCAAATCTTCTCAGCACCAGCCTTAATCAATGCAGGGAAGCTATATCCCAATGTCATGTTTGTACACTTCACGTAAGAAGCATTGCGTACGAAGTAGTCACTGGTGTTGGTTGCTTTTGTGGTTTTACCCCAGAAACCAAGATCAACAGCTTCTGCTGTAGTATTTCTGAAGATGTTGTCTTTACTGAGGTCGGCTAAAACTGCCTTCTCGTTCAAGAAATCGTAGTAAACATAGTTGCCGATAGAGGCATGGAATGCTGCACTGAAGTCCCAGTTCTTATAGATGAACTTGGTGGTGAGACCCATGATGACATCAGGAGCAGGGCTCTTGTAGCAATAGCGGTCGTCATCATCGATTGTACCATTTCCGTCGCGGTCAACATACAGACCCTCGATAGGTTTGCCGTTTTCATCATAAACCTGCTGGAAAACATAGAATGAATTGATAGGCTGACCTACCTTGTTTACCTGAATCTTGGTGTTGTTACCACGAGATACTTTATCTCCAGTCCATACCCAGTCTTGCAAACCTGCATCCAATTGTGTGATTTCGTTGTGGTTCCATCCTACGTTGTAGGTTACATCCCATATGAAGTCCTTTGTAACAATAGGCTTGACATCAAATGCCAATTCAACACCATAATTTTCCAAAGAACCAATATTCTTCAGAAGCTGGTCGCCAAAGTTAGTACCACCGGCGATGGCAATTGTTGACAGAAGGTCGGTAGTCTTACGATAGTAACCATCCACATTCATACCGAAACGACCATTGAGAGCGGTGAAGTCTAAACCAGCATTGTAGGTTGTTGTCTTTTCCCAAGTCAATTCAGGATTGTATGCTGATGGACGCATGGTTATATAATATTTGTCACCAAATGGATACTGTGCATAAGTATCGCTGACTGTATATACAGGAGTATAGTAGAAGTCTGGAATACCATTCTGCTGACCAGTCATACCCCAACCCAAGCGGAGCTTCAACTCATCAAGCCATTTTGCGTCCTTCAAGAAAGGTTCGTTGTTAATCTTCCAAGCAAAGGCTGCAGCAGGGAAGTAACCCCACTTCTTGCCTTTTTTGAAACGAGAAGAACCATCGGCACGGAATGTTGCTGTAAGCAAATAGCGATCTAACAAGTTGTAATTAAAACGTCCGAAGTAAGACACCAATGAGTTGTGAGCCTTCCACATGGTGTTCTTCTGATACGTTGGACTATATATATAGTTCATTTTACCATCTGCTTCAACGAACTGAGGATTGTTGTCTCTCAAGTACTCATCAATACCACTTCCGTAGTTATAGCCTGTTCTGTGGTAGTGGCTCTGCTCTGCACCTGCCATGATGTCGATATCATGAACACCGAACTTGTGTGCATATTCAGCAAAAGCTTTTCCTTCGATGCTATATTTGTATTGATGGTCAGTGCCATAATATCCAAAATAGTTGTTAGAGAAGGAATACTTGGAAATGTCTTCATTCTGCTTACCATCTGTATACTGGGCACCGATGGCAGCATGCAAATGCAAGTCTTCGAAGCCATGAATCTTGTAGTCTACCTCAAGGTTTCCTGAAATATCATTAGACTTTGCTATACACTTGTAGTTGTCGAGAACTGCAACTGGGTTCTGTGTAACTTGAGAGGCAGCCATCTTCTTCCAATCAGGATCGCTAATCTGGTCGCTCTTGTTCTGCAAGTACTGGAAATATCCACCAACGTATTTGTAGTCTTCACCATTTCCATATACAGGCTGTGTAGGATCCATTGACAATGCATTACCGATAGCATCACCAACTTTTGCATAGCGGTCCTTCTCGAACATATACTTTGCTGTGAAGTTGAAGTTCAAGTGCTTATCGAGGAAAGAAGGAGCAACATTGACAGATGTATTGAAACGCTTCATCCATGTTGTCTTGACAATACCATTGTTGTCTTCGAAACCTAAGCTGACACGATAAGGCATATTCTTCAAACCGCCCTGAATGCTGACGTTGTGATTGGTAGAGATAGCTGTGCGGAAAATCTCATCCTGCCAGTCGGTATCGGCAGTTCCCAAACCGCTAGTGTCAATACCCAGATTGGTAAGAGCCTGCTTGTATTCGCTGGCATTCATCACATCATATTTCTTCTGGATGGTTGACAGTGTTACGTTGCCATTATAAGTAACAGAAGGCTTCTGACCAGAACGTCCCTTCTTGGTTGTAATGATGATGACACCATTAGAAGCACGGGAACCGTAAATAGCTGTAGCAGAAGCATCTTTCAATACAGTGAAGCTCTCGATATCGTTAGGGTTAATCATGGCTAAGACGTTACTCATACCCTTGTTGGTATTGTTGTCAATAGCCAAACCATCGATTACGTAGAGAGGGTCATTAGAAGCACTCAGGGAAGCACCACCACGGATACGAATCTGTGCACCGGTACCAGGCTGACCGCCACCAGTCTGTACATCTACACCGGCAATCTTACCTACCAACATATCAGAGGCACTGCTTGTGATACCCTTTGACATCTCATCTGGCTTGATAGCTGTAACAGAACCAGTCAAGTCGTTCTTCTTAGCGCGACCATAACCAATGACAACGACCTCGTTCAAAGACTTCTGGTCGTCAACCAAGGTAATCATCATGTTAGATGTTGCTTTGATTGTTTTTGGAGTCATTCCCAGATAAGTGAAAGTAAGGTTTGCACCTGGCGCTGCATCAACTGAGAAGTTACCATCCATGTCGGTAATGCCCACTGCCTTACCGTTAACTGTAATGGTAGCACCCATGATAGGCTCACCAGAAGCATCCTTCACATGTCCCTTAATTGCATTACTCTGCGCAAAGGAACTCACCGTCAGAAGCAGACCGCTTGCTAGGGTCAACGCTCTGAGAGGCAATTTAATTTTTACCTGCTTCATCATTTGCTTGATTTTTAAGT
>JAJVTK010000007.1:0-123947 GCA_021622245.1 Segatella copri | reverse complement strand
ACATATTTAGTTTAACCATCCTAAAGGTGACAACTTTTTCACGTATAAGACAACACAGATTCTTGATGACGGCAGTTTTAGGCTCTTAGCCTTGACTTTTGGATAAAAAGCCATTATTTTAGCCTTGACTTTTGGATAAAATTAACTATTGTTTGCCTTGACTTTTGGATAAAAGTTGTATCTTTGCACTGTAAATCAATAAATTATACAAAATGACATATTACAAGCGAATTATAGATAAAAAACTCCTGGAGTGGAAGGCTTCTCAAAGAAGAAAACCGCTGCTGATACGTGGAGCCAGACAAGTAGGAAAATCTTCTGCTGTGCGCCACTTTGGTAAAGAATTCAAGTACTTTGTAGAGATCAATCTGGAGAGCCAGCCATCCATAAGAGGACTCTTTTCAAAGGATATTGACGTGCATAGAACGTGTGAAGGCATAAGTGCCACTACCGGCATCCCAGTGATACCTGGTGAAACACTGCTCTTCATAGACGAGATACAAGTGAGCCAGGAAGCAATCATGTCGCTCCGTTATTTCAAAGAAGATTATCCGGAACTGCATGTCATCGCTGCTGGCTCTTTGTTGGAATTCACCTTAGAAGAACTGCCTTCCTTTGGAGTGGGTAGAATACGCTCACTCTATATGTACCCTTTTTCCTTTGATGAATTTCTCATGGCACAGGGACTAGATACCACGGTGAGTTACAAGCAGCAGGCTTCACCCTCATCTCCGCTTCCAGAGGCCGTTCATAATAAACTGGTGGACCAGTTGAAGACTTTCTATCTGGTGGGTGGTATGCCTGCCGCAGTTACAGAATGGATAGAGACTAACAGTTACATAGAATGCACTCATGTCCATAATGATATTCTGGATACCTATCAGGATGATTTTGCCAAGTACAAGTCGCGTGTATCTCCGGCTTTATTGAGAAAGGTTTTGCGTTCCGTAGCTTTGCAGGCTGGCAGTAAGTTTGTCTATAGGCAGGTGGCCGATGATGTTCATTCTTCGGTTATCAAAGACGCACTTCATTTATTGACCTTGGCAGGACTCATAAAGCCGGTGACCCATAGTGATGGAAATGGCGTTCCACTTGGAGCTGAAGAGAATGCCAGCTACAGGAAATATCTTTTCTTGGATTTGGGACTGATGCAAACCATGTTGGGTACTCCTGCTGCCAATGTACTTTTAGCTTCGGATGTTGATTTCGTCAATAAAGGTGCTGCATCAGAAATGTTTGCTGGTTTGGAACTCGTCAAGAACCACGACTGTTTCCAGAAGGCAGAAATGTATTATTGGCAGAATTTGTCAAGAGGGACCAATGCTGAGATTGATTTTCTGGAAGCCAAGGATGGTATGGTTTTACCGATAGAAGTGAAAGCCACTACCAGGGGTAGCATGCAAAGCTTATGGCTATTCATGAGAAAGAAGGCTCTTCATCATGCTGTTCGTACATCCCTAGAGAATTTCGGAGAGTTTGAGTATGTTGATAAAGAATCCCAGGATGCCATTCGCCATGTAGATGTAATTCCACTCTATGCAATGAGTAATTTGTGCAAACTAAGCGTTGATACGGAGATGAAAATAGCAACACCATAAAACAACAGAAAAAGGGTCTATATGACACGATGAACGGGTGGCGTATAGACCCTTCTTTATATCGTACAGCCGACATTCGCAGTAGCAAACAAGTGAAAAGTGGAAAATTGTCCACCAGCCTGGTGGACAAATCGGGGGAATGATAAAAGGCAGCAATCAACGAAGCGATGTTGATTGCTGCCTTTCCTCTTACCAAGTGTACACTTTTTAGCTTCGATTTCCATTTTGTTTTTTATTTTAAACTAATATCGATTCTAAAAAATCAGCAGGAGTCTGCACATTTTCTGCAAAATCCCTAAAGTCCTTTACATTTCTTGTTACTATCACATCTACTTGATGGAGCAAAGCAGACTCATATTGCACGCTATCCTCAAAATCTTTACGCTCAAATGATAGACACTTCTTTATAATCTCCTTATCCACATCCGTTATTTCACAAAGAGACGCAAGACCTAACATAGATTGATACAACTCTTCCCGAGAATAAGATTTGCGCAAGATAAAAAATGCATTGACAAATGTTATAGCAGAAACATAAAGTTGTATTTTTCTCTTATGGGCTAGGTCAAAAATAACGGCAGCGGGATAATAAAAATCACCTCGCTGATCATAGAAATCTATGACTATATTGGTATCTAAGAATACTTTCATTTGTATTTTTCTTCTAAAGATTCATATAATGAGTCATCTATCGCATCTGAAACTTGCTTACGATTCTTAAGCGTCATCTTAAGTATTTCGGGCGAAAGCTGATAGTTAGCCCACGCATTCTCTTGCTTCTTTACAGTTGTAACAGACTTAGCATTAGCTGACTCCAACAGACGTTCGGCCAACCAACGCTCATTACTTGCTGTCAAAGGAAGGGACTGCAAGAAACTCCACAATTTATAAATAGCTAATGTTGTCATATCATACATATTTATATTATTCCAAATGCAAAACTACAACTTTTATTTAAAACAGCCAAGAATTTTGCTGATTATTTTAATTGAATGTGAAATCTAATTGGCTATTTTAAACAGAATGGCACCAAGGCTGTCTTTGGCGATACTTATACACAGACATTGCCAGCTCTTGGACATAGCATGTCTGATGCAATCACTTTCTATGAGAGTAAGAGCATCTATACGAGGTGATAGATGGGGCTTTTTCAATCATTCCTCTTTATTTTATCAAAAAACGGGGTATTATTCCTCTTTATTCAAGTTTCGTATATAAGCTCCACACGCCCTTTACCTTTGCTTTACCCTTCGACCAGCGATTTTCAATTTTCTTTGGCCGGTGACCGTTGGTTCAGGGCGACAGGTTTGCGTCCGTAATTACCCTGGGCTAGGAGCTTCTGCCCTGTTGGGGCGTGTGGAGCTTACTTGCGAAAGTTCAACATCCAACATGTACCTCTCAACATTCACCATTCTCTAACTTTTTCTGTAACTTTTCTCTGAAATCTCTTGTGGGTTTGAAAATAAAACCATAACTTTGCGCTATAGAATTTTAAAACAGATGGTTATGAAGTACTTAGATCCCAAGGCAGGCCTTACGTTCAAGAAGATATTCGGCAATCATCCCGATCGATTGAAAAACCTTCTGAATACCCTTCAGTCACTCAATGAAAATGAACTGATACAACAGCAACAATATCTGCCGACAACAGAGGAACTGGAGATTTCCGGCTTTACAGATGCCGAACTCAGAGCCTACGACAAGTTTTGGGAAGATGTAGATTACGAATATCACCATATAATTAAGGGTCTATACACCCTATTGTCGAGGTGTATAGACCCTTGTCAACCAAGTTAATTGCAGATTTACTACTATTATTCGGGCTTTGTATCAAAGAAACCAATAAACCAGACTCTAGTGTCTCCCATATGGATTGGGAATTCTTTACTATTTCATTTTCTACTCAGGGTTTCTACAATAGTCATCACCTTTGTGAAATGGAATCTGGTCATACAAATCTCCTGGGTCATCCTCTGGACGTGCATAATTAGAAGATGCAGCCAAGATGCTGGCAGCCTCTATCTGATAGCTGCGCATCTCTGGTTTCATATAATTTTTCTTTGTCATACTTATCAATTTATTAATGGGTTCATTTTACTTTACATACTTCTTACCATCCTTGATGTAGATACCACTCGTAGGCTCTACGCTAAGCTTGCGTCCCTGCAAGTCGTAGATGCCTTGGCGAGAAGATGATACATCCTCCGTGTCGGTCTTGACATAGATGCCATCAATGTCTGTGGTCTCATCACCACCAATTACGTGGATGGCGATACGGCTCAACTGGACAGATGGATTCAGCTCGCTACCTGTTCTGTCACTGGCGTTGAGATACCATCTCTGTGGATTAAGTTCCGTATCACTTCCAGTCTTCCACAGTTCACCTTTATTAATGACGAAGTCACTTGTTGTGTCAAAGCCAGTCTTTGCATTGAGAGTACCCAAGAACTGATAGTAGCGTGTAACGCTGGCGCAGTCTATTTTCTTGTCAGCAGCAGCGGCAAACGATACATTTGTAAATTGCAAAGTCTTAGCCTCAGCAGTTTCTGGTGCCTGCTTCAAGCGGATGAGGCAAGGGGTAAGTGCTGGTATGGTGATGCTATTCTTTACTGGTTTTACCTCCAACACAGTATTAAAGCTGCCATCCTTCTGCTCAAACTCATGGAAGTTGTTGATGGTTGCCACCTCATAATCAGCAGGTATCTGATCGCATTTAAGTTCGAATGGTACATATACCGCTTGCCATCCATCATGCTTGAATGTGCGGTTGTAGGTCAATTCCTTTACGGTGAACTCCGCCTTGCTATTGTATACAGTGGCATCATTCAATGTGAATGCTTCCACGGTGAAAGCACTTGCATCATCGTTTGGCTTAGCCTCGATGCTGCCATCGCTTGTAGCGTAATAGTCATGATAGTCACAATCTGCTCTTGTACATCCTTTCTGATAGATGCCCTTGCTATCATTGAAGGTAACATCCTCAGACATGTTATGTCCAAGGGCTGGCAATGTCTGTGTATAGGCATTGCTAAAGATAGCCTTGGCATTGAAGGCATAAGAAGTCTTATAGTACTTATGACCATCTTCTGTACAAGTAGCCGCTTCATTGTCATGCTCTGCATCATGCACCACAGTCATGTGCGGTGTTTCGGTCTTTCCACATACCTTGCAAGTATAAGTTACAGCCACCGAAGGTACTTGTGTCTTATCCTCAGCTTCCGTCCAAGTATATTTACCAGCCTCATAGTTCAAGTCATGGTTACCGTTCGCTTCGTCTACTGCCTCAGCATTGTAAGCTACAGAATGCTGATTGGTATTGCTAAAGCAGCCATCTTTGCTGCCATGTTGATAACCACCATAGACAGTATTGTCGCCAGTAGATTTCAAGACAGGATACTCATCGCCATCCTCGCTCAACTTCTGATACCATGCCAAGGTGCTTCCTTCGGTAGGAGCAGATGTGGAGCCGTTAAGAAGCCATGCCACCTCGCCGCTCCTCAGTTGGGCTTCTGTAAATCCTGTTGCGTTATCTTCAGAGAGCTTGCTGTATCCGAAGGCTTTTACAGTTTTCTCTTGGCCGTTTGCATTCAGCTTTGCGCCACTATAGTATGCCACCATGCCTTCTGTGGCCCCTAAGTTAGAATAGCCAAAAGCCATGCCTACCTCTTGTGTGCTGTTCGTGGCACTTATGCAGCCATAGCTGAACACGTTCTGTATCTTGCCTTTATCTACGAAACCTGCCATACCAGCAACACGTTCTGTACCTTTCACATCTCCATAGTTGGCGCAGTCTTGGATTGTTCCGCTATAGAAATAGCCAACCAAGCCACCAGCAATCTGACTTGATGCCGTTACTTTTCCATAGTTGGCACAGGCGGTTATGGAATTACCTGTTCTAGCGAAGAAACCAAAAAGACCGCCGACATCTTCTATTCCTTGTACCGTGGCGTAGTTCACGCAGTTGTAGGCGTTACCATCAAGTCTACCTGCAATACCACCAGTATAATCTTCTCCTCCTTTCATCTGGCAAGTATTTGATATTTTGATATTTTGAAGGGTGCTTGTATTTGCATAACCAACCAAAATTCCTGTGAAAACTCCCGTATTCGTCACATTTGCATTCACAAAGGTTAGGTTTTTGATTGTGCTTATAAAGGTATAACCGAAAAGCCCCGAATATTCTTGGTTTGCATTGATATAAAGGTTGGTGATGGTCTTGTTATTTCCATCGAAAGTGCCCATGTATCTGTTAGTAGTATTTCCAATAGGCTCCCAGCTCACTTCTTCTAAGTTTTGAGACTTATCAGCCGCATGACATACTGTACTCATGTCAATGACCTCAACATTATCTGCTATCTTTGCGCAGATATTATTTCTTCCACGATTCACCTCATCGCGGAACCACTTTAATTCCTCAGCTGTGGTGATGATGTAAGGACTGTCTACTTCGCCATTACCACAGGAAGGCTTCGTTTGTGCCCATGCCCCCCCATAAGGTATGAGGATAGCCATCACGAGCAGCAGCATCGTGAATAGCCTGTTTCTTTGTCTTTTGTTATTCATAACTGTAAATTATTATTATTATTCTACTTTCTTACATATATTCTCTCATTGCCATCAGATATACTGTAAATCCCAGGATGATGACGAAAGTCTGTCCGAGAAACAGATAGATATAGAATCTTTCTCTCTTGATGAAATCACAGAAGCTGTAGCGAGCCTTGTAGTTTTCATCAAGATATATCCTGTAGTCTTGAACCATGGCATAGCCCATGACTATGGCGAACAACAGAAGACACAATGCCACTATAAGAATAGCCTGTTCCTCTTTCATGAAAGTCTGAATTATATTTTCCATGGTGCAAAGATAGTGTTTTTCTTCGGAAAAAGGTGTCTACTTGCCCCACTTAGGTGTCTACTTCCTACAAAATAGGTGTCTACTTGGTGGGGGAAGTAGACACCTAAGGCGTGATTTTATTGTATTTTTGCTCTCCAGACAGTTGGTGAGCAACCTTCTTTCTCTTTGAATATGCGATAGAGATAGGAGCGTGAAGAGAAGCCACATTCGGCAGAAATGATGTCGTTGTTGTAGTCGGGATAGTCGAGCATCATCTTCTTTGCTGCCTCGAAACGTACCTCGGCAAGCCAGATGCGGAAGGTGGAATTAAGGCATGATGTGAAGTAGCGTGATAACTCGTTCTTGGAAATGTTCAGCGAGCGTGACAGGGTGAACATGTTTACTGTGGTGTCTTTGTAGCCCAAATCAGCACACCACTTATCGAGCTTCTCCTTGATGAACATCTGACGCTTCTGAGAAATTGACTGTAAATTTTCTTTATCGTCTATAGGTTCTGCATACTGCCCATTGGAGCTTTCTGTTTCTTCATCTGCTATGGCTGCGCTTTCTTCTTCCTCCTTATCCAAGAGTTCCTCGGTAGGAACGTAATTGTAGCCCAATGCCACGAAACTCAGGTTGAAGAAAAGGATAGTGAGCAGAGCCAACGGACCTATTATATATAATAAGGTGGTAGAGAGGATGACGAAAGGCATGGTAAGGGCAGAGAAGAACAGGGCGAAGACACTGGCTCGGGCATATCGCACGTAGGGCAGCATGTCGCCACCTGTCATCAGCTCTAACATTTTCTTGCGTTTCCGCATCTCAATCATAATCATATAGATGCAATACGCTACGTTTGTGCCGAACAATACGAGCATCGCATAGAGCCAGTTGCCAATGTTAAGACTTCCGCTATTGCTGTAGCCTATGCAGAAAGCTGCTATGATGGCGGCATAAATGCAAGCGCAGACGATGTACATCTTTCGGCGGTTGGCATGGGTCGCCTCAATGTTGTATATGCCCATGGCGATAGTGGTGATGCATGGGGTATAGACAAGAATGTTGAAAATAGCTCCCAAGTCATCGCTTTTCGCACGAAAACCCAAGCGCATCTGCAAGAGATATTGTATGGCAAGTCCCATCATGCCTGCAAGTATCATCCAGCGTGACCACTCATAGCGTCGGTTGGTCCACTTCATGTGCAGGTGGGTGATGCCGAGGATAAGGGCATTGATGAGCATGAAGATGAAACATGCGAACTGAAGGAAATATAAAGAGTCTATCATTCTTACTATTTTATTGTTACTTTCTTGTATTTTTGATTGCTTGCCGTAGGATTATCCGGATTGGTCATCTGCAAATATCCTGCTGCAACAAGGGAGGTGATGTAACGCTCACGGTTCTTGGAATGCATGCTGACTCCAATTCTGTCAAGTATCTCTTTGGTGGTTCGAGGAACAGAACAGAAATTTACTATGTCCCTTTGCTTGTTAGACAATGACACTTTTGGAGTGTCAGAGTGTCTAAGTCGAGTGTCTAAGTCGTTTTCAGAAGTGTCTAAGTCGGTGCCAGAGTGTCTAAGTCGAGTGTCTAAGTCATTCTCAGAAGTGTCTAAGTCGGTGCCAGAGTGCCTAAGTCGAGTGTCTAAGTCGTTCTCAGAAGTGTCATGGTCGGTGTCAGAGTGTCTAAGTCGAGTGTCAGAGTCTTGGACTTCGTTACTTTTTTGTTCGACTTGGTTACCGACTTGGTTACTTTCCCCCTCGACTTGGTTACCTTCTCCTCTCCAAACCGTGATGACGAATTCCTGTGCCTTGTCATTATTCATAAATGTGACATTGATATCTTCGTCCAGTGCACGAGTGATGCCACTACCTACACCAGTGTATGGCAGCAAGTATATAGCATTGTTAAAAAGGAACATATTGCGAGGCATGGAAGTTCCTGCCTTTATGTCATCAATAGTGAGTCCGTTAGGCAATGCCCCAGGACTATGAATCTCAACACGATTGTCGAAAATGAAAATGCGAACAGGGGCTTTCATGTTCAACGAGCGATGTACAAGGCTGTTTACAGTGAACTCAACCAAGCTTGTGTAAGGTATTTCCAACTTTCCCATACTGTTGAATTCTTCTCCCACCTGCACATTATGCAGATTACGAGTGAAGAAATCCATGATCGTGTCATACTGATGAAGCAGATTTCCCTCCATATCTGCATCATTCACCTTGTCACGAAAAACCTTGCTGCCGACGCTGTTGCCTGCAAAACAGATACACTTGGCTGTCATCATTGGCAACCAACGTTGGGTGTATTTGCCAAACAGAAGCATGGCAGCAACGGTCAGTGAACCATCAGGACGGATAAATCGCAGATTGCGAAGAATCTTCTCACAGTCATGCCCCTTAGCTATGGCAGAGCATATCATATCAAGTGATGCTTCATTAAAAGCGTCACCTGTCAAGCCTTTCTTTTCCAACACTCTATCAAAACGGTTGCCAAGAAACTGCTTGATGGTCGTTGCATCAAGGTCGTTGACAGTTGCATCCCTAACACCAGCCTCGTCTGGTGCAAAACTTCCGCAGTCGGTCATCATTTCTGCAAGTTCAGCATTATCGAACACTTTGCGCTTGTCGGCACCATTCTTCACCCATACGATTCCCTTGTTGTCATGATAAGGCTTGTTGAGTCCTTCCTTCACAGTAGCAATAACCAAGTTGCCATCCTCGACCTCAACAGTATCTATCTTTATCAGAATGGATGGCACTACGTTTTCAGAAGCAATGTCACTCAACAAGTTGGTTGTTTCTTGTACCTCAGAATACGACAAGGCATTGGTTTCTCCAGTCTTATCCTTTATACCAACTACCAACTTACCACCATGTGAATTACTGAACGCCACTAACTCACAGGCAATATCATATTTGTCGAGAATGCGTTCCTTGAACTGCACCCCCGACACCTCGCCAGCGTTTATCTGTTTCAATATATCGTCCATCATTCTTTGATACATTTTTTGTTCAACAAATCGTTTACATCCACTTTCAGCAAATCTGAAATCCGCTTGCAAAAGTACGAAAATAATTTCAGAAAAAGGTAAAATATTCTCAAAACATTTACAAAACATGCAAATAATTGATTGAACTTTCGCATGTGGTTCAAGTACGGGCTGAAGGCCCAAAAGAGCGTGTGGAGCTTACTTGCGAAAGTTCAGTGGGCTTATAAACTCCAGAAAAAAAAAAGAATCTATGAAAAAGTATGATAAAACATGAGCAAGTATGAGCAACTGTGAGTTGACCCCTCACCGATTTCGTATCTTTGCATTGTGGTTCAGAGATAACATCTCATACCACCAAGAGGCAATGCGCAGCGCCCCCTACAAACACAATTTATTAACCTTAAAAATGAAGACACTATGATTCTGTACACATTGAAGAAGTATGTCAACGAGAAGTTGAGCGCCGCTTACGGCAAGTTTTTCGCCTACCCTGTAATCACCCAGACCTATGGTCTTGATGAACTCGCAGAGCACATGGAAAGTCACAACACCCCGTTCTCAAAGGGAGCCATCAAGGGTATGCTCACCGACATGGTGAGCTGCGTAAGAGAACTGGTTCTGCAGGGTATCGCCGTGAAGATTCCCGACCTCGCCATTTTCAGCATCGGCATCAAGAACAAGGAAGGTGCTGCCTCCGAGAAGGAGTTCAGCATCACCAAGAACATTGCCGGACTGAAGCTCCGTGCCCGTGGCACCGGTGAGTTCAAGGCAAACAGTCTGAACCTCGATGCATCCCTGAAGAAGGCCACAGCCGTAACAGGAGATGTTACTCCACCAGACGGCGGTAAGGATAACACAGGCGATACCACCCAGGGTGGCGGCACAAACCAGAGTGGCGACTCAACCCAGACTGGCGGATCAGGCAACACCGAGAGCAGCGGCTCCGATGGTAGCGACGGCCTGGAGTAACCCCATCGCCAGTAGATGAAGAAAGAAGGTTTTAGACAGGATGCAGTCCGGGATTCGGCTATAGCACCCCCGGCTATTCATCAATATAGCAAGCATCATTGAAACACGCGCTATCAAGCCCATCTGCTCATCCTGTCAGCCTTTCTTCTCCAGTATCGCCCGGATATAGGAATCCGAGCCCCCAATCCATTTATTAACCTTAAATCAAATGAAAATGAAAAAAGAAACACTCAAGAAAATTCTGAATTTCGTTATTACTGTTCTCACTGCCGTAGCCTCTGCCTTTTGTGTGCAGAGCTGCCAGTAGTATCAACCCTTTAAAGATTCAGCACTATGAAAAACACAAGAAAAATCTCACTTATTGTCATTCACTGTTCAGCCACCCGCGTCACCCAGGACTTCACCTTCGAAAAGCTCGAAGCCTGCCATTTAGCCCGTGGTTTCCGCGGCATCGGTTATCACTATTACATCACGAAAGACGGCGTCATCTATCCCGGCCGTCCCGAGTCAGAAATCGGTGCCCACGCCCGCCATTTCAATGCCCACAGTATCGGCATCTGTTACGAGGGCGGTCTCGACGCCGACGGCAATCCGGCAGATACCCGTACGAAGGCTCAGAAGCAGTCTCTCCAGAATCTCCTGACGAGTCTGTGCGTAGACTATCCCGAAGCCGAGATCCTAGGTCATCGTGATCTCCCGAATGTCCACAAGTCCTGTCCCTGCTTCAGTGTTCAGGCTTGGCTGAATGAAATCAAATTCCACATTTAGCCCCCTATTCAGCTGATATTGTTCATACTTTATTATTTTTTCTACGCTCTCCCCCAATCTTAAGTGATTAAGGTTGGGGGATTTTTGTCTCCTTTATTTCAGAAAGCGTTAGAAAGGGCAAAAGCTTTGTTTATTGCCCGGTATTTTAAAGCTTTTGCCCTTTCAGGGCGACAGGGTTGCGTCCGTAATTACCTAGGGCGATGCCCTGGGCTAGGAGCTTCTGCCCCTTCAGGGCGTGTGGACAAAACTTGCGAAAGTTCGGTTAAATAATGTAAAAAAGTAACGTAATACTAAACTTTATATGTACTTTTGCATCGAATTATATAAAAATAAGAAACAAATTAAAGAGAAAATATAAAAAAGAAGAAAGGATATGAAGATGAAAAGAATCATATTGACACTCACTTTGCTGGTAGCTCTTGTAGCTACTGCATCTGCTCAGGCAGAGATTAAGTTCGACAAACTGATACACAACTTCGGTTCGTTCGAAGAGTCAAACCCGGTACAGAAGGCAACCTTTACCTTCACCAATGTGGGCAACAAGCCTTTGATTATCAACCAGGCTATTGCCAGCTGCGGCTGTACCATACCTTCTTACACCAAGAAGCCTATCGCTCCAGGCGAGAAGGGACAGATTAGTGTTACCTATAACGGCAAGGGCATGTTCCCTGGTCATTTCAAGAAGAGCATCACCATCCGTTCTAACGGCAATGTAGAAATGTCACGTCTCTATATAGAAGGTGTTATGACAGAAAAGAAATAATCTAGCTCAATACATATTTAAAAGTAAGCATGATTTTCTATTTCTCAGGAACTGGAAATACCAAGTGGGCAGCAGCCAGACTGGCAGCGGCTACACACGAAGACTTGATTCCTATCGCCCCTTATATGCGGGCGGATGATTCAAGCCACAATATAGCCGAGCCGTTTATTCTGAAAGAGAATGAACGGCTCGGATTCGTTTTCCCCGTACATGGCTGGAGAGTTCCACGCCTTGTAAGGGAGTTTATCAGGAAGATGAAGATTCTGAGAGATGCCTCTGATGCTTCTACAGAAGGCAAGGAGACGTTCAGTAAGCATCCTTTTGCCTATTGCGTCTGTACTGCAGGCGACAGCATCGGACTCACCATCGAAAACCTCAACGATACGATTGCGCTGAATGCATCGCTTCAGGCATTGGGCATCACGGAGGTTTCTGCTTCCTACTCACTCATCATGCCGGAATCTTATGTGGGGCTTCCTTTCATGGATGTTGATCCGAAGGAGCGCGAAGTTCGTAAGAAATCGAAATCGGCACAGGAACTGGCGGTTATCTGCGAAGAGATATTCGACAGGAAAGAGGGCGTGAACCGTCTGGTAAAAGGCCCTATCCCCTGGTTCTTCACCAAGGTTGTGGGCGGTTTCTTCGAAAAGGTGCTCATCACCGACAAGCGATTCCATGTAGAGAAAGACAAGTGCGTGAAGTGTGGCATCTGTGCCAACGTCTGTCCTGTAGGCGATATCAAGGGCGGTCATGGAGAATATCCGGAATGGCTGCATCACAAGGATTGCCTCACCTGCTTTACCTGCTATCACCATTGTCCGCATCACGCCATCGAGTTTGGTCACCAGACTCAGAAGAAAGGACAATACTTTTATAAATAATCCCCCATCTACCCTAACTGTTTATGAAGAAGACAATCATCTCTCTGGCGCTCGCCTTCCTGGGCATCGCCAATCTCTATGCCGTAAAGGCAAAACCGGGCATCGCCAAGATTATGCTGGCTGATGGAACCGTAGCATGTGCTACCCTGCATGGCGACGAAACCTTCCACTACTACATGCTGCTGGACGGTACGCCCCTGCGGGAAACCCAAGACGGAAAATACGAAAAGATAACTGCCGAAGAGCTGAACACCCGAAAGACCCGTGCTTTCTCTTCAGAGAATATCACAAGAGCTTCAGGAATAGGCACATGGAGTCCTAGCTATTTCCCTCATAAGGGAAGTCCGAAGGCATTGGTACTCCTGGTGCAGTTTCAGGATGTGAAGTTCAAGAGTAAGGATCCGGTTGCTACATTCAACCATTACCTCAACGGAAAGAAGGGAGAAGCTATGCCTGAGGCTGATAAAGAAGTGTTTATCACCAACGAGAATTACTGCCAGAACTATGGCAGCGTACAGCAGTATTTCGCTGACATGAGCGATAACCAGTTTACACCACAGTTTGACGTAGTGGGTCCTGTTACGGTAAGCAAGAATTCTGCTTATTACGGCAAGAACGGAAGTGGCGACGGCAGTGACACCAACTTTCCTCAGATGATTAAGGAAGCCTGCCAGCAGGTAGACGGCAAGGTTAACTTTGCCGATTACGACAGCGACGACGACGGATATGTAGACCTCGTATACGTGATTTATGCCGGCTATTCTGAAAGTATAGCAGGTAATTCAAGCGATTGTCTCTGGCCGAAATCAGGTACCGTAGGAGTGGGAACCTATGACGGGAAAACTGTACGCCGGTTCGGCATCAACAACGAACTGAACAATACGCCTGCAGATACCAAAGACGGCAAATACTACATCAATGGTATCGGCCTCTTCTGTCATGAGTTTTCACATACCCTCGGTTTGCCAGATATATATCCTACCAACGGCCTCACAGAGCACAACCAAAGTCCTGAATATTGGGACGTCATGGATTCGGGCTGTTATCAGGCTTACGGCTACCAGCCTATACCTTATTCGCCATGGGAGAAGAGCATCGTAGGATGGAAACAGCCTACCCTGCTGTCAGATACCGAGGCGCAGCAGATAAAGCTGGAACCATACGACAAGGCATCGGATGCATTCAAGATTATAGCCAACAGCCAGGGCGAATACCTGCTTCTGCAGAACATCCGGAACGAGGGATGGTACAAGAAGGCTTTTGGTTACGGATTGCTGGTATGGCGCATCGACTACGATGACAAGACTTCGGTTAATCTGTTTGATAATCCCAACGACACGCTAGGTAAGCCAAGGGTAATGATTGTTCCTGCAGACGGAATGGTATACAACAGCTATAATGAGAAAGTTAGCAGCGATGATATTATCACGAGTCTGCAGAACGACCCGTTCCCAACCTACAAGGCGGGCTCTGCTACAGAGTATGAGGTGAACAGTCTGACCAGCGTTACCCTGAACAACAGCGTTGACACGAGTCATCCGCTCTACAACATCACAAAGGATGAAGCAACCGGTCTGGTAACCTTCGATTATCTCAAGAACTTCTCTCCTACCGGAATATCATCTGTCATCATCGGAAAAGACAGACCGACAGCCTATTTTGACCTGGAAGGCAGAAAGGTTTCCGTTCTACAAAAGGGCAAGATTTACATTACCAACAAGGGACAGAAGATAGTATACTAACTATATAATGAAATGGGGCTGTGTCATGAAATTATGACACAGCCCCATGCTTTTAATATATTCTAGGACCGAAGATGGTGGTACCCACACGAACCATCGTGCTGCCGTGCTTAACGGCAATATGATAATCGTGACTCATACCCCAGCTACGCTCGCAGAAAGCATCATCATCGGCAAAATACTTTGCCTTTACCTCATCGAAGAACTTCGCAGCCTCATCAAACTCCTGAGCAATCTGCTGTTCATCGTCTGTATTAGATGCCATCATCATGATGCCACAAATCTGCACATGCTTCATCTCTCTCCATTCGCCAGCCTCCAGGAGTTCGCGGCAAGCATCAAGAGAAAGCCCCGATTTGGTATCTTCCTCAGCCAGATGAAGTTCCAGAAGAACCTTCACCACACGATCGTGCTTGGCAGCCTGCTTCTCAATCTCCTTGAGAAGTTTCAGACTGTCTACCGATTCAATCATCGAGATATAAGGTGCGATATACTTTACCTTATTGGTCTGCAGATGACCGATGAAATGCCACTCGATGTCCTCAGGCAGCGAAGCCACCTTCTTGGCGAGTTCCTGCTCATGACTCTCGCCGAAGATACGCTGTCCTTCAGCATAAGCCTCCTCGATATACTCGTTGGGATGGAACTTGCTGATGGCAACGAGACGGACGCCGGCAGGCAAGCTGCCCAGCACCTCATGGAGATTTCCTTTTACATCATAGTCCATATTCTAAATGTTGAGTGTTGAATGTTGAGTGTTGAATGTTGAGTGTTGAATGTTGAATGTTGAGTGTTGAATGTTGAGTGTTGAGTGTTGAATGTTGAGTGTTGAATTAACCTTTGTGTCCCGTTAGGCAACTCAACATTCAACACTCAACATTAATTTATTTCTCCTCGTATTCAGGCACATCATTCTTCTCCTCTTTCTTCTCGTTAGGAACATGGTGCTCGAATACATCCATCAGTTTGGTTTCGTTCAAACCAACCACATCATAATCTATCATGGTCTTGCCCATCACCTCATCAATATAACGGAGGGCACGGGCGAGAGACTTAGCCTGAACAAGATAGGTAACATTGCTGCGCTTCTCCTTCTCACTCTTCTCATCAATCGTGATGAACTGGAGTTTAGCCTTATACCACTTATCATCATCATCCACATCGCTGAAGAAGATTTCGCCGTAGCCAGCCTTACCGATACCGCTCACCTTCAACTCGCCGCTTACATAAACCGACATCTCATCGATGATGGCGCTCTCAGCCTCGGTAAAGCTCAAAGCATCTACTACGTATGCTTCAGAAACAACCTTTTCTGAACCATCCTCCATTGTCTTCTGATATTTCACTTTGGTCTCAAACCATGTACTTGTTCTACTTCTCATATTTTTTCTTCTTAATTATTTTTAATTAATTAGTATAATCTTATAACAATTCTTGAAATTAAGTGCAAAGTTATAAAAAAGAAAGCAAAGAGCGACATATTTAAAGAGTTTTTAATCAAAAAATAAAATTTAACCGAAAGTTATTCTCAATTCTCATCTAATTTTCTTATCTTTGCAGCCGATTAGCGTAAATTGAAAAGACCAGAAGGTCATAGAATTCAATTTTCGACACGGATAATTAATAGAAAGAAACAATATTTTAAGATGCCAGAAATATCTGTACGCGGTCTTGAAATGCCAGAGTCACCTATCAGAAAGTTGGCTCCTCTGGCTGCCGCAGCAAAAAAACGTGGAGTAAAGGTATATCACCTCAACATCGGTCAGCCTGACCTTCCAACTCCTCAATGTGGCCTAGATGCCTTGAAGCATATAGACCGCACGGTCTTGGAGTATTCTCCAAGTCAGGGCTATCTCAGCTATCGCGAGAAGCTTGTAGATTACTATAAGAAATTCAACATCAACGTAACTGCCGATGATATCATCATTACATCGGGAGGTTCTGAGGCTGTACTCTTCTCTTTCATGAGCTGCCTCAACCCTGGCGACGAGATTATCGTACCAGAACCTGCTTACGCTAACTATATGGCGTTTGCCATCTCTGCGGGTGCCAAGATCCGTACCATCGCTACAACGATAGAAGAAGGTTTCTCCCTGCCTAAGGTGGAGAAGTTTGAGGAGCTGATCAATGAGCGCACACGTGCCATCCTGATCTGTAATCCAAACAACCCTACGGGCTATCTCTATACCCGCAGAGAGATGAATCAGATTCGTGACCTGGTGAAGAAGTACGACCTCTATCTCTTCTCTGATGAGGTTTACCGTGAGTATATCTATACCGGCAGTCCTTATATCAGTGCGATGCACCTGGAAGGCATCGAGCAGAACACGGTTCTCATCGATTCTGTTTCGAAGCGTTACAGTGAGTGCGGTATCCGTGTAGGTGCCCTCATCACCAAGAATGCTGAAATCCGCAAGGCGGTGATGAAGTTCTGCCAGGCCCGTCTCTCTCCTCCACTGATTGGTCAGATTGTAGCCGAAGCTTCTCTGGATGCTCCAGAAGAGTACTACCGCGATGTATACGATGAGTATGTAGAGCGCCGTAAGTGCCTGATAGACGGCTTGAACCGTATTCCGGGCGTATACTCTCCTATACCTATGGGAGCCTTCTATACCGTAGCCAAACTGCCTATCGATGATTCTGAAAAGTTCTGCCGCTGGTGTCTGGAGGAATTCAACTACGAGGGCGAAACCATCATGATGGCTCCAGCCTCCGGTTTCTATACGACTCCGGGAGCCGGTCACAATCAGGTTCGTGTAGCTTACGTCTTGAAGAAACACGATCTGGAGCGTGCCCTGGTGGTTCTGGGTAAGGCACTTGAGGCTTATCCGGGAAGAGTGGAAGACGAAGGACTATAATAATGTTGAATGTTGAGTGTTGAATGTTGAGTTGCCTAACGGACACAAAGATTAAATTAACAATCAACATTCAACACTCAACACTCAACATTCAACATTCAACATTCAACACTCAACACTCAACATTCAACATTACAAAAGATGAATTTTCCTCTATTTATAGCAAAGAGATTATATAGCGATCAGGGCGATAAACGTAAAGTTTCTCGCCCTGCTATTCATATAGCCACTGCAGGTGTTGCTATCGGACTCGCCATTATGATTATGTCGGTATGCGTAGTGCTCGGATTCAAACATACCATACGCGACAAGGTAATAGGATTCGGAAGCCATATACAGGTGGCCGACTTCATGACGCTGCAGCAGCAAAACCAGTATCCGGTGGTCATGAACGACTCGATGGTCAACGTACTGAAAAAGATACCTGGCGTAAAACATGTGCAGAAATTTGCCATGAAAGAGGGAATCCTGAAGACGGACAGCGATTTCCTGGGCGTCATGTTCAAAGGTGTAGGACCTGATTTCGATTCTACCTTTATCCATCAGAACATGATCGAAGGCAGCATCCCTAAGTTTGATGACAAAGCGAGTCATAACCAGATTCTCATCTCACAGCTGATGGCAGATAAGCTGAAGCTGAAGACGGGAGAACGCATCTTCGCCTATTTCATTGATGACAACGGAGTGCGTATGCGCCGGTTCACCATCAAGGGTATCTATCAGACTAACCTGAAGAAGTATGATGAGGTGATGGTATACACCGACCTCTATACTGCCGTGAAGCTGAACGGATGGGAACAAGACCAGGCGAGTGGTGCAGAACTGACCGTAAACGACTTCAACAAGCTCAACGAGACTGAAGACTATATAATAAATAAGGTGAACCGCACGGTAGACCACTATGGCGAAACCTACAGCAGTTCTACCATCAAGGACCTGAATCCAAACATCTTCCAATGGCTGAGCCTGATGGATCTGAATGTCTGGATTATTCTCGGTCTGATGCTGATAGTAGCCGGCGTCACCATGATCAGCGGTCTGCTCATCATCATTCTGGAACGCACCTCCATGATAGGCGTAATGAAGGCATTGGGTGCCCGCAACAAGACCATCCGTCACACCTTCCTGTGGTTTGCCGTCTTCATCATCGGCAAGGGTATGCTTCTGGGCAACATCATCGCCCTCGGCATTCTTACCCTACAGTACTTTACAGGCATCATCAAACTCGATGCACAGACCTATTATGTAAGTACCGTTCCGGTAGAATTCAACTGGCTTGCCATCATAGCCCTGAACATTGCTACGCTGCTGATAAGCATCTTCATGCTCGTAGCACCAAGCTACCTGATTTCTCATATCCATCCAGCCAAATCAATGAGATATGAGTAAAATACAGTCTATAACACCACAATATGTAGACTAAAAAGAAAAAAAACTAATTATTTTATATAGTTTTTGAAAATAGTGCACATTTTATTTTGCAGTGTGCACTATTTTCATTATCTTTGCACAAAATTTTGTAAATTGTGCAATGAATTCAATACCAAGTTTTAACTCGTATATTGAGAACAGCATTATCAAGAATTGGAATCTGGATGCGCTCACCGATTACAAGGGCACAACCCTCCAATATCACGATATTGCCAGAAAGATTGAGAAGCTACACATCCTGTTCGAAAACAGCGATGTAAAGAAGGGCGACAAGATTGCCGTCTGCGGAAGAAATAGTAGCCAGTGGGCAGTAGCCTTCCTGGCCATTATTACTTACGGAGCCATTGTCGTACCTATACAGAACGAATTTAAGCCTGAGCAGATTCACAACATCGTGAACCACAGCGAAAGCAAGCTTCTGTTCGTTGGTGATGTGGTAGCTACAGAAATAACACCAGAGGAGATGCCTTCGCTGGAAGGAATCATCTATCTTCCGGACAATTCGCTTGTCATCTCGCGCTCTGAGAAACTGACTTATGCGCGCGAGAACCTCAATGCAATGTTCGGACACAGATATCCTAAGTATTTCAGACCAGAACACGTGAAGTACCACGTAGACGATCCTGAAGAACTGGCAATGATCAACTATACCAGTGGAACTACCGGTTTCTCAAAAGGTGTGATGCTCCCATACAGAGCACTTTGGGGTAATCTCGACTACCTCTTTGATTCTGTGAAACCTAAGATAGGTAAGAACTGCAACATCCTTTCTACCCTTCCGATGGCTCACATGTATGGACTCATGACAGAATTTCTCTTCAATATAGTATTGGGTAACCATATCTTCTTCCTTACCCGTCTGCCGAGCCCAACGCTCATCTCAGAGGCGTTGTCAGAAATCAAGCCAGACATCCTCTATGCGGTGCCGCTTGTAGTAGACAAGATTGTAAGAAAGGAAGTATTCCCACATATCCAAACCAACCGTGCACGACTGCTGATGAACATGCCAGTCATCAACAAGCGCATCAAGGAGAAGGTTCGCGAGTTTGTATTGAGAAAGTTTGGTGAACGTCCTTACGAGGTTGTTGTGGGTGGTGCTCCGCTCAACAAGGAGATAGAGAACTTCTTTATCAGCGTCGGTTTCCCTATCGCAATGGGATATGGAACTACAGAGACCGCTCCGCTTATCACCTTTGCCCATCAGGACAACTATGTGGCAGGAAGCTGCGGTGTTGCCGTGAAGCACATGGAAGTGAAGGTATTGAGCGATGATCCGGAAAACGTAGCCGGCGAACTGGTTTGCCGCGGCATCAACGTGATGAAGGGCTATTACAAGAACCAGGAGGCTACAGATGCCGTAATAGATAAGGACGGATGGTTCCATACAGGCGACCTGGCAACCATGAGCCCTGACGGCCATTTCTTCGTAAGAGGAAGAAGCAAGAACATGCTGCTGGGTCCTAACGGACAGAACATCTATCCGGAAGAGATTGAGGACAAGCTCAACTCCATGGCGATGGTCAACGAAAGCATCGTAATCCAGAGCGATGACAAACTGGTAGCTCTGGTTCATCCGGATATGGATGAAGTAAACAACCTCGGCTTTACAGACGAGGACCTGGAAAGCATCATGGAGCAGAACCGCAAGGAACTGAACATGCAGATGCCTAGCTTTGCCAAGGTGTCACGCATCAAACTACATGATCAGGAATTTGAAAAGACAGCCAAGAAGTCTATCAAGCGTTACCTCTATCAGAACGCTATCTAGAGACAGCCAATATCTGCTGACAGTACATCAGCAGATATTAGCTATCATCAGCAAACAGACTTCAGTACGAGAAAAATATAAAAAAGCAAATCGTTAAATAACAAGAATATGGAGATTCCAAGCTTTAACGCACTAATCCAAAAGAGCATCGTAGACCATTGGGATATGGATGCGCTGACAGACTACAAGGGAGCTACCTTGCAGTACCATGATGTAGCACGCAAGATTGAGAAGCTACACATCATGTTTGAGAACTCTGGTGTAGTAAAGGGCGATAAGATTGCACTTTGCGGTCGTAATAGTGCTAACTGGGCTGTAGCATTCCTTGCTACCCTTACCTATGGTGCCATTGCCGTACCTATCCTGCATGAATTCATGCCAGACCAGATTCACAACATCGTTAACCACAGCGATGCCAAACTGCTCTTTGTGGGTGATGTTGTAGCTACACAGGTTGATGCAACGAAGATGCCTGGACTTGAAGGCATCATCTACATACCGGATTATTCACTTGTCGTTTCCCGTACCGACAAGTTGACCTATGCGCGCGAACACCTCAACGAGATGTTCGGTATCAAGTATCCTAAGTACTTCCGCAAAAACCATGTCAACTACTATATGGACCAGAATCCGGATGAGTTGGCTATGATCAACTATACCAGCGGAACTACCGGTTTCTCCAAGGGAGTAATGGTTCCATACCGTGCACTCTGGGGCAATGCAGATTTCGCTGAGGACGTACTGGGTAAGAAGATTAAGCCGGGAGATTCTGTCATCAGTATCCTGCCGATGGCCCACATGTACGGCATGGCGTTTGAATTTATCTTCGAATTCATCAAGGGCTGCCACGTCTTCTATCTCACCCGCATCCCTAGTCCAGCCATCATCGCCGAGGCATTCGGCCGCATCAAGCCAGCTGTCATCATAGCTGTACCTCTGGTTATCGAGAAGATTATCCGCAAGAAGGTATTCCCTAAGATCCAGAACAACCGCATGCGTATGCTGCTCCATATGCCTGTAATCAGCAAGAAGGTGAAGGAGAAGATATGCGACCAGGTATCCAATGCCTTCGGTGGCAACTTCTACGAGGTGATTATCGGTGGTGCAGCCTTTAACCAGGAAGTGGAAAGTTTCCTCCATAGCGTAGGTTTCAAATATACCGTGGGATATGGCGCAACAGAATGTGCCCCTATCATCTGCTACGAGGATTACAAAAACTTCGTACCGGGCTCTTGCGGTAAGGCTGCCCTCCACATGATGGTCCGCATCGACAGTCCTGATCCTGAGAATGTACCAGGCGAAATCCTTGCCAAGGGTCCTAACGTAATGTTGGGTTACTATAAGAATGAGGAAGCTACCAAGCAGACCATCGACGAGAACGGATGGTATCATACAGGCGACCTCGGAACCATGGATGGTGACGGCAACGTCTTCATCAAGGGTCGTAGCAAGAACATGCTGCTCGGCGCAAACGGTCAGAATATCTACCCTGAGGAGATTGAGGATAAGCTCAACTCTTTGGCTCTGGTAGCGGAAAGCGTGGTTGTACAGAAGGGCGACAAGCTCATTGCTCTGGTTCACCCAGACTATGATGAAGCTCAGACCTTGAACCTCGGTACCAAAGAACTGACAGATGTCATGGAGCAGAACCGTCAGGAGCTCAACACCATGATTCCTGCTTACAGCAAAGTATCAGAAATACGTATACATGAAGATGAGTTTGAAAAGACTCCTAAGAAGAGTATCAAGCGATTCCTCTATACGGCAGAATAAAGGCTTACTGGTTATGATATGAAACAATAAAAAAGAGGGTGTGTCACAGTCACATCCTCTTTTTTATTTTATGATTATAATAATGTATTCGAGCGGATTCTGGACAGCGTTTCCGGCGTCATCTGCAGATAGCTTGCGATATAGGTGAGCGGAGCACGCAGAACCACCTGTGGGTTCATTTCGCACAGGCGCTTATATTTATTAGGTGCCGACTCAAATCGCATCAGATCGGCATGAATCTGAGACTGAATCAAACTCTCTTCCAGTATTTTACGATAAAGCATCTGGATATTGACATTGCGCATAGCAGCCGCCTCCAGCTTCTTCTTCGGTAGCATATACACCAGCGTAGGCTCCAAAGCTTCCACCTGCAGGTGGGTAGGCTCTTCCTTAAAGAGGCTCTCAATGCACATAAAGATGGTATGATCCACACCCAGATGCTCGGTCACCTCCTTGCCATTCTTAAAGTAAAATTGGCGTACCAATCCCTTCTCGATGTACGAGATACCCATGCACTGTTCACCTTCAGGCAAAATCAGCTCGCCCTTGCCATACTTGATTGGCTCAAGGATATCTTCCACCACATCGAGCTCATCATGAGTCATCGTACTATATTTACGCGCCAATTCGCGCGCAATATCACGCTTAGGGGTAATTACTTTAAAGTCTGCCATAATACTTAACCTCCTTTTCCATTATACTTATATTAAATCATTAGTCGAGTTTGAGCACAGCAAGGAAGGCTTTCTGTGGAACTTCCACATTACCAATCTGCTTCATGCGCTTCTTACCCTTCTTCTGCTTCTCCAGCAACTTGCGCTTACGGCTCACGTCACCACCATAACATTTGGCAGTAACATCCTTGCGCACCTGCTTAACAGTCTCACGTGCCACAATCTTGGCACCGATAGCTGCCTGGATAGCAATATCGAACTGCTGACGAGGTATGAGGTCCTTCAACTTCTCGCACATTCTGCGGCCGAAGCTCACAGAGTTATCGCGGTGAGTCAAAGTACTCAATGCATCTACAGGCTCTCCATTCAACAGGATATCGAGCTTCACCAGGTCGGAATGACGGAATGAATCGATATGGTAGTCGAACGAAGCATATCCCTTGGAGATACTCTTCAGCTTATCATAGAAGTCGATGACGATTTCTCCCAATGGCAACATGAAGTGGAGCTCAACACGGTTTCCACTCACATATTCCTGGTTGATGAGTTCGCCTCGTTTATCCAGACAGAGTTTCATAATAGGTCCAATATAATTGGTAGCCGTAATGATGGTTGCCCGGATATATGGTTCCTCAATATGGTCTATCAGTGTTGGGTCTGGCAATCCGGAAGGATTGTGAACCTCTTTCTCACCGCCCTGCTTGTCGTATACCATATAAGATACGTTAGGTACGGTAGTGATGACATCCATATTAAACTCACGGTCCAGTCTCTCCTGTACGATTTCCATGTGGAGCAATCCGAGGAATCCGCAACGGAAACCGAAGCCCAAAGCCACAGAACTCTCTGGCGAGAAAGTCAATGAAGCATCATTGAGCTGCAGTTTTTCGAGCGATGCACGCAGATTCTCGTAATCGCTAGGATCGATAGGATAAACACCGGCAAAGACCATAGGTTTCACTTCCTGGAAACCCGCAATCGCCTTGTCACAAGGACGGGCGATATGGGTAATGGTATCACCCACCTTTACCTCGGTAGCATTCTTGATACCCGAGATGATATAACCTACCTCACCGGTACCCAATTCCTGGCGAGGAATCATATCCATCTTCAATACACCGATTTCATCAGCATCATATTCCATGCCGGTATTGAAGAACTTCACCTTATCTCCTTTACGGATTACACCATTCTCTATCTTGAAATAGGCGATGATGCCGCGGAAAGAGTTGAATACAGAGTCGAAAATCAATGCCTGGAGCGGTGCCTTCTCGTCTCCTACCGGAGCAGGAACACGATTAACGACAGCTTCCAGTACTTCTTCTACACCCTCACCGGTCTTACCAGAAGCACGGAGGATATCCTCATGCTTGCAACCGATCAGGTCTACAATTTCGTCTTCTACCTCTTCAGGCATAGCCGAAGGCATATCAATCTTATTGATTACCGGGATTATCTCCAGGTCGTGCTCGATAGCCATATAGAGGTTTGAAATGGTCTGTGCCTGAACGCCTTGAGTTGCGTCAACAACCAAAAGCGCTCCCTCGCAAGCAGCAATGGAACGGGAAACTTCATAGGAGAAGTCAACATGTCCAGGAGTGTCAATAAGATTCAGGATATAGGTCTGTCCATCCTTTGCCTTATATTCCATTTGGATAGCATGGCTCTTGATTGTGATTCCACGCTCTCTCTCCAAATCCATATCATCAAGCATCTGTCCTTCAGTAATCTTGATGGTCTGGGTCTTCTCCAGAAGTCGGTCTGCCAAGGTACTTTTACCATGGTCTATATGTGCAATAATGCAGAAATTTCTTATTTTATTTATATTCTCCATATAATTTTTCTCTCTTTAGAGTGCAAAGATAGTATTTTTTTTCGTATCTTTGCACAAAATATTGAAAATAATAGAGATTTTTAGATAAAATATAGAAAAATCATGAAGAAAAAGTTGATTTACATCGGTATTTTTGCTTCTTTGCTCGTTTCTTGTACAGAAAGTCTGGAGGACAAAGCGGCTCGTGAAGCCAAGGAGTATACTGAAAAATACTGTCCTACTCCATACGTCAACGACGCCAGGACTGACAGTGCTGCATTTGATAAAACCAAGAAGATGTATACGTACTATATCTCTTTGAGAAACAAGGCAGATAATAAGCAGGCGATTGATGCCAATAAGGATAAACTCCATAAGATTCAGAAGGAAGCCCTGGACAACAATCCTGGTCTGAAGAAATATAAGGAAGAGCATTTCACCTTCCGTTTCGTATATCATTCGGCTAAGAATCCGAAGGAGGTATTGCTGGATGATACCTTCAAGTATTAATCGAAAAGAGGGTATGTCATGGACTTATGACACACCCTCTTTTTGTATTAATATCCCATTTCCTGCAAAGCTGTCGCCAACTGGTCTGGACAGCTTGTAGGCTTATTGCCACAAGTGATACCCTTCAGTCGGGCGATGACCTCCTTTGCCTTCATGCCTTTAATCAAAGCACAAACGCCCTTGGTATTGCCATCGCAGCCTCCGATGAACTGGGCATCCTGCACATTTCCATCTTCATCTATACTGATGCAGATGTATTTTGAGCAGGTGCCATGAGTCTGATAAGTTACCTTCTGCAACTTATCCTGATTTTCATTGTTAGAATTAATCATAATGTTTTCTCCTTATTTTAAAGCTTTTGCCCTTACAGGGCGCATGGGGAAATAAACACAAAACCCAGGGCGATGCCCTGGGCTATGTGCTTCTGCCCTTTCAGGGCGTGCCGGTAAAAAGCAGCGCCAATCAGGGCGTAATATTATTCTGCGTCTGCAGGAATTTCTGGCTTCATGTTGGTATATACAGTCTGAACATCGTCAAACTCTTCCAACTTCTCAACCATCTTGTCGATAGTCTCGCGCTCCTCAGGAGTTACATCCTTCAAATCGTTAGGGATGTAAGTGAACTCAGCACCAGTTACCTCGAAACCTTCAGCCTCCAGGTGCTTCTGAATCTCGCCGAAGCTTGTAGGAGCACCATAGATAGTGATTTCGTTGTTCTCCTCATCCTCATCAAACTCATCTTCTACGCCGTAGTCGATCAAGTCGAGAATCATCTCGTCCATATCCAGACCTTCCTTCTTCTTGAATGTGAACACAGCCTTGTGGTCGAAGAGGAAAGACAGAGAACCTGTTGTACCCAAGTTTCCGCTGAACTTGTTGAAGATAGAACGAACGTCAGCAACAGTACGTGTAGTGTTGTCGGTCAAAGTATCAACGAAGACAGCCACTCCGTGAGGGCCATATCCTTCGTATGTTACCTCCTTGTAATCGCTGGTATCCTTGCCACAAGCGTTCTTGATGGCACGAGCGATGTTATCCTTAGGCATGTTCTCACGCTTACAGTTAGCGATGATAGCACGCAAGGTTGGGTTGTTCTCTGGTTCTGGACCGCCTGCCTTCACAGCAATAGCAATCTGCTTACCCAACTTAGTAAATGTCTTGGCCATGTGGCCCCATCTTTTCAGCTTTGTAGCTTTACGATATTCAAATGCTCTTCCCATTGGAATAAAATTTTAAATGTTTATCGTTTGTTTATAATATTATCTTAATTCTGCACTGAGCACCTTCTGCATTATCTCAATTCTGCATTGAGCTTGCTTGTAAGGTTGGCTATGAGCTTCTTCATGATAGCATCTATCTGCTTGTCATTCAGAGTCTTCTCCTCATCCTGCAGGATGAAGTTAACAGCATAACTCTTCTTGCCCTCTGGCAAATGCTCACCCTCGTAAACATCGAAGAGAACCACGCTCTTCAGAAGTTTCTTCTCTGTCTGGTGGGCAATCTGCTCAATCTGAGCGAACTCTACATTCTTGTCTACGAGCAATGCAAGGTCGCGGCTCACTGAAGGATACTTGCTGATGTCGGTATAAGTAAGGTTCACCTTCTTCACAGCCTTCATCAGGTTATCCCAGTGGATATCAGCATAGAATACATCCTGCTCAATATCGAATGCCTTCTTCAACTTCAGGCTCAGGATACCCAGTTCTACCAATACCTTTCCGGCACGGGTCTCATAACTTACGCCCTTAGAGAAGATGTTATTGTCGCTGTGCTTGATAACCACGTTGTTCTGTGGCATACCCACACGGCGGAGAACATTCTCTACCACAGCCTTCAGCTCGTAGATGTTGCTCTGCTCATCAGCATGAGCCCAACTGCCCTCTACGCGCTTACCGGTGATGAAGAGTGACATGTGAGCCTCCTGAGAGTAAGCCTTGATAGGACTCTCCTCGCTCCACTTCTCCTTATTATATATATAGGTGTTACCCACCTCGAAGAACTTCAGGTTCTGGCTCTTATGGTTGATGTTGCGAACCACACTCTCCAAACCACCGAACAGCATCGTCTGGCGCATCACACCGAGATCAGCACTCAACGGGTTCATCACCTTCACGGTTGTCTCGTTAGGATACTTGTTGAGGTCGAAGTCGGTATAGTAGCTAGCCTTGCTCAGAGAGTTGTTGAGAATCTCCATGAAGCCCTCGCCTACCAGCTGCTCTGCCACGAGGTTCTGGCTGTGATAAGCCTTATCCTCATCGCCCTGAACAGTCAGGGAGCTCTTCAACTGGGTTGGAATCTCCACATTATTATATCCGTAGATACGGAGAATATCCTCTACCACGTCGCAAGGACGCTGAACGTCTACACGATAAGCAGGAACCAGAAGGTCGATACCCTCAGCGTCTTCCTTCACAATCTTCATCTCGAGAGATGTAGCAATGTTCTTGATGGTCTCTGCACCAATCTCCTTACCGATAAGGCGATGCGCATACTCATAGTTCAGACGAACAGGGAAATCCTGCATTGGCTCTGGATATACATCCTTGATCTGCATGGAAATCTTGCCGCCAGCCAACTGCTTGCAGAGGATAGCAGCCTGCTTCAATGCATAAATCTGTCCGTTTGGATCTACGCCACGCTCAAAACGGTAGCTGGCATCTGTGCTCAAACCATGACGGCGAGCGCTCTTGCGAATCCATGTAGGATGGAAGTAAGCACTCTCCAAGACTACATCCTTGGTTGTCTCGTAAGTACCAGAACCCTTACCGCCGAAGATACCGGCGATACACATAGGCTCCTCAGCATTGCAGATGCTCAGGTCGTGCTCACCCAAGGTATGCTCCTCGCCATCGAGAGTAACAAACTTAGTGCCCCCTGGCTGGGTACGAACTACAATCTTATGACCGGTAACCATGTCTGCATCGAAGCAGTGCAATGGCTGACCGTATGCCATCATGATATAGTTGGTGATATCCACGATATTGTTGATAGGGCGCAAGCCGATGATATTCAGCTTATCCTGCAACCACTTAGGACTTTCCTTCACCTCACAACCGGTGATGCTTACACAGGCATAACGCTTGCAAGCCTCAGTATTTTGGATTTCAACATCGATAGGAAGATCCTCGTTGTCTACCACAAACTCATCGCAAGATGGGCGATGCAAACTTGTCTTGTAGCCATTCTGCTTCAACCAGGCATACAGGTCGCGGGCTACACCCCAGTGACCGAGCGCATCAGCACGGTTGGCTGTGATATCAATCTCGATGAGCCAGTCGCTCTCCAGGTGATAATACTCAGCAGCAGGCTGACCTACCGGAGCATCTTCTGGGAGTACGATGATGCCGTCGTGAGAGGTACCTACACCAATCTCATCCTCAGCACAAATCATACCCAAACTCTCTACACCGCGGAGTTTGCTCTTCTTGATGGTAAAACTCTGGTCGCCATCGTAAAGTACGCAGCCCAAATCAGCCACGATAACCTTCTGACCTGCAGCAACGTTAGGAGCACCACAGACAATCTGCTGAGGTTCACCCTTGCCCAAGTCAACGGTTGTAACATGGAGGTGATCGCTGTTAGGATGCTCCTCGCATGTCAATACTTTACCTACATAGAGACCTTTCAGTCCGCCCTTGACAGACTGTACTTCTTCCAAAGCGTCAACTTCGAGTCCGCAAGAGGTCAACGCGTCCGCAGTCTCCTGTGGTGTCAAATCGAAATCGACGTATTCTTTAAGCCATTTGTATGAAACGTTCATTATAATGATTTTTTATTTTATTTCTATTTTGAAAACCCGAAGAAACATCATTCGGGCTATGCATGTTCTAAAACTCTGCAAAAATACAAAAAAAAATGCATATAAACAAATAACATTCGCCATTTTTGCACTATTTAAAATAAATACATGCAAAAATGGCGAATGCCTTGGTTTTTATTCGAAAACTTCGTCGATACTGCCGCCTCCTACTTCCTCAAAGTCATCCTGTTCGGCTGCCTTGCGGGAACAAGGATTGTAGTCTTCCGGCAAATCGAACTTGATAGCAGGACTGATACCCAGCGACGGGTCGGCATAAACCTTCTTCATGAATATCGCCCAGATAGGCAAAGCCATGGTAGCACCCTGACCCATACTCATGGAATCGAAGTGGATATCACGCTCCTCACCACCTACCCAGCAGCCACTTACGAGTTGTGGAGTAAAGCCGATAAACCAACCGTCACTGTTGTTATTGGTAGTACCGGTCTTAGCACCGATCTGTCCTTCCAGGTTATAACGGTAGCGCAGTCTTCCTGCCGTACCATTATCCACAACGCCCATCAACATGGTGAGCATCTTCATGGCATTATCGGCACTGATCACCTCGTTCATACGTGGCTGGAAGGTAGCAATCGTATTACCTTCATTATCCTCGATACGGCTCACAAACATTGGAGCAGTACGGATGCCGTGGTTGGCAAATACGGTATAAGCACTCACCATCTCGCTGACACTTACCTCACATGGTCCCAGACAGAGACTCATGGATGCATGGATATCAGGATTGTTGATGCCGAAGTCGCGCAACATCTGTACGAACTGCTGCGGATTGAGCTTACTCATCAGATAAGCACTCACCCAGTTGCTACTCTGCGCCAATCCCCAACTCAGCGGAACCATCTGTCCGGCACGTGAATGGTTGGCATTGCGAGGTGTCCACGGACGACCTGCCACCATATAGGTCTGCTGACGGTTAGGCGCCAGATCGCAAGGCTGGAAGCCGTTAGACATCGCCAGACTGTAAAGGAATGGCTTGATGGTAGAACCCACCTGCCGGCGTCCCAGACTCACCATATCATACATGAAATGGGTATAATCCAATCCACCTACATACGCCTTCACAGCACCCGTTTTAGGATCCATGCTCATAAAACCGCTGCGCAGGAAACTCTTGTAATAACGGATAGAATCGAGCGGACTCATCAGCGTATCAATATCACCATGATAGGTAAACACGGTCATCTCCTGCTTCTTGCGGAATGCCGCCTTGATTTCATCCTCAGAATATCCCGCAGCCTTCATCGTACGGTAACGCTCACTCTGGGTGATACTGCGGTTCAGGATATTCTTAATCTGTTTCGGTGTCAGCTTATCGCTGTATGGCGAGCTTGGCTTGCGGGCAATCTCTGCACTGAAGCGAGGCTGCAGATAGCGGGCTACATGCTGATACATAGCCTCTTCCGCATACTGCTGTATACGGCTATCGATAGTAGTAAACACCTTCAGTCCATCACTGTATACATTATATGGCGAACCATCCTTCTTATAGTTCTTGTTGCACCATCCATAGAGCGGATCATTCTCCCACTGGATAGAATCCACCACAAACTGGGCACGGTTCCAAGAAGGATAATCACTGCGCTCCGGACGCTTAGCCATCATATACTGGCGAAGGAACTCACGCAGATAAGTAGCCGAACCATCCTTATGGTCGGTACGGTGGAAATTGAGTGTCAGCGGCTCAGCAGCACACTGGCTATACTCGCCCCGGCTCAGATACCCCGCCTTCACCATCTGCGAAAGAACCACATTTCTGCGTTCCCGTGCTCTCTCCGGATAGCGAACCGGATTGAAGAGCGACGGATTCTTGCACAGTCCGATGAGCGTTGCCGACTCACAGAGGGTCAGATTCTTCGGTTCCTTATTAAAATAGGTATTGGCCGCCGTCTTGATTCCTACAGCATTGTGCAGGAAATCGAAGTAATTGAGATAGAGAGCCAGAATCTCCTCTTTGGTATAATAGCGTTCCAGCTTCACCGCAATCACCCACTCTATCGGCTTCTGCAACAATCGTTCCATCGTACTGCCTGCCTTCTCAGAATAAAGCTGCTTGGCGAGCTGCTGCGTGATAGTACTACCACCACCCGCATTAGTCTGTCCCAGGATACCACGCTTGACGATGGCACGTCCCAGAGCACGGAAGTCGATACCCGAATGCTCATAGAATCGCTCATCCTCGGTAGCCACCAGCGCCTTTATTAAATAAGGTGACATTTTCTTATAAGGAATCACAATACGGTTTTCCTTGTTCAGGTTCCACGTACCAAGCACCTTGCCATCGGCAGAGTAAACCTGGGTGGCAAATCTGTTGATAGGATTCTGCAGATCCTCGATGTCGGGCATGTAGCCAATCTTTCCAAACCAGATGGCAACAAAGGCAAGAATAACCGTGAGTATTCCGGTGCCGAAAACAGCCCATAAGATATGTATAAATCGCTTTCTCATCACTATTTCTTTAAATATTTGTGCAAAATTACATAAAAGTTTTGATTTATCGCACAGAAATCAGATTTTTTATGTAACTTTGGGGGCGATTTTAGAACATTCAATCATATTTCAAATGGAAAAACATAATTTTGTGACCATTGCAGACCTTTCCAAGGAGAAAATCATGTACCTCCTGGAAATGGCGCAAGAGTTCGAAAAGCACCCGAACAGGGAGTTGTTGAAGGGAAAGGTCGTAGCGACCCTTTTCTTCGAGCCATCAACTCGTACCCAACTCAGTTTCCAAACCGCTGCCAACCGTCTTGGTGCCCGTGTCATTGGTTTCTCTGATGCCAAGACATCCAGCACCACCAAGGGTGAAACCCTCAAGGACACCATCCTGATGGTAAGCAACTATGCCGATGTAATCGCCATGCGCCATTTCATCGAGGGAGCAGCCCAGTATGCCAGTGAGGTAGCACCAGTGCCTATCGTCAATGCAGGCGACGGCGCTCACATGCATCCTTCACAGTGCCTGCTCGACCTCTACTCTATCTACAAGACCCAGGGTACCCTGGAGAACTTGAACATCTATCTCGTGGGTGACCTCAAATATGGCCGCACCGTTCACTCACTTATCACAGCTATGCGCCACTTCAATCCTACCTTCCATTTCATCGCACCTAAGGAACTCGCCATGCCAGAAGAGTATAAACTCTACTGCAAGGAGCACAACATCAAATATGTTGAGCACGAGGACTTTAACGAAGATGTGATTGCAGGTGCCGACATTCTCTACATGACCCGTGTACAGAAGGAGCGTTTCAGCGACCTGATGGAGTATGAGCGCGTAAAGAACGTGTATATCCTGAAGCGCGACATGCTCTGCAAGGCGAAGGAGAACATGAAGATCATGCATCCGCTGCCACGTGTGAACGAGATTGCTTACGATGTAGATGATGATCCACATGCATACTATATCCAGCAGGCTCAGAATGGCCTCTATGCACGTGAGGCTATCTTCTGCCACTGCCTCGGCATCTCGCTCGATGATGTAAAGAACGATAAAAGCATAATTGAATAATGTTGAATGTTGAATATTGAATAATGTTGAATGTTGAATGTTGAATGTTGAGTTGCCTAACGGACACTTAACATGGGTCTCAAGGGCGCAAGTCTCACTCAACACTCAACATTCAACACTCAACATTCAACACTCAACATTCAACACTCAACACTCAACATTAAAAAAAAAGAGATGGGAAATAATAAAAGTCAATTAGTGGTTGCGGCTATCGAGAACGGTACCGTAATCGACCATATACCAGCCGAAAAGACCTATCAGGTAGTAAATCTGCTCCAGTTGGAGAAGATGGAGACTCCTGTTACTATCGGCTACAACCTGCCAAGCAAGAAGATTGGCAAGAAGGGCATCATCAAGGTTGCCAACAAGTATTTTACCGATGAGGAAATCAACCGACTCTCCGTCGTTGCGCCTAACATCGGACTAAGTATCATCAAAGACTACGAAATTGTAGAGAAGAAGACCGTCAAGACTCCTGATACGCTGAAGGGCATCGTAAAGTGCAACAACCCTAAGTGCATCACCAACAACGAGCCTATGCAGACCCTCTTCCATACCGTAGACAAAGTGCTCGGTATCGTACGTTGCCACTACTGCGACAAAGAACAGCAATTGGGCAAAGTAGAGCTCTGCAAGTAATAAAAACAGGTAGTTTATAACAAAAAGTAAGCAATACCACTCAAAATGTTACGATTTATTTGGTAGTTTGAGAGATATTGCTTATTTTTGCATTCGATTTCATTAAACATCAACCATAAAAAGTAAAGGGAAATGGTAAAAGATCAAGAGATTTTCGACTTAATCGAAAGAGAACATCAGCGCCAGCTGAAGGGTATGGAGCTTATCGCTTCTGAGAATTTCGTGAGTGACGAGGTGATGAACGCTATGGGTTCTTACCTTACTAACAAGTATGCCGAGGGTCTGCCAGGCAAGCGTTATTATGGTGGATGCCAGGTAGTAGACATCGTAGAGAACCTCGCCATCGAGCGTGTAAAGAAAGTGTTCGGTGCTGAGTATGCCAACGTACAGCCTCACTCTGGTGCGCAGGCTAACGCTGCTGTTCTGCTTGCCGTATTGAAGCCAGGCGATACTTTCATGGGCTTGAACCTCGACCACGGCGGCCACCTCTCTCATGGTAGCCACGTCAATACATCCGGTATTCTCTACAACCCTATCGGTTACAACCTGAACAAGGAAACAGGCCGTGTAGACTACGACGAGATGGAGAAACTGGCTCTTGAGCACAAACCAAAACTGATTATCGGTGGTGGTAGCGCTTATAGCCGCGAGTGGGATTATGCCCGCATGCGCAAGATTGCCGATGAGGTAGGCGCTCTCCTCATGATTGATATGGCTCACCCTGCAGGTCTGATTGCAGCCGGTCTGCTCGACAACCCATTGAAGTATGCGCACATCGTTACTTCTACTACCCACAAGACCCTCCGTGGTCCTCGTGGCGGTATCATTCTGATGGGCAAAGATTTTGACAACCCATGGGGTTTGACTACCAAGAAGGGCGAGGTTAAGAAGATGAGCATGCTCTTGAATTCTGCCGTATTCCCAGGTCAGCAGGGTGGTCCACTGGAGCACGTCATCGCGGCAAAGGCAGTAGCCTTCAATGAGAATCTGCAGCCTTCTTGGAAGGAGTATGCTACTCAGGTAAAGAAGAATGCAGCCGTACTCGCAGACGATCTCATCGGTCGCGGATTCGGTATCGTGAGCGGTGGTACAGACAACCATTCTATGCTCGTAGACCTCCGAAGTAAATATCCAGACCTTACAGGTAAAGTCGCTGAGAATGCGCTGGTTGCAGCCGACATCACTGTCAACAAGAACATGGTTCCATTCGACAGCCGTTCAGCCTTCCAGACATCAGGTATCCGCCTGGGCACAGCAGCCATGACCACACGTGGCGCCAAGGAAGACATGATGCATCTCATTGCCGAACTCATCGAGGAGGTTCTGAATGCTCCTGAGGACGAGAAGGTCATTGCCCGCGTTCGCGAAAAGGTGAATGCTACAATGAAGGATTACCCTCTCTTTGCATACTAATCGTTACGGATAAATATAATTACAAACTGCGGGCCTTCCGTCCGCAGTTTTTTGTTTCATTTAATAAATAATAAAGAAAAGAAAAAATTTATGAAAAAGATGAAAAGCCTACTGCTCATGGCACTTGCGTTGCTCCCTGCGAGCAAAACTTTAGCACAGACCAACGCCCAAGTTTTCTACGACTTCGGCAGTGACCGCAAGTTTGTTACCCTCACACTCGAAATGTTCAAGCAGGACAAATGGGGTAGCACTTATTTCTTTGTAGACCACGACTTCAACTACGACAAGATGGACACCAGCAGTCCAAACGTAGCACAGGGTGGTACCTACACTGAGATTTCACGTGCATTGAACTTCTGGCAGAACAGCCCAATGAAGAACTGGAGTCTCCACGTAGAGTATAATGGCGGTATCACCAAGAACTACCCTATCAACAACGCCTGGCTCTTCGGTGTAGAGTATTTCATGCACGACAAGAGTTTCAAGAATACTTTGACCCTCCAGGCACTCTACAAGACTATCCGCAAGACCGACCAGAACGTACCGATGCAGTTTACTGCTGTTTGGGGATGCAAAGACATCTTTGGATTAAAGGGATTGAACTTTAGCGGTTTCGCTGATTTCTGGTGGGAGAATCACGAAAGTATGCTTGACAAGCACGGAAACGTGAAAGAATTCATCAAAGACAATGACGGTAACCAGAAGGCCAAAACCACTCCAGAGCATACCGTCTTCACTACTGAGCCACAGCTCTGGTATAATGTAGGCCAGCACTTCGGCTGCGAAAACCTGAGCGTAGGTAGCGAGGTAGAAATAAGCCATAACTTCGGCAGCAATGCCGGCTGGATGGTTCGCCCTTGCCTCGGTGTAAAGTGGGACTTCTAATTTACACAAGTTTCGCAAGTTCAGAAGTTAAAGGAGTTTAAGGAGTTAAAGGAGTTAAGACAATAGTCTTTTTGGCGTAGTTTTTAAGCAGAAAGACATACGTCTTAACTCCTTAACTTCCTTAACTCCTTTAACTTCCTGATATGTGAAAGTTCAGTTTCTCACAGTCAATCCACCATCAGAAATTCCTCCGATTCCGCCTTTTTTCTTATTGTACTGACGGGTTACGCCACTCAAGTTTACTCCTCCAACACCTTCAGAAGTAGCATTAACACTCTGGCAGTCAACCTTGGCTTTCACACTGCCCACGCCCTCGTTCTTGATAATCAGGTTGCCGCCCTTAAACATATCCAAGTTAACAGAGCCTACGCCCTCGTTATCCAGTTTCAGGCTTCCCATCTCAATCTTAGAGATTTTCACTGAGCCTACGCCTTCGTTATCAATGTTCATATCATCTCCAGCCACATCATCGATATTTACCGAGCCAACACCCTCGTTGGTTACCTCCAGTTTGTTGGCAAGGATCTTCCCAATCTTGACAGAGCCAACACCCTCGTTATCGATTTTCAGGCGGTCGCTATTAATCGTCTTGGCATAGAATGAACCCACGCCTTCCTGTGCAATCTTCACCAGGTCAGGACTGGTGATATAAATCTTGAGTCTATTCTTTTCAGAGTTACACGCGGCAGGCACTTTGAGTTTTCCGTTGAGTCCGATCTTCACCTCGCCGTCACGATAAACCACCTTGAGTTTCTCCTTAAGCTTCTGTACGAACTCAGCATCCTTGATGGCAGAGTAATCCAATCGAACGCTGCATTCATCGCCATTGTTCTGGGTATAATAAACGCTGGCAATCACATCCACGTCGATCGCCTTGAAAGGCTTCTCAGTCAAATCATCCTGCGTAAAGTTGAGACTTCCCTTCATTTCACTGGCAGAAGATCCCATACTGCAAGAACTCAAGCCCATTGGGGCAAAGAATAAAGCGGCAGTCACCGCCCAAATACCAAATTTCTTCATATCATTTCTAATTTTATATTTCTAAATACGTGATATACCGAATACCTATTCTGTTTCGGAAATCTGATGGTTAGACGTAAGAAGATACATAAAGGTTGCAGGGAAAGAGAAAAAATGCAAAAAAAAGTGCAACAGAAAGCTATTCTCACTGGAACAGTCTCCTGTTCTTACTGAAATAGCCTTCGTTAGTCACTGAAACAGTATTGTTTTCCTGGTTTACTGAACGACCGTAGAGAGTGACAACTTCTTTAACTTCCCTTAACTTCCCCACATACGAAAGTTCAATCAAATATGCGAAACTTCAAATTTTCTGCGTTAATATTTGTTTAAAAATCAGTCCTTTTTCGGTATCGTTAACTTCTTTTATCTGATAATTGTTTAACACAACATAAGACGGGATATCCTTCCCCACTCGCTTTTCAAAGATTTCAGCGGTAAGAAAAGAGAAAAAATGGGACCCTAAAAAAACGGCACCTCTTTCGGAACCAAAAACAAACGCTTAAAATATGTAAAAACGGACCGAATCCTTAAAATATGTTTATAAAAAGCGAAAAACACCCTTCACCACCCTTCACCCGTAACTATTTGACACACAAAACGTTAAATAAAAAGGTGAAGGGTGAAGGTTTGAAAACTCTTTTTTATATATACGCGCGGCAAGGGAAAAAATCCGTTTTTTCATTTTTCTGACTTTCCGGTTTTTCCAAAAATCCTAAAAAAAGAATATAATATATAGATTTAAAATATACCCTTCACCCTTCACCTCGTCACCACAACACATATCCATCATCGTATTCCCACCATTTGTTTTCCTGGTTTATTCTTCGGAGATATTCTGCTATCTTTCGGAGATATTTTCGTATTCTTCGGAGATATTCTGCTATCTTTCGGAGTTATTTTCGGGTTAATGAGTTCAGAAATAGTTATCGTTTGACAAGCAGAAGAGCCAATTCGCTACCGCCCACAACAAACCAACCTAATGAGTTTCAGAACAAAAAGTAGCGAATTAAGTTTATTTAACCTTAGAAAACTACTACTTATGAAATAATTTCATTAAATTTGCAGCGTCTAAGAGCCACTTGTGAGTGTATGCGAAATGATGATAGTCAAACTACCTAAAAAAGCAACGAGCTTGAGGACAAAAATATAAGTAAATGGTATCAAACAAAAACTGAAAGTACAATTTAAACTAAAATAGATATGAAAGTATTCAATTCTAAGCTTGCTGCCATCGGTTTGGCGGCATTCGTATTCGCATCATGTAGCGACAATACAAGTGATCCTACAGGAGGTTCATCTCCAGCTAAGGTAGATGCCACAACTCTCGACCTCACTAACAGCGGAGAGTCTCTGTTTTCTAGCGTCATCAACTACAAGAACACAACAGCTAATGCCCGTAAGTTCTTTGGTACAAGAGCAGCCAGTGGCGCAAATTTCATAACTACATTCAACATGCCTGTGCAGAAGAATACCGACACCCAGGCTTATGGCAACTGCGACCTGAATGGCGGCAGATACTATCTAAAGAAGTCTGCAGGTGATTGTGACTTTACCAAGAACACCATCAAGAATGCAACTATCTTCGTTAACGGAGATGCCAAATTGCACTACTCTGCTACAACTTTCGAGAATACAACAATCGTTGTTGAGAAGGGCGGTTCTTTGATTTTTGAAGGCGAAGGCTCTATGATTAAGCCAGGCGTTACCGTCTATAACGAATTGGGTTATATCAAGACAAAAGATTCAACAAAAGACATCGTCATCGAGGGTAACCTCTATTCATCTTGGAGAGGTTTCAAGACCGGAAAAGACGAGAATGACAACGATGTAACAATCAAGGAGCTCAAATCTGGTTTAGGAAATACAGATAAGACGGATCCTACACAGAAGATTACCTTCAAGAACGGATCTAACGTTTGCATCATCGGTTCTATCCGTGGTACAGAAGTAAACGTTGAGGAAGGTGCCAATGTATATGCATCAGCTCACGTATGGAATGCTACTACTGTTAACATCAATGGTAACCTGCAAATCGGCGGTTTCCTGAAGACAGCAGATCTGAACCTCAACACAAATGGTTATCTGAAGGCTGGCGACAACAGCGCAATCAAGGTTACCAATATATTGACCATGAATGCCGGTTCACAGATTGATGCCAACTACATCAATGTTACCTTGAACGAAAAGGATACCCACAAGAAGGTAACTAAGGTAGGTGAAGCACAGCTCATCCTGAAGGGTGCCTGCAAGATCAACATTGCGGACAAGGGTGTTATCAATGTTAACAAGCTTATCTCTTATAACGATGCAAAAGGCCAAATCAGCCTGGAAAAAGCTGGCGGTTTAGCTATTGTTAAGGCAGACGAGTTCCACAACGATGGTGCAGAAAATATCCAGGCATTCGATACTCCTGCAGAAGGTGCTACCTTCCTGTTCCAGTTCACAAAATGCTTCAATGGTGAGAATCAGCTTCCTACAGCAGAGGATCTTGACATTGCAGCATCATACCTCGACTATGACAAAGCTACCACAGGTGATTTTGTTAAGTTGAAAGATGCTGATAACAAGCAATATGGTTATGAATTGACTGCAACAACAGAGAACTTGAGCAATAAGCCAAAACTGGATTTGTTCTCTGCAGCTGGAGTTACAGAGAATACCCTCTCTGCAACATCTATCCAGGCTGCTAACGACAAGTTGTATGTTACATACCACACCCAGGGCAATGATAAGAGTCATATGGGAGGCGGATTGGAAGTTGCTCATATCGACGGTAAGAACCTTATTCTCGATCAGGCTGTTTCAGCTCAGGGAGGATTGGATGTAAACTATGGCATGATTGACGGCAACCGCTTCTACGTTGCTGCTACATCTTACAAGGAAGGTGCTTTCTTGGGTTATGCTAATCTGTCAAATGGTCAGTTGAGCGACACCAAGCTTGTTACCTACCCTATCGACAAGACAAATCCAAACAATGGCATTGATGCCAATAGTGTAGTCAAGTATAAAGACAACTTCGTTTTGGCAACAAACAAGGGTTATCAGGTTTACAACTCTACATTCACCCTGCGTACTCCACACCTCACAACAAATGACGTGAAGTTCGTAGCTGTTGGCAATGACAAACTCTATGGTTTGGAGGCAAATGGTACAACTACTGGTACTGTCAACATCTTCGACAACATTAATCTGGAAAATCCACAGAGCTATACCACAGAAGGTAAAGTGGGTGTTGTTGATGGTAAAAACACCATCGCTGTAGATGGTACAAACCTTTACGTATGCCAAGGTGACGGCGGACTTGTACGCTACGATGCAAATGGCAATCCTACAGTATTGTTCGATGCTCCTATAGGCGAAAGTAACAAGGTTATCGGTCGCGTAAACGGTGTTGCAGTAGATTCAAAATACATTTACGTAGCATGTGGCGGTTATGGACTCGTTGTATTGGACAAGACCAAGGCTAAGGGTGAGAATGTAGTTGCCCGTCGCCGTGCATTCTATGATGGCAAGGAGAGCTACAACTCAGCTAACTATGTAACCCTTTACAAGGATTATATCTGTGTAGCTTATGGCCGCAGCCGCGTTCAGATCTTCAAGTTGGTTAATACAAAGTAACCAACTAAATACTTCTGTTCTCCCGCCCCCCAATTAACGGGTGCGGGAGAACAAACCTTTAAAGGCTAGAACAATAGCAAAAAGGTGAAAGCTAATTTATACACAAAAACGACAAAAGAAAGATTAACATGAAACATCATTTTACAAAACTTGTTACTTTCTCTTTCGCAGCAATGCTCCTGGCATCTTGTAGCGATTCTAATGACAACCCTTTCGTTCCAAACCCTGGTGAAGTCTCAAAAAACATAATAGGTGAAGAAGTGACATCCATCACCGACCCTCAGGAATTAGCAGGTAGCGTTATCAACTACAAAGCGAAAGCTACAACAAGAGCTGCAGGCGCAACTACAGCCAACCTAAGCGACGTTTATGAAATGCCTAGCTTGCCTAGCCATGACGGAGCTATAGAAATCAAAAACAACGATGGATGTAAGGGACTGGATGGTTCCAAGACCTACATCATCAAGAAAGGCACAAAAATAAGCAGTGAGCTCAACATGAACGGAGCCACTCTGTTTATCGAAGGCGAATTGACTTCAAAAAATCTTTGGAATAATTCAGCCTGGATAAATAATGCCGCACAAAAAGGAAAAATCTACATCCTCGAAGGAGGAACATTACATATAGACAACAATAACACTGCTCTTTTCAATAATACAGGAGTATATTGCTACAATTATGGTGGAACTCTGAAAAAAGAGGGCAGCAACATGTATCTGGAACAAGGAGATGCCTACTTTACTACCGGAAACATTGAAGTAAAAAATGAACTAAAAGTTAAAGGATTACTTTATGTGGGCGGCGATGCCACAGTAGGTAAACTGTCAACTGAGTCTGATGCCAAAATCAATATACAAGGCAATCTTCTTGGTACAGAAAAGCAGGATTTGTCCGTAGATGGATGCATCCTGAACATCAACGGAAAAGCAAAAGTCAACAAGCTGACAATTCAAGGTTCTACTCCAAAACTTTATGCTTGTTCATTTGAAGTGACAGACAAGATGGTTCTCAATTCAAATGGCGCTGAAGCGCACATCAACAATCTGAAGACAGGAGCTATCGACCAGTGTGCAGGAAGTACCATTTATCTGGTTAACAACAGCGTCATCGACTGTAAGGGTACTTACAAGAATGACAACAATGGCAACGACAGTAGAGTCATTCTTCAAGGAGACAATGCAAATGCCATCTTCAGAGCAGCAGAGGTGAAATACAACGGAAATAATGATGCCGGCAATATTCTTATTGCTCCGGGAACCTACGCATATTTCTCAACCTGCTATATCTTCCGAGCTAGCGGAAGCGGAGGCGTTATCTATATGGACTGCGATAAGTTTACCAACAATGGTAATTCGGCAAATTATACTTATGCTCCAGGTCTTTCAGACAATACAAAGAGATATGATATGTATAATGACCCTGTTGTCCCAACATCATGTGACGGTACGACACCAGCCCCTACACCAACTCCAAAACCAGAACCAGGCAAGAAGATTGATGTGATTTCCGTGATTGATTATACAAATCATACTCACGACATCTCTGCAACATGTATTCAGCCATATAATGGCAAATTATACATGTCGTACCACACCAATGAAGAGAACCAGGCAGATCCAAGCAAGAAGACTGGAGGTTGTATCGAAGTGTTTAAAACAGAAAACAACCAGACTACCATGTTGCAGTATCTGCAAGATAAGAAGGAACTCTACGACTTCAACCACCTTATGGTGGACGGCAAAGATGCTACAAAGTATGTATATATTGCAGGTCACTCAACCAATGGTGGTATGATGGGTAGAATCGCTTTGGATAGCAACGGACTTCTCAACACAGAAGTTACGGACATCGACGAGACTACTACGTTAAACCCTCTCACCATCGTAGATTGGGAACATACAGGTTTGGCAAAATCAGACGAGAACTGCATCGTAAGAGACGGAAACAAACTGATGGTGGCAACTACCAGAGGATACGGAGTATATGATGCAAACACGCTGGATTTAATCGGCAAGAAAGAAACGCCAGGCAAGGCTAAGCACATCGCACTGAACAACCAGTATATTGTTACACTCCACTACAACAACGAAGTAGAAAGTGACAATGAGGCTGTAAGTGGTACACTACAGGTCTTCCCATTAGGTGCCGACATTCTTACAGCAACACCAGCAAAGACCATCAACGTAAGCAGCATTGCTCCAAACGACGGTAAGAATACAATAGCCATCGACGGCAATCATATCTACGTTTGCCGAAGTGCCAAGGGTTTATCCTGCTACGACCTTACCACTGGTAAGGAAGTGTGGAACTGGGGAGCTCCGCTCACTGCTAATACCAAGGTTCCACAGGGATATGCTAATGGTGTAACATACGATGCCAATTACATCTACCTGGCTTGCGGAAGTTATGGACTGGTAGTTCTTGACAAAAACAAAATGGAAGACGGCAAACCTGTAAAGGTTGTCAAGAAGAGAGCAGAAGCAGGAATGTCTGCCAACTATGTCACACTGGATGGAGGTTATATCTATGTGGCATATGGTAAGAGCCGACTCCGTGTCATGAAGCTCATTGATGGTGCCGCATCTGGAAATAATACCAATTATGGCACAAAGTAAGTGATTTATCAAATATAAGAAACACGAGATGAATGCAGCAGCAACAGCTCGCAGCTGCATTCATCGTGTTTAATAACTCATTATGAAGCGAAAAATAATACTTTACTCAACTACAGCTCTGCTACTTCTCATGGCAGCACAAAGCGCTATGGCTCAGACGAAAGGCAAAAAGCCGAAAAGTTTCAGCCCTAAGATGCTCGTATATGAGAATCTGAAGAACGATAATGTACTGAGACACTTTAAACAGCGCTTCGCACAACTCGACACTCTCATCAAAAACCCTATATGGGTAAAAGCACCAGTCATAGAACTGGGACTCAATAATCAGCATCACGCTGATATCAATAAGACCGACTCTCTGTTCTGGTCGAAAACTGCACATGAGCACCTAGCGCTCAACAGACACAACGGTCTGGAAGTGACCGGACAGGTTTATGCCCGACCTGACGCGTACTTCGATTCTGATGAAGACGACGCAAAAGAGGTATCAAAATATAAGATGAAGGTTCAAGCCGAACTGGGTTGGAACATCATCAACTCGAAGTTCTACCAAGGCAAGGAGAAAAGAACAAAAATTGCTCTTGCCAATGAACTCGACCGCTTGCAAATAAAAAAGCGCCAAACTGCAGACATATATGAAAAGGCAGCAGATGAGCTGACCGAACAATATAATTTCTATATCGGTACTGTCATAGCACACAGACTGGACAACCTCGACATCATGAACGAAGCGTACCAGTTTATGCTGGAAAAAGACCGAATCAGCAACGACAAGATGCTGAAAGTGATGAACGAAAAGCTGGAGGCAGAATATGACATCTCCGTACTCTGCACAGACAGAGATATCAGCAACAAGCCTATCTACCGCATCAAACCAACCAAGATTGTGGTAGACACCACAGCCCTCTGGAACCATCTGAACCAGGAAAGTCTGGATGCACGCATCATGATGGTGAAAGAACAGATTGCTGACAACGACAGCAAGCTGACCAACTATTTAAGCACTACCCGACTCACACCATTCGCAAGATGGTCGAGTTACTGGCAGAACAACAACAAGATTTCGAACAATGCCGACGTGGGCGTAAGATTCACCATTCCTATCTGGAACGAAACGCCACGCAAACGACAGGCACTGGAGACCCAGAAGGAAATCATACGCAGCAGCCGCGGTACCGATGTGAAGGAAATAAAACAGTCGGTAGGCATCCTGCTCAAGAAGATAGACAACCTGAACAAGGCTATAGCCACCGAGGCTTTCCATATAGACCAGACCGGCAAATATATCGAAATGCGGCGGTTTGCCTACAAGAACCAGAAGCAGGGATACAACTATCTGATGCGTATGGACGAATATACGGGACTCCTGGAAAGTATGGAGCGAATGTATAAACTGATGCAGAACCGCGCCCTCGCTATCATCAATATCGAGAAAGCCGTGAGCATCTATGACAACAATAATATCTTCAAAGAAATAGAACTTTGAATGTAAGGAAACTAGAATATGAATGAATTCCAATATAATGGCACGCCACAAGAACAGGCGATGGCAGACTTGCTGAAGTCGCAGAGTCACCGCCTTGCCAGACAGCAGATCATCTTTGCTCTGATCTTCCTGCTGGTTATCGTGCTTGCCGCCTACTATATTGTCACTCGTATGATATGGGCTACCTTCGACGGTTATGTAACCCTCGATGAAAACCGTATCAGTGCCGTTGACGACATCTATATCCTTAAGGTGAACAAAGAAATGGGTGAAGTGGTGCATAAGGGAGATACGCTCTACTCTTATGTACTGCTAGGTAACATTGTGAACCAATACGACCCGAACATCCTGCCTTCTGCCGTAAAGGAGACTCACGACATGGAGGTACAGGCTAAACTCGCCCAGCAGGAGATTCCGGTACTGCGTACCCGACTTGCCGAACTGAGAAAACAGAAAGCATCTGAAAGTTCGGATATCTACTACGGTCTTACAGACAACACCAAGCGAAATGCACTGGATGCCGAGATTGCCGAGGTAGAAGAAGAATTGAGAAAGCAGGCTAACAAGGTGGAAATCTACGCACAGGCAAAGAACACCACCTACAACTTTATGAGTCGTAGAGGAGCCGGCAGAGCAAATGCTTCCATGCCTTACTCCAACACCAGCATCTACAACCCGGGACTTATACACTACTGCTGTGCACCAGCCGATGCTTACATCTCAAAAATCAATGTGAGCGACAAAACCCTGGTGTTCAAAAGCGATGAGGTGATGGTTATCCAGCATACCGACTATGCAGACTGCCATCTGGGCGTAATCGCATACGTACCAAATGACATGGTAAAGTATATGGAAAGCCCTGACGATGCAGACATCATCATCAACAAAGACCTGGAACTGCAGGCTAAGTTGCAGATGGTAGGTCTGAGAGTAGAGGAAATACCAAAGCATCTGCAGAGTAACTTCTCGCATGATGCCAACGCAGTGGTTGCCGTCTTCACCCTGAACCCGAACCAGAGAGTACCGGCATGGGTAATGAGCAACAAACTGCCGGTAAGAATAAGAGTGAACAAGATTGGTGCCATGCTCGATCCGAAGCCACTGCCGATGTACACCATCCCAGTAGGCAAGAACGAAAACGTGAAGCGAAGCAACATGATTTCGAGCGGCACCAATAATCATCAAGATAAAACGAAATAAAGAATGATTGGACTTAGAAGAAACAAACGTGGAGATATGGTGCTCACCATCGATAGCTATATAGATATCGACTCGACACCGGACATCCAGCCCGACTACTTCGATTGTATTTACATCAATACGAAGAGTGAGCGTGCGTTCCATGCTATACTGTATGGAGCCAGTCCAATCTTATCGTGGAAATGTAGCTACAAACCGATATTCGTCAATACGGCGTTATCGGGAAAGGAACAGATTATCGACTATATCATCGATGCCTATGTGAGCGACATGAACAATGAAAAGGTATATGAGATTATAGACAAAATCAAGCTGGCAAGACAGAAGTTTGGTGTAAAAAGCGAAACAAGCCGTCCTACACAGCCTAACCAGCTCTTTGCCAATATTCTGAGATACCTGCTCTCAAGAGACCAGCGAATCATGGGACACCGACTGCTGGAGAAATCGTCTTTGGGATATATCAACCCAATCTTCGAACACTATCACAGTATGGGTCTCTTCCATCTCAACGAGATGTTCATGTTCATCGACTCTATGGTGGAGTTCGGATCACTGCGCATTCACCGCTTCCTGCTCAAGGAGCATCTATGCCCTAAGTGCAACCACTCTCACCTGCTCTATACAGAGTGCTGTCCGAAGTGCGGAAGTTCGAACCTGAAGATACAGAACATCATCCACCACTTCAGCTGCGCCAATGTATCGCCGGAAAGCAGCTATAATGTGGGCGGTATGCTCATCTGTCCGAAGTGTCACAAGAAACTGCGCCACATCGGTGTTGACTATGACAGACCAGCCGTGGTATATACCTGCAACGACTGCGAGAACTCGTTTACCTCGCCTATCACCAAGTCAACCTGCTGCTACTGCCAGAGCACCTATCCGGTAAACGCCCTGGTGCCACGAGACGTTGTGGACTACGAGATTACGGAAGAAGGAATCAGAGCACTGACAAGTGGCAACATCATGTTCAACAACATGGCGAACATCTATGATAACTTCATGGAATATTATCTGCTGATAAACCGACTGCGACGCCAGCTGATGGAAACCTACCGCAAGGATGAACTCTCGGTCATGGTAGGCAAGATATGGATTATAGATGATAACAAGGATACCGTAAAGATAAAGGAAAGCATACAGGGCAAGCTCTGTAGAATCTTCTCCAATCACAAGGTGTCTTACAACAACAATATCTTCTACGTATCCTCAACCCTCTATGAGCAGGGAGAAACGGTGGAAGAGGCTCAGCAGAAATTGAGCAAGGAGATGTCGGTAGCCATCAGAAAGGTGGCCGACTCGATAGAACCGGACGAGATTATCTGCAGCATGCTGGAAACCAAGACGAAGACCATCGCCAACAACTATGACGAGTTCTTCAACAAACTGCAATATGTGGACATGACTCCAGACGACTACTGCCACTACTCAGAGGAACCTCTGATGAAGGAAGAAGAGAAAGAGGTGAAGCCGCAGGAAGAGCTGCTTGATACGGAGCCGAAGGAAGATGAAAACGACAAGATACAGAAGCGCATCGTGCTCTACAAGAAACTCGTTGCCATCCTTGTCACCATCGCAGGTATACTCATAATCATGGCCCTCTTGGCGCTCACCGTGCTGAGATAAGCCATCAAGAAGAAAGGGAAAAGCGTATGTTTAGCATAGCAGAACATCTGAACGATTTCTTCGACTGGATCAGCACGCTATCGTTTAGCAGTATCGTGAATACCTACTGGTTCCTCTTCTTCATCGAGATGCCAAGATATTATATCCTGGAATATCTCGTAATCGGAAACCGACTGATGAAGAGAAACCGGATAGATAAAGAGAAAGAATATGCCAAGTTCTTCCTGTACCGCGAGAATCCACTCGTAAGCATCCTCGTACCGGGAAAGAACGAAGGCAAACATATATTCAAAATGGTGAACTCGCTGGCTGAGCAAACCTACCGGAATTACGAAATCATTGTGGTAGACGATGGTAGCGACGACGACACCAAACTGATTTGTAACGACCTCTACCGAGCCGGGTATATCACTCACTACCTGAGGTTGGATACAAGAGGCGGTAAAGCTGCCGCCAGCAACTATGGAGCCCAGATGGCAAGAGGCAAATACATCGTATGTCTGGATGCCGACTCTTCGCTTGACCGTGATGCACTGGAGAAGATTCTACTCCCCTTCTACATCGACGGAATGGTAAAGGGCGTAGGAGGATGTGTGAAAGTGCGCAACTACAAGGAGACCATCTGCTCATCGCTGCAGGCTTTCGAATACCTGAAGCGAATACAGGTGGGACGTATCGTAACCAGCGAACTGGGTATCTACCACATCATCTCGGGAGCATTCGGAGCCTTCGAAAGAAAGACGCTGAAGGAAGTGGGCTATTGGGACATAGGACCGGGACTGGACGGTGACCTGACACAGAAGATCCGCAAAGCCGGATATAAAGTGAAATTTGCCGAAGATGCCATCTGTATGACCAATGTGCCTACCAAATGGTATAAGCTGTATCATCAGCGCATCAGATGGTCGCGCTCGCTCGTGAGATTCCGTCTACGCAAGCATGCCGACATTCTGTTGCCTACAAAGAACTGGAGTATCCTTAACTGGTTATCTAATATGGAGAGTGTGGTTTTCGACTGCTTCCTCAATTTTCTGTGGTTGTGGTATATCATCAAGCTCGCCATCACGTTTAACACGCACATCATTGAAGTGCTGGCACTGGGCTACTTCATCAGAGTATGCTTCTCACAGCTTGCCTTCATCCTGGTGCTGATGGTTTCAGAAAGAAAGAAAGACGTGTGGTTCCTTTACAGATACCTGCCACTGATGTCGCCTTATACAGGTTATTTCCTGCGTATCGCCCGCCTGTCGGCTCATCTGCAAGAGATCTTCTTCCGACGTTCTTACAAGGACGCCTGGAACCCTGAGAAGACTTCGCGCTATGCTCAGCTCGAAGGAATCTAAAAGATCCGAGTTACTTGCTGTAACGTACATACAGCAGGGAGCTCCCAATAAAAGAAACAACATTATAAAACATAAACAGAATATAGTATATGGTAAACAAGTCTTTTGAGTTTAAGATTGGAGTAATAGGATTGGGGTATGTTGGTACTCCACTAGCCTGCTTATTCTCAAAGAAATATGATACATGGGGGTATGACATCAAAGCTGAAAAGGTAGCCAAGCTAGCCAAAAGTACAATGGCTGAAAACAAACATGTATGCAAGGCTCTGGGACAGGGACTGAAACTGACCAACAACATTGATGACCTGAAGAAGTGTAACGTGTATATCATCGCTGTACCGACACCGGTGAACAAATCGAACAAGCCAGACATCAGTTGCGTGCGCAATGCTACAGCTGAGGTTGGCAGGATTCTGAAAGAAGGTGATATCGTAGTCTACGAGAGTACCGTTTACCCAGGTCTGACAGAAGAGGTCTGCGCTCCATTACTGGCATCTACATCAGGATTGAAGTTGAACCAGAGTTTCTTTGTAGGCTTCTCGCCAGAGCGCATCAACCCGGGCGATACTGTTCATACCATCGAGAACATCGTGAAGGTTACCAGCGGTTCTACACCCGAAGCAGCAGCTATCATCGACAGCCTCTATGCTTCAGTACTTACCCATGGCACCTACAAGGCGAAGAGTATCAAAATAGCAGAGGCATGTAAACTGATGGAGAACTGCCAGAGAGACATACAGATAGCCTTCTTCAATGAGATGGAAAAGATTTTCGACAAGATGAACATCAACATCGAAGACGTAACGGCGGCAGCTAGCACAAAATGGAACTTCGTGCCAGCTACTCCAGGACTCGTTGGCGGCCACTGCATCGCGGTAGACCCATACTACCTGATTAACAAGGCACAGGAGGTTGACGTGGTACCATCGCTGCTCTCTACAGCCCGCGAGGTTAACGAGCAGATGGCGGTATGGATGGCTGGAAAGATAAAGAATGCATCTGAAAGCAGAAAGTTCAAGGCTCCGGAGACTAACGTGCTGATTCTCGGCTTCTCGTTCAAACCAGACAGCGATGATATCAGAAACACAAAAGTAGCCGATCTCTATATCAACCTGGTAGGAGCAGGTTACAAAACCACACTCTACGATCCATTGGTAGATGTAGAGGAAGTAAAAGAAGAATATAACATCAAGGTGACAGATGATCCTAAAGTTCTGGAAAAAGAGTATCAGATTGTGGTAATCGGTACTCATCACAAGATGTTCGACAGTATCGACATGAACAATCTAATCACTGATAAAGGATTCATGTGCGACATCTACGGCATTCACAAGCCAAGAAACTAGATCTTCAAGATCGGAAAGAACCTATATAATAAACCAGTGAAAAATGGAAAAGAACAAAGTGCTAATCGTCGATGATATTTCAGAAAATATTAAAACTATCTCTGAAATGATAAAGGACTTTGACATCGACGTGAAAACTGCCAATGGCGGAAAAGAAGCCATTGAACTGATTGACTCATTCAAGCCGGACGTGATACTGCTCGACTTGATGATGCCACATGTAAATGGGTGGGACGTAATAGACCATGTACGCTCTAAATACTCGAAAAGTGAAATGGTCATCATCGTGGTTTCCCTGTTAAGCAACAAGGATAATGTGGATGAATGCTACGAGCTTGGAGTAAACGACTACATCACGAAGCCTATCATCAAAGCCCGTCTCACCAGCTCGCTAGATGCTCATCTAAGCAGTCTTGCAAGAGGCTAAAGTGCCTCTTGCAAGATTACTTCTGCATGAGCTATGCGATCACTAGTAGGAGGATCTATGCCTTCCAGCGGGTAGGCAATACCTAGTTTCTCATACTTGTAGATACCCATCGTATGATAAGGTAAGACATCTATACGCTCAATGTTTGAGAGTGTAGAAAGAAAATCGCGCAGCTGATAGAGGTATTCGTCCTTGTCGGTAATACCTGGAATCAGGACGTGACGAATCCATACTGGTTTGTGTATCTCGCTTAAATATCGTGCACAATCCAGTATGTTTACATTAGAATGGCGGGTGAGTTTACGATGCTCTTCATCGTTGATATGCTTGATATCAAGAAGAACAGTATCAGTGACGGTCATCAGACGCTCGAATTTATCGAAGAAAGCACCCTCTTTCCTAAATGGTTGCGCTGATGTATCAAGACAAGTGTTGATGCCACGCTGATGGGCTTTCTCGAAAAGTTCGATGAGAAAGTCTATCTGCATCAGGGCTTCTCCACCACTTACGGTGATGCCACCCTTGTCACCCCAATAACTCTTGAATCGCTCTGCCTTATCCAGCAGGTCATCGGCACTCCACTCCTCTCCTACTCCCATCTTCCATGAATCCGGGTTGTGGCAGAACTGGCAGCGCATCGGACACCCCTGCAGGAAAATCAAAAATCGGATGCCTGGTCCATCTACAGAACCAAAGCTCTCTATGCTGTGAACAAATCCTTTCATGCGCCGACTTTCTTTTCTTGGTAATTATCCCAAAGAATAAAAGCAAGCCCAGGAACGACTATAAGAGCAGTGACGACACCCAAAAAATCAACTAAATCCATAATTATTTCTTTTTATTTTTAGACTTTATTATAAAATACATTCCTAATGCAACTATCAAGACCATAAAGAAAACGCCCCAAGCATACAACCTAGTTCTATCTATATTATCTTGCATAATTCCTGCAAAAATGACACCACCAAGAATGAGCTTGACAACATCAAAACAGAATTTGTAACCCTCTTCATAAAGGGCTTTCTTTTGTTCATTATTTAGTTTCATACCGCAAAGATAGCACTTTTTTCAATACCAAGTTTAATTTTGCAGTTAAATAAGCTAAAATGCCCGCTAAATATCCTAGGAAAGAAAATCTAGCGGGCAATCTATATGTTACAAAGAGACAAGAGAATTCTTCACTCTTCCCTCTTCATTCTTCACTTCCTTAGAGTCTCTCGTGAGCCTGACGAGCGATAACGTCGAGCTGCTGCTCACGTGTCAAGTCGATGAACTTAACAGCGTAACCACTTACACGGATGGTGAAGTTCTGGTACTCTTCCTTCTCTGGGTGCTCCATCGCATCCTTGAGCTTGTCGATACCGAATACGTTCACGTTCAGGTGGTGAGAACCCTGGTTGAAGTAACCATCCAATACACCTACCAAAGTCTGGGCACGCTCCTCGTCGTTGTGTCCGAGGGCACCTGGGCTGATGGTCTGAGTATTAGAGATACCATCGAGAGCATACTCGTATGGCAACTTTGCAACTGAGTTCAATGAAGCCAAAAGACCGTTCTTCTCTGCACCGTAAGATGGGTTAGCACCTGGAGCCAATGGAGCACCGGCTGGACGACCATCAGGCATGTTGCTGGTGTACTTACCGTATACTACATTTGATGTGATAGTCAGGATAGATGTAGTAGGCTCAGAATTGCGGTATGTATGATGCTTCTTGATCATGTTCATGAAGGTCTTGAGCAACCATACTGCAATCTCATCAGCACGCTCATCATCGTTACCGTAACGTGGGAAGTCACCCTCGGTCTTGAAGCTGAGAGGGAAACCGGTCTCATCACGGACGATGTTTACCTTGGCATACTTGATAGCTGAGATAGAGTCAACTACGTGGCTGAAACCAGCGATACCTGTAGCGAAAGTACGACGAACATCTGTATCGATGAGCGCCAACTCTGCAGCCTCGTAGAAGTACTTATCGTGCATGTAGTGGATGAGGTTCAATGTCTTCACATAAACGCCAGCCAACCAGTCCATCATATCCATGAAACGTGGCATGAACTCCTCGTATGTCAATACATCACCCTCAACGGCGCGATACTTAGGACCGCACTGCTCGCGTGTCTTTGAATCAACACCACCAGAAACAGCGTAGGTCAAGCACTTAGCCAAGTTGGCACGTGCACCGAAGAACTGCATCTCCTTACCAGTCTGTGTAGCAGATACACAGCAGCAGATGCTATAGTCGTCACCCCAAACTGGGCGCATTACATCGTCGTTCTCATACTGGATAGAGCTTGTCTTGACAGAGATCAGAGAAGCGTAGTGCTTGAATGCCTTTGGCAAGCGAGAGCTATAGAGTACAGTGAGGTTTGGCTCTGGTGAAGGACCCATGTTCTCCAATGTGTGGAGGAAACGGAAGTCGTTCTTGGTAACCATTGAGCGGCCATCCTGACCCATACCACCTACCTCGAGAGTAGCCCAAACTGGGTCACCAGTAAAGAGCTCGTTGTATGAAGGGATACGGGCGAACTTAACCATACGGAACTTCATTACCAAGTGGTCGATGAGCTCCTGAGCCTCATCCTCGGTAAGAGTACCCTCGTTCAAGTCGCGCTGGATATAGATATCGAGGAATGTAGAGATACGGCCTACAGACATCGCAGCACCATTCTGAGTCTTTACAGCTCCGAGGTAACCAAAGTACAACCACTGAACAGCCTCACGAGCGTTCTTAGCAGGCTGGCTGATATCGTAGCCATACAACTGAGCCATCTCCTTCAAGCCCTTGAGCGCCTTGATCTGCATAGAAACCTCTTCACGAAGACGGATTACCTCATCAATCATCTCACGGTCGCCCATGTTAGCGAGGTCGTTCTTCTTCTCCTCGATGAGGAAGTCGATACCATAGAGCGCTACACGACGGTAGTCACCTACGATACGGCCACGACCATATGTATCAGGAAGACCGGTAAGAATATGGTTATGGCGAACGAGCTTCATCTCTGGAGTATAAGCATCGAATACGCCATCATTATGAGTTTTGCAATACTTGTGGAAGATTTCGTGAAGCTTCTCAGAAGGCTGATAGCCGTATGTAGTACAAGCCTGCTCTGCCATCTTGATACCACCGTATGGCATGAAGGCACGCTTAAGAGGCTTATCAGTCTGAAGACCTACCACTTTCTCCAAATCCTTGGTACCTTCACCGATATAGGCAGCACCATAAGCTGTCAATCCTGAAACGATTTCTGTTTCCATATCAAGCACACCACCCTTGGCGCGCTCCTCCTTCTGGAGTTCCTTCAACATACCCCAGAGGGTGTTAGTTGCCTGAGTTGGTTCTGCAAGGAACGACTCATCGCCGTCATAACAAGTGTAGTTGTTCTGAATGAAATCACGAAGATTCACTTCACTCTGCCACATGTTTCCTTTGAAACCTCTCCATTCTGTTTTCATCATTTTAATACTTTTTTTTTATAAAGTTAATAATTATATATTTTGCACACACTATCTATTTTGAGTTGGTTTTACACCTATTATATATAGTAAAATAAAAAAAAGCCCGAACACGTTTGTGCCCGGGTTTTTAAGCACCTTTATCTGAAGGTGCGTATATCATGATGTTCTCGTTCTTTCCGACAGCATCTGTTTTTCCTATATTTCCTAAGTTTATTCCCACTATTAATTTCATGTCTTTTAAATTCATTATTTGTAATTGGCTTGCAACAGTTTTGCAATGCGGATGCAAAATTACAACAATAAAATGAGAAAAGAGAAGAAAACCTGAACTTTCTTCTCTTTTCTATGAAAAATCATCATTTATGAGTATCATTCTACTGATTCTCAAAATAATGATTGAGATTTTCCATGAATAATCCGAAACACTTGTCATGAATCTGACGAGTCATGGTAACAGGGTTCTCCGCATTCAGGATGGTACCGCTCATTGCCACACCGATGCCCAATTCTGCAAGCGGATCTATATCGTCTGGAGTCAAACCTCCGATGGCTACCATAGGCAGAGAGATTTTATTCTCCCTCATCTGCTCAATAATCTGGCGATAACCTTCTATACCCAACACCGGAGAGAGTTTCTCCTTGGTAGTAGTATAGCGGAACGGACCACAACCGATATAGTCAGCCCCCTGTCCATGCAAACGGCGAATATCATCAAATGTATTGGCTGTTCCTCCGATAATGAATTCATCACCCAGGAGCTTACGGGCCTCATCAACCGGCATATCATTCTTGCCAAGATGTACACCATCTATCTGTAACTTCTTCACCAGTTCTACACGGTCGTCGAGAATAAAGGTTGCACCGGCACCCTCGCAAGCCAACTTTAACTTTCGGGCTATAGGCTCTACCTCTTCATCGGTAGCACCTTTCATGCGAAGCTGAACCCAATCACATCCTCCGATAAGTGCCAGATAGGCTCCTTCGAGATAAGAGAAGCGCTCGTTCTGATGCGTGATAAACTGAAAGCTCGTCTGAAAATGAGCTAATGCTAAAGACTTGTTCATACGTACTATAAAATATAAATTCGCTTGCAAAGGTACTACATTCACACGACAAAATCCTACAATTTACCTTTTTTAAACTTCGTCATTTGGAAATGGGGAAAGTCTTCCTCTTTTTTTTATTTTGTTTTTTTATACATTCCTATGCATTTATATGAATTCTTTTCCGTACCTTTGCACTCAAAATACAAAACATTACTTTTTATGTTGACAGATATTGAAATAGCTAAATCAGTAAAAATGCGCCCTATCAATGAAGTGGCAGCAGAACTTGGAATCCATGAAGACCAAGTAGAAAACTACGGCCGTTACATCGCTAAGATTACTACGGACAAGATTGACACCAACAAGTTTAAGAATCATCATCTCATCCTTGTTACAGCTATCAGTCCTACAAAGGCTGGTAATGGTAAGACTACGGTTTCTGTAGGTCTCGCATTGGGCATGCAGAAGATTGGCAAGAAGTCAGTCGTAGCCTTGCGCGAACCATCTCTCGGTCCATGCTTCGGTATGAAGGGTGGCGCAGCAGGTGGTGGTTATGCCCAGCTCGTACCAATGGATAAGATAAACCTCCACTTTACCGGCGATTTCCATGCCATCACAGAGGCCAACAACATGATCTCTGCCCTTCTGGACAATTACCGTTTCCAGCACGAAGCAGAGGGTTTCAAACTCAAGAAGATTCTTTGGCGTCGCGTCATGGATGTGAACGATAGAGGTTTGCGCCGCATCATCACCGGTATAGGAGATAAGAACGGAATCGAGACAGAGTCTGGTTTCGATATTACGCCAGCTTCTGAAATTATGGCTATCATGTGTTTCGCAACAAGCATCGATGATCTTCGTCGCCGTATCGATAATATCCTCCTGGGCATCACCGAGGACGACAAGCCATTTACCGTAAAGGATATGGGTGTAGGTGGCAGTATCGTAGCTCTCCTTCTCGATGCTTTGAAGCCAAATCTGGTTCAGACAACAGAGGGAACACCAGCATTTGTTCATTGCGGTCCTTTTGCCAACATAGCTCATGGCTGCAATTCTGTCATGGCTACAGCTGCTGCTCTTGAGTATGGCGACTATGCTATTACAGAGGCAGGATTCGGTGCAGATCTCGGTGCAGAGAAGTTCTATGACATCAAATGCCGCAAGACAGGTTTGCAACCAGACCTCACCGTTCTCGTTGTTACCCTCCAGGCGTTGAAGATGCATGGTGGTGTAGCTCTGGAAGATATCAAGAAGCCAAACATCGCAGGTATGGAAGCCGGTTACTGGAACCTCGACAAGCACGTAAAGAACCTGCAGAGCTTTGGTCAGACTGTAGTGATTGCATTCAACAAGTTTGCAACCGATACAGATGAAGAAATTGAAGTATTGCGCAAGCATTGCGAGGAGATGGGTTGCGGTTTCGCAGTAAACAGCGCCTTTGCCGAAGGCGGAAATGGTGCCATTGAACTTGCCAACCTCGTAGTGAAGACCATCGATGAGCGTCCATCAGCCCCTCTCTATTTTGCTTACGATGATAACGATACCATTGAGGAGAAGATAGAAAAGGTTGCATTCAATCTTTACGGAGCAGGCAGCGTGACATTGAGCGATTCTGCCAAGGCGATGATTGAAGAGATCAAGAAGCTGGGTGCTGAAAAGTTCCCTATCTGTATTGCCAAGACTCAGTACAGTTTCTCTACCGATGCCAAGGCATACGGTCCTACAGAAGGTTTCGAACTCCACGTTCGCGACATCACCGTAAATATGGGTGCCGAGATGGTTGTAGTCATCGCTGGTCCTATCATGCGTATGCCGGGCTTACCAAAGAGCCCACAGGCTGAGCGCATTGATGTAGTAAACGGTGAGATTACTGGTCTTTCTTAAGCACTACAAGATTTCACAGATTCTTATAAAAAAGCCCAGGGCGTGATGTCCTGGGCTTTTTCATTTATCTCATACTGAATTCACAACCACAATATAACTGATTATAGAATTCATTGATTCTCAAGAGTTCACCTCGGCGATTCTGCAAACCGCCCTTCCGCCAATTCATATCCCACCATTCTACATCAGGATAAGCCTCAACGGCAAGATGACCGGCAGTATCTATCTGCCTGATATTCTTCCAACGCGAAGATGCCAACGTGGTAGTAAGAAGGTGAAATCCATGCTCCTGCGCATACTTGGCTGCATGAGAGAGGCGGAACTGAAAGCAGACAGAACAACGGCTGCCACGTTCGGGCTCATCCTCTAAGCCCTTGATAACAGAAAGCCACTCCTGATGATCATACTCATCCTCTACATAAGGTACATTCTGGGCTTCCAGGAATCGTTTCAGTTCATGTTTGCGTACATCATACTCCTGCTGAGGATAGATATTACTGTTACTGAAATATACAGTAGGCTTCATGCCATTACGAAGCATACATTCTACGATAGCCGCCGAACAAGGTGCACAACAGGCATGCAACAAGACAGCCTGACCTTCAGCCTTGCTTCCATCCGGGAGAGTAAGTTTTACGTATTTATATTGTTCTTCTACAGGAATCTTCATTGTTTTCAATGTTAAATGTAAAATTAAAATGTGAACAGCTACTTCTGATGTGAAGTATTTTCGCCTTGCTTCAAAAAAACAAATGGAGTACAATCTCACGACACCCCCCATTTGCCCAAATATATGCGAAAACTAGTGCAAAGGTACAACATTTATTCGAACCACCAAATTTTTAACACGTTTTTTTCATCACAATGGTTCAAACAGCTAACATTTAACTGTATTTTAACACTTAAACACCAGTTTTGTTATCTTTAAGAACTATAAATCACGTTTCAGCGTGATAACTGTCAGTTCAGGCCATGCGCCTAGGCGGAAAGGGAAAGAACCACCAATACCCGATGATACATAGAGCATCTGCTCACCAATGCGGTAAGCTCCGCCCCACTCTTTGAAAGCCATGCGGGCAGGCGTCCATTTACCTATTTTCAATTGTCCGGCATGCGTATGTCCCGCCAGAGTAAGTTGTATCTTCTTACCAACTACTTCTCTCCGCCAATGGTGAGGATCATGACTCAAGAGGATTTTAAACATATCTGGATTCAACCCCTTCATCGCTTTCTTCAGATTACTGCGATTGGTGAAAGGAGGCTGACCGGGATTCTCTACGCCTATTACAGCGATAGATGCCATACCATGACTCACCACATGATGTTCGTTCATCAGCTGATGCCACCCCAGACTTTCCTGATAACCATAGAGCATACGGCGGTTTCTCTTCAAAGCGCCGATAGAATGATTGTTGCCATATTCACAATAATCATGATTTCCCCAGATAGAATAGATGCCATCTGACGCATGAAGCTGCCTCAGCGTATCCAGATAAGGCTCCACTTCGCTGGCTTGGTTATTGACCAGATCGCCCGTAAAGAGAATCATATCGGGTTCTTCATTGTTGGTCGCATCCACCACCTTCTGCACGAAATCATTGCCGGGAGGAAACGAACCGAGATGAAAGTCGGTAATCTGTACCAGACGGTAACCATCAAAATAAGGTGGCAAATCGGGCGAGGTAAAGGTAATATGTTTCAGTTCTAACCGCTTCCAACCCTCTATAAAGCCGAAGGCAAACCACCCCATTACACCCAAAGCAGGAATCAGAGCAAAGAACCAAGGAAGAAATGCATCGAACAGGATGAAGACAACCTTAGGGAATGCCGAGAAAAGTATGGTAGTAAAGAGTACACGGACTGACAACTTATGGAAGAACCCCATCTGTAACCCCACTTCGGCAAGAACAAGTAACAACGAGGGAACCCACCATAAGATGGCTAGCAGCAAAGGCCACTCACTCACCCCGATGTGCCAAAGCCAGAAGTCGGGCAGGAATGCCAGAACCGACATGACTACTATATAGAATATGGATCTTAATACCTTTTTTAATACCTTCTTCATTGTTTTTCTTTATAACTGGGTACAAAGGTACGATAATTCATAGACAATACAAAATAAATTTAAATATATTTTCAATGTTTTGTTATTTGAGAAGATTGCATTATCTTTGCATAAGATTTGCTGCACTCGGCAATCTGAAAGTAAACTTTCATTGCACTCGATTGCAAAATCTTTGCATAGAAAAATTAAATAAAATGGCACGACGACTAAGAAAAAAACGCATAGCAATCATATTGCTTACCTTTACAGCAATCGTAGGATGGACTACACACAGCTGTGTATCTCGCTGTACATCAGCATCAGACAAGAACAAGGCGGCAGATTCGCTCCCTAAGGTTCACATCAACGATTCCATCTCAAATGCCCTGACAGAGGGGAAGGAATATCATGAGATGGACTCGGTAATAGAAAGGTATCTCAAGAGATGGGAAATCAATGGAGCCCAACTCGTCATCACTCGCAACGACTCGCTACTCTATGCCCGCGGATTCGGAATGGCGGATAAGGAGCGAGGCATCAGAATGGAGCCTAACATGCTGATGCGCTTCGCCTCGGTATCGAAACTGATTACAGCCGTAGGTATCATGAAATTGCAGGAGATGAAGAAACTCAAGCTGAACGAGAAGGTGTTTGGCGAAAAGGGAATCCTGCGCGATACCGTTTATAACAACAGTATCAAGGACAAGCGATATTACGACATCACCGTAGAACAGTTGCTGCGCCATCAGGCTGGTTTCAACAACTATGCCGGCGACCCGGTATCTTCCACCCGCTACATCATGATGCAGAACCATCTCAAAACGCCACCTGATCACCCTACCCTGCTCAAGATTCTCTTGAAGCGCCACTTGGGTTATACTCCTGGCGAAGGCAAATGCTACAGTAATCTGGGCTACATGATTCTCTCCATGATTATAGAAAAGAAGAGCGGAATGAAATATGAAAACTTCATGCAGAAGTATGTGCTCCGCCCTGCCGGCTGCTACGACATGCATATTGCGGGCACTTACTTAAAAGACCGCAGACCTAACGAAACGAAATACTACATGCATGGAGGAAGTATCCCGGTATACGAATACAACAACAGCGGCAGACTGGTAGAGAAATGCTATGGTGATACCGACCTTCCTCGCCTCTCAGGTGCTGGTGCCTGGTGTGGTTCGGCAGCAGAGTTGAGTCGCTTTATTGCCAGCATCGATGGTTTGCCACATGTCAAGGATATCCTCAGCAAGAAGAGCATCGAGTTTATGACGCGCGAGCAAGCCGACCACCAATACTCTATCGGTTGGAACTATACGCCAAAGAGCAACAAACCATGGATTCGTACCGGTTCGCTGGCAGGCACATCAGCCATCGTCCTGAAATATCCGGATAACCAATGCTGGATTCTCATCACGAACACATCCACCTGGAAGGGCCACGGCTTCTCTAACGATACAATGGCTTTCTTCGAGAAACTGAGAAAGAAATATATGGCAAACATGCCAAAGAAAGACTTGTTCTTATAAAACCAGAAAGAGGGTGAATCATTTACTTATGATTCACCCTCCTTTTATATTAATGATATGTTGTCTGAAAAGATAATTATACCTTAGAATGTATACTTCAAACCAACCTGACCACGCCAGCGGCTGTAGTATGAGCTAGGATACTTGAGAGGCATATCTGATGGGTTAGCGAACTGGAATACACCATCACCCTTGTACGTGATAGGAGAAATAAACTCGCTGTTATAACCACTACTGAAGGTACGGCCCCAATCCTTGTTCAGGAGGTTAGCCACGTTCATGATATCCAAAGTAAGTTCCAAAGCATGTACATACTTACCTGTACGGATGCCAAACTTCTGACCGAAGTGGAAGTCGAAATGACTCTCGAATGGCAAGTTATCACCATAACGCTCGAAGTACTCACCACGATGATCCTTCACATAACGAGTAGTAGCAAGCCACTGCTTCAAATTAGCACGCTGCTGCTCAGCAGTATAAGCATCAGTACCCAAGAACTGCATCTGGTCTACCTGCGCATCTGTAGGGATGAAAATCAAGTCATTACTTGTACCATTATCTCCGTTGATATCTCCACTATAAACGAGAGAGTAAGGAGAACCGCTCTGCCCCTGGTAGATAAGACCTACTGTAGTGGTAAACAACTTGTTGGTTCCCCAGTTGAAGTGATAGAAAGCAGAAGCCTTCACTGTATGAGGCACATTATAACCACTATTAGCCAACTCTGGGTTGTTTGAGAAGCGATAAGTATGAGTATTACGCCAGTTGCTCTGAGCAACAGATGAGGTCATACTGCTTACAGACTCTGAGTGAGTGAATGTATAAGATGCATTCAGATCAAGACCGAACGCAAAGTGCTTAGCTGCAGACAAAGACAAGCTGTAGCTGTAGCCCTTGCTGGTATTATACATTGCATAGATGTTGGTAAACGACTTAGCATCTGCTACCTTGGTATAAAGAGGACGGTTATCCCAGTTCATGTAAGAGGTCTGAGACAAGGTTTTACCCGACTCCTCATAAGCCAAGTTCTTGTAATAAACATCATTCAGACTCTTGCTGAAGATACCCTCAGCAGTCCAGTCGATACCCAGGAGATTGAAATCGAAACCAAGGTTAACACGCATGGTCTGAGTAAACTTGAAGTCCTTATCAAATACATTGATTTCCTGACTACCCGTAGCCTTCAGATTATTTGCATTCAGAGTCTGCTTGTTAGGATCCATGATGAGCTGCACAGCAGAATTATTTTTTGCAGAGTAAGAAGATGTCTGCACACCAGTATTCGTAAAGTTGTTGCTCAACCAGACGAAAGGAATACGACCAGTGAATACACCGATACCTCCACGAAGGATATATTTGCGGTTCTTCTCAATGTCCCAACGGAAACCTACACGAGGGCTCCACATAGGCGTACTGGAAAGTTTCTGATTGGTCTTGAAACCATATCCCTTAGCTCCTGCCCACTCATTGAATTTAGCATTTTCGGCTGGAGTATCAAAGAACAGAGGCATATCCATACGGAGACCATAGGTAAGCTGGAAACTGTCAGTTACATCCCACTTGTCCTGTACATAGAAGCCCAGCTGAGCTGCACTAAACTCAGGTGCCCATCGAGGATTACCGGTCACCTCAACATTAGCCTGCTTGAAGTAGAAGTTCTTGATATACTTACCATCACCTCCCAAGCCATCAGCTCCACAACCATTGTAATAATTCAGGAAATCGTCTGGAGTATCAAAATAATAGCATCCATAGAGATTCTGGATGAAGAGATTAGAGAACTTATAAAGCTCGTTATGTGTACCGAATGTCAGCGTATGATTACCCTTGAACCATGTAAAGTTATCTTCGAGCGTATAGATATCCTGATTCAATCCATTAGCCATTGAGGAATATTCATTACCGATATTCACTGTACCATTTCCTACCTTGTAAATAGTGATAGATGGAGCTGGCTGACCAGAAGTACGCGCATCACGAACTCGTACATAAGATACACGTGCCTCATTGCTCAGGTTTGGAGAGATGCGGCTCTGTAACTCTGCTGCGAAAGAATGAGTCTTAGATGTGAAATCATACAAGTGGTCGGTAGTATTCAATGTAGCAATACCACCCAGACCAAGCGTCTGCTTGGCATCAACATAACTCCAACGAACAGAGAACTTGTTGAACTCGTTGATGTTCCAATCCAACTTCAAACCAACTTTCTGGCTCTTCACGTTCTTATCCTTATCTGCCCATGAAGTTGCATAATCATAACCCTGACGGTTAGCCAAGTCATAAATCTTAGACATCAGGTTTTTAGCCAGATCTGAATCAAACTTAACATCTGGAGAATCGATGGTATACTGAGTTGGGTACGACTTTTCTGAATTCTCATAGTTTGCGAAGAAGAAGAGTTTGTTCTTGATGATTGGACCACCGAGCGTAAATCCGAACAAAGTTTCCTTCTCATCATCATAAGGCTGAGCATAGGTACCGTCCATATTCTTATAATGACGACCTACCAAATCCTGGTTGTTCCCATAGAAATAGCCACTTCCATGGAATTCATTGGTACCGCTCTTGGTTACCGCGTTGATGGCACCACCGGTAAAACCACCCTGGCGAACATCGAAAGGAGCGATATTTACCTGAATCTGGTCAATAGTCTCCATAGAAACAGGCTGAGATCCTGCCTGACCGCCATTACTGCCATTAGCAGTAAGACCGAACACGTCGTTATTCATCACACCATCAATCTGGAATGAATTATAACGGTTGTTCATACCGGCAAATGACATAGAACCAGACTGTCCGTTTGTAGTAAGCTGTGGATTCAGGCGAGCCACGTCCGCAATACTGTGCGAGATAGAAGGCATATCAGCTATCTGCTGAGCATTGATACTCATGGCCGCACCGGTCTTCGTACCATTCAGACCAGCCTTACCCGAAACAACAACCTCCTGAAGCTGCTTGGCATCTTCCTGAAGAGAGCAAGAGAGATTTTGGCTTTCACCCAAGTTCAGACTGACATTGTTGAAAACCTTGTCCTTATATCCGATATAAGAGATACTTACCTTGTAAGGACCACCTGGACGCATACCCTGAATAGTATAGCGACCATCTACATTTGTTACAGCACGATACACAGTACCAGATGGCTGGTGTGTAGCAGTAACCGTAGCCCCAATAACGGTTTCGCCATTGGAAGAAATCTTACCACTAATGCCCGAAGTGGTAATCTGAGCCATTGCCGAAGTCACCACAAAGACGAGCAAAGCCAGAAGTAGTTGCAATTTTTTCTGCATGTTGTTTAGATTCTTTTGTGAATAAATAAAGAGAGAACCGCGCACCTCGTACCGTGAGCTTCACCCCCTCCTAAAACTGATTTTGCTGCAAATATAACTAAAACTTTTGAAATGGCAAGCGAAAAACAGAGAAATATGATGTTTTATACCAAAAATATGCAAATAAACGAAAAAAAGGATGCACTTCCCTCGAGAAAGAGAAGTGCATCCCATATCAAGTTAAAAATAAAAATCTTACGATTAGTCTTTGGTATAGAAGATACCACCACCAACCTGAATCAGGTTCTTGAAAGATGTACGATAACCAATGACGGTAATCTTGTCACCTTCCTTTAGACCAAGCTTAGCAGCCTGCTTCTTCTCACCATTCCATCCGGTAGAAACGCCATATACATAAACCTCGCCGGTTTCATCCTTCAAGGCAAAGTTGCCATATTCGTTCAAATCGAACTTGGTATTCGCCTCGTTTGACTTCACAATCGTTCCAGAGATGCGGTAGAACTTCTCCTTGCTCTCAGCTGCATTGCGGAAATCTGCTACCGAAATCTTCTGCAATGAAGAAGCGGCATAAGATTCTTCATACTGAGCGCCCTTGGTCTGTGGCTGACCCTTGAAAGAAGAACGAGCTGCAACGAGTGTGATGATATCACCCACCTTCAAGCCTAACTTCTCGAAATCACCAGCCTCACCGAGACCATAAACGGTGGTTTCACCAGAATAGTCGGCAATGATAAATTGAGGTTTATTAGGATTGATGATCTTGGTAATGACACCCGTCAGGCGATACTGTGCTGTACCCTCTTCTGCAGCGTTGAACTCTGCAATGGTAAGAGGAACGATTGAACCTTCCTGTGTGATAGAAGCTGTAACAGTAGAGCTCTGCTTACCCTTGGTAGATGTAAAACCAATGTTTGTAGAGCGGGCACCACCTGCATTAGCGTTGGCATGGAAAGAAACTACTGCCTCTGTGCCCTTGGTTACGATACCCTTAACAGACAACCAGTTCTGGTCTGCCTCAGGGATATCAACAGTTACGCCTTCGCCCTTTACTGTCAAGGTAACCTTGAAGTCCTCACCAGCCTTGTCCAAGGTATCCTTATTGAGTTCTTCAACCTTGATTAAAGACTTGGTATAGCTCAAAACAGTTACGTTCTTCAACTGAGGAGTACCCAAATGAGTATCTCTAGGACCCTGGATAGTAACCTCATCACCCTCTTCCAGTTTCAGACTGGAGAAGTTCTTGTCACTACCATTGGCATCAAGCGTACCATAGACATATACCTCACCGGTGGCATCCTTGATATACCAGTTACCATACAAGGTATTAGAAATCTTGGTCATAGTACCCTTAATCTTATAAGTCTCACCATCATTACCTGCCAAAACTTCTGCACAGGTAGAGTATGGAGGATTCAAGACGCCTTGAAGAATGTTGACACGCTGAATCTCATTATCACAAACAAACTGTAGCATAGTTGAGTTTGCGCCCTTTGTTGCCTCGGCAGAAACTGTAACAACAGTCTCACCAGCTTCACCAACAGTAGGAGTAACTTTCAGCCAAGTAGGGATAGAGTCTTTCTCTGCAGTCTTTTCCTTTTTCTTACCGTCAGCATCCGTGTACGTGTACTTGTACTTGGTCATACAAACGATTTTCCAGTCAGAAGCGGCATTAACCTTGAATGATGCACTACCACCCTCCACAGGAATGGAAACAAATGACTGTGACACCTGCACCTTGCCGAGAGTATCCAAGGTCTGGTCGTCGTTACAACTTGTAAACAATGCCAAGATTGCAACAAGTGCGGTAAATAAATATTTTAGTTTCATATAAATAATCTCTTAAATGAATAACACCTAATATTAGAAAATATAACGGAGACCCACTGATGCATACCAGCACTGACCGATAGCGTGATTTGGTACGAAAGTCTTAGTGTTACCATTGATTGACTTTGGTGTTGAGAAGGTAGCATAGCCATCCTTGTCATAACCTTCATATCTCAAGATGCGTGGATCTGAACCTATCTCAGGGTTCAAGTACTTCATGACGCCCCAACTAGAGTTAAAGAAGTTGAGTACGTTCTTCATATCGAAGCTCAACTGGATAGTATTGGTGTGACCTGCCACATCAAACTTGAAGTCGTGCTTGTAGCTGAAGTCGATGCGATGTACCCATGGGCTGTAAAGGCTATAAGCCTCTGCATACTCACCCTGATGATTCTTCAGATAGCTATTATTATGAACATAATCCATGAATCGAGTCTTGTCGTCCTCTGTCTTGAAACGGAACTCATTGTCAGCTACCTGCTGGTCGGTTGGGATATAGATAGCATCATAGTTGTAACCATCAGCATTGATATCATTTACCATCATGTAAGAGTAGTTGTAACCACCACGCCATGCCTCATAGATGAAGCTATAGTGGTTGTTGCTCTTGTCGTGGATCGTTGCAGAAGCAATGATACGATCTGGAGTTACATTCTGTCCGTTGTGCAACTTGATGTTGTTAGGACCATATACTGTAGAGATGTAGTTCAATACAGAAGATGCGTTAGAACCTGGAAGTGAAGTAACCTCCTTAGATACAGTATGAGTATAGGCAGCCATCAAGTTCAACCACTCCCATGGCTGAGCATTCACCTGTGCAGAGAAAGACCAACCGTAACCACGGCTTGTGTTCTCAAGTACATAAGCACTTGTACCTACAGAAGAACCCTTAGGATATATAGGACGGTTGTCTGCACCATTGAAACGTGGGAAGCCCTTTACATCCTGTACGCTCCAGTCAGTAAGTGTAGCTGCGTTCAAAGTCTTGTTGAAGATACCTTCCACAGAAACAGACATTGGGAAAGACACAGGAATCTGATAATCGATAGCGAAAGATGTCTTCCATACCTGTGGCAACTTGAAGTTTCTATCTACAGCAGAGATAGCTGAAGGAACAGAACCCTCGTCAGGAGTGATGTTCTCTGGGTAACCCATAGAAATCAACTTGTCACGGAGAGCTGCTGCTGTTGGTTTACCATTTGCATCGCATACCAAACCACCCGCAAATGGAGTCATATCTACACCCTCTTTCTTACCTGTCTGAGGATTCCATGCCTTGGTTGCGTTCAGCTGTGCCTGATACTGTATCATACCAGAGTTGGTTGGCAAGTTGGTGAAGAATACCAATGGCAAACGGCCCTGGAAGAAACCAGTACCACCACGGAACTTCAAAGTCTTGTCACCAAATACATCATACACGAAACCGATACGAGGAGAAACTGTCAAAGAGCTGTTTGGCCACTTACCAGAGTCGATGTGACGACCGTTATAGTCGAGACCGAGAATGGCATTGTTAGTCATCAAGTCAGAATTGTCGAAGAACAGACCATCCAGACGAAGACCATAAGTCAACTTAAACTTAGGAGTCATCTGCCACTCATCCTGAGCGTAGATACCAGCCTTGTTATACTGTACGCGGGCAGCAGGATTGTTGTTGCCACCATAACCATAAGTCAAACATACAACCTCTGGAATACCACCATTCAGGAAGTCGTCGAGGCTCTTGTAACGATAGTAACCAGTACCATTACGCTGATAAGCATTGTCAGCCATCTGGTGCTCATAGTTGAGACCAGCAATGATCTTGTGCTTACCGAGATAGTAAGTTACATCGTCCTTGATATTCCATACAGTATTGTGTACGGCATTGTTCCAGGTAAACAACTCATAACCCAAAGCCATGTAGTTGTTGGTACCATCAGCATCAGCTGTTCCATCAACACTCTTCTGTCCACCATCAAGGATATCAATGAATGGGAAATCAGAAGAATCTGTGTAACGGGTATCATCCAACTTAGAGTATGTGAACAGGAACTGGTTAGACAGATTATCTGTGAAACGGCTGTTCAAGTCAACAGTCCAAGAGTTGACGAGGTTGTCAATGGCATACATACTGTTGGCAAATGACATAGAGTACTGAGACATACGGCTACCAGATGCACGTGTACCACCATCCATAGATGATGCGTTAGGAGCCTGCCAAGAACGATTCTTGGTATAGTTGTAGCGTACAGCCAAGTGATGCTTGTCTGTGATGTTCCAGTCAACACGGAAGAGGAACTTATAGTTACTCTCGTCTGCAGGGAAGTTGGTCCATGAACCTGTATCATAACCATACTTATCCTTTACGAAATTAGAAACTTTCTCCAAATCAGCAAGCTTGGTACGAGAGATATAGTTTTCAGCATCGCCGATACCATTCTCAGAACCTCTCCAGCGATTTACCACTGTAGGAGTCTTGACCATTTCACCGTTAGCGAAGAAGAACAACTTGTTCTTGATGATAGGACCACCGAGAGAGAAACCCCATGTAGTCTGCTGTTGCTTCTCACGTGCACCAGAAATCTGCTCACGCTCGATAGCATCACCACGCATGTTCTCATTCTTGTGATATACGTAAGCGCTACCCTTGAAGTTGTTGGTACCAGACTTGGTAATCGCATTGACACCACCACCTACGAAGTTAGTCTGACGAACATCATAAGGAGAGATAACAACCTGCATTTCCTCGATAGCATCCAGAGAGATAGGAGCACCACCACCAGGAAGCTTTGAGCTCAAGCCGAAGTTGTTGTTGAAGTTTGCACCATCCACAGTGAAGTTGGCTGTACGGCCATCAGCACCTGCGAATGACATTCCGTTTCCACCATAAGGAGAAAGACGGGTGATATCTGTAATGCTACGGCTAACAGTTGGCATGTTAGCAATCTGTGCATTAGAGATGTTGGTAGAAGCACCTGTCTTCTCTACACTAAACTTTGAGCCCTTGGCAACAACTACAACTTCGCCAAGTTGCTTAGAATCCTCATCAAGAGTCTCTTTCAAGTTGTAAGTTTCACCAAGCTGAAGCGTTACGTTCTTTACAACTTTAGTCTTGTAGCCAATGTAGCTAATCTTAACTTCGTAAGGACCACCGACACGCATACCATTAATAGTAAACATACCATCAATGTTGGTTACAGCTCTGTAACAAGTTCCTGAAGGAACGTGAACGGCCTCAATAGTAGCACCAATCACGTCTTCACCACTAGCTGTTACCGAACCACTTAAACCTGATGTGGTAATCTGCGCCATGGCTGTGGTTACCATAAAGGCCAGCAAAGCCACTAATAAATGCAATCTTTTCTGCATACCTTTTATTATATAAAATTATTAAAACTTCGGGATATTTCCCCTCTTATATTGTTATCGGTTGCAAAATTAATAAAAAAATCTCTTTTATTTGTTACAAAAGCATGAAAAAATGTGTTTTATAACACAAAAAAAATCTGCGTTAAGCAAATAACGCAGATTTCTTTTAATTTGTTATTTATAACGAGCGGTTGCTTATAGTTTTTTTTCGGGGGTTACAGGCGGGGGACTGATCTTCGAGGACAGGCGATGGAATCGCCTGGAACGGAGGCTGGGCTCACTTACGGGCTGGCTTTACCCCTACTGCTGGCTTTAAGAGCGAGGCTGGCTGGGCGCCCCTACTCCTTTCGCTGCCAGATGCTCATCACCTTGCGGCGGATGGCTACGATGTTCAGGATAGAAACTATCAGGAACAGAAGCAGACCTAGGGCGATGGCTGGGAGCATGGTACCCTCGTCGATATCAGGGAAGAGGGTTTCGATGAAGCCCATGTAGTAATCGCGGAGGAAGAAGAGGATAATCCAGGCGATGATGAGCACCACGATGTTCAGGGCAATGGTGAGCACCTGATATGGTTTTGCTACATTGTTCGGACTGTAACCTATCAGAAGAAGGTTCTCCAACTTAGAAGAGTTCTTCTGTACCAGCAGATAGATACTGAGCATCAAGATATAGAAACTCAAGACAGAGATAACCAAACCGATAATCATCACCATCGATACCATCATGCGGAGGAAATAGGTAGTTTTCTCAGCATCCAGCTTGTCTGTCTCTACTTCATAACCGTTATCATCCAGGTATTTGGTGATGTTCTCGTCTCCCGGGTTTCCTACCTCTACGATGAGACGGTTAGGATCGCTCTTCTGGTTTGGAGCGAATTCCTGGTTACTCCAGTCCATGAATGCCTGAGGAACGAGGATGGTGTTGAGTCGCGAAGAGAAACCGATAACCTTTCCCTTGAACTGCTCTTTCTTGCCGCCAGCCTGAATCTGGATATTGAAATCGATCATGCCCATCAGTCCATCGCTGATTTTAGGGAGCGAATGACTCTGGGCGAAACCGAAGTTATACATATTAATATAGGTACGCGGGAGGATGATTGGCACTTCCTGAGTTCCCGGCGTATATTTCCAGTCCTTGAGTGGCACATCAACAAAACCGTCAGGCACACTCTCGAAGAAGAGTTCGCTATTCAGAACATTCACGCCGTTGACACCCATCTGGGCATCTACCTTATATTCAGTAGAGGTGAATTTTCCTATCTTCTTCACAAACTTCTGGCCACCGATTTCGTCTATTTCTGAACCCGAGAAGGTATTGGAACGACCGCTGATGGTATTTCCCATACCAATCTTCTTGCTCATGATGAGGTAGTCGGCTTTCATGAAACTGTCTTGCTGAGTGAAGACAGGCAGCACGTCTTTATAAAACTGAAAGCCGAAAAGAACGATGAGCATACCGAAGAGATTGGCGAAGGCAAAGCCCGCAAACTGAGGTATGCTGATATGCTGACGCAATAATTTCCAAACGAGATTCATTTTTTAAATGTTAAGTGTTGAATGTTAAATGTTAAATTACAACTTAAATGTATGCTCGTAGGGCAAGTCCATGTGCTTACCGATACTGGTTACGATGACGCCAGCCCCCTGCTCCTTCGCTTCGGTCATCATGATATCTGCCATGATGCGCGAATTGTTGTCGTCGAGGTGACTGATAGGCTCATCAGCCAGAATGAAGTCAAAAGGCTGACAGAGCGCACGCATCATTGCCACACGCTGCTGCTGTCCGAACGACATTCTGCCGATTTTGGCATCTACCTTATCAGCAATACCGAGCATATCAAACCATTTAAGAATCTGCTCACGCGTCTTGAATCCGGTTATTTTGTTCTTAATTTCTACATTCTCCAGGGCAGTAAGCTCAGGGAAGAGACGGAGTTCCTGAAAGAGATGGCTGATGTGACGCTTGCGCATCTCTACCCAGTCTTTCACCTTGTAGTTGGCGGTAACATCATTGTCGAACATCACGCTTCCGCTGTAGTCGTGACGATAGCCGAGCACATAGCTGCAGAAAGTACTCTTTCCGCTGCCACTCTCTGCCTCGATAAGATAAAGATGACCTTTCTCGAAGGTAACATCCTGCTTCCATATCTCCGAATCCAAGTCGTTGCGCTGGGCAAAAACCTGTGGGAGAACGGAATGAAGCTGAATCTTTTCCACTTTGTTCTTTTATTTAATGTTTTATCTTTTTTCCCTTTAAAATTAGGACTTGGGGGGACTAGCGATAGAATCGCTAGGAACGGGGGCTCAAGGGGGATAAGGTCTTTTTTACCTTTTTACCCTTTTACCTTTTTACCTTTAAAGTATAAACCACTGAAGTAAGATTTCCGAAGACTGGGGTGAGCAGACCGGTTACGGTAGAGATGGCATCATCCTTGCCCGAGCCGTCACTATCAGAACTCTTGGCGAGATTGATGACCATTGCCAGTTTCTGACCGACGATGAGTTTCTGAATCTTTGCATCTATCGGATGATTACTTGGTTTCACGGCATATTGCGCCATCAGCTGGTCGCTGCCGCTAAAGAACTGCTTGTCGTCTGTTACACCGAAATAGAACGAGGTCTTGCCGTCGGTATAGAAGTAAGCATTCTTGCCCCAATTGGCAATCTTCGCACCAGCCGGGCATGAAGTTTTCCAATAATCAACATCGCCCAACCACTTGGCATGCGACAGTTTAGCAGCCATCGTCATCTGCATGTTGTTATCTGTAAGCGAAGGCATCACGATAGCCATATCTCCATCTACACTTCGGATGATATTATCCATATCGATGGCCTGGTTGATACCCATCAGGAGAGTCAGAAGACTGCGGTTGCTCTGCATCATCGGCAGGAACTGCTCGCCCTTTACGTTCATGAAGATACCCGCCAGGGCATCAGCAGGCATCGACTTGACGTAGCTGCCTTTGACCGGACGATAGGTTTGAGCCGCCTTCTTCAGGGCCTCATCTATTTCCTTATTAAAGGAGAAGGTTTCCCCCTTCACCTGCAAGATACCGTCTTTCACGTCCATCTCGGCAGCAATTACTACTTGTGAAGGGTCGGTATCCTTAGGAGTGCCGAGGGTAAATGGAGCTACGAACTTCTCCGGCAAAGCCTGAGCCTGAGCCACCATAGCCATAGGCGAAGTGATGGTTTCCAGACGTTCAAACATAGGCGATGCGGTAATACCTTCGTCCTCATCAGCCTTCAGATATTTCACCATCTGCTGCTGAAGCTGGGCCTGCGCATCGGCTACAACCGGTCCCATAACGAGGAGTGCCTGATCAGAAAAGCCAACCAGCCACGAATTTTTCAATACAGAGAAATGAAAGCCTTTGCGCTCTTTCACCTCTGTAGCGATATGCTGTTTGGCAAGCGAGGCAAGCCAGTCTTCCACATCGCCCTCATCGCTCACCTTGGCACAAAGTCCGAGGTTGCCATCAGCACTCTCAAAGAGGAATATCTTCTCAGAGATGTCGATGCCACACTTCGATGCATCCTCAACGTGCAACAGAGACTTGAGCATTCCCGCCTTGTCTTCATCGCTTTTGCCGGATGCCATCTGCTGCATGTCAACAGAGATGAGCGCAGTACTTTTCTTTGGAATGGCATTGAGATAGTCAGTGCCCGAGCATGAGCTCAGCAATCCCAATACGACAGCCAAGCACATGAACATCAAACTCTTATACAATCTTTTCATCACACTAGTAAATATTATAAAGCTCTTGCCAGATGGCACATGTTGACAGCCACCAATCCTGCTGTTTCCGTACGGAGGCGACTGGTGCCAAGCGAAACACTCTCATATCCGTTTTCCAGGGCCAGTCTCACCTCATCGATAGAGAAATCGCCCTCAGGTCCTACCAGCACGGTGATGTCATCAGCACCCTCCTGGGCTGCTCCGGCAGAATCATCGGCTGGACATGACTTGGAAATCTCGGCAAAAAAGTCTTTCTTTTCTATCTCCTCATAACAATGGCAGATAAACTTTCTGCCATTGCGGGGAGTAGTAATAAAATCTTTAAAGTTCTGCAGTTCGTTGACCACAGGTTTCCAAGCCTTGTGGCTCTGCTTGACGGCAGAAACCACAATCTTGTCTATGCGGTCTATGCGGATTACCTTTCGTTCAGAGAACTTGCAGTTGAGGAAAGAGATTTCATCGAAGCCGATTTCCGTAGCCTTCTCTGCCATCCATTCAATGCGGTCCATCATCTTTGTCGGGGCGATGGCCAGGTGAATGTGTCCGCGCCAGGCAGGCTGCTGCGGCATAACCTCCTTCACCTCATAGATGCACCGTTTATTGGTGGCCAGCGATACTTCAGCACGATAAAACACCCCCTTGCCATCCATCAGGAACAATTCGTCTCCTGCCTGGATGCGCAAAACCCTGAGTGCATGAGTAGCCTCTTCCTGAGGCAGTTCTGTCTGTGTAGCCGCATCTGGCACATAGAAAAATCTAACTTCTTTCATTTCCTCTTATTGTTTCTTTTTCTGTTATTCCGTAAGAATATCCGTTAATTATTCACTTTTTTTGCCTTTGCGGCGCTCTATCTCATCACGAATGGCTGAGGCTGTTTCGTAATCTTCTTCATTAATGGCACAATCCAATGCTTTTTCGAGCATCTGGTCTGGCAAAGCCGAAATAGGTACTGCACAAGAAGCCGAGCTCATATCATTTTTATTAAAAGGAGTAGAAATTTCCTTTATAACCAGCTCTGTTGTATACATTTCTATATCCGCAGCCACAGACAGCAACACAGCCTGGTCAGTCTTGATGCTCATACGTTCATTTGTGATTTTATTCACAAGAGTAGCATATACTCCCCTCTCTGGCGTAGCATCGAATTCGAGATAGAAATCGTCTACATTTTGCCTATCAAATAGTGTCCAAAGTACAGAGATCACATCATTTTTAAAATCAGAAGTTTTCGAATTACATGCCTTCAGCTGCTCTGCTACATATTCATTAGTCATAATAGACAAAGCTCTTTTTTCGGATTCGTCTACCAAACTAATAATACATGTCCCGGAAGCTTCCGGAATGCCAAAGCAGGCAGCGAGTTTAAGTTTGTACAACATCATTATGTACCCTTTCTTTATTTAAATTTATTTATATTCTTACGTAACATTCTGTTTTTACTCTCGCGTTGAGTATGACACTTTTTCTTCCTTATTTCTGTTCTTTCTTCGGACGGAAGAGGACAGCAAAGGCTACTGCTACCACGAGCGCATAACCGGCAAAGATGAACCAGCAGGTTTTCCAGTCACCCATCAGGTAGCCATCATCTGTCCAGTGGCAGTAATGGTTGATGACCATACCTGCGAGAATGGTTCCGATAGATGCTCCCAGACCGTTGGTCATCAGCATGAACAGTCCCTGAGCCGATGCTCTTACCTTCACATCACATTTCTGGTCTACAAACAGACCGCCCGACACATTGAAGAAGTCGAAGGCTACACCGTAAACGATGCATGAGAGGATGAAGAAGGTAACACCCGGGAATGCAGGATTGCCCAATCCGAAGAAACCGAATCGCAAAACCCATGCCATCATGGCGATGAGCATCACAACCTTGATGCCATAACGCTTCAGGAAGAACGGAATGAGAAGGATGCAGAGCGCCTCGGCCACCTGAGAGATGGATACCAGGAGCGTAGCATTGTTAGCTGCAAAAGTATCGAGCATCGCAGGATCGCCCTTGAAACTGGTGATGAACGGAGTGGCATAGCCATTGGTTACCTGCAGACTCATACCGAGCATGCAAGAGAAGATGAAGAACATCGCCATCTCACGGCTCTTGAAGAGTTTGAAGGCATCGAAACCCCATGTCTCTACCCAGCTCTTTGTCTCTTTCTTCACGATAGGACAGGCTGGCAATGAGAAGCAATAGAGGAAGAGAAGGATGCTGAGCACTCCCGATACCAGGAACTGATAATGGGTATACTGGAACTTATGGGCGTTCTCGCTCAACAGGAACGAGAATGAACCGTTGTCCCAAGTAGCACAGTTCACAATCCACATCGTGAGGATGAAGCCCACGGTTCCGAACACACGGATTGGCGGAAAAGCCTTCACGGTGTCGAGCCCGTTGCTCTTCAATATACTGAATGCCGAAGTATTTGACAATGCCAATGTAGGCATATAGAAAGCCACGCTGAAGGTGTAAACGGCAATAAACATTGCCTCATTAGGAGTCTGACTAGCCTGTCCCATACCGAACAGACCTATCATGGCTGCTCCTGCCAAAAGGTGACAATAGCCCAAAAGACGTTGCGGCTGGATATACTTATCTGCCACAATGCCCATCAATGTAGGCATAAAAATAGATACGATTCCCTGTATGGTATAGAACCAGGAAATCTCAGCACCCATCCCAGCCTTGCCGAGATAGTTGCCCATAGACGTGAGATAAGCTCCCCAAACTGCAAACTCCAGGAAGTTCATCACTGCTAGGCGTACTTTCAGATTCATAGTTTAATGTCTTTTTATTATAAAATATTAGCTGCAAAGATACAAATTTTCGGGTAAAAAGCACACGATTTTGAAGATTATCCGCATGAAAGCTAGCATATTTAACAAATTATGTGTATTTTTGCAGTCGATTTCAACAGATATAAGAGAAAAATAATATAGAAACAACAGATATGTTAGTAAAATTTTTCCTCACGTGCAATAAAATCGGGGCTTTCACGCTAGGTGGAGGCTACGCCATGATACCGATCATGGAACAGGAATTTGTAGACAAGAACAAGTGGATGGACAAGCAGGAGTTCATGGATATCATGGTAGTGGCTCAGACCACTCCGGGCATATTCGCCATCGACATGGCGAGTCATATCGGCTATAAGCTGAAGGGAGTCTGGGGAGGCATTGTGGGTGCCATAGGCATCGCCCTGCCTTCTATCATCGCCATTCTCATCATCGCCATGTTCTTCCAGCATTTCAAGGACAATTATTGGGTGGGTAAGTTCTTCATGGGTGTGCGCCCTGCCGTGGTAGCGCTCATTGCTGCGCCTTGCTTCAAGATGGCAAAGACGGCAAACATCAACCGCTACAACATCTGGATTCCCGTTGTCTGCTGTCTGCAGATTGCAGCTTTCGGTATCTCCCCTATCTACATCATCATCGCAGCCGGTATGCTGGGATGGCTCTATGGAAAGGTAAAAAAGTAAAAAGGTAAAAAAAATATAGAGATTATGCTATTTCTGAAATTATTTCTGATATTTACCAAGATTGGTACATTTAATTTTGGTGGCGGATATGCGATGCTTTCGCTCATCCATAACGAGACGGTAGTGAAGAACCATTGGCTTACCAATGCTGAGTTTACGGATATTGTGGCTATCAGCCAGTCTACACCGGGACCTATCGGCATCAACTGTGCCACCTACGTAGGTTATACCGCCTGCCTTCACGACGGCTATCCTACCTGGGCAGCCTGTCTGGGTTCGGTATTGGCTTCGCTCTCCATCATATGGCTGCCTTTCATCATCATGATTCTCATCAGCCGTTATCTGATTACGCACAAGGATTCTAAAATCGTAAAGGATATCTTTGCGGGACTCCGGCCTGCCATCATCGGACTGATAGCTGCTGCCGCCGTTCTCCTGATGAATAAAGAGAACTTCGGATCACCAACCGACAATCCGTTTGTCTTCGGAGCAAGCATCGTGCTGTTTCTGGCTGCTTTCTACTTCACAAAATTCAGAAAGACCAACCCTATCCTGCTGCTTTTCATCTGCGGTATCATCGGAATGGTTATCTTCTAAACATCGCCCTGCGGTCTGAACCAACGGCCTCCAGCCGATGGGAAAGACAAGGGGCTGATGCCTTCAGATAGGGACAAAAAAAAATTGATTGTCTCACGACAACCAATCTTTTATTAACCTTAATAATCTAATACCATGAAAAACACGATGCAAAGGTACAAATAATCTTGTAACCTGCAATAGTTTATACCTAAAAACTTCAAGAATTTAACTCTCCTTAAAAGTTTTACCATTCCAGTTAAATTTTCTTTGCACTTTTATTGCATTTACAGCCTTCTTATCGTCAGCAGACACGAAAGGTAAAGCCAAGCGCACTACGAGGCTGTTTTCATGTTGCAGGAGCAGAGCACTCACGATTTTGAGTTCAATTTTCCCCTTGAGTTCATCAAACTTAGCCTCGCTCATCGTATCGGGTTTAGCTACAAGCGAAGAAGCCAGTTCCTGCAATGATTTTCCATCGAAAATTCTGCTGGCATCCTGCTCCTGCCAATCCTGATTAAAGAGATAGAGTTCGCTCTCCTTCTCTACTCCGGCAAAAGTCTTCACCACGCAAAGCAGCGAATCGCCGTTAGCCGATGGCAGTTTCTTCATCTGCAAAGTAGCGCTCTTACTCGTTCTCAACTGGGCGAAATCAGCAGTCAGCGTATCCATCACACTCGTTTCACCTAACAGATTCTTCACTTCTGCCTTCACTCCCATCTCCTGCAGCTCAGTAAATTCCAACCGCAGGTTGTGGTTGAGATAAGGCACAACAGAATCGGGCATCGAAACCAGCAAGTCTTTCATCGACTTGGCTTCCATGCCCATACTTGCCATCATCATGCAAGCACATAATATATATTTTATCTTCTTCATCACTACAATTCCTTAGACCACTTCTTTCCCCAAGGAGTAAAGAGCCAAATCAAAAATGCAGTTGCAGGAACCAAGCATATTGCAAAAGTTAAAGCCAATGTATTCATTTTTGAAGCCTTTATATTATTTACTAAATTACGCAGGTAGCTCCACACGCCCTGAAAGGGCAGAAGCTCCTAGCCCAGGGTAACACCCTGGGTATGATATAGAGATGGTACTTACGCCCTGTAAGGGCAAAAGCTTCCCTACAGCTATTATTTTAAAGCTTTTGCCCTTACAGGGCGCAGGGCTACAACTCAATATTACCCAGGGCGTTGCCCTGGGCTAGGAGCTTCTGCCCTTTCAGGGCGTGCCGGGAGCATCTGGTGCCTGTCTATTTCAGAGCATGCGTGAACATTATTCAGGGCACAGAGGATTCTGCAGCAATACCAACCATTAGAGATTCTCTAAGAATTTCTTGCCCCATTTCGTATGAAGCCATAGTGCCATGGCACCAGCAACGACCGTAATCGTCGCATAAATCATGACCAATCCTTCCATATTTCTCTATTTTCCGACAAAATTACGGAAAATAAATGTAACTTGCAAATGATTTGCTCATTTTCTTTCGAAATTTAACCTAAAAAAGACGAAAAAGAGGAAAGCGCTTCATTACGAAACACTTTCCTCTAATTATCTAATCATTAATCGTACAATCTTCTTTCTGAAGAGATTTACTCCTCAACAGCAGCCTGCGCCGCAGCAAGTCTGGCGATTGGGACGCGGAAAGGTGAGCAGGATGCATAATTCATGCCAACCTTAGCACAGAACTTAACTGATGATGGCTCACCACCATGCTCACCGCAGATACCTGTGCGCAGGTTAGGACGGGTAGCACGACCATTCTCTACTGCCATCTTGATGAGCTGACCAACACCCTCCTGGTCGAGAACCTGGAATGGGTCAACCTTCAGAATCTTCTTCTCCATGTATGCAGGGAGGAATGAAGCGATGTCGTCACGAGAATAACCGAAGGTCATCTGTGTCAAGTCGTTAGTACCGAATGAGAAGTACTGAGCCTCTTCTGCAATCTGACCTGCTGTAAGGGCAGCACGAGGAATCTCAATCATGGTACCAATCTCAAATTCTACCTCTACGCCGTACTCAGCGAATACCTCCTTAGAAGTAGCGAGGATGATAGCCTTCTGCTGCTTGAGCTCCTGAACGGTACCAATGAGCGGAACCATGATTTCAGGACATGGGTTGTAACCTTCCTTCTTCAACTCGCAGGCTGCACCGAGGATGGCACGGGTCTGCATGGCTGTAATCTCTGGGAATGTGATACCGAGACGGCAACCGCGATGACCGAGCATTGGGTTGTTCTCTGCCAGAGAATTCACACGTCTCTTGATTTCCTCTACGCTTACGCCCATCTCCTTAGCCATGGTCTCCTGACCAGCCAAATCGTGAGGTACGAACTCGTGGAGAGGTGGGTCGAGCAAGCGGATGTTCACGTGGCAGCCGTCCATAGCCTTCAGGATTCCGTAGAAGTCAGCCTTCTGATATGGGAGGAGCTTGGCAAGTGCCTTCTCGCGACCCTCAACTGAGTCTGCCAGAATCATCTCACGCATCGCAACAATCTTCTGATCATCGAAGAACATGTGCTCTGTACGTGTCAAACCGATACCCTTGGCACCGAATGCACGGGCTACCTCAGCATCGTGTGGAGTATCCGCATTGGTACGGATTTCCATCTTTGTATATTTGTCGCAGAGATCCATCAACTCCTTGAAGTCGCCTGAAAGCTCTGCAGCCTTTGTCTCAATCTGTCTTGCGTAAACCTGACCAGTAGAACCGTTCAGAGAGATGTAATCACCCTCCTTGTAAACTACGCCCTCAATCTCAACAGTCTTAGTCTTGTAGTCTACATTGATAGAGCCGGCACCTGATACACAGCACTTACCCATACCACGGGCTACAACGGCAGCGTGAGAAGTCATACCACCACGAGCGGTAAGGATACCCTCGGCAGCTGACATACCAGCGAGGTCTTCTGGAGATGTTTCGATACGAACCATGATGACCTTCTTGCCGTCCTCATGCCACTCCTGAGCATCGTCTGCATGGAATACAATCTGACCGCAGGCAGCACCTGGAGATGCAGGGAGGCCCTGTGTGATGACCTTAGCCTTAGAGAGAGCCAGCTTATCGAATACTGGGTGCAAAAGCTCATCGAGCTTCTGAGGCTCACAGCGCAAGATAGCAGTCTTCTCATCAATCATACCCTCGTGGAGGAGATCCATGGCAATCTTCACCATAGCTGTACCTGTACGCTTACCATTACGAGTCTGGAGGAACCAGAGTTTGCCTTCCTGTACGGTGAACTCCATATCCTGCATATCGTGATAGTGGTGCTCCAGCTTATCCTGGAGAGCATCAAGTTCCTTATAAAGTTCAGGCATAGCCTCTTCCATAGAAGGATACTTAGCTACGCGCTCCTCTTCAGAGATACCTGCACGCTCAGCCCAACGCTGGGAACCGATCTTTGTAATCTGCTGTGGAGTACGGATACCGGCTACCACGTCCTCACCCTGTGCGTTGATAAGATACTCACCATTGAAGAGATTCTCACCATTACCAGCGTCACGTGAGAAGCAAACACCAGTAGCAGATGTATCGCCCATGTTACCGAATACCATCGCCATGACAGATACGGCAGTACCCCACTCATCAGGAATACCTTCCATCTTGCGGTAGAGGATAGCGCGCTCGTTCATCCAAGAACGGAATACAGCGCAGATAGCACCCCAGAGCTGATCGATTGGGTTGGTAGGGAAATCCTGACCAGTCTGCTCCTTGATGGCAGCCTTGAAGAGTTCAACGAGCTTCTTGAGCGACTCTACAGAGAGGTCCTTGTCAAGCGTAACGCCCTGCTCTTCCTTCACCTTTTCGATGATAGCCTCGAATGGGTCGATATCTTCCTTGTTTACAGGCTTCAATCCCATAACGACGTCACCGTACATCTGTACGAAACGGCGATATGAATCGTATACGAAATGAGGGTTACCGGTCTTCTTGACCAATCCCTCAGCTACTTCGTCATTCAAACCGAGGTTGAGGATGGTATCCATCATACCAGGCATAGATGCGCGTGCACCTGAGCGTACTGATACGAGGAGTGGATTCTCTACAGAACCGAACTTGCTGTTCATCAATGCCTCAGTATGAGCCACAGCAGCCTTCACTTCGTCCTGAAGAAGTTCTTTGATTTTTTCCTCACCCACTTCATAATATTCATTACAAGTGTCTGTTGTAATGGTGAAACCTGGAGGAACAGGTACACCAATCAGGTTCATTTCGGCAAGGTTTGCGCCTTTACCACCAAGTACTTCTCGCATTTGGGCATTGCCTTCTGCTTTTCCGTTTCCGAATGTATAAACTCTTTTTTCGTTCATAATTGTTATAGGTATAATATTTTATTCCGTTTAACGTTGGTAATTATTAATTGTAATGCAAAGATACGATTTTTATTTGATACTACCAAACTTTTATACGCTTTTTTGCTATCCCGAGATTACATTTTATACTGTTGACGCACACACGGGCAGAAATTTAACAATCCAGAATCCTATAGGAAGAAATGTGACGAATTTGAAAGTGCACTTCCCGGGATTTCGGGCTGTATTACGATGCCTTTTACACCCCTGGCGATGCCCCCGAAACTGCGTCCCGACGTAGCGATGGCTACGTCCCGACGCAGAGCCAGACACGTCGCGACGTAGCAACGGCTGCGTCGGGACGCAGTTTTAAAGGTAAAAGGGCGTTTAAAGGTAAAAAAGTAAAAAGGTAAAAAAGTAAAAAGATTATCAGGCGATAACAAAAGTAACAAAAGTAACAGGTGACCTCTGATGTAAAAATGTGAATGTGAATGTGAATTTGAAATGTAAGCAAAGAAAAAAGAATGCATGTAATGATATTAATATCATTTAATTCCAATATAATAAGGTACGCGCGTACGTACAATTAAAATATATACTATCAAAAATCATCAATAAACAGCCTTGACAAAAGGATACACATGACAGTCCGTTTTCTTCACTTACATTTCAAATTCACATTCACATTCACATTTCATCCCTTTACAACCACCGAATATTACCTGTTACTCTTGTTACTTTTGTTATCGCCTGATAATCTTTTTACTTTTTTACCTTTTTACTTTTTTACCTTTAAACGCCTTTTTACTTTTAAAAGCAAATAATTCGGGACAACTCTTGCATTTCTCATAAAATTGCAGTATCTTTGCACCCATAAAAAATACAAAACATTATTATGGCAAGAAAACGTAAACCATTACCTCTGTTAGAGAACATCACCATCGAGGCAGTAGCAGCCGAGGGTAAGTGCATCACACGAGTAGACGACCAGGTCGTCTTCGTACCATTCTGTGTGCCAGGCGATGTTGTCGACTTGCAGGTAGTAAAGAAGAAACATAAGTACTGCGAAGCCAAGGTGGTTCGCTTCATCAAGAAGAGCGAGGTGCGACAGGAGCCGATGTGCGAGCACTTCGGTATCTGCGGCGGATGCAAATGGCAGAACCTGCCTTACGAGGAGCAGATCAAGGCTAAACAGAAACAGGTGGAAGACCAGCTCACCCGCATCGGAAAGATTGAACTCCCAGAATTCCGCCCTATCATGGGCAGCGTGAAGACCCAGGAGTACCGCAACAAGATTGAGTTCGGATGCAGCAACAAGCGATGGTTCACCGCCGAGGAACTGGCTCAGCTCCCACAGAAAGAGGATGACACCGTATCTTCACTCAAGGAGCGCCACGCACAGAACGCCATCGGTTTCCATATCACCGGAGCCTTCGACAAGATTTATCCTATCAAGAAGTGCTGGCTGATGGACGACCTCTGCAACGAAATCCGCAACTTCGTCTTCGAATATGCTGATTCTCATGACTATACCTTCTACGATCTCCGTGAGCAGCACGGTTTGCTCCGCAACATGATGATCCGTAATTCGAACACCGGCGAGTGGATGCTCGTCTTCCAGTTCCATTACGATGAGGAGGGCGATGAGCAGAGAGCATTGGAACTGATGCAGCAGGTGGCTGACAAGTTCCCTCAGATTACATCGCTCATGTACGTGGACAACCAGAAGGGCAACGATACCATCAACGACCTGGAACTCAGCCTCTTCAAGGGCAACGACCACATCTTCGAACTGATGGAAGACCTGAAGTTCAAGGTGGGTCCGAAGAGTTTCTACCAGACCAATACCGAGCAGGCTTACCACCTCTACTGCGTGGCTCGCGAGTTTGCCAACCTCACCGGCGACGAGCTGGTTTACGACCTCTACACCGGAACCGGAACCATCGCCAACTTCGTGGCTCACAAGGCAAAGAAGGTAATCGGTATCGAATACGTGCCAGAGGCCATAGAGGATGCGAAGGTGAATTCTCAGGTGAACAACATCGAGAACACCCTCTTCTATGCAGGCGATATGAAGGATATCCTGACCAACGATTTCATCGCGCAGCACGGTCGTCCTGATGTCATCATCACCGACCCTCCACGTGCCGGAATGCACCCAGACGTAATAAACGTGATTCTGAATGCAGCCCCAAAGCGCATCGTATACGTAAGCTGCAACCCAGCTACCCAGGCACGCGACCTGCAGCTGATGGATGCCCAGTATAAGGTAGCAGCCGTACAGCCGGTGGATATGTTCCCTCATACCCCTCACGTAGAGAACGTGGTACTGCTCGAAAAGAGATAAACCTAGAAATCAAAATAGAAACAAGATGAAAAAGAGTATCATCCTGGCGCTCATGGCTGTAGCTTCACTCTCAGCCAGCGCCCAGCAGAAGCAGACCATCGAAATACCATCATGGTTGAGCAACGTGAAATTGTCGGGTTATGGAATGACCCAGTATCAGTACAGCGGACAGAAAGATGCCGAATCCAACTCATTCAACATCCGTATGGCGCGTCTCTCTCTCGAAGGTCGCATAGCAGGCGACTTCTACTGGAAGACTCAGATTCAGTTCAACGGCAACACCTCTACCCTCGGTTCCAGTCCGAGAATGGTGGATCTGTTTGCAGAATGGCAGAAATATGAATACTTCAAGGTGAAGATCGGTCAGTTTAAGAACCCATTCACCTTTGAGAATCCGATGCACCCTATCGACCAGGGCTTCATGGGATATTCACAGAACGTGAGCAAGCTGGCTGGTTTCAGCGACCGTGCCGGAGAACACGCATCCAACGGTCGTGACATCGGTCTTCAGTTCCAGGGTGATTTCCTCAAGAATGCCAACGGCAGAAACCTGCTGCACTATCAGATTGGCGTATTCAACGGACAGGGAACCAACACCAAGGACGTTGACCAGCAGAAGAATGTGATTGGTGGTATATGGGTAATGCCTGTAAGCGGCATGCGCATCGGTGCCTTCGGATGGACCGGTTCTTATGCAAGAAAGGGAACATGGAACGATGATGAACAGGGAAACATCATCTACGAAAAAGATGCTGCTGGAAATTCCGTTCTTGACAAGGATGGAAAACCTGTAAAAGAGACTTTCAGCGGTACCCGCAGCCTGAACCAGAACCGCTACGCCTTCTCTTTCGAATATAAGAAAGACGGCTGGACCGTACGTTCTGAGTATATCCACTCTACTGGCAAGGCTTTTGCAAAGAGCATCACCAACTTCAACGATGCCAACGCCAAGGACTGCAATCTGAATGCAAAAATCGGCGACAAGGCACAGGGTGTATATGGATTGGTTATCGCCCCATTGGCTCAGCTGCCAAAGAACAGCCGTATCGACGTAAAGGCGCGTTACGACATGTATCAGCCTAACGGCAAGAGCAACATGCAGAGAACCCAGTATGAGGCAGGTTTGAACTTCCATATCGGCAAGCGAATCTCTATCCTTACCGAGTATGCGCTCATCAACGACAAGACACTCGCGAAGCATAATTACTCCATGGCAGATGCCGAGGTTTGCTTCAGATTCTAACAGATACAACAAAGGCTCGCTCCTGCTACAGGAACGAGCCTTTATTGTGTTTACTGCCAACACCTTATCCTAGAATGAATAAGAGAAACCTACTGACATGAATTCCTTAAACTGCCAGTAGCTCTGGTCGTCCTTGCGCTTCACACCATCGTCGAAACGCGGATAGAGGAAGATGTTGGTAGAAATATAGCGGTTAAACTGGAAGGTAATGGTGTTTTCCCACTCTATTTCAGCACGCTTGTAAGTGGTGTATCCCCAGAGACGGGTCTTCCACTTGATATTATCCGCTATCTGCCACGACAGGTCGAAGGTACACTCAGAACCGTAATCGGTCATGCCATGCTTTCCCTCATCCAGTCCGTACCGCGTAGCCAGCGACGCTCTGCCCACATACTTCCAGTTGAAAGCCAGAGGAGCCAGATGGGCACTACCCTTCAGGCGGTGATTGAACCAGTCTACATTATAATCCATACCGACAGAGAGATTCAGATTGAATGGCGAGAAGAAATCGGAATAAACCGTCTTGTCATTACTCTTGTAACCATGCGTAAACTGAGTCTGGCCAATCAGCTGGATGGTATAATACCACTTTCTGGAAGCCTGCAGACCGAGTTTTCCGGTGTATCGTATCATATCGTCGCTCGTCTTCAGCGTATGAACCGTATCACCCTTCGAAGTCTGATAACCCAGGCGCATCTCCACCTTATTATCCCATTTTATCTTCTGCTTGTTATTGTAGTTGGCAAACATCGTCACTCTTCCGAGCACCGAATAATTACTCTCACCACCCTTATACCAGTTGTCAGAAACATAGTTTTGCAGGAACTGCAGATAATAATCGCCGCCTATGGTCCAGAAGTTAGGACGGGTGATGACGATATCCATCGGCGCCGCATCCACCTCAATCGCCTTCGGAGCCACCTGCTCTACGATGTCAGGATGATTCTTCTTCGGTTTGCTCTGTGCAGCCAGCGGTGCCCCCACCTCCTTGAGATGAGACTCAGTATTGCGCACCAGGTCGGGACGCTTGAGATATACCTCCATCAGCGTCTGGTCGAGCATCGTTCCGAGCGAATCCTTCACCCCACCCTGAGGCTTGAGTCGCAACATGCGTGCTGCCGGCCCATGATAGAACGTGAGCGGCGTGAAGAGCTGAGCATATCTGCTATCCTTCGAATCCATCTTCATGGAATCGATGCGCTGACGGCACATCAAGAGCGAGTCAGCATAGCTTTCAGCCAACCTGTTCTTCGATGCCTCTCCGGGCTCCACCTTCTTCAATTTGCGCTGGGCAGAAACAGGCGTCAGAGCCGAAAGGAACGCAAGAACGAGTAATCCAAATTTTATTTTCATACCTTAATTTTATAAATTTGGGCACAAAGGTAATAAATAATTCATAAATCTATGCCCTTTATTAGGAATATTTTTGCTCATTTCACAAAAATGTCGTAACTTTGCAGCCAAATTATTCTAATTTAAATTATAAATATCGTGGCTGAAACAAAGTACATCTTCGTAACTGGTGGTGTGGTTTCTTCTTTGGGTAAAGGAATCATATCTTCATCCATCGGTAAACTTCTTCAAGCAAGAGGTTACAACATTACTATCCAAAAGTTTGACCCATACATCAACATCGACCCGGGTACGCTGAACCCGTATGAGCATGGTGAGTGCTACGTAACGGTAGATGGTATGGAGACCGACCTCGACCTCGGACACTACGAGCGATTCACCGGCATTCAGACTACAAAAGCGAATTCTCTCACCACTGGTCGTATCTACAAGGCAGTCATTGACAAGGAGCGTCGTGGCGATTATCTCGGCAAAACCATCCAGGTGGTGCCTCACATCACCGACGAGATCAAGCGCAACGTGAAGCTGCTCGGCAAGAAGTATCACTATGACTTCGTGATTACCGAGATTGGCGGAACCATCGGCGACATCGAGAGCGCCCCTTACATGGAGGCTATCCGACAGCTGAAATGGGAGCTGGGCAAGAACGCCATCAACGTTCACCTTACCTATGTGCCTTATCTGAAGGCAGCAGGCGAGTTGAAGACAAAGCCTACCCAGCACTCTGTGAAGGAACTGCAGAGCGTAGGTATTCAGCCAGATATCCTGATTCTCCGCACCGAGAAACATCTCGAAGAGGGAATCATGAAGAAGGTAGCCAGCTTCTGTAACGTAGACTTGGACTGTGTGATTCAGAGCGAAGACCTTCCTAGCATCTACGAGGTGCCTGTAAACATGCAGAACCAGGGCCTCGACACCGCCATCCTCCGCAAGATGGGCGAGCCTATCGGCGAAACACCTGCGCTGGGTCCTTGGAGAACATTCCTCGACCGCAGAAACAAGGCTACAGAGGTGGTAAACATCGGTCTCGTAGGCAAGTACGACCTGCAGGATGCATACAAGAGTATCCGCGAGAGTCTCTCGCATGCCGGTACCTACAATGACCACAAGGTGAAGATTACCTTCATCAACTCAGAATATCTCACAGAAGAGAACGTGGCAGAACAGCTGAAGGGACAGGATGGTATCGTCATCTGCCCAGGATTCGGCCAGCGAGGCATCGAGGGCAAGATTATCGCCGCCCACTATACCCGCACCCACGACATCCCTACCTTCGGCATCTGCCTGGGTATGCAGATGATGGTCATCGAGTTTGCCCGCAACGTATTGGGCTACAAGGATGCCAACTCACGCGAGATGGACGAGAAGACTCCACACAATGTCATCGACATCATGGAGGAGCAGAAGAACATATCAAACATGGGTGGAACCATGCGTCTCGGCGCTTACGAGTGTGTGCTGAAACAGGGTTCACGCGTGTTCAATATCTATAGGAAGGAGCATATTCAGGAACGCCATCGCCACCGCTATGAGTTCAACAACGAGTTCCAGCAGGAATTTGAGAAGAACGGCATGATGTGCGTAGGCAGAAACCCTGAGAGCGACCTGGTAGAAATCGTAGAAATCCCAGGCTTGAAGTGGTACGTAGGTACACAGTATCATCCTGAATACCAGAGTACGGTGTTGAAACCACATCCACTTTTCATGGATTTCGTAAAGACAGCAATAGAAAACAAAAAGTAAATATTAGGAGTTAAAGGAGTGAACCCCTTTACTCCTTTAATTTCAAATTTTAAAAATGAACAAGAACAACATTATCGGTTTCCTCCTGATTGCCGTAGTGCTGATTGGCTTTAGCTGGTACAACCAGCCATCTGCCGAAGAACAGAGAACGGCATTCGTTCAGGACTCCATCGCCAAGGCTAAACATGCCGAGATGGAAAAGGCCAGCAAGGCTGCCGCTGTTAAGCGCCAGGCTAATGCCAAAGCAAAGGTTGAGGCAGACTCAACCGCCCTCTTCTATTCGGCACTCAAAGGCCAGGCTAAGAAGATTGTATTGAAAAACGAGAAGGTAGAATTAACACTCAACACCAAAGGTGCTACTGTAGAGAAGGCTGTCATCAAGGGCTATGTGGGACACAACCTGCAGGTGAAAGACGGTTCGGCTGATGCCAAGGACGTGACCCTCTTCGACGGTAACGACCAGAGCCTCAAGTTCATGCTCGAGGCTAAAGAAGCCAACATCATCACCAGCGATCTCTACTTCACTCCATCCAACGTGACCGACAAGTCGGTAACCCTGACCGCTGTGGCTGGTGAAGGCAAGACGCTCACCATGACTTATACATTGGGCGATGACTACATGCTGCACATGAGCCTCCAGGCACAGGGCATGGCGGGTCTGTTCTCACCTAATTATAATAAGATGGATGTTGACTGGAGCGACAAGGCACGCCAGCAGGAACGTGGTTTCATGTTCGAAAACCGTTATACTACCCTTACCTACCATAACGTAGAAGGCGGTACCGACCACCTCAACGAGGGTAGCGAGAAGATTGACGAGAAAATAGAAGAAGCCATCGACTGGGTATCGTTCAAGAACCAGTTCTTCTCTGCCATCATCGTAGCAAAGGATAACTTCGAGAAGGATGCCTTCATGACTTCTATCCCTCAGGAGAAGGGTTCGGGCTATCTGAAGCAGTTCCAGGCTAAGATGAAGACAGCTTTCGACCCAACCGGCAAGAAGGCATCTGAGTTTGAGTTCTACTTCGGTCCTAACGACTTCCAGATTCTGAAGAATACCGAGAAGGAAAGTACCTTCGGCAAGGACTTGGAATTCCAGAAGCTCGTATACCTGGGATGGCCTATCATCCGCTGGATCAACCGTTTCTTCACACTCTACGTATTCGACTGGTTGAGCAACGTGTTCCCAATGGGTATCGTATTGATTCTCATCACCTTGCTCCTCAAGCTCATCACCTACCCTATGGTGAAGAAGAGCTACATGAGTTCAGCCAAGATGCGCGTGCTGAAACCAAAACTCGAAGCTGCTACGGCTCAGTATAACAAGCCTGAAGACCAGATGCAGAAGCAGCAGGCGATGATGGCGGAATATGCCAAGTATGGTGTAAGCCCATTATCCGGTTGCTTGCCTATGCTGATTCAGATGCCGGTTTGGGTTGCGATGTTCAACTTCGTGCCTAATGCCATCCAGCTTCGTGGTGAGAAGTTCTTGTGGATGAACGACTTGAGCACCTTCGACCCAATCATCGAATGGAACACCAACATCTGGCTGATTGGCGACCACTTGAGTTTGACCTGTATCCTGTTCTGTGTAGCCAACCTGTTGTACTCTTGGATGACCATGCGTCAGCAGCGCGACCAGATGGTAGGTCAGCAGGCAGAGCAGATGAAGATGATGCAGTGGATGATGTATCTCATGCCATTGATGTTCTTCTTCATGTTCAATGACTACTCAGCCGGTCTGAACTTCTACTACTTCATCTCATTGTTCTTCAGTGCCGCTATCATGTGGACCCTGCGCAAGACTACCGACGACGAGAAACTCCTCGCCATCCTTGAGAAGCGCTATCAGGAGAACAAGAACAACCCTAAGAAGGCAAGCGGCCTGATGGCAAGAATGCAGGCTCTCCAGGAGATGCAGCGCCAGCAGCAGGCTGAGATGATGCGCAAGCAGGCAGAACTGAACGAGAAAAAGAATAATCTCGGAAAATAAAGATTACTAGATAAATAAGAGCGTAATAGATTACCCTAAAAGGTGTTCATTACGCTTTTTTTGTCCCCGAAAAGGTATAATTAGTTAAATGATATTATAAATTATACCTTTTCGGGGGTATTTTCATTTTTTATTCGTATATTTGCCCCCGAAAGGGTATAATATAATATTATTCCATATATAATATTACCCGATAGGGTATAAAACAACAAGAATATGAGCAATACATTATCATCATACGTCAAGGAAATGCGCAAGCAATTCGGATTGACACAAGTAGATCTGGCGGCGAAATCGGGCGTAGGACTCAGATTCGTAAGAGAACTGGAACAGGGAAAGGAAACTTTGCGACTCGATAAAGTAAATCAGGTCCTCCTCCTGTTCGGTCAGGAAATCGGTCCCGTTCCTATCAAAAAAGAATAAAAATAAAATCCCATGAAACAAGGAAAGATTTATCTCTACAACCAATACGTAGGCCTGCTGACGGAAGATGAAACGGGCTTTACCTTCGCCTATGATTCAGATTATCTGGCATCGGATAGTGCGGAAGCCGTAAGTCTGACGTTCCCCTTATCCGATGAGCCCTACCACGATACCGTGCTGTTTCCATTCTTCGATGGATTAATCCCCGAAGGCTGGCTGCTGAACATTGCAGAAAGCAGTTGGAAAATCAACCAGCGCGACAGAATGTCGCTCCTCCTTGCCTGCTGCAAGGATTGCATCGGAGCAGTAAGCGTGATTCCTACAAACGAATCTCCAGCAGAAGAAACGAATGGTTCATCCCAAAAACAGAAAGGAGAATAAGATATGGAGAAATGTCTATATTGCTATAAACCGCTCAAGCCTGGTCAGGTAGATTACCACCCCGCTTGCGCAAAAAAGCTCTTCGGCACCAGGGAAGCCCCTGTCCTACCCTATGTAAGAAAGGAAATCGGCGACCTGGCAAAACAGGTAGTGCGTGCCCAGACCACCCTCACCGGTGTACAGGCAAAACTCTCGCTCGATGTCAATCCGGGCGGAAAGAACGAACCATCCCGCTTCACCATCGTAGGTCTTTGGGGAAAATATATCCTCAAGCCACAAACCGACCGCTACCGCTGTCTACCGGAAATAGAAGACCTCACGATGCATCTCGCAGAAGCCGCCAAGATAGCTGTGGTTCCCCACGGACTGATTCGCTTTGCCGATGGTGAACTCTGTTATATCACCCGAAGAATAGACCGACTGGATGATGGACAAAAGGTACCGATGGAAGATATGTGCCAACTGTCAGAGCGCCTTACCGAATACAAATATAAAGGTTCCTACGAGCAGATAGCCAGACTCATCAAGAAGTATTCCTCCTTCTCGCAGCTCGACCTCGTAAACTATTGGGAAGTGGTCATCTTCTCATGGATTACGGGCAACGCCGACATGCATCTCAAGAACTTCTCGCTCTACAACAATCGCAAATTGGGTTATGGCTTAACCCCAGCCTACGACCTCCTCTGCACGAAGATAGTTATGCCAGAAGATACAGAGGAGCTCGCCCTGACGCTCAACGGCAGAAAGAGAAAGATTCAGAAATCCGATTTCGTCAAGGTAATGACTGCATCGGGCCTCAGCGACAAGGTAATCAACAACATCGCCAAGAAGTTCCGCCGATCCATCGTGAAATGGCTCGACCTGATAGAAGCCTCCTTCCTTCCGGACAGCATGAAGAAGGAATACAAGAAACTGATCCTCAGCAGAGTTATGGCATTAAGATAATGTTTCTGTATAAAATAAAAACAAACACCTCCGAAAAGGTATAATTAATCAATCTACGAGATTAACTATAACTTTTCGGGGGTATATTGTTTAAAGCAAATTTGCTTCTTCAATAGTATCCAACCCAAATTTACTTCTTCAATACCGGCTCGCAGGTGATATCCACACCGAGCTTCTTGAAGATCTTATGGTCTACATCACTCAGCATCACGGTGCAATGAGCCTGACAGCCACGAAGCTTAGGCAACTGCTCCAATGCCTTCTTGCAGTTCTCATCATTCTCCGAAAGAACAGAGAGGGCTACGAGAACCTCATCCGTATGAAGACGAGGATTGTGACCACCGAGATAATTCACCTTGGTATGCTGGATAGGCTCAATCATCGACTGAGGAATCAGCTTCAATTCATGGTCTATGCCTGCCAACTGCTTGGTAACATTCAGGAGCAAGGCGGCACTACAGCCCAGCAACTCGCTGCTATGACCGCAAATAATGGTACCATCCTCCAACTCAATGGCAGAAGAGGTATGACCCGTCTCCTTCTTATGATTCTTGGCAGCTACCGTCACCTTGCGGTAATCAGTAGTAATCTTAGCCTGATTGAAGAGCATCTGAATCTTAGTGATCTCATCATCATTGCAAGCGCCAGCCGCCATCTTGTTGGTAGCCGCATAGTAACGGCGGACAATCTCATTCTTGGATGCCTCGCAGCAAGCCTCATCATCAGAGATACAGAAACCTACCATGTTTACACCCATATCCGTAGGCGACTTGTATGGATTGCTACCATAGATACCCTCGAACAGCGCATTGAGCACAGGATAAATCTCTACATCACGGTTATAGTTGATGGCAATCTTGTTGTATGCCTCCAGATGGAATGGGTCGATCATGTTCACATCGTTCAGATCGGCAGTAGCAGCCTCGTAAGCGATGTTTACCGGATGCTTCAAAGGAAGATTCCAAACAGGGAATGTTTCAAACTTAGCATAACCGGCACGCACCCCACGCTTGTTCTCATTATAAAGCTGACTCAGACAAACCGCCATCTTACCGCTGCCAGGACCCGGCGCAGTAACAATAACCAGCGGACGCTCAGTCTCAACATAATCGTTCTGACCGAATCCCTCGTCAGAGGCAATCAGACTCACGTTATGAGGATAGCCCTCGATGAGATAATGGCAGTAAGTCTTGATGCCCTCGCGCTCCAAACGCTGTTTGAAGGCGATGGCTGCAGGCTGACCATTATAATGAGTGATGACAACAGAACCCACCATGAAACCACGGTTTTGGAACTCACCACGAAGACGCAACACGTCCTCATCGTAAGTAATGCCCAAGTCGGCACGCTTCTTGTTCTTCTCAATATCGGCTGCACTAATCACGATAACAATCTCGATGCTATCGCTGATTTTCTGGAACATGCGCAGTTTGCTGTCAGGCTGAAAACCCGGCAATACTCTGCTGGCATGATGATCGTCAAAAAGTTTACCGCCTAATTCGAGGTAAAGCTTTCCGTCAAACTGTGAGATTCTTTCCTTGATGTGTTCTGACTGAATCTTCAGGTACTTCTCGTTATCGAAACCTATCTTCATACTACTTTAAATAAAACTATATCGCTATTATTTTGCAAATTTGACTGCAAAAGTACAAAAAAAACTGGCTACAGAACAATGTTTTACGCAAATTATTCTTAATTCTCAAGGATTTGCCGTATCTTTGCATCTTGCAATGGGCAGCATGACATGTCATATCGCAAAAACATGAAGTTTAAAAGAAAACAATAACCGACAAATGAAAAAGAATTTACGTACCGCCTCTATCTGCGTGCAGGGAGGCTATGAGCCAAAGAACGGCGAACCGATTGAAGTGCCAATTTATCAAAGCACTACTTTCAAGTATGACAACTCTGAGGAGATGGCTATGCTCTTCGATCTGAAGAAGGAAGGCTACTTCTACACCCGCCTCCAGAACCCTACCAACGATGTTGTGGCTAAGAAGATTGCCGAACTCGAAGGGGGCGTGGGAGCCGTTTTAACCAGCAGCGGTCAGGCTGCCAACTTCTATGCTGTATTCAACATCTGCGAAGCGGGCGACCATATCGTTACCTCTAATGAGATTTATGGTGGTACCTTCAATCTCTTCGGCGTAACCCTGAAGAAACTCGGCATCGAGTGTACTTTCGTGAATCCGAACGATAGCGAAGAAGAAATTCAGAAGGCTTTCCGTCCTAACACCAAGGTTGTTTTCGGCGAAACCATCAGCAACCCGGGCTGCGCTGTACTCGACATCGAGAAGTTTGCACGCATTGCTCACAAGAATGGGGTACCTCTCATCGTTGACAACACCTTCGCTACGCCTATCAACTGCCGCCCATTCGAATGGGGTGCCGACATCGTTACCCACAGTACCACCAAGTATATGGATGGTACGGCTTCACAGGTAGGTGGCGTGGTAGTAGACAGCGGCAACTTCGACTGGATGGCTCATGCTGATAAGTTCCCAGGTCTCTGCACACCGGATGACAGCTACCATGGTCTGACCTATGTGAAGGCTTTCGGCAAGATGGGTTACACCACCAAACTCGTAGCTCAGCTGATGCGCGATCTCGGCAGCATCCCTGCCCCAATGAATTCGTTCATCCTCAACCTCGGTCTTCAGAGTCTCCACCTCCGTATGCGCCAGCATTGTGCCAATGCACAGAAGGTGGCAGAGTTCCTGCAGAACGATGAGCGTGTGGCTTGGGTTCATTATAGCGGTCTGGAGGGCGATAAGTATCATGCGCTTGCCCAGAAGTATATGCCAAACGGCACCTGTGGTGTTATCGCCTTCGGATTGAAGGGAGACCGCGAGACAGCCATCAAGTTTATGGATTCTCTCGACATGATCAACATCGTAACCCATGTAGCCGATGCCCGCACCTGTGTGCTCCATCCAGCCAGTCACACCCATCGCCAGCTCAGCGAAGAGCAGCTGAAGGAAGCAGGTGTTGCGCCAGACCTGATTCGCCTCTCCGTAGGTATCGAAGATGTAGAAGACATCCTCGATGATATCAAACAGGCTTTGGACAAGATTTAAGATAACTGAACTTTCGCATATGGGAAGTTAAGGGAAGTTAGGGAAGTTAGAGGGAAGTTAAGAGACAAATGTCCTAAGTTTAAGCTAGAAGACTATTGTCTCTTAACTTCCCGAACGACCGTAGGGAGTGATAACTTCTTTAACTTCAAACAATTCCCTCACTTGCGAAACTTGAATAAGATAACAAAATAACATCAAAGCAACATTATAACAGTAAAATTAGAAACATGATTAAAGCTATGATTTTAGCTGCTGCGGCTCTCACGATAACAATCTCGATGCTATCGCTGATTTTCTGGAACATGCGCAGTTTGCTGTCAGGCTGAAAACCCGGCAATACTCTGCTGGCATGATGATCGTCAAAAAGTTTACCGCCTAATTCGAGGTAAAGCTTTCCGTCAAACTGTGAGATTCTTTCCTTGATGTGTTCTGACTGAATCTTCAGATACTTCTCGTTGTCAAATCCTATTTTCATAATTGTTATTATATCTTGCAATTTGAATTCAAAAATCGCCTGCAAAAATACAAAAGAAGTATCGTACTAACAAATCTTTTATCCGAAAAAAAAAAGAGAACTGCTACATATAGGCTTGCAGCAACATCTCACCCCCTACCAGGAAGGCTAAGACAAGAAAGATAAATATATACAACTGCTCCTTGAGGACAAAATCCAAGACATGAAAATGCTTGTCGTCATTCTCCTCAAGATAGTTTTTATAATCCCTCCACATGAGGGACAAAGCCCCCAATACAATGGACAATATAATACATACACCTACAATTTCGGCTAGATCAGTCGATTGTAATAAAGAAAAGCCTGTCATTTCGTAATTCATTTAAAAGTTAATAAGAATCATTATTATCTACTATTATTAAATAATGATGCAAAGATAATAAAAATCTAATAACCAGACAGTTTCATTGTTCAAGAAAATAGTTTCATTCCTATCAAAAAGGTGTTTCATTGGTAGGAATGAAACTGTTAATACGCAAAAAGGCTCACCAATAATAGGGTGTGATTACCTTCATTGGTGAGCCTATACCGCAGGTTAGTCCTTAGAAATCGGCTCTCTATAGATGCCAAACAGCTTAAATCCGTAAGTGGAAGTTCCATTTTCATCACCACTGTGTGACATTGCTACCATCGGAAGATAGTATTCGCCCAGTTTTGACAATGCCCATTCTCCATTGCTTTCTTTTGCAATCTTTATTGATTCTTCAAACAAAAGAGGCTTTTTCGGTTCTACTACTCCTATGCTATAGCTATATTCACCGGTAGGCTTAACTTCCTGAACGGCCAGTTCTGCATAGACAAAGGTTGTGAAACCATTTTCATCACCCGTATGAGCACGTCCAACAATCACATTGTTACCTTCACAGGTAAAATTGAGATTAGACTGTTTGAAACTATCGGTAGTATGTCTATCAAGAACGGCAATACCAACTTCATCTACCTCGTTACATAAATCCACATCAAAGATCTTAGGTTTGCCCGTCAGGTAGTATGTATAACCATTCTCATCACCAGCATGTTTTCGACCGACTATAACGCATCCGTTTTTTGCCTCATACGAAGAGGTCCCATTATTGAAGTGTCTAACACTCTTGCCGGATTCAACAATACCCTCAGTGCCATTATCTTGCAATTGATCGATCAGAACATAGCCAATCAATACTGCTTTATCATTATCAGCCATATTTAAAACTTTTTATCCCTACTCGTTTTATAAGGGCTTTTCGGGATACGCCCTTCAGCATAACTGCCGAATATGACTCACGCTGTCTTGCTCACCGACGTTCTACTCCTTTCTCATGGCGAGTGATTGTTATAACTAGCCTGACACTTAGCTCCCGTCAGGCTTGGGAGTGTTTTATATCATTCTTACTATTTGCTTAACGCTCCTATTCCATCTTTTCTCGTCTGTTCTTGGTCGCTTGCCTTCAGCACTACACCCGGCCAATCTCCACCGTCCAAACCTATATAATTAAACCATAATATATCTCCTTTACCAATTTTATATATTATAATCGTGTTGCTAGTGCCTAAATCACACGTGAGCCTATTAAGAAAAGTTTCACTGCTTTCTACTGTTTCTATATTGATTGTGCCTCCGGTCAAGGTGGTGACCTTTGAATAATCAAAACAATATTCATTAGGGAATCCAATAGCAGAAGCACGAAGACCTCCAGTAGCAGTGATTGTAGAGGATTTGATATTAATATTCCCCATTCTAGGGGCTGAAGCGCTCTTACCGGCTCCCATTCCTATACCTGGAGCTCCCTTTCCACCGGTAGCTGTAATCACGGCATTTGAGATCGTTATGTCGCCACAATGTGCTGATGACGAACTGCCGATTCCTGCACCGCCGGAATAATAGGGGGTAACAGTTTGATTGCCAGTTCCACCGGTAGCATCTATGCTTACATTTTCAATAACGATGTTGCCGCCATCGCTGCTGCCGATACCAGCTCCTGCTGTACTGGAACTTTCATTAGTAGTAGTAGATATGGAGCCGCCCTTGGCTGTCAGCTTATCAATTGTTCCGTTCTTGCCTTTAATGGTGAGTGTAGCACCATCGCATACATTAATGGCGGTAGCAGTAGTGGAAGTAACACTGTTCTCCGTGCCGGACACGATAATCGTCGGACTGCCGCTCTTGACATCGATACCGATGCCGTCAGCACTGATAACAGCATTCATCAACTGCACGGTGGCATTGCCGCTGATGGTGATAGTGTTTGCGGTGGGTTCGCCATTGGTGGTGATGACATAATAGCTGTTGCCAGTAATGTTGATGTTCCCTTTGGATAAATCTATTGGATCTATACTTGCTTCCCCACCGGAGATAGAGCCTGTGTTGCCCCAATTTTCAACCGAAACCGTGCCAAGACTTACTTCATTCTTACCGATGGTCAGGTTGAAATTGTAACTCTTTCCTGCTTCTAATGCTACAGGGTTCTTTACTGTGAGATCTTTTATATCGCTTTCATACTTAACTGTCAGTTTGATGAATTCATAGTTGGTTGCAGTGTTCGGTGCTACAAGAGCGTAGTATATGCTGCCTTTCTTGCCGTAGCGGTCCTGCGAGTAAGGTATAATGTCAGATGTTGCAGTAACTGCGCTTCCGTCTTTGGCAATTCTTTCCTTAGATGTTACATACATTTCGGAAACTGAGGCTTTATCAGAAAACTCATTGTTAAAGCCGGCGATAGTGATTACCACGCGAGCCATCTGACGATCGAAGTCAAAATTAACCTTTCTGTCATCGGGAATTTTACTATAAGCTGTTGTCGCAGTCATATAGTCAGCCGACGCTATTTTATCAATACCATCCTGATTTTTTGGTACAATAAAATCTCCGCTTCCTTTTGGATAACGGGCGGTGAACGTCATAGACTCGCTGCTCCACTTGAGGAATTGCCCAGAGGTTTCTGGTCCCCATGTGCCATCTTTAAGTATGTAGTTCACTGATGCCTGTCCTTCTGTGGAGATAGTAATCGCATCACCTCCGTTGAAATTCATCTGGTCTGTTTCTGTTGTTGCCACCGGGTTGCTGCGGGTAAACACACCGCCAACGTTAGCACTCACGCGCACAGCAGTAGGGTCGTTCTGCCAGTTCGTTCCGAAGTCATCATCGCTGCTGCAAGAGGCAAGTGCAGCCATAATCAGCGCCATGCCCATATATTTAATTGTCTTCATTGTCGTTATCATTAAATTTTATCTGTTCGGTTGTTATTCGGTCTCTACATTGGAAGTCGAACCTTCCTGCCATGCGTTGGCTGTCATTTTTCCTGCCACTACTATCTCCTTGCCAGCTGTCAATGCCAATGTGTAGGCGGTGTTCTCCGCGAGAGTTACGGCTTTGCTGGATGTCCATGTATAAGGTATTCCATTCAACTTAAAGCTTACGCTGAATATTCCTTTCTCGATGTTCTGAGGTATCAGCAGACACTGGTAGGTTGCCTTTGCATTGGATGATAGAGAGGTAGCTTTTTCAAATTCGCCATACTCAGACGGAGCAACGGCAATGGTATTGGCTTCTGTAGTCTTGGCTGTGACGAAGCCTGATTCCTTGGTAAAGTCGCATATACCTTCAATGTATGTACCGTTGACTTTCAAATCGGTGATAGGATTTGTGGTTACCAAATCCGGGGCGTTGAACTCTGATCCGAGCGTTACGGTAATGGTAAGTTGGCTCAGGGCGTGCTTGAAAGCCAAATTCAGTTTGCCTCCTTCACTCAGTCCTTTACTCGGCACAAAGCCCGGCTTCTTGCAGATAAGGAAGTCGCTTGTGTAGCCGTCTTTGATTTGTGTTTCTTCAACCTTGACAGGGAGATTCGTGGTGGATATATTGTAATCTCCTTCCACATAAGGAGAATAAGCCACAATGTCAACTGCCTGTGTGGAGTTTTGCCAAAGCATCTGTGTGGCTGGTGTCCAAGCGGTGATATTGCTGCCGGTCACTTTGACGTTGTTGTATGTGTAGGTTGAATTGACACTGTTGGCAATGCAGATACCAAACTCAGCAACCTTGCTGCCATCGGTAGGCTGCGAGGCACGGGTCTGCGGATTGTTCACTCCCACATTGAAGCGCACAACGCCATCTTCAGGAAAGTTGTTGGTCATATCGTCATCTGACGAGCAGGCGGCAAAACCTGTCATGAGGGTTGCTGCCATGAGAAGTTGTAATACTCTGTTCATTTTCAGTCTATGTTTTTATGAGTTGTTTATTAATTATCTGTCTGTGCTTCACCACCGCTGATGTTCGTACCTTCCTGCCAGTTGTTGATTGATACCGAACCGAGGGTTATCTCGTTGCGACCTACGATAAGGTTGACGGTGGTGTATTTTCCGCTCTCAAGTGCGATGTCTTCGGTATGGGTGAAGGTATAGTTCTTGCCATCTATCACAATATTGATAGTTCGGAAAGCGCTCTGTGGCACGGCAATGGTGGTGTAGTTTGTATTCTCTGCAGTTTCAGGCAAGGTGACGTTAACTGTGTTTGCCTCATTATTGGCGGTAACGATAGTACCCTTGTCGGTGACATAATTAATGTTGGCTGTGCTGCGCATTACGGCTATCACACTTTCAACCTCAGGAGTGCCGCCCCACTGGTTGCGGAACTGGAGGTTAACCACGAGCTTTGCCATCACATGGTTGAACATCAGCCCCACAGGGTTGGCTGTTGCTGTAAGACCTGCACCATCATTGCCTGTGTTAACAGCAACAAGGATGTCTGATTTCTCCTGATTGGTCACGTCAAGCACATAAGGGTCAGCCGTAAAGTCGGTCACGGCACGGTTAGGATAGATACCCAGGAAGTAGTAAGGCGTCACCATGTCTTTCCACAACATCTGAGGTGAAGCTGTCCATTTAGCACCATCGTAGGTGTTGATACTGTTGTTTACTAAGAGGTCTGCGGGAACTGCGGTGGCATTGCCTGTCCACGCATAGATACTGATTTGGTCGTCCTTCGCAAACTCCTGATTGCCGTCGGCATCAGTGGTAGTACGTGTCATCTGCCCGATGGAAGTGGCAACGGTGATGTACTGCGATGTGGTCGGAGTATCATCATCGCAGTGACATGAAGCCAGGCAGAAGGCTGCAATGGCTAAAGTTGAAAATTTCTTGTTCATACTGATTGATTTTACTGAATCATTATCATACTATTATTAAATAATGATGCAAAGATAGTGAAAATCTTATAACCAGACTGTTTCATTGCTCAAGAAAATAGTTTCATTCCTATCAAAAAGGTGTTTCATTGGTAGGAATGAAACTGTTTTTCGCAGCATTCTACCGTTTTTTCCGTACAGAGTCTCTCCATTTACCAGGCGTATATCCCGTCTTAGCCTTGAATATCTTATAGAGATGGGCGTGGGATGAGAAGCCGCATTCTGTAGAAATGGTATCATTGCTGTACCTGCATTCTTCCAGCAGCATACGCTGCGCCTCCTTGAAACGGATATCGCTGAGCCAGATTCTGAAACTGCTCTTCAGATAATTCTCAAAATAGCAGCTCAATTCGGGGCGAGGAATGCGTAACTTTGCCGATAGCATCGGCATATTCACCGTACTGTCTCTATATCCGCCATTTTCACACCACTTATCAAGCAAAGATTCTATCTTATCTATTTTTTCAGAATCCAGCCCCATCACTTCACTCTCTTCCATCATCTCCAAAGGAGCATCAGCAGTATCCATCTCCAATCTCACCTCTGTAGGCATGATAATGTAACCGAAACCCAAGAAATGGACGACAAAGGAAATCAGAGCAAAAAGCATCAACGGTGCCACGCAATACAGAAGCGGACGATAGCAGATGGCAGCAGCCATCGCCAATACCATGATGCCCATCAAACGATAACTGGCATAGGAATATCTGTCGAAAGGAAGCAAATCTTCTGTCGTATTATCCTCGATGATTTTTCGATGATACCGCATCTCTACGACTGTAGTATAAACGCAATACAAAATCGAAAATACATATAATGCGAGCATCACATAGAGCCACCCCCCCCATGTGCATTCCCTTGGGAATCTCATAGTATCCGACGAAGAAACATAATAATATCAATGCATAGCTCACAACTCCCACTATGGCAAAATTCCTGCGCCCGCCTCTAGAGGATATGACATTATACGCTGCATAGGAAACGATGAAAGTGAGAGGACAATAGAAGAGAACATTGACAACAGCTCCAATCTCATCGCTTTTAGCACGGAAACCATAAAGCATTTGCAAAACATAATGCCCAGCAAGTACAAACATGGAAAAAGCAAGGAACCAGCGAGACGCCTCATAACGACGGTTGCACCAACGTATCTGAAACCTGGACAATACCAATATCAAGCCCAACATCGACACAATAATGCAGCAAGCAAACTGCAAGAGAAACAATGTATTCATTTACTAAATATTTATATCTTTCTTATATTCCTGAAAATTCAGCTCTTAAAACGAAACGAAATCTACTCCTAAGGATTCAGCTCTTAAAACGAAACGAAATCTACTCCTAAGGATTCAGTTCTTAAAACGAAACGAAATCATTTCTGATGCAAAAATACAAAAAAAATGCATACTTTTGTAATGAAAGAAGAATAATTTTGTTTTTTTCATCAATTTTCTGTAACTTTGCACGGAATATCAGGAAGATGACAACGAGAAATAATTAATAAATATATTAGAAATATGATTAAAGCAATGATTCTGGCTGCGGCTGCACTCACCATGAGCGCTACGGCAGCTGATGCACAGACTATGATTGAGAAAAACAACATCAAGGTGGAGAACCACCTGATGACCCCAGAGGCTCTTTGGGCTATGGGAAGAATCGGTGCAGCAGAGGCTTCGCCTAACGGCAAGCAGGTGGTGTACCAGGTAGGTTACTACAGTGTAAAGGAAAACAAGGGTCATCAGATGCTCTTCATCATGGATGCCAACGGCAAGAACCAGAAGGCATTGACCACTGATGCCAAGAGCGAAAGCGATGCTGCATGGATCGAGGGTGGACAGAAGATTGCCTTTATCCGCGACGGACAGCTTTGGAGCATGAACCCTGACGGTACAGGCAGAAAGCAGCTCACCAACGACAAGTTGGGCATCCAGGGTTTCCGCTTCTCTCCTGACGGCAAGAAGGTAATCCTCATCAAGGAACTCCCTTACCACGGAACCATCAAGGAGAATCCTTCTGATCTTCCATTGGCTACCGGCCGTCTCGTAACTGATATGAACTATCGCCACTGGGACCACTACGTAGAGAGCCTTCTCCATCCTTTCGTGGCTGATGTGGCTGAAGACGGTACCATCAACGCCGGCGAAGACATCCTGAAGGATGAACCATTCGAGTGCCCTATGGCTCCATTCGGTGGCATCGAGCAGCTGGCATGGAGTCCGGATTCCAAGACCATCGCCTATACCTGCCGTAAGAAGGAGGGCGTTCAGTATGCCATCTCTACCGACTCTGATATCTACCTATATAATATAGGTACGCGCGAGACCAAGAACCTCTGCAAGGAGGCTGGCTATGTTGAGCCTAAGATTGATGCTACCAAGAGCATGAAGAACCAGGCTGTCAACGCTTCTGAGAATCTGAAGAACAATCCGGGTTACGACGTAAACCCTCAGTTCTCTGCAGACGGTAAGTACATCGCTTGGCAGAGCATGGCTCGCGATGGCTACGAGAGCGACCGCAACCGCCTCTGTGTTTACGAGCTCGCTACCGGCAAGAAGAACTATGTATCAGAGAAGTTCGACTCTAGCGTAGAGGGCTTCGTATGGAACAAGGACAACAAGAGCCTCAGCTTCATCGGTGTATGGCACGGAACCCTGAACCTCTATCAGGCTAACTTCAAGGGCGAAGTAAAGCAGATTACCAACGAGTGGGCAGACTACGGAAGCATCTCGCTTGCCAACAACGGCAACAAGCTTCTTGCTACCAAGGCTAGCATGAGCCATCCTACTGATATCTACATCGTAACTCCAGGCAAGGATGCCAAGAGCACCAAGGTAGAGCAGATTACCCGCGAGAACGACCATATTCTGAACCAGTTGAATCTGGGTAAGTGTGAGCAGCGTTGGGTAAAGACTACCGATGGCAAGCAGATGCTGGTATGGATCATGTTACCATCTAATTTCGATGCCAACAAGAAGTATCCTACCCTTCTCTTCTGCGAGGGTGGTCCTCAGAGTCCGGTAAGCCAGTTCTGGAGCTACCGCTGGAACATCCAGATTATGGCTGCCAACGGTTATGTCATCGTATTGCCTAACCGTCGCGGTCTTCCTGGTTTCGGAAGCGCATGGAACGAGGAGATTTCAGGCGACTGGACAGGCCAGTGCATGAACGATTATCTTTCAGCTATTGATGATGCTGCCAACAATCTTCCTTACGTAGACAAGGATCGTCTGGGTTGTGTCGGTGCCAGCTTCGGTGGTTTCTCAGTATACTATCTCGCCGGTCATCACGACAAGCGTTTCAAGGCATTCCTCTCTCATGATGGTGCTTTCAACCTGGAGAGCATGTACACCGATACAGAGGAGGCTTGGTTCTCTAACTGGGAATACGAGGATGCTTACTGGAACAAGGACCAGAGTGCCAACGCCAAGAAGACTTACGAGAACAGTCCTCATAAGTTTGTAGACAAGTGGGATACTCCAATCCTCTGCATCCACGGCGAAAAGGATTACCGTATCAATGCCAACCAGGGCATGGGCGCCTTCAATGCAGCCCGCATGCGTGGCATCCCAGCCGAACTCCTCATCTATCCTGATGAGAACCACTGGGTATTGAAGCCACAGAACGGCGTGCTCTGGCAGCGCACTTTCTTCGGCTGGTTGGACAAGTGGTTGAAGAAATAATATATTAAAAACGAAAAAAACGAGGTAACAGGTTACGCCTGATACCTCGTTTTTTCCTTAAAGACTTTTAAGCCATTTTTTACCAGATTTGGTACTTAACCAAATATTTAATACCAAAGCTACTACTCCAGTACCAGCCAATGTCATTATTAATGCTTCCATATCTTTACAATTTAGAAATTCTGTACCCAATCGTAGACAACAAACTTGTAGTAACTAAACCAGTAACAAAGAGCCAAACACTAATAGTTGTTACATCTTCCTTTAAAAACATAGTTACTACATCTCCCACAACCATAGCTGTGAAAGTAGCCTTAGCCAAATCATAGAAGAATTTACTTAAGTTCTCGCGGCTAGACCTTAACTTTTCTCTATCTTCCCGAGCTGTCATACGCTTTTATATTTAAAACATTGCAAAAATACAACTTTCTTTTCAAACTAGCAAAGAAAAAGATGTTTTTTTCTGGAAATATGATAAAAAAGGCTTGCTTCGAAAAATGAAGCAAGCCTTTTTTATATGTTATAATTCTAAGATTTAGCTTACGCGATTCAACTTCTTGATGATAGAGAAGATGAAGAGAGCTGAAACCAGACAGATACCTGCGAGAACACCCCAGATGGCAATGAGGTTGAAGTTCTGACCCCACATGATGCCAGGAATCATAACCAACTGGTTACCGATGGCTGTTGCACCAAACCAGAGACCCATCATCAAACCAGCATACTTTGGAGGAGCTACCTTCGATACAAATGAAATACCAATTGGAGAAAGCAGAAGCTCTGCGAATGTAAGGATGAGGTATGTAGAGATGAGGAGGTTAGCACTTACACGTGTACCCTCTGTAGCAGGATCGCCCTGTGTCAAAGGAAGCTCCAAACCCATAGAACCTACAGCCATCCATACGAAACCGAGAGCAGCAACGAGCATACCCAAACCAATCTTCTCAGGCGATGTAGGCTCCTTGCCAATCTTGTGGAGCCATGAGAACAAAGCTACGCTCACTGGTGTCAATGCCACTACATAGCATGGGTTGAACTGCTGGAAGATAGGAGCCTCAACATCTACGGAACCTTCAAGGTTGCTGTACTTGTAGAAGAGGAAAGCGATGGCAGCAACGATGACGCCAAGAGAGATGCCCTTACCCTTGCCAGTCTTGCTCTGTGCCAGACCGAAACAACCGTAGACCACGAAGATGCAGGCTACGAGGTTGGTAACATCGAACGCCATTGACTGCAGACCCTCAGAAGTCTTCTGAGTATAATCGCGGGCAAAGAGTGTCAAAGTATTACCGTTCTGGTGGAAAGCCATCCAGAAGAAGATAACCACAGCGAATACGAGACAGAGGCAGATGATGCGCTCCTTGGTCTCAGCCTTAGAAAGTTCGTTTGTCTCCTTGGCAGAAGTCTTATCGTCCTTGCTCTTGTTCTCAGAAGCAAGCACGTGCTTGTAGGTGAAGCTGAAGGCATAATAGATGGCAATACTAACAATAAGCGAAGCACAAGCCACGGCGAATGCGAAGTGATATGAATCCTCCACAGAAACGCTCAGGCTCTCCTGCGCCCACTTCATAATCTTGATGGCAGCAGTAGGAGCAAACATAGCACCGATGTTGATAGCCATATAGAAGAGAGAGAAACCGGAATCACGTTTGCTGGCATACTGTGGCTCGTCGTAGAGACGTCCAACCATCACCTGCAGATTACCTTTGAACAGACCGGTTCCCAAAGCGATGAGGATAAGTGAAATACCCATGGCAGCAACGGCAACGGTTTCCTTGCCAAGAGGAAGCGAGAGAACAAGATAACCTATGAACATGATGAAGATACCTGTGGTAACCATACGTCCAAAGCCAAACTTGTCGGCTGCGATACCACCGATGATAGGAAGGAAATAAACCATCATCAGGAAGGTAGAGTAAATAGTACTTGCCAATCCGGTTTCAAAACCGAAGTTGGCCTGCAAATAAAGCAAGAACACAGCAAGCATGGTGTAATAGCCAAAACGCTCACCCGTGTTTGCCAAAGCTAAGGCCCACAGACCTTTTGGTTGATTCTCAAACATAATTTTTTGTTTTGTTGTTATTTTATTATTTAGTTATTCTTTTCTCGCAATTTTTGTGCAAAGATACATAAATTATTCCATATTTCAAACTTATTGCACCAAAAACCGCACTTCACATAGCATTTTTCTACTAGGAACCGGCTAAAATTCTAAAAAACAGACAAATCAGATTAAAAAAATCCGTTTATATTACAACGTAATTGCATTTTTTTTCGTACCTTTGCACCCCGAAACCATGAGGAGGTTTCGGGATACACAAAAATACTTCAAAAAATTCTAAATAGAAAGGTAAAAGGATATTTATGAGACAACTTAAGATTAGTAAGAGTATAACCAACCGTTCCAGTGAAGCACTCGACAAGTACTTGGTGGAGATTGGTAGAGAGCCTATGGTCTCTATCGATGAAGAAATCGAACTTGCCCAGAAGATTCGCAAAGGCGGTCGTGAGGGAGAACGTGCCAAGGAGAAATTGGTAAAAGCAAACCTTCGTTTCGTTGTATCTGTTGCTAAGCAATATCAGCACCAAGGTCTTTCTCTTACCGACCTCATCGACGAGGGTAACATCGGTTTGGTAAAGGCTGCTGAAAAGTTTGACGAGACCCGCGGCTTTAAGTTTATCTCATACGCCGTATGGTGGATTCGTCAGAGCATCCTGCAGGCTATTGCCGAGCAGAGCCGTATCGTTCGCCTGCCTTTGAACCAGGTAGGTGCATTGAGTAAGATTAGTGCAGAAATCAGTAAGTTTGAGCAGGAGAACCAGCGCAAACCTTCTGTTGCTGAGCTCGCTCAAATTACAAAGATGGAAGAAAGCAAGATTGACCAGACTATCAAGGCAGATAATCACCACATGAGTATCGATGCTCCATTCGGTAGCGATGATGATGACAATGCGATGGTCGACGTGATGGCTTCGGGTGATGACAGCCGTACCGACAAGGGTGTAGACTTCGAGTCTATGGCGAGCGAGCTTGACCGCGTTCTCAACTCTGTATTGAAAGATCGTGAGCGCAAGATTCTGTGCTACTGCTATGGTATCGGTTGCCACGAGAAGGGTTTGGAGGAAATCGGTAGCGAGTTCAACCTTACCCGTGAGCGTGTTCGCCAGATTCGCGAAAAGAGTATCATCAAGCTCCGTGATAGCGGTAAGATCAAAATCTTGATGAAATACTTGGGATAAGTTAAGTGAAGAGTGAAGAACGAAGAGTGAAGAATTCTTTTGCTTTTCTTCACTAGGTTTTGAAGACGAGAGAAAAACAGATAAAACCAAGTTGCTCATAGCAACGAAAGTAAAAAGGGGCAATCAGTTGGTTCATCCCAATCTGATTGCCCTTTCTCTATTAACTATAAACTGTTAACTATTAACAAAGTTTCCAAACTTATCAATAAAGCCACTGATACCTTCACGGGATGCTTCGAAGTAAGGATATTCATCACGCAAGCAAATTTCGTCGTAAAGGAAATCCGCCACTACCGTATCGTTACCATCCGGCATTACCAGTCCCATCTTGCCATTCTTCTCAGCTATTACCGGCATGATGCTCAAGTCATCATTATAAATGTAGCAGGTGCGCAAGAAATCATAAGTTGGCGAGAGTAAGATGTTGCCTTGATGATCTTTCATACCGAACTTTCCATCCTGCTCAAATACTTCATGATATTGAATGTATTTTGCCTTGATGCGCTGGTAATAGAAAACCATCTTGCGCTTATCGTTGACAAAATCCAGCATATACTGGAAGGTGTCACAATAGTTGGCTACCGAACGGACCAGAATCATCTTCAAGTCAAGACCATCCAATGCTTTTCTGTTCAGATCAATATACTTGGCTATCGCCTTCTCCTTCTCTGGTACAGAGAGGCTGGCTAGCCTTTCCTCAAATTTCAACATAGCTTGCTTGGTACCCGACATACCCTTGATATACCGGTGTATCTGTCTGCCCATCTCTGAACATACAAACTTGTCAATCTCCTGCTGCTCTATCGGGTCAGCATAGTCCTTAATCAATGATTCAGGTGTCGCATTCATGGTTATTTCCTTTCTTTTAAAAATTACACTTATTTCACATTAGGCTTCTGCAAACCATATCCCTTTCTCTTGTCTTCAAACAAGAGGAGGAAAGAAATGATGATGGCAATCACACCAAAGGCTGCAAAGATGGTCATCGTCTGGGTATAGTCGATAACACCATCAGCACCCGTGTTAGCCTGGTTCACCTTTCCAATCCATACCGGAATGAGAGCCAGTCCGATGTTCTGGATATAGAAGATAAGGGCGTATGCAGTTCCTAAGAGTTTCATTGGGATAATCTTTGGCACAGATGGCCACATGGCTGATGGTACCAGTCCAAATGCGATACCCAGGATGAGCATCAGCACGATGGCAAGCACCCATGAGTTGATTGGCAGGGCAAACATGACGTGCACAAAGGTCAGGAGGCAACTGCCGATAATCATCAGCGTAGCACCCTTGCCATACTTATCGTATATACTACCGAAGAGCGGTGTGAGGAAGATGGTACCGAATGGCAACATCGCAGGAATCAGACCTGCCAAATTAGCATCCACACCATACTTGAAAATCATCAGTTTGGTAGCAAACTTCAGGAATGGGAATACACCGGCATAGAACATCAGGCAAAGGAATGCCACATACCAGAAACCTGTTGTCTTGAACAAACCGCCCAAGTCTGAAAACTTGAAACCTTCTTCCGGTTCTGTAGCTACAGCTGCCGCAGAAGCATCCTCCTTCTTGTCCATCACACAATATACAAGAAAAACAAGTACACCAGCACAAAGCAAAGCTGCACCCAAAGCAACAGAAGCAGATACTCCACCCATTGCCTTGGCAAAAGGAAGAGAAGCACTCAGGGCTGCAGCAGTTCCCAAACGAGCCGTAGCAACCTGTACACCCATTGCCAGAGCTAACTCATGGCCCGTAAACCACTTGACGATAACCTTGCTCACTGTGATACCGCATATCTCGCATCCTACACCATAGATGGCAAAGCCAAGAGCAGCTATCACTACCTGCGTACTATAAGTACCGAAGAATGGTACAGCAACCATTCCGTCAAACTCATGACCTAAAGCATACCACTTCAACAAGGCTCCACCAAACATCAGGACGGTAGAGAGGATACCAGTGAAACGGATGCCAAACTTATCGAGGATAAGACCACCGAAGAAGAGGAGCAGGAGGAATACATTGAAGTATCCGTAAGCTCCAGAGAAGAAGCCGTATTCATCCGAATTCCATCCGAGTCCGAGACCATTCTCTGCTCCCTTGGCTGCTGTCAAGAGAGGCTCCAGTGGAGACATCACATCTGTAAAAAAGTAACCGAACATCATCGTGACACTCACGATGAGGAGGGCGGTCCAGCGAGCTGACTTAGAGTCGCTCAATTTCATCTGCATTTTTTCTGTTGTACTCATTTTCTTTAAAACATAAATGATAAACCCGTTATCATTATTAATTATCTATTATTAATTATCATCTATTTCCGTTTCACGTTCTTCGTTCTGGTGATATCAAAGAGATAAGAGAGTTTCAGAACAATCTGTCCGTAGTTACTCTTTCCGAAATAATCACGCTTAGAAGCACCGTAGATATTTCCCAGACCATAGTAGTATCGGGCTTCGGCAAGGAAATGCCCCACCTTCGGAATACTGTATTCAGCACCCAGACCCAGGGCGATACCATAATCGAGCTTGTTTTTGACTGCCATCGTATCCTGAGCCACCACCGGACTTACACGGTTATTGTCGGTTGCCGGCATGTGCTCTACCGAGAAGTTGGTCTTCTGCGAATCACTCAGATAGAGTCCAAACTGCGGACCGGCATTCACGAAGATATTCAGTCCTCTTGTCTCCCTACCCCATGCCAGATGCGCAAAGATTGGCACCTGAATATAGTTGATGGTACGCTTGTAAGCCATCGCCTCTTTGGTTTCGGTGATAATCACCGGATTATTCTCCATATCCAGGATATCCTCTTTCCATCCAGCCTGCGAATAGTTAACCTCGGCATAGATAGAACAGATGGTCTTGAAATATTTCTCGCAGGTATATCTCATCGAGAAACCGCCCGTCAGTCCTCCGTGCTGCTTCTGCTGTACCTCGGGTGTGAATCCTACGCTACTCATCATATAGCCCCCATTAAAACCTATGGCGAAATCACTACGATGTTCTCCTATCTGTGCCGAAACTGGAATTCCGAAGATCAGCATCAGAATCAGCAGGCCAATATTTCTATTCATTATTAACTATTAATTGTAAACTATTAATTGTAAACTATAAACTAGTACTTCACCGCCTCTATCTGATGATTAAAGGTATAGTGAATCAACTGGAAACTCTTGTTCTTGTATCCTCCTCTACTGGTCTTCTCGAAACGGAGTGGAGTCTGCACAGGCTGGTAAGTCATCTGCTGGCGCTCACCTGTAAAGTTCTTTCCGTATCTCTTGACGCCCTGAATCAGATACATTCCGTGGTCGAAACCGGTGATGGCGAATCTTGGCTGTGCCACCATCATAGGCTGATGGAACCAGCGCTCATAACGGCTCTCAAGCGCCTTGGTCTGTGCAGAGTTCGGGTTATAATAGAAGGTGGAAGGGATATAAGTATCATACTTATAGAATCTTTCCAGATTATACTTGGCATACATCAGCCATTCGGTATAGCCGAAGAGCGAGATAGCTGCACCCGGATACTTCGCATCAAATTCGTCGAGCTTGTTCAATACCTGAGTCAACTGTGGCGAACGTCCCGTATTCAGGATAATCACATTCTGCTTGGAAGGCATGAAAGCCTTGGCAAACTGTTCGATACTTGAATTCACATTGGTGATGCTATAATTGATTTTCCTGCGTTCCAGTTCCTTGCGCAGACCGAACGTAAAGTTGCCCTTTCTCGAAGTAGAATCATTGCAGTCTACAAAGATAGGATGCACATTGGTAAAACGGCTCAGGAATGCCTTGATGGTCGCATCATTCAGCGCATCATCACTCTGATAAACCTGGAAAATCTCTTTGTTTCTTTCTACATCATCTCCGCTGATAGAGAACGGAATCACCATTTTGATGCCGTAGGTCTTGCAGAAGTTGGTCAGCGGAGCCACCTGCTTGGTATAAAGTGGACCAAAGATGATGTCGCATTGGTTAGCGCCCTCCTGCAAGAGTGTATTCCGGATATCAGCATCAATAGGAACGTTCCAGGCATGCACATCTATATCGGCGCCCTGCTGCTTCAGGGTTTCGCAAGCCAGCAGCAAACCGCGGTAATACTCCACCATTCGCTTGCCGTCGCCATCAACATTATGCAAAGGTAACATCACGCCTACCTTTACCGCATTTCTGGCAACAGCAGCCTTTGAAGTGGTCGGAGCTGTAGCTGTTTTCTGAACCATTGCCCCATTCCCCGACTTCTGACCGTTCACCTGATTAGGATTCTTCTGGTCTTTGGTGTATGGAATAAAGAGCGTAGCTCCCTTCTGCAGCATGTATCCCTCACGCTTCATCTCCGGATTGGCATCCATCAGTTCCGGAAGGCTCAATCCATATTTATTGGCGATACCAAAGATGGTATCTTTCTTCTTAACCGTGTAAATGTCGCGCCATTTTACTGTCTGCGCGCCAATGCTGACACTGAGCATAAGCCCAACGAACAGCAGGAAATATCTCATTTTTTGTCTCATATCTCAAGATTTTTTTAACGATATCTTCAAATATTTCATGTTTTCATCTGCAAAAATACAAAAAATCTTGCATCTGACGCAATATCTCTCATCTTTTTATTATCTTTGCACAAATTATTTTAGAAATGAGACGAAAAATAGCATTACTTTGCATCATGTTGCCACTTTTAACGTGTCAATTACACGCTCAGGAAGTCAACGACGACGAGGAGGACAACACAGAAGAGACGACCAAGGTCAGTTCTCTTCTCATGCCGAATGCCTTCTCTCCAAATGGCGATGGCATCAACGACATCTATAAGCCCAAGGATGGTTACCGGAATATCGAGGAGTTCCACGCCTATATATATAATAGGTGGGGACAGAAACTCTATGATTGGACCGATCCTGCCACGGGATGGGATGGTACCTACCGCGGAAAACCGGTAAAGGAAGGTGTCTACTTCTGTCTCGTCAAGGCAAAGGGGGCAGATGGCGTGGTGTATAACATCAAACGTGATGTCAACCTGCTCAGAGGTTATACCGAAGAGCAGAACAGTAACTATTAGGCAAACAGCAATTAGCAGAATTGGAATATGAATTCAGAAGAAAAGATAAATGTATGGGGCGCACGGGTCCACAACCTCAAGAACATAGATGTGGAGATTCCGCGTGATTCCCTCACCGTGATTACCGGACTCTCGGGTTCGGGCAAGAGTTCACTGGCATTCGACACCATCTTTACCGAAGGTCAGCGCAGATATATCGAAACATTCTCTGCCTATGCCCGCAACTTCCTGGGTAATATGGAACGCCCGGATGTTGACAAGATTACGGGATTGAGTCCGGTCATCAGCATAGAACAGAAAACCACCAACAAGAATCCCCGCTCTACCGTGGGAACAACCACCGAGATTTACGACTATCTCCGCCTGCTCTATGCCCGCGCCGGTACTGCCTACAGCTACCAGAGTGGCGAGGAGATGATGAAATATACCGAGGAACAGGTCATCGACATGATTCTCAGCGATTATAAGGGCAAGGCTATCTTCCTGCTCGCTCCCCTCGTACGCCAGCGCAAGGGTCATTACCGCGAACTCTTCGAAAGCATGCGCAGAAAGGGGTATCTCTACGTGCGACTCGACGGCAACATCCTAGAAATCGTTCCCAATATGAAAACCGACCGCTACAAGAACCACAATATAGAGGCAGTGATCGATAAACTGGTAGTGAAGGAAGAAGATGAGGAACGCATCCGCAAGAGTGTGGCAACGGCTATGAAACAGGGCGACGGCATGGTAATGGTTCTTGAGAAAGGTGCCAAGGAGACCAAGACATACTCCAAGCGTCTCATGGACCCTGTAACAGGTATCGCCTACCAGGATCCTGCTCCTAACATGTTCTCCTTCAACTCTCCCGAAGGTGCCTGTCCGCATTGCAAGGGTCTGGGAAAGGTGAACCAGATTGATATCAAGAAGGTAATTCCCGATGATAAACTCAGCATCCATGAAGGCGGCATCGCTCCGCTCGGCAAATACAAAAACCAGATGATTTTCTGGCAGATAGAATCATTGCTCAGCAAGTATGACCTCAACCTGAAGACGCCTATCTGCGAGATTCCGGGCGATGCCATGCAGGAAATTCTCTATGGCTCGCTCGAAAACGTGAAGATTGAAAAGGAGAAGGTACATACCTCTACAGATTATTTCTGCGCCTACGATGGCATCATTGATTACCTGCAGAAGGTGATGGAGGATGACGAGAGTGCAGCGGGCAAGAAATGGGCAGACCAGTTTATCTCTACCATCGAATGTCCGGAATGTCACGGCTTGCGACTCAAAAAAGAATCGCTCTCTTTCAAGATCTGGGATAAGAATATATCCGAAGTAGCCAGTCTTGACATCGATGAACTGCGCGATTGGCTCGAAGAGGTAGAACAGCATCTGCCTTCGATGAAAGCGAAGGTGGCTCACGAAATCATCAAGGAGTTGCGCTCACGCGTTACCTTCCTCCTCGATGTGGGACTCAATTATCTCTCGCTTAACCGCCAGTCGGCTTCTCTCTCGGGTGGCGAAAGCCAGCGCATCCGTCTGGCTACTCAGATTGGTAGCCAGCTGGTCAACGTGCTCTATATCCTCGATGAGCCGAGTATCGGTCTGCACCAGCGCGACAACGAACGTCTGCTCAACAGTCTGAAGGAACTTCGCGACCTGGGCAATACCGTTATTGTGGTGGAGCACGATGAAGATATGATGCGGGCTGCCGACTGGATTGTAGATATCGGTCCGAAGGCTGGACGTAAGGGAGGAGAAGTAGTCTTCCAGGGCACACCTCAGGAGATGCTCAAGACCGATACCATCACCGCCCAGTATCTCAACGGCAAGATGGCTATTGAGGTGCCTGCCCTCCGCAGAGAAGGCAACGGCAAGCATATCACCATTCACGGAGCTACGGGCAACAACCTCAAGGGGGTGGATGTTGATTTTCCACTCGGCAAACTCATTGTCGTAACGGGTGTCAGCGGCTCAGGCAAATCCACTCTCATCAACGAGACCCTCCAGCCTATCCTCTCGCAGCATTTCTACCGTTCGCTCAAGAAACCGATGCCATACGAGAGCATCGAGGGTATCGAGAATATCGACAAGGTAGTGAATGTAGACCAGAGTCCGATTGGCAGAACGCCTCGCAGCAATCCAGCAACCTACACAGGCGTGTTCAGCGATATCCGCTCGCTCTTCGTAGGACTTCCCGAGGCAAAAATCCGCGGTTACAAGCCGGGCAGATTCTCCTTCAATGTGAAAGGTGGAAGATGCGAGGAATGTAAGGGTAACGGATATAAGACCATCGAAATGAACTTCCTGCCGGATGTCTACGTACCTTGTGAGGTATGCCACGGCAAACGCTACAACCGCGAGACGCTGGAGGTAAGATACAAGGGAAAGAGCATCGCCGATGTTCTCGACATGACCATCAACCAGGCGGTAGATTTCTTCGAGAATGTTCCTCAGATACTGCAGAAGATCAAGGCATTACAGAATGTAGGTCTCGGATACATCAGGTTAGGACAGAGTTCCACTACCCTCTCTGGCGGTGAAAGTCAGCGCGTAAAACTGGCTACCGAACTTTCGAAGCGTGATACGGGCAAGACGCTCTATATTCTCGATGAACCGACAACCGGTCTGCATTTCGAAGACATCCGCATTCTGATGGATGTACTCCAAAAGCTGGTAGACCGTGGCAATACGGTCATCATCATCGAGCACAATCTCGATGTCATCAAACTCGCCGACTGGCTCATCGACATGGGTCCGGAAGGTGGACGAGGCGGCGGTCAGCTCCTCTTTGCCGGAACACCAGAAGAAATGGTGAAGCAGCAGAAGGGATATACCTACAAGTTCCTCGCCCCTTTACTGAAGAAATCAGGGAAACCTGAATAAATCAGGATAGGAACGAAGACTGTGGCAGAAGAAATAATCCCCCAACCTACTTTTTTAAGTGGGTTGGGGAATTTTTATTTCAATATAAAATATGACGATAGCATGTTACCATGTGACTTTTCCTGATGCATAAAAAAAAGCACGGAATATTAAACTCCGTGCTCTTTTTTGCTTTTATATTTAATCTTGTCAAAACCTTCACCATACACACCGATAACGGCACTCTGACTGACAAAGGCATGGGGATCTATCTCGCTGATAAGACGGAAGATAGCAGGAGCCTGACGCTGCTTGGCTAACACGAAAAGCATCTTCACATCCTGACCGGAATAAAAACCGCTGGCATTCACCACCGTTACTCCCCTATCAGCATCTACATTAATGCGCTTGCCTATCTCCTCATACTTCTGGGAAATGATAAAGAACTGTACGCTTCGTCTTCTGCTGTTTACCACCTGGTCGATGCAGAATGCCTGAACGCAAAGAACTACATAACCATATAACACCTTCTCCCAATCGTGTACCACCAGATAGCTGGAACTGATGATGAAGATGTCGCATATCATAATCACTCTACCAAGAGAAATGTCGCGATACTTGTTGACGATGGCGGCGATGATATCCGTACCACCCGTACTTCCACCAACCGAGAAACCGAGTCCGATTCCGCAGCCACAGAAAACTGCACCCAAGAAAGCAGCCCATAAAGGTTGGTTTTCCAAAAGATGAACATCACCTAAACGGCTGGAGAAGAAAGAGGTCAGGATGGTTACCACTATAACGGCATAAACAGTCTTGACACAGAACTTTGCTCCCAAAATCTTGAACGCACATATTAATAAGGTGGCGTTGACGATAAAATACGGAATTTGCACAGGGCAACCGGTTGCCCAATAGATAATACTGGAGATACCAGGAAGTCCGCTTGCTGTTACATTGGTTGGCAAGAGGAACACATTCCATCCAATAGCGTAGGATATCATACCTATCGCTATCAAAACATAGTCTTGTACAGACTTCCACAAGGGTCGAGGAGGAGTCATAATTAATTAATAATTTACAATTTATATTTTTTTTAAAGCTTTTGCCCTTACAGGGCGTTTTAAATGCAATTATATTTACCCAGGGTGTTGCCCTGGGCTAGGAGCTTCTGCCCTTACAGGGCGTGCTGACTATACTTTTCTGAGCGTGTGGGTTTTACCAGAATTTCTTCTGCTGCTCTGACCACTCAAAACCTTGGGTAGCCATTTGGGCTTCTAATGCCGCACGGTTCACATTGAAGTGATTACAAATCTCATCGAGTGTTTCAAACTCGTGGTCACGAAGCAGGAAGTTGATGGCGCTTACGAGCATCGGAACATCATTCATTGGTAACTTATCCATCCTTTTTATATTGATTAATTAATATTTATTATTGATTACTTGAGGCACCATGCCTCTTTCGGGGTGCAAAGGTACTGCAAATCGAAGACAATACAAAATAAAAAAGGAACTTTTTTCATTTTTATTGTTGAGATGCAGCGTACCTTATCTAAAGGTACTGCAAAATTCAGACAATACCCAAAAAAATCCCAGCAATCTTTTACCGATTGCTGGGATTTTTATAAATTATTGATGATTTACGCATTCACTGCAACTGAAATCCAGTCGAAGACGAATGAGCAAATACCGAATGCTACGATACCTACGGTGCAGATTGCAAGCGCCAACTTGGTTGAGCATGCGCTCTGGAAAGTAGGAAGCGGATTATCGCTGTGCTTGATGAACATAGCCTTCACGATGAGCAGATAGTAGTACAAGCTGATAACTGTGTTTACCAACGCAATGAATACTACGCCGTATGCCCAGGCTCCCAATGTGGTGTGGATGTCGTGTGTACCAACTGCTGCCATGAACACGAAGAACTTCGAGAACATACCGGCGAATGGAGGAATACCACCCAATGAGAACAATGCCAAGGTCATCAGGAATGCCAGACGTGGGTTAGTCTTGTACAAACCATTGTAGCTGTCCATCTGAACAGTACCGTTGTTGTGCTCCTCAATAGATGAGATGATGGTGAAGACGCTCAGGTTGGCTACTACGTAAATCAATACATAGTAAGTCAGGGCGCTCACGCTCATCGCTGAGTTACCTACCACAGCCAACATGATGTAACCTGCCTGAGAGATAGAAGAGAATGCCATGAAACGCTTCAGGTCGCTCTGACGGATGGCAAACAGGTTGGCGATAGTGATAGAAAGTACAATCACGATGTAAAGCAATACGGTCCAATACCCTACCATTGGCTGGAACACCTTCATGAGGATAGCGCAGAGAGTAAATGCTGCAGCACCCTTAGATACTACTGACAGATAACCTGTAACAGTAGTTGGTGCACCCTGGTATGAATCGGCTGTCCAGAAGTGGAAAGGAACCAAGGAAATCTTGAAACCGAGACCACTGAAGAAGAATACCATACCGGCGATGGTCAATGGTGAAGCAGAAATAACCTTTGCTACATCATCGAAGTACAAAGTACCACAAGCAGCATAGAGCAGAGAGATACCATAGATCATCACGCCACTTGAGAAAGTAGCGGTAAGGATGAACTTAGCACCTGCCTCAGCAGAATTGTGACGGTACTTATCGAATGCTACCAAGCAAGCCATTGGCACAGATGCCATTTCGAGACCGAGGAAGAACAGGAGGAAGTGGTTGGCACTAACCATCATGTTCATACCAAGCAAGGTAGAGATAATCAGCATATAGAACTCACCCTCCTTGAAGGCTGTGTCCTTGCGGCTCAACCACTCCTTAGCCTGTACCATCACGATGAGGGTACCCAGCGCCAGGATGGTCTTCAAAACACCGGCAGCAGGACCTGTTGTGTACATGCCGCCAAATGCCTCTGTGGCTTCTGTTGGGAAGATATTGATGGCAATGTGAGCCACCATCAAGAGACATACCAGAGGATTGAACCACTTACGGTCTGCGCTCTTGGAACTGCAGAAGTCAGCAATGAAAGTGATCAACAGAACTACCATCAGAGTAGCTTCTGGAATCATATTTAAAAATTGACTGTAATTCATTTCTTCTGATATTTATTACATGATTACACTAAAGATAGGACCGACAGCGTCCATGATAATCTTCTCTGCCCAGAGTGGGAACATACCGAGACCTGCAACGCAGGCGATAAGACCTGCTACAGCGATACGCTCGTCCCAGGTAGCATCGTGAAGCTTCTCCAACTTTGGATTAGGAACCTTCTGATAAAGGATCTTACCAACACAACGCAAGATGTAAACCGCTGTTACTACGATTGAGGTACATGCGATGATGGTACATACGCGATGGAATGTATCTGCATTCTGGAATGAACCTACGAAGATGGTCATCTCGGCTACGAAACCAGAGAAACCTGGCAAACCGAGGTTAGCCAAACCAGCTACCGCATAACCTACTGAGAGGAATGGGATAATCTTCATCAAACCACCCAGATAGCGTACGTCACGTGTACCAGCCTGATGGTAAATCATACCGATAACGGCGAAGAAGAGGGCGGTCATCAAACCGTGAGACAACATCTGGAGGATAGCACCAGTAGCGGCTGTCTCGGTCATCATACAGAGAGCGAAGAGCACCATACCACAGTGAGATACTGATGAGTAAGCATTGATGTACTTCAAGTCGGTCTGTACACATGCTGACAAAGCACCATATACGATAGAGATGGTAGTCAGTACGAGGAACACCTTGATCCAGAATCCGTGAGTAGCAGCTGGCAAGAGGAACATGGCGATACGGAAGCAACCGTAACCACCGAGCTTCATCAATACACCGGCGTGCAACATAGATACGGCTGTTGGCGCACTGGCGTGACCATCAGGAGACCATGTATGGAATGGGAACAGCGCACCGAGGATACCGAAACCGATGAAGAGCAATGGGAAGAACACGTTCTGCACGCTCTCTGGAATCGCATGAGCACCATTGGTATGGTGAGCGATATCGAGGATTTCGAAGGTCTGAGCACCACTGTAGAAGTAGATACCCAGGATACCGATAACCAAAAGGGCTGAACCACCCATCAACATCAAAGTCAACTTCATGGCTGAATACTCCTTTGCACCACTACCCCATACACCGATGAGGAGGTACATAGGAATCAGCGCAACCTCATAGAACATGAACATGGTGAACATGTCGATAGAGATGAAGAAGCCATATACACCGATGCTCAGGAGTGTGAACCAGAGGAAGTATTCCTTCTTCATTGGCTCCATCTGCCAAGAAGCAAATGTACCGGTGAACACGATGATAGAAGTCAGGAGAATCATCACCACTGAGATACCATCCACACCGAGTGAATAGTTAATGTGCAATGGTTCAAACCAAGGCACACAGTAGGTGAAGAGCATCGGAGCTTGGTCGGCTGGCATTGTCTCACGAGCTTCGAGAAATGCAAACACCAAATAGATGGAGAGACCGAGCAATACGCTGGCACCTGCTACCATCACACCACGAACCTGCTTGTCGTTGCGTGCCAACCAGAGGCCGAGCAACATCAGGAGTGGTACTATGACGAATATACTTAAATTCATTTCTTTTCTATTTACTTAATTGTGAGACTTTCATTAAAGAAGTGCGAGCAGGCACAATGTCAATGCTACGGTACCGGTGAGGAACCAGATAGCATAGCTGCGAACATCACCACTCTGCCATGGGCGGATGGTTTCACCTGCCTCCTGTGTACCCCAAGCCATGAAGTTGAAGGTACCATCGATAACGCGACGGTCGAACCATGCGATTGGCTTTGAGAAGCAACCGAAGACAATCTTGTGGGTGAAGAACTGCCAAGCATCGTCGATATAGAAACGGTTCAACGCTGCCTTGTGCAACTTAGGCATCTTCTTAGCCAAAGCGTCTGCCAATGGAGTCTTCTTAGGAGCATACATGTAAGTAGCCAGACCGATACCGATGATAGCAACGATAACAGAGGTTGTTGCCACACTCATGTCGATATGGATATCGTAGCTCTGACCTGTAGCAGATACGAAGTGACCGAATGGAATCAAACCACAGAGGCAAGAGATGATGGCGAGGAATACCAATGGACCCCACATCACGAAAGGAACCTCCTGTGGCTTGCGACGGTTCTCAGGATCAAGCTCATAGTAGCTCTGTCCCCAGAAGATAACGTAGTAGAGACGGAACATGTAGAATGCAGTCATACCAGCTACCACTGTCATGAACCAGCCCATAAATGGAGAGAACTGGAAGCATGCTGAGATAATCTCATCCTTTGACCAGAAACCTGCGAATGGAGGAATACCTGCAATCGCCAAGCAACCGATGAGGAAGCAGATGTTGGTAATAGGCATGTACTTGTGCAGACCGCCCATGTACTCCTTGAAGTTACTGCCGATGATGACGATGATGGCACCAGAGCAGAGGAAGAGCAACGCCTTGAACATAGCGTGGGTAAACAGGTGGAAGATACCAGCCATGTAACCCAAACCACCGTGGTGGTTATCTACTGCGAAGCAAACGCCGAGCGCTACGAGCATGTAGGCAATCTGAGAGATAGTAGAGAAAGCCAGACCACGCTTGATATCACGCTGGCAGCAAGCTACGGCTGCTGCATAGAATGCGGTGAAGGCTGCAATGTAAGCTACATAGTGCAATGTCTCAGGAGCATACTGTACCCAGATTGGGAAGAGGCTGGCTACCTGATATACACCGGCTACAACCATGGTAGCGGCGTGGATCAACGCAGAAACAGGAGTTGGACCCTCCATCGCATCTGGCAACCAGATGTGCAATGGGAACATCGCACTCTTACCGGCACCACCGATGAACATGAGGAACAACGCTGTTGGCATTACCCAAGCAGCACCTGCCAAAGCAGAGTTGAGCTCTGGCTGAGCATTCAAGTCATAGTTGAAGGTTCCTACATAGAAGCTGTAGAACAGGATACCGATGAGGAAGAAGAGGTCAGCGAAACGGGTTACGATGAACGCCTTCTTGCTGGCATGAACTGCAGCATGCTTTGGATAGTAGAAACCGATGAGCAGGTATGAGCAAACACCCACCAACTCCCAGAACAGATACATCTGGAAGATGTTGGTAGCTACTACCAGGCCCAACATTGACATGGTGAAGAGGCTCAGGTAAGCGTAGAAACGCTGCATACCCTTCTCATATTCCTCAACCTTGTAGTTCTCATCACGCTCTGCCATATAGCCGAAGCTGTAGATGTGAACCATAAAGCTGACGGTGGTAATCACGATGAGCATCAATACAGAGATTGGGCTCAGACGGAAACCGATGTTGAAGGTGAGCAACTCAGTAAACTTCAACCATGTGAAATTAAATACGGTAACAGTTGGATACATACCTGTAGAGGCATCACGACCCACTGCAAAGAAGTACTCGTATGCTGTATAAACAGACATGGCGAATACACAGCCCATCAATACGGTACCGATGAGTGCTGCTACCGGTCTTTTCATCTTCATACCCACAAGTCCCAGAACCAGGAAGCTCAGGAATGGCAGAAGAAGTATCAAAAATGCATAATTGTATTCCATTGTCTTTTAGAATTTCATGTTTTCAATACTGTTCACCTGGTCACTGTGATAGTTGCGGTAAACGTTGATAATAATAGCGAGCGCTACGGCTGTCTCGGCTGCTGCTACTCCAATAGAGAACAATGTGAAGAAGAAACCTTCCAACTGTCCCGGGAAGAGGATGCGGTTGAACACAGCGAAGTTCAGGTCGGCTGCATTCAATACAAGCTCGATGGAGATGAGCATGGCAACGAGGTTACGGCGTGTACAGAAGCCATAGACTCCGATGAAGAACAAGAGTGCTGAGAGCACGAAGAAATATTGTACTGGAATCATTTCTTATCCTCCTTTCTTGCGATTAAGATACCACCGATGATACATGCCAACAGGAATACAGAGATAAACTCGAATGGCAATACATAGCCATACTTGTCAGCACCTACCAGTGCAGAACCTACCTGGTCCATTGGCACTTCGGTGTCGGCTACGGTTGCAGCCATATCAATAAAGTGATTCTTCAACACGATGACTGCCAAGGTTACGAAACCAACGAGGCAGACGAGTGCGCGACCTACAATCTTGCTACCCTTGACATGCTCCAAAAGACCCTGGAGGGTACGCTTTGATACCAACTGGATAGCGAAGACATAAAGCATGGTGATACCACCGGCATATACAGAAATCTGAGCTGCACCCAGATATGTATAGTCGAGCAGGAAGAACATGCCTGCTACACCGAAGAGTACGAACAACAGGAAGGTTGCCGCACGCATGATGCGCTTGGTGAACACGCACATGATGGCTGAGCCAAGGATGACTACTGCCAAGATGACGAACATAAATAAATTAGCTGTTATCATTGTCTAAAGTCCTCCTTACTTAGTCTTGGTGTTAAACTTACCGATTTCCAATGGGGCACCACCATCGATGAGGTTTGGAAGGCTTCCGCCCTTATAAACCTCCTTGTCAAGGTGCATCACCAACTTGTTGCGGTCGAAGACTGCATTCTCGAAATCGTTGACAAACTTGATTGCACCGAAGTTACATGCGTTCACACAGAGTTCGCAGAACATGCAGTCGCCCAAGTCGTACTGGTAATCTACCAGCTTGCGCTTCTTCTTGCCTGTCTCTGGGTCCTCCACCATCTCGGTCTGAATCTTGATGGTATCGTTAGGGCATGACTTCTCACACAATGTACAACCCACACACTTGTAAGCCTCGTTCTCATCACGAACAAAGACCAGGCGACCACGGAAACGTGGAGAGATGTGGAGTGTAGTCTTGCGGTTCTCAGGATACTGCTCTGTGCTCTTTGGTGTGAAGTACTCCTTCATGGTAGTCTTCATACCGATAGCGAGGGTCTTCAAACCCGCTGCAATACCGCCGAAATATGAATTGTTAGACATACTTTCTTATTATTATAATAATGTGTATTAAAGATTATCCGTGGAATCCGAATGCTACGCATACTGTCATCAAGATCAGGATGACCAGTGACAATGGCATCAGATACTTCCACTCCAACTTCAGGATCTGGTCGATACGCAGACGTGGGAATGTCCAACGTACCCACATCAGGAGCCATACCACCGCGAAGGTCTTACCGAAGAACCAGATGAAACCTGGGATGAGGTTCATCAGATTGTCGAAGCCCTCGATACCGATGTTCAATGGCGCCCAACCACCGAGGAATACGGTAGAAGCGATACCAGAAATCACGAAGAGGTTGAGGTACTCTGCCAGGTAGTAGAAACCGAAGCCCATACCTGAATACTCAGTGTGGTAACCAGCGGTCAACTCACTCTCAGCCTCAGCCAAGTCGAAAGGACCACGGTTTGCCTCAGCATTACCTGCTACGAGGAATACGAGGAAAGCCAGGATAGCAGGCACATGTCCCTTGATAATCAACCAGTTCCAAGCACCAGTCTGTGCCTCTACGATACCGCTTACCTGCATGGTGCCGGTAAGAACTACTGCAGAAATCAGACAGAGACCGAGAGACATCTCATAAGAAATCATCTGTACGGCACCACGCATGGCAGATACCACAGAGTACTTGTTGTTAGATGCCCAACCTGCGAGGAACACACCCAGCACGCCGATAGAACTTACGGCTGTGATGAGGAATACACCTACGTTGAAGTCAAGAATATGAGCTCCCTTGTTCCATGGAAGGAATGAGAAAGTACCCACAGAGGCAATGATCACGAGGAATGGTGCAATGTAGTAGAGCAGCTTGTCGGCTCTATCTACAGCGAAGATCTCCTTGATCAACATCTTGAGCACGTCGGCGAATACCTGGAAGATACCCCAAGGACCTACACGCATAGGGCCGAGACGGCACTGGAAGTAGGCACACACCTTACGCTCCATGAAGATAAGTACGATAGCGATGAGGGCGTATGCTGTCAAAATGCAGATACCCACGAGCACGCACTCAATCAGAATCGACAGGAAGTCGCCCAGACCCAAGGTCTGGCGAAGCAGATTGTCGATGAATGTTGTTACTATACTAAAATCAAACAT
>JAJVTK010000053.1:0-18053 GCA_021622245.1 Segatella copri | reverse complement strand
TTCTTGTACTACTTGTCTGTTTATGTAAAATCTTTCAAAGAACTCTTTCTTTATTCGCTTGAGATATTGTATTTCTCAAAAGCGAGTGCAAAAGTACAAACAATTTTCCATTCCACCAAATATTTCTCGAAAAAAGTTTGTTTATTAACAATATTTTAACACTTTCGTCTTATTTTGCACTTATTTGTGTACCAAACACTTTATTATATACATACACGCGCTCATATCTGCGTGCGGGCGCACATTCATACTCATATGCATATATTTTGGTACCAGAAAACTACTCTGCCTCTAAATAGAGAACACGAGAGGACCAGTCGTTCTTCTTCCCCCAGTCTACCTCATGAACATACGGCATTTCCAAGCCATGTTCCATAAGATACTTACCAGAGTAAGATTTTCCCTCGCAATCAAGAGGCTTATTATCAATGACATCAAGCTCTTTTACCTTATACATTTTATTCTCATCCAAACCAGCCATCTTTACTCTTGGCAAATGAACATTATAGAAGTTCACCAATTTCCACCAATAGAAGACAGCCTTGTCTTTTGCTTCACTAACATACATAATAGAAGACAAGCCCTGATTATCGTACGGAGAAACCAAACGATAAAGATCACCAAACTGAACAACCGGACGAATCTCTTTGTATTCAGAGATAGCCTTTCGGCAAAGAGCCTTCTCCTCATCCGTCATATTCTTTGGCTGGATTTCCATTCCAAGTCGTCCGCTCATAGCCACATCTATACGATACTTCAAAGAAGTAGTGCGGAATACGGTATGGTTTGGCACAGCAGAGATATGACTTGCCATGGCGATGGCTGGGAAGAAATAACTGGTTCCATACTGCATATAAATACGCTGCATAGCATCCGTATTATCACTTACCCAAAACTCATCAAAACCACGGAGCATGCCCCAGTTAGCACGACCACCACCACTTGCACAACACTGAATCACCACATCCTTATACTTAGCACGAATACGGTCGATAACTTTCGCAAATCCCTGATGATAAGCGATGTAGAGATGACTCTGGTTGGCTACAGACAAGTATTGGCTGCCATGATTCATAATGGCCATATTGGCATCCCACTTAATGTAGGCTATATCTGGATATTTAGTAAGTAAATCATCTACTACACCGAAAACAAAGTCTTGTACTTTTGGATTAGAGAGATCGAGCACCAGCTGAGTACCGCCACGTCCCAGAACAGCATCTCGCTTAGGAGCCTTGATTACCCAATCAGGATGCTTCTCATAGAGCATACTGGTAGTATTGGTCATTTCCGGTTCAATCCAGATACCAAACTTCACCTGGTTTTTCCTGGCATCACTCAGCAAGCCTTCAATGCCATTAGGAAGTTTCTTGGTATCAACAACCCAGTCGCCGAGTGCACAGTTATCAGTAACACGAGGATATTTGGTTCCGAACCATCCATCATCCATCACGAAGAGTTCACCACCCATACTATGGATATCAGCCATCATCTGGTCCATTCCCTTCTGGTTGATGTCGAAATAAACACCTTCCCAAGAGTTGAGCAAGATATCACGCTCCTTATCTCCATGTGCCAAGATATATTTGCGTCCCCATTTATGGAAGTTTCTACTTGCACCGCTCAAGCCCTGTGTCGAATAGGTTAAAGCGAGTGCAGGAGTTTTGAAAGTCTCACCCTTTTTAAGATGATATTCTGAGTTCTGTTCATTGATACCGGCAAAGAAATAATGATATTCGGTATCATCAGTAACCGTCTTCAACTTATAGTTTCCACTATAAACCAAGGCTGCACCAATAACATTACCCGCATTTTCCTGTCCTTTACCATCGAGCGAGAACATGACTTCTGCATGATCGGTATGCGAATTGCGAGTACCATCATTGTTACGGATTACAAATTCGCCTGGCTGCAGTTTTTCATGGCTCAACTGTCCCTCTGCTGCCCAAGTACCTGAAAGATGACTCATCCAGACATCTCCACGGCGGATAGGAAGCATAGCCGATGCGAAGGTAGTCAGGGTAACAGTACCCTTTTCACCATTCAGAATCTCGGTCCATGCCTCAATCATATCAACATCATTGTATGCACGATACTTCAGATCTACCTTTATATTATATACAGGATCTTTCAGATGAACGGTCGTAACAGAAGCATTTCCTTCGTTCTTCACATCACAGCCCGTAGCCACGAGTGCTGTTGAAAGATTGCCATCACTATGGCGCATAGCAAGTGCCGCTTCAGCTGGAGTATTCAGTCCGTAGGCTGGATAAGCATCCATACGCCCATCAGTAGCGACCTTCAGATTCTGCAAATCGTTAGAATTCAACTTAGTACCGAAATAGAGATATTGGGCAGGCTTACCATTCTCAACATCGAGAATGAGCGACATACCCTTTGTATTTACAGATACTTTTTCTGCCATCGCCGGAAGTGCGACCGTCATCAATATAAGTGCAATTGATTTTAATTTCATATTACCTTGATAAATTATTAGTTGCGTTTATAGTTTCAATTTTGTTAGACATGATTTCTCATTATCACATCGCAAATATATAAAAAAATCCAATACGCCCCAATACTTTTTTGATTTATTTTCCAGAGAAAGCAGAAAAGGACAAACAATAAGCAAATAAAGCAAAGAAAACACTCCCGAATTCGAAAGAATTCCTAAAAGATAGTCCACTTTGAGAAATTCTTAGTATCTTTGCAATGTTATAGCTGATAAAGATTGAGGAATAGTGACTTGAATGCCCTATTTCCCAGATACAACAGAATGTGTAACTAAAAGATATACAGAGATATGAAACTAAAGATACATTTCAGTCATAAAGAAGAACTTTGGAACTCATGGTCGCATGCAGGAGGTATCCTGATGGGCGTTGTCGTGGGAGCCATCTTCTTATATTGGTGTTTTACGATGCATAACGGATGGGCTACGGCGGGAGTTATCCTCTATCTGTTCGGTATGCTGATGTCTTACATCGCCTCAACGGTTTATCATGCCGTTTCTGCCTGGAGCAAATGGAAGGAGCGACTCCGCAAATGGGACCATGCCGCCATCTACTGGCATATTGCCGGTTCTTACTCGCCAATCACGCTCATTGCGATGCGCGATCAGGGATATTGGGGATGGAGCCTCTTTATCTTTATCTGGGCTTGCGCCATTGCCGGAACCATCATGAGTTTTGCCAGACTCAAGGATCACAGCAACCTGGAGACCATCTGCTTTGTGGGCATGGGATTGTCGGTGCTGGTTGCCTTCAAACCTTTGATTGATTCCGTATCCGCCGCTACGGTCTGGTGGATTATTGCCGAAGGAGTCTGCTACATTACGGGCGCCGTATTCTACAGCATTAACAAGAAGAAATACATGCATTCCGTGTTCCATTTCTTCGTTTTGGCTGGTAGTATCTGCCACATCATTGCAGTTTGGGACATTCTGATGAAATATATCTAAACGACTTAAGAATAAGGATCAAGGCATCGGGAAGTTTTCGCTTTCTGATGCCTTTGTTTTTTATAAAGTTCTATATTACAAGACATTCATCCATATCATACTCTTCTTATAATATAATAAGGTGGAATTGTTAACAATACGTTAAAGTAAGAAAATAATTGCCCAAAAGTTTGGAACTTATTGGGAAAAAGCATACCTTTGCAGTGTTCTATTGAAGTAGTACACTAAAACATTAAAGATTATGATACAGATTAAAGACATTGATTTCAGATACCCAGGTAGCAAGCACCTTGTATTTAGAGATTTCTCTTTGGAACTCAAGGAGAACAACATTTATGGCTTGCTCGGTAAGAACGGTACAGGCAAGAGCACCCTGCTCTACCTCATCAGCGGATTGCTCCGCCAGCAACAAGGTACCATTCTCGTGGATGGCATTTCGGCACAAGATCGCAAAGCCGAGATGCTGAAGGACATCTTCATGGTGCCCGAAGAGTTTGAACTGCCCAACGTTTCCCTCGCCACCTACGTGAAGACGAACCAGGGGTTCTATCCTAACTTCTCGCAGGAAGTGCTGGACCGTTGCCTCAAGGATTTTGATTTACCACTCTCTCTCAAGTTGAACGAACTCTCGATGGGACAGAAGAAGAAGGTATTCATGAGTTTCGCACTCGCCACGGGTACCCGCTTTCTTCTGATGGACGAGCCAACCAATGGTCTCGACATCCCATCGAAGAGCCAGTTCCGTAAGGTCATCGCCAACAACATGACGGAAGACCGCACCCTCATCATCTCTACTCATCAGGTGCACGATGTAGAGTCGTTACTCGACCACATCATCATCATGAACCAGAGCCAGCTTCTGCTCGACGCATCTATTTCAAACATCTGCGAGAAATACACCTTCGAATATCGCAACCCACAGGAAATGGACGACACCGTGCTCTACGCCGAGCCAACCCTGCAGGGCAATGCCGCCATCTGCAAGCGTCAGGAGGGAAAACAGGAAACACAGATGAACCTGGAGTTGCTCTTCAATGCAGTAATTAATGGAAAATTAAACGATTAAAAATTAGACGATTATGAAAAAGAATTTCGATTTACATAGATTAAGCATGGTACTTCGTTGGGATATTCTCACCAACTGGCAGCGTCATCTTGGAGCTACAGCAGGTCTCACCATCAGCATTTCCATCTATTGTGTATTGCGACTTTTTAGCATGAGATATTGGCTTAACTCAACCGAAGTAGAACTGGCAGGTCATCAATACCAGGTAAGTGTTTGCATGTTCTTTTCTATAATAGCATTCATCGCGTTCTACGTCTTGGCAAGTTGTATATTCAATAACATGAAGACTAAATTGCAAAGAGAGAGTTTCCTGATGCTTCCTGCTTGTAATCTAGAGAAGTTTGTGGCCCGATTACTCATGATGAGTATCGGTGTTTTGGTTCAACTTTTTGCAGCAGTAATCTTGGCCGATGTTATACAGTTCATCTTTAGTTTCATCATCACTCCAGATTTTCATATCAGCATCACCTGGGCTGTGCTCAGCCATATTATTCCCACAATTCACCCTTTCGACAACGACTGGCTGAAATGGATTACCCTCTATTCATTCATACTATTTTCTCATTCTTTCGCAACACTTGGCGGAACATTCTATCGCAAGTTGCCAGTATTGCTAACAGCTTGCACGGGCATTCTTCTTAGTATGATTTTGGGATACATCATCAACAAATTAGGAGAAGCTGGAGTTTTTGATTTCTTCAGTCATATTAACTTCAGCAATGGTTCCACAGCTGACTATTGTATAACAATTACAGCATTCTTTGTTTTTCTTGCTTTGGCTGCCTTCAACTATTGGGCATCCTACAAGCTCTTCACCCGTATGCAGGTTATCAGCAATAAGTGGATCAATATTTAAACAAGGACGATTATGAATTTCAGTAACGATAAAGCAATATACGTACAGATAGCCGAGCGACTGAGCGATGAGATTCTGGCGGGCAAGTACAAGGAAGACGAGCGAATACCGAGCGTCAGGGAATACGCCGTGCTGCTGGAGGTAAATGCCAACACAGCCGTAAAGGCATACGACCTGCTTGCCACCGACGAGATTATCTACAACAAGCGAGGCCTAGGCTACTTTGTTTCCGCGGGAGCCAAGAAGCAGATTAAGAAAACCCGCAAAAAGGAGTTTATGAAAGAAAGACTCCCGGAACTCGCCCGACAGATGCAGCTTCTCGACATCTCCATCGATGAAGTGAAGGAAGAGTTGGAGAAGAATCTCAAAAAGATAAAGATATGATGACACTATTCATCCTCAAATATATATTTATAGCTTCTGTTTTTGCCTTATATATAATAAGGTGTATGTAATAACGTTTTAAAAAAAGAGTTACGCTTGCAACTTTCTGAAAGTTGCAAGCGTCTAATGGTTTAAATTGATATCCATAAAACGAAAGTAATATGTCATTAATTCATCTAAAAGACGTCAACAAGACCTACCAGGGTGCTCAGCCACTCCATGTGCTGAAGGGCATCGACCTCGACATCGAACGTGGCGAGTTCGTCAGCATCATGGGTGCTTCCGGCTCGGGAAAATCCACCTTATTAAATATACTGGGTATTCTCGACAACTACGATACGGGCGAATACCGACTCAATGATGTACTCATCAAAGACCTCTCGGAAACCCGTGCTGCCGAATACCGCAACAAGATGATTGGCTTCATCTTCCAGTCGTTCAACCTCATCTCGTTCAAGACAGCGGTGGAAAACGTGGAGCTTCCACTCTTCTACCAGGGCGTAAGCCGCAAGAAGCGCCACGAACTGGCGATGGAATATCTCGAAAAACTGGGCCTAAAGCAATGGGCCAACCATTATCCTAACGAGATGTCGGGAGGACAAAAGCAGCGTGTAGCCATCGCCCGTGCCCTCATCACCAAACCCGAAATCATCCTTGCCGATGAGCCTACCGGAGCCCTCGACTCCAAAACGAGCGTGGAAGTGATGGACCTGCTGAAGGAACTGCACCAGAAGGAGGGAATAACCATCGTGGTGGTAACCCACGAAAGCGGTGTAGCCAACGAGACCGATAAGGTTATCCATATCAAGGACGGACTCATCGGAAGCATCGAAGACAACAGAGACCATCATCTCGTATCGAAAGACTACGTTAAGTAAGAAGAGAATGAGAGAATTAATCAAAGAAATATGGAGCACGTCGAAGCGCAACAAGCTCCGCACTTCGCTCACGGGATTTGCCGTTGCCTGGGGTATCTTTATGCTGATATTCCTGCTGGGCGCCGGCAACGGACTGATTAATGCCCAGTTGCAGCAAAGCACCCGATTCCTTGCCAACTCCATGCGAGTATTCCCGGGCGAAACCTCCAAGGCTTACAAGGGACTGAAGGAAGGCAGAAGCATCACGCTCAACGACAGGGACATCCTCATCAGCAACAAGACCTATGGTCAATACGTAGATGATGTGGGCGGAAGATTGGAACAGTATAACGTGAACATCAACTATGGTGATAATTATGTGGCAAGCCAGTCATTGGTGGGTGTGGCTCCTACGCATCCCAAAATCGACAAGACGGAGCTGATTGCCGGACGATTCATCAACGAAATCGATATGAAGGAGCAGCGCAAGAATGTGGTGCTGAGCCGAAGCCAGGCCAAGGAACTCTGCAAAGACTACCGTTCGTTGGTGGGCAAGAACGTAAAGATCAGCAACCTCAACTTCCAGGTGGTGGGAATCTACAAGGATGATGAATCGCGCAATAATACCGAAGCCTTCACCGCCTACTCCACCGTGAAGATTATCTACGCCAAGGGCGATGATGCAGGAAGTCTGGAGTTTACCATAAAGAACCTGAAGACCCAGGAGGACAACAAGCAGTTTGAAAAGAACTACCGCGCCAGTATCAACAACAACCATCAGGCAGCACCTGATGACGACCGAACCATCTGGCTCTGGAACCGATACATGGACAATATCCAGATGAACCAGGGAATCGCCATCATGCAGACGGCACTCTGGATAGTAGGTCTGTTCACCCTGCTGAGCGGAATCGTGGGCGTAAGCAACATCATGCTCATCACCGTGAAGGAGCGAACCCGAGAGTTTGGCGTAAGAAAAGCCATCGGCGCCAAACCTTGGTCGATACTGAAACTCATCATCACCGAAAGCATCATCATCACCTCGTTTTTCGGCTACATCGGAATGGTATGTGGCGTGGCGGCAAACGAAATCATGGACGCAACCATCGGTCACACCACCGTAGATACCGGACTGTTTAAAGCCGCCATGTTTGTGAACCCTACGGTGGGCCTCGGCACCTGCATCGGCGCAACCATCACCATCGTCATCGCAGGCACCATCGCCGGACTCATCCCAGCCATCAAGGCTGCAAGAATCCGACCGATAGAAGCGCTGAGAGCAGAGTAATGCAAAATGTTGAATGTTAAGTGTTGAATGTTGAATTCATTCTTGCTTACACCTTATCATATATATAGAATAGGCTATGCGATTAGATTTAGATACATATAAAGAAATTCTCGATACCATCACGAGGAACAAGAGCCGCAGTCTGCTTACGGGCTTCGGCGTGTTCTGGGGCGTGTTTATGCTCATCGCCCTGATGGGTGGCGGACAGGGACTGAAGGAGATGCTGCAAAACAACTTCACAGGCTTTGCCACCAACACCGCTATCATCTGGGCGCAGAACACCACCAAACCCTACAAGGGATTCAACAAGGGGCGCTCCTGGCAGATGGAAGAGAAAGACCTGGACAGATTGCGCCACCAGGTGCCCGAACTCGATGTCATCACCCCGCTGCTCTTCGGCGGCAACAAGTCGGTGGTGTTTGGAGACAAGAAATTCAGCGGCAGCACCCAGGGCGTAAATCCTGACTACGCCCAAGTTTCTGCGCCACAGATGTTTTACGGCAGATACATCAACGAGATGGATGTGCGCCAGCAGCGCAAGGTTTGCGTCATCGGCAAGCAGATTTACAAGAATCTCTTTCCTGGCGGCGGTGATCCGTGCGGCAAGAGCGTAAGAGTAGATTCTACCTATTATATGGTGATAGGCGTAGATTACCGTTCGGGCAACGGCATCAATTTCGGCGGTCGTGCCGATGAAACCATCACTCTGCCCCAATCGGTTTTGCGCAGCGCTTATAACCGGGGTAAGGCAGTAGACATCATTGCCACCACCGGCAAAACGGGCGTAGTGATGAGCAGCATTGCCCAACGGATGAGAGAAACCGTGGCAAGAGCCCACAGCATCGACCCTACAGACGAAAAAGGCATCATGGTGTTCAATACCGAAGTTCTCTTCCAGATGCTCGACAACCTGTTCAAGGGCGTCAACTTCCTCATCTGGCTGGTAGGCATCGGTACCCTTCTCGCCGGCGCCATCGGAGTTTCCAATATCATGATGGTAACGGTAAAGGAGCGAACCACCGAGATAGGCATCCGCCGAGCCATCGGAGCCACGCCTAAGATGATTCTCTCGCAAATCATCTCCGAGAGTATTCTTCTCACCCTGGTAGCCGGCATGAGCGGTATCCTCTTCGGCGTTGCCATCCTGCAGATGCTGGAAGTAGGAAGTACCACGGATGGCATTCTTACCGCCCACTTCCAGGTAGATTTCTGGACTGCCATCTCTTCAGCCATCCTCATCTGCATTCTCGGCGGCCTAGCCGGACTCGCCCCTGCATGGCGAGCGATGAGCATCAAACCGGTGGATGCGATGAGAGACGAATAAAAGAAAAAATAAGATATAAAAGATATGAAAAAGTATTCTAAGTTGATTGTTGCGGCGATTGTCGCCTTGATTTTCATCGGAACCTTCGTGTTCCTTTATGAGAAATCGCAGCCTAAGCCTGTGGAGTATACTGAGTTTACTCCCAAGATGGCTGATGTTTTGAAAACTACCGTCATCACGGGCAAGATTGAGCCTCGCAACGAGGTGAGCGTAAAGCCTCAGATTAGCGGTATCATCACCGAGATTTGCAAAGAAGCAGGTGATTATGTTCAGGCGGGCGAGGTCATCGCCAAGGTGAAGGTGATTCCGGATATGGGACAGCTCAGTTCGGCTCAGGCACGTGTGCGCCTTGCTGAAATCAACCTGAAACAGGCACAGGTGGATTATGGTCGTGAGGAACAGCTCTTCAAGAAACAGCTGGTCAGCGCCGATGAGTTTGATAAGGTAAAGCAGGCGATGAAACAGGCACGCGAGGAGGTAACGGCTGCCGAAGATGCTCTCCAGGTGGTGCGTGATGGTGTAAGCAAGAGCAATGCCAGCGCTTCTTCTACCCTCATCCGTTCTACCATCTCGGGCATTATCCTCGATATTCCGGTCAAGGTGGGTAACTCGGTGATTCTTGCCAACACTTTCAACGATGGTACTACCATCGCCAGTGTGGCCAACATGAATGACCTCATCTTCCGTGGCAATATCGATGAAACCGAAGTGGGAAGTCTCGTAACGGGAATGCCGATGAAGATTACCATCGGAGCCTTGCAGAACCTCAACTTCGAGGCTAACCTGGAATATATCTCTCCTAAAGCTGTAGAAAACAATGGTGCCAATCAGTTTGAGGTAAAGGCAGCCATCCGTTCTACCAAGGGCGGCAAAATTCGTTCTGGTTACAGCGCCAATGCCGAGATTGTACTGGCAAAGGCTACCCATGTACTCACCGTTCCGGAGAGTGCCATCGAGTTTAGCGGCGATTCTACCTTTGTATATATCATAAAAGGTAGCGACAAGAAGAAGACTTATGAGCGCAAACAGGTAACTACCGGTTTGAGCGATGGAGTAAATATAGAAATCAAGAAGGGTCTGGGCCTCAAGGACAAGGTTCGCGGTCCTCAGGTTATAGCAGAAAATAAGGATGATGACGAATAGTCACCATCCTTATTCTTTTTTATAAACATCAGATAACTTAGATGTTATCCTTTTCGATATCCTTGAAGTAGCGGTAAGTACCCACCTTCAGTTCATCGCAGGCAATCTCATCACAAACGATGATGCCATGCTGGTGCTGCTGCAGAGCACTGATGGTCCAAGCCTGGGTAACAGGACCTTCGATGGCAGCCTGGAGGGCGCGGGCCTTGTTATGACCGTTGCAGAGAATCATTACCTCTCGGGCAGCCATCACGGTACCCACACCTACGGTCAGAGCCAGACTAGGTACCTTCTCAGGATCATTATCGAAGAAACGGGAGTTGGCAATCTTTGTATCTGTAGTGAGCGTCTTTACTCGGGTGCGGGAAGTGAGAGAAGAGAATGGCTCGTTGAAAGCAATATGGCCATCAGGACCGATACCACCGATAAAGAGGTCGATGCCACCCGCTTCTTCTATCATCTGCTCATAATGACGGCACTCCTCTTCCAGGTTCTCGGCATTACCGTTCAGGATATGAATATTCTCCTTAGGGCAGTCGATATGATTGAAGAGATTGGTAGCCATGAAAGAGTGATAGCTCTCAGGATGAGATTCCGGCAAACCTACATATTCATCCATATTGAAGGTGATGACATGCTTGAACGAAACCTTGCCTTCTTTTACCGCCTTTACCAGATTGGCATACATGCCCTGAGGTGAAGAACCGGTTGGCAAACCCAGAACAAAAGGACGTTCAGCTGTTGGTTGAAATCTGTTAATTGTTTCAACAACATGATCAGCTGCCCACTTTGACAGCTTCTCATAATCTTTTTCGATAATAACACGCATAATCTATTTCTTATTGTTTAGTTGTAAAATTCAGGAAACAAAAATAATAAAAATCTGTTTCATTACCGCTAAAAGATGGCAAAAATTATATTTTTTTACAGTTTGCGGTATCTACTTCTTCATAGCCCTCCTGCTCTACATATTCATCAAAACCGATGCTGATATCGGCGCCATTCTGCTCGAAGAGACGCAGTAATTTCTGCTGCATATCGGGTGCGATGAGGATGGCGCCGCGCTTCGCCTTGCAATAGGTGCTTTCGCTGATATAGGGCGAAAAGTGCCAGAAATGAGGCGTATTGGCAGAAGGTATCGTACCGAACATGCGGCGGAATCCGCGTGCCATGCGTATAATCTTCTTCTGAAGACGATAGGCGCAGCCCTGCTCGCTGCAGGCTATCTGGTCTGGGTTCAGAATACTGAACACCTTCTCTGACTTACGCAACTTCTGATAACGCTCAAAACGAGCACAAAGGTGATGTACCGGGCACGCCTCCTTGAGACATACCGTATCAATTGAATGGATTGAAATATTGTTCATGTTCTTTATTTTTTAAGTTGGATAAATAATTTTTTCTTCGAAAGATTGAGGGGCTGTTATCGGCAAATAGCCAACTGGCGAACCACAGACAGCCAACTAGCCGCTATGAGAACAGTGGGCTGTTCTAGACGGACAGCTATCGGAAAAGCCTGAGAAAGAATTTTAAGAAAGGAACTGCGAAAAACTCTTCACTCTTCACCTAACCCCCGGAAATGCCGATAAACAGAGGGGATTCGAGGGGTGAAGAGTTGTTTCTCACTCTTCACCCACTCTTCACCACTCTTCACCCATCTGCCGCTTAGCTATATTTTCAGATTCTTACAAGCAGATAGGCCTGACCCTTCTTGGTATGCTTCATCTTGCAACCCAGGAGTTTGAGCGACTGGCCTATGCGAATCTTGGTACTCAGATTACTGATCAGCATCGGAAATCTTTCGTGCAGAACCTCGAAAACATCCGAACAGATGAGCCATTCGCCCGTTTCATTATCCTCGGGAACACGGAAGCAGCTCTTCAGCATCGATTCAAAATCATCCACCTTGAAGAAAGGAAGATTACACTTCTGAATGCGATCCACCTCGGCATTGGTAAACCAGTAAGGGGTCTTCTTATGACAAAGCTCATACATAACTTGTGCATAGAGCTGGTCATAAATGATGGGTGAACCGTTGTCGATATATTCACCTGCCGGAATGTGCAGACAGACGAAGCGGCGGCTACCCGTAGGGTCGCAGAGCGGATGCTCATCATTGGTGGTTGCCAGGAAGGAAGCGTAACGCGGACGGTCATCCTGACTCTTGCCGAAGATAGGGCGCCCGTTCACCTTCACCTTCGAAAGCATCTGCTTCAGCTTGCCCTGCTGCGATGGTCCCATATTCGCAAACTCATCTATGTTGACAAAGAGATTATGAGTGAGCGCCATCTCGGAGTCAAACTTATTGGCAAAGTTGATGTGGTCTAGGAAATACTGTCGCAGATGATCCGGCAGCAGACGATAGGCAAAGGTACTCTTGCCGCAACCCTGCTTGCCGATAAGCACAGGAGTGGTTTCGTTGCCATGAAACATATCCATCTGCAACCAGTGGGCGACAGCCGAACGGAGCCAGGTGGCGCACCATCCCAACTGTTCACTTGTAAGCCCCGGAATCCTGCCAAAGAGTTCAGCCACATGGTTCTTACCATCCCATTCCGGCAGGTTCTCAAGATATTCCCTGATAGGGTCAAACTCCGGAACCTCTTCAGAACGTACGAACTCCTCAATATCCTGTCGGGGCGACTTCTTACCTCCCACACCCAACCGCTTGGCGTGACGGACGATAGAATTGAAAGCCTCCGGAGTCAGCACCTTCCAGGTTGAGTCAGAAGATTCCTCCTCTTCCCCACCGGTTTCCGGTTCCTCTTCTACGGCCTCCTCGGCTTCGTCCTCATTCTTTGAGAGAGTGAAATACTCGGTTTTACCACTTAGCACATTTCTACGGAAGAGATAATACTCATCGAGAAAACTCTCAACAAGAGAGAGTGCTGAAATTTCGTTTGTCATCTTATCTGATGACGATAAAGCTGTAACTTTGTTCATATATTAATTTTTTTAGTTAATAATAATCATCTTTTAGCCCTTATATATAATAAGGTGAAGAGTGGTGAAGAGTGGGTGAAGAGTTGTCTCTATCTCTTCACCCCTCGAACCCCCTCTGTTTATGGGCATTTCCGGGCTTCAGGTGAAGAGTGAAGAGTTTCAGCTCATTCATGGCTCAGCATTTCGCCGCTCTTTCGTTTTCGATTGCAAAGTTAATACTTCCCTTCGCCGATTCCAAATTTTCCCCGCCACCTTCCCGCTACTTTTCTGAAATCAGGGAAGAAACAAGGGGGCTACGGGGAAAAGTATGGGGAAAAAAGAGGAAAAACAGATGCATATCCTTGCATAATCCGAAAATAAATCTTACCTTTGTGGCAAAACTTATTTTCTTAAAACAGACTGACAATGAATGAAGATAAAGATGAAATAGAATTCAGCTACGAAGTCTTCGACCGACAGCTCGACAACTTCTGCCGAATGCTCAGCATTCTGGTAGATGCATGGGAAGATTACAGTCCGCAGGAACTGACTTTCGATATCCGTTCGCTCTGCACCAAAGCCACCCGACTCTGCTATATGGCAGAGAAAGATATGGTGCTGCAACACAACGACATAGCCAAGCAGCGAAAGGAGCAGAACGAAACCCATGAAGTAAGCATCAGCATCATCGTAATGCAGAAGTTTACACCCCTGATGGCGCATATCATGGAAGACATGAAAAAGGGAAAACAGATAGAAGGAAAACGGATGAAAGTGGCGCCGCTGGATATGACCCGCATCCTGCCGAAACTCAACGAATTTTTTGAAACCGATGAACTGGGCAAAGGAAGTACTATCGATGTAAACGAAGTAACCAAACTCCAGAAAGAACTGTTACGCCAGGTAAAACCCACTCATATCCCCGGTGTAAAACCCGTAGAGCGCCTCTGGAATCTCTTCCAGCTATACAGCATGGCCTGTTATCTGATGCTCCACTTCCGCCAGCTGAGCCATTTCACCAACCTCGCCATGAGCGAAGAGCAGACCACCCGCCTCTTCGAAATGTCGCTACAGGAATATCAGGAAGAACCAAAGGGCATCAGCGACATAGACCGATACTTTACAACCCTGGAATATGATAACAACGGAAAGCAGCTCTCCGTCAGCCAATTGCTGGAAGTAAGAAAAACGCTAAAAGACGAGGTACCGGAAAATCTGCGCCTCGACTTTATGAAATATATAAGAGACACCCAACTGCTGGGCGCCCAGCTTGCCCACGTCAATTTTACAGCACAAGAATATCTCAAGCTGGTATCAGCCACCGTAAAATGGCACATCATCGAGCAGGAAATCTACGATTTGGAACATCCCGAAGGCATTCCGGAAACCCTTCCCAACGAGGTTTTCTACAAAGTAAAAGACGGCAAATACATCGACATGCAGAATCTGAAGGCTCAGATAGCCAATATGTTGAAATTTGTTACCCGCAAGAACCATTGGTTCTGCGTATGGTGTGTATTGAATCACAACTGCATGCTTCAGGACAACCAGAACTTCGAAGCCTTTGCCACCCAGATGATGACTCCCGAATGGTTTGGCGACATCGACGATTATCTCCATTTCTCGGGCGACAATCTCCGTGACTACCGCCGTTATTTCTCAGAGATAGATTATCCGCAATGGGAGGAAAAGAAGTTTAAGGAAATCAAGGACCTTTACAACATGACGAAATGGTCAGACAAGCTCCTCAGCAAGTTCCAGCATCTCTGCATCACGATGAATGGTGTGTTTGATAAGAAAAGCCTCTGATTACGGCTTATTTTATGCATAAAAAACAGCTTTTAAATACCTGATTTACAAAATAATATTAAAAGTTCACAAGTTTGTGGTCCACAACCTTGTGAACTTTCATTTTTTTGCTTATCTTTGCATCCGTAATCAAACAAAAAAACAATGGAAAAGGCATTCGTATATGGTATGTCGGTTGCCGGAAACAACTTTACCGACCGAATAGAAGAAACCAAGCGCATCAAGGCAGACTTAGAGCATGGCATCAACGTCATTCTCATCTCTCCCCGACGCATGGGCAAGACTTCGCTCGTCAAAAAGGCAATATCCGAAATTGATAATCCAGAGATAAAAGTGGTGTATATGGACATCTATGACTGCCGAAGCGAATATGATTTCTACAATCGCTTTGCAGAAACCATTATGAAATCTATGAGTAATAAGCTGGAACAAGTAGTAGAAAACATCAAGCAGTTCCTGGTAAGAGTTTCACCAAAAATCTCCTTTAGTCCAGATCCTACATCCGAATATTCATTATCTCTGGGAATTACACCAAAGGACTATTCCCCTGGAGAGATTCTGAATCTTCCGGAAAGAATCGCTCAGGAAAAGGGAATCCGCATGGTGGTCTGCATCGACGAATTCCAGCAAATTGGAGAATTCCCTGATACTCTTACGGTTCAGAAAAAACTGCGTGGCGCCTGGCAGCATCATCAGAATGTATCATACTGTTTCTTTGGAAGCAAGAAGCATCTGATGGAAAACATCTTCCAAAACCGTCGCATGCCTTTCTATATGTTTGGCGAAATGCTGCACTTGGATTGCATTCCTACAGAATATTGGGTGCCTTTCATCTGCTCCCGATTCGAGAAATACGGCAAGAGCATATCTAAGGATTTTGCTACAAGAATCTGTGAAACGGTGAAGAACTATTCTTCCTACGTGCAGCAGTTGGCATGGAATGTAATGGCTGAAACCGAGAAAGAGGTAAACGAAGAAACCTTGCAAAGTGGCATCAGCGCCTTGCTGCAACAATGTCATGGTCTTTTTGTACAGCAAACCGAGGGTTTAACCACCTATCAGCTCAACTTTCTGCGCCTCCTCTGCAGTGGCTTTCACTCTGGCTTCACCGCTCAAGCTGTAGCAGAAACCTATCCGCTGGGCAGTAAATCCAACATCGACCGCATCAAGAAAGCCCTCATCGACAAGGAATTGATCACCCTGGAGAAGGATGGCATCTTCATTGCCGACTGCGTGTTCGAACTTTGGTTTAAGAGAGAAATGATGTAGCTGAACATGGGATGATGCCTTGGTTAGATTATATTATCATTTAAAACTTATCTTTCATACCATTAGCGCAAATTATTCGCGGATAATCTGCGCTAACGGTATGAAAAAAGCACGTTAGCGCTGATTATCTGCATACTATATACCTATAATCATTATCAGAATATTGCAGATACGGAATATAATGGATAATTGACAAGCCAATCCTGCTCCCTGTAAGGTGACATGGATAGGCGCATACCTTTCAATCCCTGATTGCGCTCCACAAACACCCTCAAACTCTTAGCCTGCAAATTCTCCTGAGCCTTTACTTCTATCGGAATGATTTTTTCCTCATCCTGCACCAGGAAATCTATTTCACCACGTGAATTTTCTGCCGACCAATAATAGATAGACAAGGAAGATTTCTCCTTAAGCTGCTGCAGGACATACTGCTCTGTCAGCGCCCCCTTAAAATCAGAAAACAGTACATTTCCTTCCAGCAAGCTTTGGGCAGGAATATTGCTCATGGCTCCCATCAGACCTATGTCAGACAGGAATAACTTGAAAGCAGAAAAATCCTCGTATGCAGCCAATGGCAACAGGGCTTTCTTACAACGGTTTACCTTATAGATCAACCCTGCATCTTTCAGCCATTCGATAGCGAGCTCAAAATCCTTTGCTCTAGCTCCTTCCTTTACGGCACCATAGATGAATTTCTTGTTTTCCTTGGCGAGCTGGGATGGGATGGATTTCCATACCATTCGGATACGTGGAACTTCTATAGCCGGGGCATGTTTGGAAAAATCACGCTCATACGCTTCAAGGATTCCTTTTTGAATGCTTCTGACTTCAGACAGATTTCCCTCGCTGGCAAAAGACTGTACTACAGCCGGCATTCCCCCGACCAGATAATACTGTCGCAGGCATTCCTCAAATTTATTCCGGAACATGGTTATCATATTCCAATCCTTTGACATGAGCAGTTCCACCATACGGCTTTCACCGATAGCATCCAGGAATTCAAAGAATGTAAGGGGATATAAATGCATGAAATCTACCTTACCTACAGGAAAAGAGTCATTCTGATGCATCGCAATTCCGAGCAATGAACCTGCAGCTACGACATGATATTGAGGTGCTTTTTCTGCAAAATACTTTAATGCGGTGATACCCCTGGGTGCTTCTTGTATCTCATCAAGGATAATAAGCGTATTTTCATCAATAGAAACTCCTGTACTCCATTGTATGCTATTGATAATGCGGGGGATATCAAAGTCATGAGCAAAAACTTCCCGGAGCATTTCATTGTCTTCGAAGTTTACATACGCACTACGGGTATAGGCCTCTTTGGCAAATTTCTGCATCAGCCAGGTTTTGCCAACTTGGCGGGCTCCAAGCATGATCAACGGCTTTCGGTCGTTGCTTGCTTTCCATTGATATAGGTATTTGATGGCATTTCTCTTCATAACTATCTGATTATTTGATATTTCTGAATGCAAAGATACATTTTTTATTTCAAAGAGTACAAAAAGTCGTCCTTAAAAATGTATAAAACCACAAAAAGTCGTCCTTAAAAGTGTGGAAAATCACAAAAAGTCGTCCTTAAAAGTGTATTTTGATAAAGCATAGCATACATATAACTGTCTTATACGTGAAAAAGTTGTCACCTTTAGGATGGTTAAACTAAATATGTTAC
>JAJVTK010000052.1:0-18476 GCA_021622245.1 Segatella copri | reverse complement strand
CCAGGGCGATGCCCTGGGCTAGGAGCTTCTGCCCTTTCAGGGCGTGTGGGGCAAACTTTGGGAAGTTCTGTTTTTATTTCTCCTTCAGTTTACTTTGCTCAATCAAATGATCCAGTCGCATGATTTGGGTATCCTTCTTTTCAAGTATGGAGATATACTCATCTTCGATATTCATCTGGTATTGCATATCTGGGTCAGATGCCATTGAAAGAAGCATTTTAATCATATACTCCATATCTGTATCTCCATCATAGGGGGTATAATCTACTTTCAAGAGGTGTTTGTCTTCCCTGCAAGTTCTTGCTTGGTCAAAAATGCTTAATACCTTCTTTTGACTCGAGTTTTGAGTCTTGCTGATTATTGGCAGTTGGACAATAATGTTGCCGGGGGCAGGGCATGCAACAGGAGTTTCGAAATCTCCTATACGGTGGGCTAGGAGAAAAACCGTAATCGTTGGGAGAGATTCATCTCCCATACCATCCGAGTTTTTCTCTTCTATATAGCGCTGCCATGCCAGATGTTGGCGAGGTTCTAAGACGTCCGTGTCAACCCAAGTTTTATACAGCCTTATGTTTGTAAGCTCGTTGCTGTTCTCGTTATTCTTTATGCTGGCAACAAATCCCATCTTAAATATCGAAATGCTATTGCTCTTGATATTGCGGAATCCATCTTGGCATATCTTGATGCTGACGACTTTTCTTTGCAAAATCGCAGACAAGAACGTCTTGGCGATGCGCTCTTCTTCCATGATGCGCTTGAACACAGCATCATATAATGGATTGGCTATATAAACTATCATATTATTTTCAATTATCTTTAATCCTTATAATCTACCTTGATCACGATGACGCGTATCGCCTGGTCGCTGGTGTCATTTGCCACCTTGGCAATGTGCCAGTCTCTAGGGAAGAAGATGAAGAATTCGCCGGGGGTACTGTCGAAGAAACGGGCCTTGCGGCGGTCGTAATCATAGTGGATTACGTCGGGACGATACTTGCTGTTGGGGGTGCTGGAGTAGTGGTCGATCACGCCAAAACGCTCTGTGCCCTTTACTACATACTGAAAATCGATGTGCTTGTTATGACTCTCGCTGCGGCGCTTTTCCAACGGCTCGTTCTTGCTGTCCTCTACACTTACCACGAGGTCGGAACCGGGAATCTTGTGCTTTCCCTTCGGAATGCTCAGCAAATCGGTCTTTGCCAGATAGTCGAAGAGCGCCTGCCATTGCTGCGGATTCTTCTGATACTGCAGATAGAAATCTGCGAGGTTTACGCTGGAATGTGGCTTCGCCTTGTCGAAACCATTGCGCCAGATACCGCTCTCTGCCCAAGCTATAGCCTCTTTTATGAGTTCGGGCTTATCGCCGTAATACTGTGTGTAATAACCTCTCTTGCAGCCGCATTTCTGTGCTGAATTATGACAGCAGGTATGCGCATTTGCAGCTATCGATGTACAGAATAAAAGGGCTATGCCCCAGATAATCTTCTTCATTTTGACTTATTAAATTGTAGCGTTAGTTAAATTTGAGGGCAAAAGTACAAAGAATATTCGAGAAAACAAACGGAAAATGGAGATTTCTTCGTATCTTTGCACACATATTTTGTAAGATTATGAAGAAACTGTATATTCTTTTGTGTGGGGCAACGGCGGCCCTGCTGATGGCGGCATGCCAGGGAGGAAAGACGGCTGCTGCTGATGCGGAGGCTGGCGATACCCTGGAGATGAAGTACGCCAAGTTGCTTACCATCGTGAAGCATGGCGATGGGGAAGAGACTTCCGATGCTGCAGAAGGCATTGATTATCAGTATGCTGAGGCTATCATCGCTAACCCCTGGAAGGCGGGAACGATGCTGCATCGCTACATCCTGATTCCGAAGGGAGAGGAGGGGGATAAGACGGTGGCGATGCTTGCCAAAAGGCGCAGCACGGGGGCGAGATGCACTACCGATACCGTGCGCACACCGGTGGAGAGAAGTGCCGTTTTCATCGCTCCCCATTGCCAGCTGATGTACGAAATGGGCTGCCAGCAGGCCATCCGTGGTGTCTGCGACCTCGATTACATCAATATTCCGGATGTTAAGAAGAGGGTTGCTCTTTCTGAGAATACTTCTGCAGGGATTTCCATCGTGGACTGCGGTTCGAGCATGGCGCCCGACATCGAGCGTATCATCGCCCTGAAACCCGAAGCTATCCTCGTTTCGCCCTTCGAAAACAGCGGAGGATACGGCAAGCTCGACAAACTGCATATCCCCATCATCGAAGCTGCCGACTATATGGAGTCTTCGCCACTAGGCAGGGCGGAATGGATGAAATTCTACGGCATGCTCTTTAAAAAAGACGGGAATGCACCGAAAACCGCTCTTGCTGCATCTTGCGAACCAAAGGCAGATTCGCTCTTTGCGAAGATAGAAAAGGAATATCTGAAGCTGAAAGCTGAGGCAGCCGGGTATCCGAAGGGCCTCTCCATCCTGACCGAAAGAAAGACGGGCAATGTATGGTATGTGCCTGGTGGTCAGAGTACTATCGGCATTCTGCTGAAGGATGCCAACGCCCGTTATATCTTCGAGGACGATGAACACAGCGGAAGTCTGGCGATGAGTCCGGAGCAAATCTTGGCGAAGGGAAAGCAGGTGGATGTATGGGCATTCAAGTATTTCGGTGGTGCCCCTTTGTCGCAGGCTCAACTGCTTCAGGAATATGACGGCTACAAGGCTCTTGCTTCCTTCAGCCGGGGTAATATCTATCAGGTAGATACCTCTATGGTACCTTATTTCGAGCTTACGAGTTTCCATCCCGAACTGCTGCTCAGAGAGTTCATCATCCTGGCTCATGGCGAGCGGTTCGGCAAATTGAGATTCTATAAAAAATAGGGCTTTAATCAGAGATTTTACAAGAAATAGTTTTAGTGAATGAAAACCATCGTTTTAGGGGCAATCGCCATTATCATACTGTTTTTCGCCAACCTGGCATGGGGGAGTGTAAACATCCCATGGCAGGACGTGGGGGCGATTATTTCGGGCTCTCAGACTGACGAAACCTACCGCTATATTCTGTTGGAATCGCGACTGCCGGCGGCGATTGCCGCTTTGCTTTCGGGCGCAGCCCTCGCCACGAGCGGCTTGCTCCTGCAGACAGCCTTCCGCAACCCTCTGGCGGGTCCTGACGTGTTCGGTATCAGCAGCGGAGCCGGACTGGCGGTAGCCATCGTGATGCTTGCCTTTGGCGGCAATATTGCCCTGGATGATTTAGGGGTAGGTTTTCTGGGCGATGCCGGCAACTATGCTATCGGCGGTTTCCTGGCTATCCTCATCGCAGCCTTTATAGGGGCTATGGTGGTGATGGGCATCATCACCTTCTTTTCTGCCATTGTGCGCAGCCATACGGTACTGCTCATCATCGGACTGATGGTGGGTTATCTTGCCAGCAGTGCCATCTCATTGCTCAATTTCTTCAGTACGGCAGAGGGCGTGAAATCGTATATGGTTTGGGGCATGGGTAGCTTTGGCAATGTTTCGAGCCAGCAGATGATGTTCTTCATTCCGTTGGCCCTCATTGCCCTGGCTGCGTCTCTGCTCCTTGTAAAACCTCTGAACGCCATGCTGTTAGGCGAACAGTATGCCGAGAATCTGGGTTTCAACATCAGGCGTCTGCGCATCGTTCTGCTCATCATCACCGGTCTTCTTACGGCTGTGGTTACCGCCTTCTGCGGTCCCATCGCCTTCATCGGCCTGGCAACGCCGCATATCGCCCGCCTCATCATCGGCACGGAGAATCATCGCCGTCTGTTGCCCGTCACGATGCTGATGGGTGCAGCCATAGCCCTTCTCTGCAATCTTTTCTGCACCCTTCCGTCGGACGGTGGCATCATCCCGCTCAATGCCGTGACCCCGCTCTTCGGAGCCCCCGTCATCATTTATGTTTTGGTGAAAAAGAGATAGGGAAAAAGTCAGAGTTTTGCTTAGTTTTTTGCTGGGCTCAACTGTATAGATAGTGTATGAAACAGGAAAAGAATATAGAACGAATGTTTCGTCAGCATTATGAGAAGATGTATAATCTGGCCAGGTGCATCCTAAGCGCGTGAAGGAGAGGGCAAAGCTGTATGATGAGTTAAGAATGCTAAAAAATAATCATGGGTAATGTGTTTACTCATCTATTCTTTGTATCTTTGCAAAGTAGAATTGAGTAATTCGTGACGTAGAATTGAGTAATTCGTGACGAAGAATTGAGTAATTCGTTATAAAGAATAGAGTTGTTTAATATTACAAATTAAAGAATATGGGTGAGTATAGAAGACCACATTACAACTTGATGTTGAGTAGGTTGAGCGAAAGACGTAAGTGTATATTTGTTTTGGCAGGACCAAGACAGGTTGGCAAATCAACAGTTATGGCGCAAATAGCAGAGACTATTGATAAGGTAGACTTTGTCTTCTTATCTCGAAATATTGAAGCAAGCCAACTTGCTTTGTGGACTTCAAAAGTTTGCATGCGATGAGGCTCGTAAGAGACAGTCTATCCCAAAGTTTTCAGTGTTTAACAATGCTTTGTTCACGGCATATCGCGGTAAGGGGTTTGACAAAGATTATGTTGACCCAATGATTTGGGGCAGATGGGTGGAATCGGCAGTGGGTACTTGTCTTCTCGATTTTGTGGAGGACAATGACTGTCATCTCTATTATTGGCGAGATCATAATAATGAGGTGGATTATATCCTGGAGTCACAAGGAGATTTCGTTGCCATAGAGGTTAAGAGTGGAAAGAGAGGCATGAATAGTGGTATTCCTATGTTTCAAGAGAAATTCCATCCTCTGAAATCAATCGTTGTTGGCACCGATGGTATTCCATTTGAAGAATTCTTCTGTATGGATATCATGCAATTGTTTGAATAAAAATTGGAAAATCATCTATCGATATGATGCGGAATACGATAGAATTATTCTTGTTGACTTATGGAATATGAGACGAAATCCCAAGTACCTGATTAGGCAGTTCAGAAGAAAACTATAAGAAAAAGTAAACAGCCAACTTTCAATTGGGATATTGAAGGTTGGCTGTCTTCATTTAAGAAATGCAGATTTTTAAAGTAGCATTCTTACTTATTTACGACATTAATCGGATTGCCCTCGAGAAATGCCTTTACGTTGGCGGCTACCTGCTTGTTCAGGCGCTCGCGAGCCTCATAGGTGGCCCAGGCAATATGAGGGGTGAGGTAGGCATTAGGCTCGCCGAAGAGCGGATTCTCCTTTGATGGCGGCTCCTGAGCCATTACGTCGGCACAGTAGGCACCCAGACTGCCTTCGTGGAGGGCAGCAGCTACGGCCTCCTCATCTACCAGCGGACCGCGACCCGTATTAACCAGGATGGCGGTATCCTTCATCTTCTCCAGACTCTCCTTATTGATGAAATGATAGGTGTCATCAGAAAGCGGACAATGGAGCGAGAGAATATCGCTCGTGGCAAGCAAACCCTCCTTGCTCACCTTCTGGATCCACTCAGGCAGATTGCTCGAATTCTTGCTGGTGCAGGCACAGATGTTCATGCCAAACTGGCGGGCGATGTTGGCAACCTTCATGCCGATATTGCCCAATCCCATGATACCCAGGGTCTTGCCGGCAAGCTCCATCAGTGGGGTATCCCAATAACAGAAATCCTTATTGTAAGCCCAGCGCTCGTTGCGGTTCTCTTGGGTATAATGCTCTACGCGGTTGGTTACGGCAAGGATGAGGGCAAAGGTCATCTGCGCCACGCTGTCGGTGCTGTAGGCAGGAATATTGGTTACGATGATGCCCTGTTTCCTGGCAGCCTCGATGTCTACCACGTTGAAACCGGTAGCCTGTATACCGATGTATTTCAGTTTAGGAAGCTGCGCCAGTGTCTCTGCATCTATCTGCACCTTGTTCAGAAGGATGATGTCGGCATCCTTGGCACGTTCCACTTTCTCTGCATCTGATGTGCGAGGATAAACTACCACCTCGCCCAGTTTCTCCAGAAGATGATAATCCAAATCTCCCGGGTTTGCGGCATAGCCGTCTAGAATAACAATCTTCATAAATTTTTCCCGTTTTTCTGTTGTTATAAAATTCAAGACCCATCTGTCCTGACAAATCTGAGTCTGAGTTTATTTTAACGGGAAAAGCCTTTCCCCTGAGAAAGAGAAAGGCTTTTCCGTATGTATGGTTTATTCGTTCATCAAGTAGTTCTTGAATGATGCGAAATCCTTGGTCATCTGGATGCTCTTCTTCTCACCCTTCATGAATTCTGCAAGGCGTGCAGGAATCTCTATATCGCTGTCAAGGATGCTGTCTACCTTCTCCTTGAACTTGGCTGGATGAGCGGTCTCGAGGAACACGCCAACCTCACCTGGCTTCAACTGCTCCTTCAGGGCGCGATAGCCGCAAGCTCCGTGAGGGTCAAGCACATACTTGGTTTCATTGTAGCATTGCTTCATGGTTTCTGCAATCTGCTCGTCCTTGTATGTTGCACCACCGATGTAGGCAGCGATGGCATCGTGATCGCCCTTGTAGAGGTCGTAGATGCGGGCAAAGTTTGATGGGTCGCCTACGTCCATGGCATTGGCGATGGTCTGCTTGCTAGGCTGTGGATTGTACTTGCCTGTCTGCAGATACTCGTAGAAGATATCGTTGGCGTTGTTGGCTGCGATGAAGCGGTGGATAGGCAATCCCATCTCATGACCGAAGAGTCCGGCTGTGATGTTGCCGAAGTTGCCGCTAGGCACGCAGATAACCAGCTTGTCGGCGAGCCCCTTCTCCTTCATGCGGGCATAGGCATTGAAATAATAGAATGCCTGAGGCAGGAAGCGGGCTACGTTGATAGAGTTGGCTGAGGTGAGCTTCATGTGCTTGTTGAGCTCCTCGTCCATGAACGCAGACTTCACCAGTGCCTGGCAGTCGTCGAATACGCCATCTACCTCGAGGGCTGTGATGTTCTGACCGAGGGTAGTGAACTGGCTCTCCTGAATCTTGCTCACCTTGCCCTTAGGATAGAGCACGTAAACATGGATGCCGTCAACGCCGAGGAAACCATTGGCTACAGCCGAACCGGTATCGCCCGATGTAGCTACGAGCACATTTACCTCTTCCTTGCCTTCCTGACGTACGAAGTACTGCAGGAGACGGGCCATGAAGCGCGCACCCACATCCTTGAAGGCGAGGGTAGGACCATGGAACAGCTCGAGAGAGTAGATGTTTGGCTCTACCTCGACTACAGGGCAGTCGAATGCCAGGGTATCGTATACAATCTTCTTCAATGACTCGGCATCAACGTCCTCGCCAAAGAAGGCATCAGCTACCTTGTAGGCAATCTCCTGGAAGGAGAGTTTCTCGATGTTGTCGAAGAAATCCTGTGGCAACTTCTTGATGATTTCTGGCATATAGAGACCACGGTCTTCTGCCAGACCTTTAACTACCGCCTTGTGAAGGTCGGCGATGGGTGCTTTCTTATTTGTTGAATAATATTTCATTGTAATTCTAGTTTAAAATTTATAGTTTATAGTTTATAGGGTAATCTTGTATTAAGCAGACTTGCTATAAACTATAAACTGTTAACTATTAACTTAGTTGATTCCCATAAAGGCATTCATGAATTCCTGCAGCTGCAGCATGCCGTAACCGCCACTCACGCAGCTTACCTCATCATACTTCTCTACGCTATCCGGCTCAATGCCAGGGTAATAGATGATGAAAGGCACAGGCTCCTTTACGTGGGTACGGATCTCTACCGGAGTAGGATGGTCGGGGAGAACAGCGATGCATACCGGCTCGTCCCAGGTGCTTACCTCATCGAAGATAGGCTTGATGAGTCGCTGGTCGAGGTTCTCGATGGTCTTCAACTTCAGCTCCAGATCGCCATCATGACCCGCCTCGTCGCTCGCCTCTACGTGAACATAAACGAAGTCGTCGCCATCCTTCAATGCCTGGATAGCTGCGGCTGCCTTGCCCTCATAGTTGGTATTGGCAAGACCTGTAGCGCCCTCAACGATGATGTTGCGCAGACCGGCGTAATGGCCGATGCCTCGAATCAGGTCTACGGCAGAAATCACGGAACCCTTCTTAATCTGTGGATACATCTGGGAGAGGGTGAGCATGTGCGGACGGTAACCGCCGCCCCAAGGCCAGATAAGATTGGCCATTCGTTCGCCACGCTCCTTGCGCGCCACATTGAAAGGATGGTTCTCCAGGAGTTCCTGACTCTCGAGAATCAGCTGGTTCAGAAGGTCGGCTGTATCACGACGGCTGATGTGACCCTCATCGCCTCCAATCTCCGGCAAGATAGGTTTCACCATCAGCTTATGCCATTCCTCGTTGGGATGGTCATGAGGTGGGGCACAGTCGATATGCTTGTTTCCGTGCTTCACCACCAGAAGATGGCGATACTGGATGCCGGTAACAAACTTGACATCAGGATATTTCTTGCCGAGGGTATCGTTGAGATACTTGATGAGCACATCCGCATCTTCCGTTTCCAGGTTACCACCGTTGTGGGTGATAATCTTGCCGTCCTGCACATTGATGATGTTGCAGCGCAGGGCAAGGTCGGTAGGCTCCAGTTCATAGCCGATGCTGGCAGCCTCGAGCGGTCCGCGTCCTTCGTAAACTTCGTTCTGGTCGTAGCCCATGATAGAGCTGTTGGCTACCTCAGAACCCGGATGGAATCCATCTGGCACGGTAACGAGTCTTCCTGTCTTGCCCTTCTTGGCAAGCATATCCATATAGGGTTTGTTGGCGTATTGCAGGAGAGTCTTTCCACCCAGTCTTTCTACCGGGTGGTCAGCCATTCCGTCGCCAAGAATGATAATATGTTTCATCTCTTTTTAATGTTAAGTGTTAAATGTTAGCGATACTCATGATGTTGGCGAATACACCGGCAGCAGTTACGCTGGCTCCGGCACCATAGCCCTGAATCATCATAGGGTATTCCTTATAGCGCTCGGTGGTGAGCAGCACGATGTTGTTGGAACCTTCCAGATTGTAGAACGGATGCTCAGGACCCACAGCCTGCAAACCTACGCTTGTCTTGCCGCCATCCAGGGTAGCAACGAAGCGCCAGCGTTTGTGCTCTACATCGAGCGCCTTGCGCTTAGCCTCGAAATCGGCATCGAGCTCAGGAAGTTTCTTCCAGAAGTTGTCGAGCGAACCCTTGAAGTATTTGTCTGGCACGAAGAGGTTCTTCTCTACATCTTCCTGCTCTACGCGGTAACCTGCCTCGCGGGAGAGAATCACCAGCTTGCGAATCACGTCCATACCGCTCAGGTCGATACGTGGATCAGGCTCGCTGTAGCCCTTCTCCTTAGCCAGTCTCACAGTCTCAGAGAATGGAACGACGCTGGAGATGGCGTTGAAGATAAAGTTGAGCGTACCCGAGAGAACTGCCTCAATCTTAAGGATTTTATCTCCGGAGTTGCGGAGGTCGTTGATGGTTCCGATGATAGGAAGACCGGCACCTACGTTGGTCTCAAAACGGAATACTACACCACGCTGGATGGCTGTCTTCTTCAGTTTCTCGTAGTTCTCATATTCGCTTGATGCAGCAATCTTGTTGGCTGCGATAATGCTTACGTTGTGCTCCAGCAGACTCTGGTAGAGAGCGGCCACATCCTTGCTGGCTGTACAGTCTACAAACACGCTGTTGAAGATGTTCATCGCCAGGATGGTATCGCGCAAAACCTCTGGAGTGCTTGGGTCTGAAGTCTTCAGTTCCTCGCGATAGTTTTCGAGATCAATACCATCGCGGTTGAAGATGGCGTTCTTGGAAGAAGCGATACCCACCACGTTGAGCTTCAGTTTGCTGCGCTCCATGAGGTCGGCATACTGGTTCTTGATCTGCTCGATGAGCTTTCCGCCCACGGTACCCACACCGCAGATGAAGAGGTTCAGCACCTTGTATTCAGAAAGGAAGAAACTGTCGTGGAGTACGTTGAGCGACTTTCTCAGATAATCGCTCTTCACTACGAACGAGATGTTGGTCTCAGAAGCACCCTGTGCACAGGCGATGACGGAAATACCGCTACGGCCGAGGGTTCCGAAGAGCTTACCGGCGATACCGGCTGCATGCTTCATGTTTTCACCCACGATGGCGATAGTAGCCAAGCCCTTCTCTGCGTGCATTGGGAACATGGCACCATCGGCAATCTCGTTGTGGAACTCATTGTTCAATACCTTTACAGCCTCTTCTACATCCTGCTCGCGCACACCGATAGAGGTTGAGTTCTCAGATGATGCCTGTGACACCATGAACACAGAGATGCCCTCGTTGGCAAGAGCGGTGAAGATACGGCGGTTTACACCAATCACACCGACCATGGAAAGACCGGTTACGGTGATGAGCGCTGTACCGTTGATAGAAGAGATACCCTTGATAGGCTTCTGGTCGCCATCTATCTTGTTCTTGATGATGGTGCCCGGAGCATCTGGGTTGAAGGTGTTCTTAACCTTGATAGGAATATTCTTGACACAAACCGGGTAGATGGTTGGAGGGTAGATGACCTTTGCACCAAAGTTGCAAAGCTCCATCGCCTCAACGTAACTCAGTTCGTTGATGGTATAAGCTGATTTGATGACACGTGGGTCGGCGGTCATGAAACCGTCTACATCAGTCCAGATTTCGAGCACTTCTGCATCGAGGGCAGCTGCTATGATGGCTGCTGTGTAGTCGCTACCGCCACGGCCAAGGTTGGTGGTGCGGTCTGTGTTCTTGTCACGACTGATAAAACCCGGAACGAGAGATATGCGTGGAATTTCTGCAAAGGCTTCTTTTACCAGTTTGTTGGTCAGCTCGCTGTCGAGTACATGCTTGCCCTTGCCGTTCTTGCGCTCAGTCTTGATGAAGTTGCGGGAGTCGAACCATTTGGCTCCACGAATCAATGTGGCAACAATCTTGGAACTGAGTCTTTCACCATAACTCACGATGGCATCCTGCGTTTTCTCGCTGAGGTCGTGGATGAGGTACACACCAAAATAGATGCTCTTCAACTGCTCGAAGAGGGCATCAACCGATTTGAATAAGTTTTCTCTGTCTGTAGTGTCAGTGATGATGGTGTCTATCATCTTGTGGTGGCGATCAACCATGGCTTCGAATTCTACTTTCCACTGTTCATCACCCTTGAGGGCAAGTTGAGAGGTTTGCAAGAGTTTGTCCGTGATACCGCCAAGCGCGCTCACGACAATCACTACACTCTGTTTCTTTGCCTCGTTTTCAACGATACGTTTCAAGCTGAGGATGCTTTTTACGGAACCAACCGATGTTCCGCCGAATTTTAATACTTTCATATGTTCTTGAATTTTACGTTGGTAATGTAATGCCTCCCCCGAAACGACCGGGGCCGAAGCAGAACTTGAGGGCAAAAGTACGAATAATATATCAAACTGCCAAGGATTTTAACAAAAAAGTAGCATATTGTAGATAAAAAAGCTATTTCAGTAGATAATTACAGGTTCTTCCTCTCCCTTATACCTTATTATATATATAAAAAACGTTGAAATGTTTGGGTGTTTCGGATTATTTGCTTAATTTTGCGCTTGCAATTCAATGCATAAAAGACATAAGCATAACAAACATAAGAAGGAACGAATGAAATATCTTTTATTCTCAGATATCCACGGCTGTTTGCCAGCCCTGGAAAAGGTCCTCGATTTCTTCGAGGCTGAACATTGTGACATGATGTGCATCATGGGTGATATCATCAACTATGGTCCTCGCAACCGCATTCCGGAAGGAATCGATCCTAAGGGTATCGTAGAAAGACTGAATGCGCTGGCAGACAAGATTATCGCCGTGCGTGGCAACTGCGATGCGGAAGTAGACCAGATGCTCCTCGATTTCCCTATCATGGAGACCTATGCCTTGCTGGTAGACGGAGGCAAGCGCTATCTTCTGACTCATGGACATGTATACAATAAGGAAAACATGCCGAAGGGTCCTTACGAGGCTATGATCTATGGCCACTCCCATCTCTGGGAACTCTCTCATAACGAGAAGGGGCAGGCCATCGTAAATACCGGCAGCATCACCTTCCCGAAGGGTGGCAATCCGCCAACCTTTGCAACATTGGAAGATGGTAAGTTCACCATGTATCAGCTGGATACGCTCGAAGTGCTGGCTACAATGGAAGCATAAAAAAGTGAAAGTGAAAAGTGAATTGTGAATGTAATGCGAAATCCGTAATATGGAATCGGTCACTTGTCACTCGTCACTTTCATTAAACTAATCATAAAGTTCAAAGTATAAAGTATAATGATTCAAGAGTATCAGATAAGAATTCTGCCCGAACAGGCAGCAAGCGAGGAAGGCATCAAGCGTTATCTCGCCAAAGAAAAGGGATTGGATGTAAGAACGCTCAACCAGGTGAGGGTTTTGAAGAGAAGCATCGATGCCCGTCAGCGCACCATATTCGTCAACCTGAAGGTGCGTGCTTATATCAACGAATTTCCGCAGGACGACCAGTATGTCCATACCGAATACCCGGATGTGAGCAGCAGACCTCGGGTTATCGTTGTGGGTGAGGGACCTGGCGGCCTCTTTGCTTCCCTGCGCCTGATAGAACTGGGGTACCGTCCTATCGTGCTGGAGCGAGGCAAGGATGTGCGCGAACGCAAGAAGGACCTCTCTAACATTACCAAGACTCAGAAGGTAGATGGGGAGAGCAACTACTGTTTCGGTGAAGGTGGAGCCGGTGCTTATAGTGACGGCAAACTCTATACACGAAGCAAGAAAAGGGGAAGTGTAGATAAGATTCTGAACGTATTCTGCCAGCATGGTGCCAATACCAATATCCTGGCAGATGCCCATCCGCATATCGGTACCGACAAGTTGCCACGCGTTATTGAAAACATGCGCAACACCATCATCAAGTGTGGCGGCGAAGTGCATTTCCAGACCAAGATGATTCGTCTGATCCTTGAGAGTGAAGGTAAGCTGACGGCACCTGATGCCGCAGCTGGCGATAGGGTGATAGGCGTAGAAGCCGTGAATCTGGCTACGGGTGCTGAGGAAACTTATCGCGGACCGGTTATCCTGGCAACAGGCCATAGTGCCCGCGATGTATACCGTTATCTCGCTTCGGCAAAGATAGATATCGAGGCAAAAGGCATCGCCGTAGGTGTGCGTCTGGAACATCCTTCCCAACTCATCGACCAGATTCAGTATCACAATAAGAGTGGTAGAGGAAAATATCTGCCTGCTGCCGAATATAGCTTTGTTACTCAGGTAGATGGCAGAGGTGTCTATAGCTTCTGTATGTGTCCGGGCGGTTTTGTGATTCCGGCTGCTACAGGACCGGAACAGCTCGTGGTGAACGGTATGAGTCCGAGCAACCGCGGTACTGCCTGGAGCAACTCGGGCATGGTGGTGGAAACTCATCCCGAGGATGTGGCGCAGTTTGTGAAGGAACATCAGTCTGTCATCGAACAGCAGGAAATGAAGGCGCAGGAGAATGCTTCTGGCTTTGCTCCTCATGATTCGCTACAGATGATGTACTTCCAGGAAATCGTGGAAAAACAATGCTGGCAGCAGGGCAACATGAAGCAGACTGCACCGGCACAGCGCATGGCTGACTTCGTGAACAATCGTTTGAGTTATGATCTGCCAAAGAGCAGCTATGCTCCAGGCTTGATTTCGAGTCCGTTGCATTTCTGGATGCCGTCTTTCGTGAGCAAGCGACTGCAGGAAGGCTTCAAGACCTTCGGCAAGAATGCCCATGGTTTCCTGACCAACGAGGCTACACTGATAGCGATGGAGACGAGAACCTCATCGCCTGTCCGCATCGTCCGTGACCGCGAAACCTTGCAGCATGTCCGCATCCAGGGACTCTTCCCATGTGGCGAAGGTGCTGGCTATGCAGGCGGAATCGTATCGGCTGGTGTAGACGGAGAAAGATGTGCAGAGATGTGTGCTGAGTATTTGAAACAACAATAAACGAATGCCTGGAATGATGAAATACAGAAAAACGGGAAAGTTTAAGCTGGGCTTCTTGACTTTACTCCTGAGTGTGCTCTTCGTGGCGTGTGGCTCGGGGGCATCAGATGCTGACAGGCAAATCAAGAACAAGACTGACTTGAAGGGGGCTGTGATTGGTGTGCAGCTCGGTACTACTAGCGACGGACTAGCTACGGAGCTGGAAAAGGAAGGTGGCGGTACCAAGGTAGAACGGTACAACAAGGGAGCCGATGCCATCCAGGCACTCCTGCAGGGTAAGATAGACTGCATGGTGACCGATGAGGCGCCAGCCAAGGCATTCCAACGGGTGAACCCATCGCTCCGTATCCTGCCCGAAACCTTCGATGCGTCCTCTTTCGCCATCTGTGTGGCTAAGGATCATGCTGAGTTGCAGCAGTCCATCAATCATGCCATCCGTATCCTGAAAGAGAATGGCGTCATCGATTCCATCGTCAACCGCCATCTGGAACGGGGCATAGCCGTGGCTTATACGCCAAAGACTTCTGATGTGAAGAAGGTGGGACCGGAAGCGCTGCAGAAACTCGGCTTGAAGACGAGTCTCCGTTTTGCCACCAACGCTACCTTCGAGCCTTTCGAATATTACCAGAATGGCAAGATTGTGGGTATCGACGTGGATGTGGCGAATGCCATCGGCGATGTGATGGGCGTGGATGTCGAGATTCTTGATATGGAGTTTGATGCCATCATCACCTCTGTACAGGCTGGTAAGGCTGATGCGGGTATTGCCGGCATCACGGTTACTCCTGAACGGAAGAAGAATATCGGATTTACAGATTCCTATGCCGATGTGCGACAGGTTATCATGGTGAATTCCAATGAAGTGAAAGCAGCTGGTAACCAGCCGGGAGTGATAGATAAGTTTAAATCCTGCTTCATAGATGACAACCGTTATCAGTATCTGTTGCAGGGTTTGGGCAATACGCTCATCATCACCTTCTTCGCCATCATCCTTTCCGTGATACTCGGAACGCTGATAGCTATTGTCAGAGCACGTCATGAACGTAAGGGCGACTGGAAGATTCCGAACATGCTCTGCCAGCTGTACCTTACCATCATGCGAGGCACGCCAACCATGGTGCAGTTGCTCATCATCTATTATGTGGTGTTTGCATCAGCAGATGTCAATAAGATACTGGTGGCTGTCATCGCCTTCGGCTTGAACTCGGCAGCTTATATTGCCGAGGTAATCCGCTCGGGCATCATGTCGGTGGATAATGGTCAGATGGAGGCGGGCAGAAGTCTCGGTCTTTCGTATGGCAAGACGATGCGCCTCATCATCCTTCCGCAAGCCTTCAAGAATGTGCTTCCGGCTATGGGTAACGAGCTTATCACTCTGCTCAAGGAAACCTCTATCAGCGGTTATATCGGACTGGTAGATTTGACCAAGGGTTCCGACATCATCCGAAGCATTACCTACGAAGCGATGATGCCGTTGGGCGTAGTAGCCTGCCTCTATCTCGTTCTTGTTCTCGGACTGAACGCAGGAGTGAGAAGGCTGGAGAAGAGACTGAGAAAGAGCGAAAGGAAATGAGGAATCCTGAAAGGGCAAAAGCTTTAAAACAATGGATAAAATGAACGAAATAATCAAGATAGAAGGACTTCGTAAACGCTTCGGCGACAACGAGGTGCTGAAAGGCATTACAACCTCGGTGAGGAAAGGTGAGGTGGTTGCCATCATCGGTCCGTCGGGTTGTGGCAAGAGTACCTTCCTGCGTTCCATCAACCTTCTGGAAGAACCTACCGAGGGTAAAATCTTTATTGATGATATGGATATCACATCAAGCGATGTTGATATCAACCGAATGCGCCAGAGGGTGGGTATGGTATTCCAGCAGTTCAATCTCTTCCCTAATATGACCATACGCCGCAACATCATGCTGGCTCCGGTAGAATTGGGTAAGATGACAAAGGAAGAAGCTGATGAGAAAGCAACGGAACTCCTGACCCGTATCGGATTGCTGGATAAGGCCGACAGTTATCCCGACAGTCTGTCGGGCGGACAGAAACAGCGCGTAGCTATCGCCCGTGCCTTAGCGATGAATCCAGAGGTAATCCTCTTTGATGAGCCGACTTCGGCTCTCGATCCGGAAATGGTGGGCGAGGTGCTGCAGCTGATGAAAGATGTTGCTGCCGAGGGAATGACGATGGTGGTGGTGACCCACGAGATGGGATTTGCAAGAGAAGTGGCCAACCGTGTTCTCTTCTTCAGTGACGGCTATATCACGGAAGACGGAACTCCTGAGCAAATATTCAACCATCCGAAATCGCCAAGACTACAGGAGTTTCTGGGAAAAGTTCTGTAATAGTTGATAGTTAACAGTTACTTGATGACAATAAAAAAAGATGCATTACTGGTATATTCAGCAATGCATCTTTTTTATTTGATGGTCTACAGCCTGTAAACTATTAACTATTAACAGTTTTCTTCTCAATAATCTCTTCAGCACGTTTCAGAGCCTTGCTGATGTGATCTGTGATATTATCCTTGCCAAGAATATTGTAGAAACCAGCCTTTTCCAACTGGGCGTTTACCTTCTCGCAAACACCGGAGAGTACAACCTGAATGTCCTCCTTCTGGCTCATCTCGCAGAGGTTGGTGAGGTTGTGGATACCGGTTGAATCAACAAATGGAACCTTGCGCATACGGATGACGCGTACCAGTGGACGGTCACCGAAAGCTGCCATCACTTCCTCAAACTTGTTACCAGCTCCGAAGAAGAAAGGACCATTGATCTCGTATACCTCTACGCCCTTCGGAATCGTATAGTGCTCCAGATTGGTAGAAAGAAAGTCAAACTCCTTGTTCAAGTCAATCTCATCATCGGTAATAGCTTTCACGTCGGTGGTTTCGCTCATTCGCTTCATGAAGAGCAGACAGGCGATAATCAGACCCACCTCAATGGCTACTGTCAAATCGAAGATGATGGTGAGGAAGAAGGTAATCAGAAGTACGGTTACATCGCTCTTCGGATTCTTCATCAATGCTAGGAAACTTCTCCATCCGCTCATTCCGTAAGATACAACTACCAATACACCGGCAAGACAAGCCATTGGTATATACTGGGCAAGAGGCATCAGAAAGAGGAATATGAGCAGCAGAACTATGGCGTGGATGATGCCTGCAATAGGAGTCTTACCGCCATTATTGATATTGGTCATTGTGCGGGCAATGGCACCTGTTGCAGGAATACCGCCAAAGAGGGGAGAGGCGATATTGGCCAAACCCTGAGCTACCAGCTCGGTGTTACTGTCGTGATGATCGCTGATTACACCATCGGCAACAGTTGCTGAAAGCAAACTCTCAATGGCTCCCAGGATGGCGATGGTAATAGCTGGTGATACAAGACTCTTGATGGTCTCCCAATTCATGACTGGTACCTGAGCTGCAGGCAGTTCGTTGCTGATAGAGAAGCGGTCGCCGATGGTCTCGATACTCTCTACACCGGCAAACTGCTTGAGCAGTAAGGCTACAACGGTCATCAGGATGATGGCAATAAGAGAGCCCGGAATCTTCTTGCTGAACTTAGGGGTGATGGCGATAACCACTACGCTTACTACTCCGATAAGGGCACACCAAGGATCTATGGTGTCAAAACTCTGGAAGTAGACGCCCCATTTCTCCAGAAAATCAGAAGGATTTGAAGTCAACGTCAATCCAAAGAGATCCTTGATCTGGGTCGTGAAGATGGTTACGGCGATACCACTGGTAAATCCCACAACGATAGGGTAAGGGATGTACTTGATGATGGTTCCAAGGCGGAGAAGTCCGAAGAGAACCAGGAACAGACCAGCCATCAGTGTCGCTATCGTCAAACCTTCCATGCCATATTTCTGGATAATGCCATAGATGATAACGATGAATGCTCCCGTAGGACCACCAATCTGCACTTTGCTTCCACCGAAGATGGAGATGATGAGACCTGCTACAATGGCGGTGATGATACCCTTTTCAGGGGTTACGCCAGAAGCGATACCGAATGCGATGGCCAGAGGCAGGGCTACGATACCAACGATGATACCTGCCATGAGGTCAGACATGAATGTTTTCTTGTTGTATGTCTTTAAACAGGAAAACAAACTCGACTTAATTGCTAATGCCTTCATTTGAAAGTTTTAAAATATATGTAATTAATCTTGTTATCCGTTAAAACGTGTGCAAAGGTACTATATTTTTTTTAATTGGCAAAATGTTTTTCTGAGTTTCTCCCTTTTCTTCGATAATATTCTTTTCGTATAGTAATATTCTTCTTTGATAGATATATTCTCCGGATAATACTTTTCTAGTTGAATCCTGATTTCTTTTCGGTCTTGGAATATGAGTACAATATTATTAATGCGCTTGCGGGTGTGCACCCGCACATGCATGCAGGCGTATGCATGTATAAAATAAAGTGTAGTGGTAAGAAAAACTTCTGAAAGTCTTTATAAGTGTTAAAAACGCACTAAGAACCCAACTTTTTTGCGAAAAGATTTGGTGGAATGAAAAATAGTTAGTACTTTTGCACT
>JAJVTK010000006.1:39111-129441 GCA_021622245.1 Segatella copri | reverse complement strand
TGGTCCGCCAACCTTAGAGCGAAGCGGTTCCGAGCACCGAGTAGGGCGGTTTCCTCCCTCTCCCCTGAGGGTGAGAGGGTCGGGGTGAGAGGTGGAGCCTCCCTTAAGGGTAAGGGAGGACGGGTGGGTTTTCGAAAAATTCCCCTCTTTAAGGGTAAAGAGGGACGGGGTGATTTTCGAAAAAACTCTTTCAATAGTTTCTCGAATCTGAGAAACCAACTCCCTTCTATGGGCAACAATCCAAACATGACAATTAGAATGTTCCCTCAAAAACGATTCTACGACCGAAGCGAGTAGAACCGTTTTTCCCGTACCCGTTGGCATTTGTGCCATCACGGACCGATGAAGGCGCAACGCCTTCTCAATCCGTTCCTTCATATCCTCTTGGTAATCAAACAGCTTAATATTCTTCATATAAAAGCATATAATGAATATAGCGTCCCTGCTATATTCCAAGCAGTGACCCTATCAGTATGTTAAAAAGTAAGATGGTATCTTTTTTTAAATTTTTTAAAAAGAAAAGTCAAAAAGATGAGCAGAGCTTCATCAAAAGCCCTGCCAATCTTAAAGTATATAATTAAAAATCTAAAATCTTATCCTTTTGTGTTTTCCAAATTGTTTTTTTTATCTTATATATCCCAACAGATCAAGATACATCATCCTTGACTCTAAGTGTTCATCTTCAGGAATATGATTGCTCTGCATAAAGGAATGCATCTTGATGAAAGAAATCATCCAAGTCCTTATCTCCGCAACTAAAACTTTCCAACTCACCCTGTGTTGTAACAGGATACGGAAAGCCCCCACAACTATTTTGCAAAAGGTCCTTTTCCTCCATGTTCTTTCATATATTTACGTGAACGTTCCATAATGCGATCAATATCCTCAAAAGAAAAGACTAATTTTCTTCTTTGTGGATTGCGCTCATTCTCCTCAGCCTCACGAACAAATCGTTCTGCAGTCTCACCTGTCAAGACAGGAATACTTCTTATTTCTAATGCCATAACCCTTCATTTTAAATGATTAATATTATGTCGCTAAATTACGCTTTTTCTTCGAAACCACCAAGAAAATCACAAGAAATCATAAAGGGTTAACAAATGCCTTTACTAGACATTTGTTAACCTATCTTGCACATAAATATATATCTTTTCTTGTTGTGTTTTCCTTGGGATAGAAAATGCTACTACCTTTTTAAGGTATAAATCCCAGCAAGTTCTTTGATATACTTCTGTTCTTCCTCATCATCAGGTCTATCAACAGGAATACGTGCGACATAACTCGTAAAACGCATCATCATCTGTTCGATAAAAGGATGTTTCATTTGACCTATTGGTTCTAATGATTTCAGCTGTTCCAAATCCAACGACCTGATATGCTGAAAATCAACAACTACACAATCCATATCTAAAACAGGCCGAGGATCAAAAAAGAAATGCCTACAGATATTCTTATTGTGAATATAATCTTTTAAGAATCTAGTCAAAGCATCCCATTGTCTCCTTTTTAGTAGACCATCCGTTGAATCTTTCACAAGACTTTGGAATTCCTTCGACGCTCCAAGAACCTCGGCAGCTGGCTCAAGTGCTGCCACCATCAAGAATCCGCTATGGTCATGTTCCAAGTCACAAGCATTGGTGATGACAATACCTAAGGGATTGTCATCACCAAGGCCCCAATCAACACCATCTACGATGGTTCCTTGGGTAAAATCCCCATTAAATTCAGAAATCCAGATGCTCATTCTTCCACTGTTATTATTTCACCTAAAGTTTTACCATTGTACGTTTTTTTAAACCACTTAGACTGAGACAATCTCTTATATCTCTCCCTGAGATTCTTTTTTTTAGGGAAAAGATAGATCTTATCCTGCAATATAGGTTCATCACTAGCAGAACTAGTGTAAGCGAAAGAACATGCATTGGCAGTAAAATCAGAGTTCAATTCACTGGCATTGGCATTTACGCTCAACGCAGTCATTGTCATAGCCATAAATGCATAAAAGCTTTGACTACTTTTTGTCATTGTTGTTTTATCCATAATTCTAAACAATTATTCATTAAACAATTTATTGACAACTTGTGCTTCTATTCTAGAAATAGAAGCTTCTATCATTCCCCTAAGTTGCGCTGCATTTGGTATCGAATCCATATTTTGGTTATGATGATGGTTTATGTTGACAAATATACCATCATCCACCCCCATTCTAGGCTCGACATCAATATTCGCCACCTGATTTTCGTCTACCCCAATTCGTAAAGTCAACTTGCCACAAAGATGAAAATTACTATCAGGGTGAACATTATTTTTTATGAAACGATTCCACATCCAGACTTCAGCATTCTCACCTAGTCCTAGGATTTCCTTTTCAAAATTAATGCCATAAGCAGACAAAGACATATTAAAATTAGGAATCTCCACCTTCTCTATTTCAGCCTTTACTGCTTCCACATACTTCACGAGACTATCAATATTTTGAGCCTTAACTATCAACTTAGCTGGATTAATCACTACCAATGGATATGGTTTATTATTTACAGCAATAGTATAACCATCAGGCATTAAGCCATTGACAGTTTCGTAAGGCATACCAAACAGTTCTCTGCAAAACTTTGCATCCATCTGTGGCATAATCGTCATCGGTTGACTCCATACTGCCACATACGATAAACACATATCTTTCTTTTCCATAATCTGCTAATATTTATATTCTTTGTGCAAAAGTAATCAAATTCTTGTAAAGTCAGCTATTTTTTACCGTATTTTATCAATTTTGCTCAAAAATAACATAAAAATAATCGTTTTTCTTTATTTTATGCATGTCTATCCATGAAAAGAAGAGTATAATACTTATCCTCAGACGTAGAATCTATGCGCTACACCACATAGCTTGAAGTCCTCCCATAGCGGCTCGGCATAGCCCTTCCTAAACAGTGCCTTCTCCTCGCCCTCAAGTTTCTTCTCCTTTATCATTTCCTTCATTATTTAAGGGTCTCGTTAACTTTACTCCAGTCTTTATTCATCAATTCCTCGATGATGCTATGAATCTTCAAGGCATATTTCGTTCTAGGATGATTACCATACTGTGTTCCTCTCAGAATACCTTCATAGAAGATGGTTACGATGATTTCTGTCTGTTTTCTGTACCTTATATATTCCTGTTCATCATATTCCTTGTTGTGCCAATAGTAGGAACATGCCCAATAGCGCTTATGGTTATCCAGCATCTCCGTTGCCAGGAAACCATACTTGACGAGTGTTGCCTTCTTGGTCTTCATCAGTTCATTCATCTTGCTGTGGAACAACAGAAAGGCATTGAACGACATTCCTTCCATGATGGCTTTCCATTCTGCACTCTTTTTCTTGACAAGAGCTTGGTCTGCCTCCACCTTTGCCGTAACCTCATCCTCTTGCTTCATCCGTTCTTCCAGATAGGTGGTATCCCATTTCCTCCATATCAGTTTCTTGATATACCTATCCAGTTCCATGGCAAACTTACCTTCTTCTGTCTCCTTGACATGGTATTTCTCTTCCAACAATGGTGTACGCATCTTCGACGTGATCTGATATACTGTTGTTGTAATCTGCAGTCGCTCTGTACCGGCATCTTCTCCTGCTATCACCTTATCACCCAAGATAGAAATGGTTTTCTCCAGTTCTTCCAACTTTTCGTCAGTAAAGAAACCATATTCCTTCAACTTCTTCATCATGCCATAGATTTCAAAGTACAAGGCATTACTGAATATAACGAAGTCCATGTCTTTCAGCGTTTCCGTGAAGAAAAAGAAATAGGTACTAACTGGGTACATCTCCATATTCTGTGGCATTTCTATTTCCTCAGGCAGTTCCACTCCCGAAGCCTTACCGTCTTCTCTCGCAGTCGATATAATCTCGCCTGTCTCTGGATTCCTGGCATCCAGATAATTGCCAAAGTCAAAGTTTTTGTCTATCTCGTCGATACCAGTCAACTCCTTCAGCAATATCTTCGGCTGCTTGGCATCACTCTTCATGATTTCCTTGAACACATCCACGCTTGCCATACAGAGATTACCAACGGCAGAGGCAAACACCACATTCATCAGCAGATTGCCATGCAACAGGTCATCGAACTTCTCTCCATAGATGCGCATAGAGATATACCATTCCTTGGGATTGCCCTCAAAGCCGATGGCGGAGATATGGATATCCTCAGCCGTATCAGTATGCTGTCCATACAGACGGCTGATGACAGGATATTTCTTCCGGAAATGTTTTTTGATAATCTGTTCGTAACGGTCATAACCATTTTCTGCAAAGTCCAATACATGCGCCCATCTGCAGCATGCCATGATATATCCGTCATGGTTCAGGAAGTTCATGTTGAAGTACTGGTGTTCATTGATTCTCACCGTCACCTCCAACTGCTTATTGGTTTTCTTATTGAACGCAAACGTACCTTCAGACGGAAAATCCAAAGGCACACGGGTTGTGAACACTGGTAATATTATTGGTGCTTCTCCCATTGTTTCTGCTTCATTATTGTTGTTGTTGATAATTTACAGGAGTGATTTCTCCATGTCGTTTGGCTCACGAGTCACAGCCATCGGCTCTCCTTCAAATGGTGTCTCTGGCATCAAGTCCATCAACTTCTTCTTCATGCCTCGATGATTGGGGTATTGTCCTGCTGTCTCTTTGATATAGCGGCATACCTCTTGGCGTTTCTCCTCGTGGTTCCATACTTTGACAGCTTCCACTAGGGCTTGATAGCTGTTGAATATCAGTTTCCCGATACGTCTTTTGTATTCGCCTACCAGTTCTTGTATGTCATCTCGGTTGATGAGCAGTGGTATATGCTTGCACAGCGCCATAGCGATGGCATACGCTGCATCAGGTCTGTTCTTCTCCAATATCTGCGGAATTGATTTCTTATGCCATCGTTCCAACAGTCGCAGCTGAGCCATGAAATCATCATTGTCTCTTGGCTCAAAGCTTACTTCCTGCATCAGATATTTAGAGTATTCCTCTTCATAGTCCACGCTCAGCCCTTTCGGAATATAGTTGATTTTCGGCCGCTCCATCTTGGCGCGATACCGTTGCTTCTCCATAGACCGTTTCCTCTTCTCGTCCCATTTGATGCGCAACAACTTTTCTTCCCTTATCTTGAGTTCAATATCCCTGAACTCAGGTGTATTCATCACCTCTCTCTTCAGATGCTTCTTGATGATTTTTGTCAGATAGCGTCGCCATGCCTCCTTGTTCTCTTCGGTAACAAATGGCGGACATTGCTCACCGTAGAAGGTGTGCCAGGTAAATGGCTCGAAGTCGAGGTGCCAGAGGAATGATTTGTGTTGGGTGTTGTTTGGTTCCATAACTTCAATATTAATCTGCAAATTCTATTTTCCAATTGTTTTTTAGAAGATTTTCATCTAATAGTTCAAAATGTTCCTTTGATATAGCCATACACAAAAGATATTGTGGACGACTCATAGCAACATAACCAATTCGTAAAGCTTGCTTTTCATATTTCTTATTTCCTTTATATGGAAGTCCTTCGAGTTGGGAACCAAAATATTCACTCTCACATTTATCATGAAAAGAAGTTTCCATATATAAAGTTGCCACATGCGTTTCTCCTTTTACGGAATGTACAGTACCCACTTCTATTTCAACATCATCGGAGTGAAATATGTTATTGGATATGTTACTTTCCTTGGTAACATGATTATTACTATTTTGAAGAAATTTTCTAAGATCCTGATTATCTAGCGAGAAGTTAAATAACATGCGTAAATCTTTCTCTATATAATCCTTTATTTCTTCAACAACCTTCGTATCTATATCCTCATCAGTATTAATTATGTTAAGTACCCAATTTCCTATCCGCTTTTTTAAGTTGAAATAAAAAGATTCATTGATCTTCTTTATATATGACAATAGACGTGATTTTGTGTAGCGAATGTTTTTCCCTTCCTTATCAAAACTATATCCTAAGCTATTCAGTAAATCTGACAGTGCTGTTAATATCATATCCTCATATTGTTTTGCTGAGAAAGATGGAATCTTCTTAAGATAATCACTCAAAACCTCAGGCTTTTTATTTCCTGATTTACCTTGCAAATTATCATATTCTGGAAAATAAGAATTGATGCATAGTTTTCCTTTAGTATTTGGTTTACCTATCCATCCTATAGCTTTAATACGCATTCTATGAAGAGCATCTTTGTTTTTTATTGCTTGAGCAATTTCATTTAAACAATACTCTCCGACTTTACTTTCTTTGACTAATGATGCGAATTTGGGTAACACCTTCAGTGGCGAAGAATATACTAAAAGTATTGGTGGTAAGGATTGAACATTTGGATTTCCTTTAATCTTAGAGTTTTCTTTATCACATACAGACTTTAATACATTGGCTATACTATCACCGAACCTCAAACTTGACATAATTGGCATAGTCCTTCCGACCTTCCATAGTCCTTCCGACCCACTTTCATCATATATTGCTTGATGAGGGTCACCGAAACACTGTACAATAATCGATTTTTTATCAAATAACTGTTCCAATAAATCTATTTGTATCTGTTGACAATCTTGCATTTCATCAACAAATAAATACTTAAATCTTTTAGATATAGCTTTTTTTATTGCCTTACATTCTGTGACATATCCTAACGCATATCTATATGCATCTGTATATTTCAATACTCCTTGTCCCAAAGCCGCTTGCTGTACAGAATCAACCAACTTATATTTATTTGAATCAGGGGTAGCGGCAAAAGGTCTTGTATCTTTATATTTCCTATAATATTTCTTTGTAACTACATCACAAAAAGCCTTGTTTATAAAATCAAATTGCAAACGAAGGACTAAATCACCCTTTTCTTTCCTTGTCAAATTTTCACCGATATGGTCTTCTATCTCTCTCCATATACATTTTTTTTCTTCAAACGTCTTATGCAAGAATTCTTTATACATCAATGTCATAGCCTTATTATCATCAATAGCAGATATAGGTATCTCATTAATTGAATTGAAATAAGGAATTGCCAAATACTTATCCACAAAACCTTGAATTGTTCCAAAGTAATTTGGATAACTAAACAAGACATCAGCTTGGCTTTGGAGTTTGGATTTTATTTCGTCAATAGCAACATTTGTATGTGTTAAGACACATACGCCCTTACCTTCTTCAAGTGGCATTCTTGTTGCTAATATTGCAAGCTTCGCTAATAGTGTAGTTGTCTTTCCACTACCTGGACAAGCGACAACATCCTTACTGTCATTACTTTTGATAACAGCAAGCTTTTCTGCAGAGAAATGTTTCTCTTTGCCCAAAAGAATATCTTGGGCGTACTGTATTTCGTCGTCTGTGGCAAAAATATTATTCATCATGTGTAGAAGTTACATGCTTAATCGCATCTACTAAATAAGATATATATGGATCGCTCAATAATATCTTTTTTATTGTATCATTATCATCGTTCTCCAATAAAGAAGCTAAGTATTGAGCTGTAATAGCTTTTGAAACCTTACTGTCATTTAAAGGTTTGAAAATAGCATAAGCATGCTTTGGACAGTTTTCTTCATAACCAATAGATTCAATTTGCTTTTTTACTTCTTCAATTTCTTCCGCATCCACACTTACCCCTTTTCCTTCAATTTCAGCTAGCTTTATTGCAGTTGCTATATGATTACAAAGCTTACTGCAAGCAATATCATACTCTAAAGTCCATTTCTTCGGAGTAAATATTTGGATTTCATCTTGATAAAGACCATGAAGTTTTTTCAATTTTAGTTCACGTACTTTATCAATATCCTCTTCTGTAATGCTTTCTTTGTTCTTATCAAATATTTTATGGATATCCTCACGAACCGCTTTGGATATTCTTTTTACTCTATTAGAGTCTATGTACTCATCGATTCCTGTTTTCGTCATAAAAAACACAGGCAATTTATCCCATTGTACATAGTCTTTATAACCTTTCAAATCTTCTTTAGCATCTTTCGTTACTCGAAAAACTTCTTTTCTTCCTTTGTTATCAGGATCTTCATAATACTCAAAACTTCTAACATCCAAGTCTGTAATGATAGAAATCGGCATATTGAAGTGTTTCTTATCCTTCCTTCTAAATATGTTGACATATCGTTTATATGCTGTACTGCCAACATTAACAATTGAAACACCATACTCATGCAAATCCTTTCCTATAATTTTTGCAATTGTCGGTATCAATAAGTTTTCTGCATCGCCTTCAACTAAAATCAGTCCTTTTGCAAAGAAAAGATTGGCTTTTGTAGCATCTAGAAAGCGTTGAAGGAAACGATAGTCAAATTCTGTACAACAAGTGGCATCATCATCCATAGGAAATACTTCTTCATCCTTTAATATTAGCAATTTCTTTAAAGGAATAGTTGATCCCAATGTTATACTATGTGTGGTAAGAATAAACTGTCCATATTCACCCTTACTTTCCAAATAATCTATTAAACGGAGCTGTAACTGAGGATGTAAATGTGCCTCTAATTCTTCCACTAATGTCAACTTTAGACCCCGCATTTTCTCTGAGAACAACAAAAGTTCTGCAGCCATACATAAGAGGTTTAAAGAACCTAGTCCAGACTTATTGTCTTCCATGACTAAGTCTAATTGACGTAAGATGTCACTTAACTCACTGCCTGTAAGTTGAATAACTGCATTTTTATTATCGCTTTGCAACAAGAACTTTTCAGTAAGAGTAGTATTTAGTGCCTTTGTTATTTTGCCTCCTTCTTGCTTTCCATCCTTATTGAAATATCCATCAACTTTTGCTTTCAGATTATTATAATCTTTTTCCAGTTGATGCTTACCATCAATATCTTTATTCGTGTCACTAAAAACCGAATGAGCTTGAAGAATTTGAGCAAGACGGGACTTATAACCATGAGTCATATCTTGTAACGCATCACGCAAAGGCTTTAAATACACTACATTCAGATAATTTCTGGCTTCATAGGACATAGAATTGCCTTCGCCACCCATTCCTGCATAAAAGTGAGGAATAATTCTGCCATCATCCATTCTTTTTGCAGAAAGGCAAACTTTTAAGATAAAGTTCTTCTTCCCGTCGCCAGAATCCTTTACACCTAACCACTCTAAAAATAACGCAGCATCATCATCACTAATCCCATCGAAGAAACATTCTATTTTCAGTTGGCGTGTTCTTTTACTATTGTTTTCTTTGGATTTGTAAAAATCTTTTTCGTCTATATAGATTGGTTCTCCGCTTTTAGTATGTAGTACGTAGCGAATAGCATCTATAATAGTTGTCTTACCAGAATCATTTTCACCGATAAGGACATTGACTCCATTGTGGAAATGTACATCCAAAGCTGGAGCAGCTTTATCAAAAGCTTCTCCATTCTTTATTCCATATTTTCTAAAATTCCAAAGTTTTAATTCTGATAAATACATCGCTATTACTATTAATTGAATTTATTCCTTTGATATAATTGTATTGAGTAGAGCTATTTCTATCTTTGTATTAGAAAGACTTTGTCCACTTCTGTGATTACTATACTATTAACCATCTCCCCAAGCGGTCCCATCCCGCACAATATGGCGAAGACCTTTGATGGTTCGCCAACCTTATAGCGAAGCGGTTCTGAGCACCGGAGGGCGGTTACATCCTTCCTTCTGAGGAGGAAGGCTTGGTTAGAGGTGGAGCTCCCTTTGGCTAAAGGGAGACGGAGGGATTCGAAAAAAATCACCTCAATATTTTTAGAAAAGCCCCCTTCTTCTAGTATCCGAAAGGACTTTCAAAGTCCTTCAGCACCTCATGTTTCGTATCCTTCTCGGAAAGATTAGCGTGTTCCGTAGGAATGCGCCAATCGATACCGAGAGAATCATCCAATATCGAGATACCCCCATCAGCCTCAGGGTGATAGAAGTTATCACACTTATATTGGAATACCACAGTTTCTGACAATACAGCGAAGCCATGCGCAAAACCCTTAGGAATAAAGAACTGACGATGATTATCTTCTGTCAATTCCACTGCCACATGCTTACCATAAGTAGGGGAGCCTTTGCGAATATCTACTGCTACATCGAGTACTCTGCCTTTTACGCATCTCACCAGCTTGCTCTGTGTAAACGGAGGTCTCTGGAAATGCAAGCCTCGCATCACACCATAACTGCTCATGCTCTCGTTGTCCTGGCAGAACTCCACTTTGTAGCCAACCAATGGCTCCACCTTCTCTTTAAACTCACGCTCGCTGAAGCTCTCAAAGAAATAGCCACGAGCATCTCTAAACAGGCGAGGCTCTATAATGAGCACACCATCGATATCTGTCTTTATTACTTCCATTTTATCAATTATAATTAGTTTGCATATAGTCAAAAAGGGCTACTAGGCTCCATCCCCAAAAAGTAGCTTAATTAAAAAGGAGAAAAGGAGCCGTTCATCCATAAACTTTTAAAATCTATATAAAGCAAGCTTTCTCCAAATAAAGTGATAAATTCTTGCCAAAGGCTCGCAAATCACCTCTTCAGGATAACTCGTTAAGAATCTGAGATTCCTTTTGAAACGACGTTGCGCTTTCTGCAGCTGATAAGAGAGCTTTCCTTTCTTTACAGCTAAAGTCTTCATCCTTTCATCATAATGCCCGAAGTTGCCCGCAGCCATCATCTCTTCCATGAGGAACACTCCATGTTTTTCCGAAACAGGGCACAAGAGTTCTTCATCTTCAAGACCGAATACTTCTTGAAGTACAAACATCAATGCTGATGCAAAGCGTTTCATACCACAATCACTGATATGTTTCATCAGTACATCAACATTCATCAGCCCAGACTGCTCTTGTCGTTCTTGCAGATATGCTTTCAGAAGAACATAAAAGTCAAGAATCTGTCGCATACCAACACCTTCATCCAAGAGATGCCTATAAATGTGGTTCATTTGGAAGATTAAGTCATAATCCACTCGCAGTTTCTTAATCAATCCACATTTATCAATTTCCTTATTTTCAAAAACTGCAGACTTGAATAACTTCTGAAAGCATAGATTACTCCAAGGAGCATTCAAGAACGAAGGACGAAAATGAATCTCAACAGGTACCCCATTCACAGGTTTCACCTCTGCATGCAAATGGCATAAGGATAATAGGATTTTCTTGCTTTGACAATAATCAATAATAGACTTTACAGGATGCTTAGTCTTTTCCTTTGGCCAAATCCAGGCATCTACATCACCACAGATTCTTAACTGTCCTAGGGAATGTTCCGAGTTCAAGCCATCATAATACACATGATTGGCTTGCCCCTTCAATATACAAGTTTCAAAGCCATCTTTGTCAAGCGCCTCGGTTAAGCGAAGGCATACATCAGAAGTCTGTCGGTTCCGATGCTTGATACTTTCTACCATCATCGCCCATTGCAAGACCACATTTCTTGGAGGCCATTGCTCTTGCGGCAAACGCTCAACACCTTCAAACATAATCCCAACAAGCGCCTGCTTCTTGGCTAATCCAAAGATCTCATTCCATTCCTTTTCGGAAAGCGTATGGGATAATTGAACCGTTTTTCCTATGGCAGATTGAAGAATGGTATAAAAATCCTGCAATATCATTTCTTCAACCCTTGATACACTCCTCCTACTTCATCAGCAATCCGGTCCCAATCATACTTGCCCATGTCGTAATCCACATGCAGCAATGGAGCCTCGATAATTTTTCCAAGCTTTTCCGAAAGTTCATCCACGTTGCCACAATGGAAGTAATCATCCTTTGGCAAGCCAACCTCCAGATTCGCAGGAATATCGCTCACTACCACCTTTACACCATAGCTCATCGCCTCCAACAGGGCAATCGGCAAACCTTCGTGCGAAGACGGAAGACAATAGCAGCGGCAATTCGTCAACAGCGAATGAAGCTTTCTACCTTTGATAAAGCCAGTAAGCACCACACCATTCTCCCTTGCCATCTGCTTCAATCCCAAAGAATACTCATCCTCGAAGTCTGTATCGCCAGCTAACACTAACTTTATATCCGTGGAATCCGTGAGATCCGTGTGCGACTTTTTCCACTTTACAAACGCTTCCACCAGATGATGCAGGTTCTTCTCAGGCACAAATCTGCACATTCCCAGGATATACTTGCCTTTCTCTATCCCTAGTTCCTTGAAATATTCTGGATAATCGCAGATTTCAGGCTCAGAAACACCATTATATATAAGGTGAACATTCTTCGCCCTTCCATATTTACGGGCAATGAGATTCTTGATGACGTTCGAAATCACAATAACATCATCGGCAAACATACAGCCCATCCGCTCACCCATCTTCAGGATAGTCTTGGCAGCAAATCCCCACTTGTCCCTGTCATAGTCAGGACCATGATGCGTAAACACCACCTTCATGCCCAGCAATTTGGCGTATGGAACCAACAGCGCAGGACCGATGGCATGGATATGCAATACATCAGCACCCAACTTCTTCGCCTCATTGATGGCACGGAAAGTATGGATGATGGCCTCGAAACTCTTCTTCTTAGGAGAAGGAATCGTTACCAGTTTTACCCCCTTCCATTCATGTAAGTCATCCTTCACATAGTTCGAGCGACGGATCAGCGTTACGTCATACCCACGTTCCACCATTCTAGGGAACAATTCCTCACAATGCGTCTCCACGCCACCCATGATATTCGGGATACCACGAGTACCTGTTACAACAATTTTCATAAAAACTAGAGATTTTCAAAATAAAAGTATTACCTTTGAAGGCATGAATAAGATTTCAAACTATATCAAAGAAGCCATACAGTACTTCGGCATCATCTTGATGTCGATGCTCTCCGCACTGTGGCTTCTTATCAATCATAAGAGAATCAAGTGATTACTTGATTTCGATATTTCTATCAGTTTCCTTCTTGGTAGCCTCATAACCCTGGCTAGCCACGTCAGCGTTCACGATGTCCTCGCCACGCTTGCCCTTCAAGGCCTCCTTTGAATCGGCAGAAAGACCATTATTTACCACAGCATTCATATCGCAGGTAGAAAGCTTGTCAAGCTGTTCCTTAGTCACCTTACCATCACGATATTCGCAGCAGATAGGGTTCTCATACATAGAGTACTTCATACCAAGCAGGCTTTTCAGCTTGTGCTTAGCCACCCACAGGGCAGGAGTCTTGATGTACTTGTGCATGGCAGGAGAAACAGAACCGATCATCCAGCAGTTTCTGTCACAATGTCTTACCTTCTTACGAACCTGCTCTGCCTCTGGAGAACTCCAAAGTTCATCCCAGGTCTGGCGGTTCAGGTTACCCATCACCTCCTTGTCCTTGGTACCATTACATGGCATCACATCACCGTATGGGTCGATGAAGAATGTATCGAAACTCATATCGCAAGGCAAGAGACGCTTCTGACCATAGATATAGTTGATGAGTCCATGGTTGAAGTAAGCACGGAACCACTTCTTTGGAGAGTTAGACTTCAACAGCTCGTTCACCAGGTTCTCGAAGTTCTTAGCCACCATCGGACGGTCGTGAATGATGTTCTTAGCCTCTACGAAGTAGAAAGAGTTATGGAGCGATGCGGTAGCGAACTCCATACCCATCTTGTTGCTCAACTCATAGAGAGGCACGAGGTCAGGAGCGTTCTTATCCTGAACGGTCATACCGAAACCTACATCCTTCAGTCCCATTTCACAGAGCTTCTTCAGGGTAGTATAGCCACGGTTGAAACCATTGTTCAGACCACGGATTTCATTGTTGGTCTTCTCCAAGCCCTCGATAGAGATACGGATACCAATCTGAGGGAACTCCTTCGCCAGGTCGATGATACGGTCGGTGAAGAAGCCGTTGGTAGAGATCACGATACGGTCGCTCTTCTTATAAAGCTCACGTACGATGTCCTTCAAGTCCGTACGGATAAAAGGCTCACCACCTGTGATGTTGGTAAAGTACATCTTAGGCAGTTTCTTGATAGTCTCAATAGAGATTTCCTCCTCTGGTTTAGAAGGAGCCTTGTAACGATTACACATTGAACAACGCGCATTGCAACGATAAGTTACAATGACAGTACCATTTAATTTCTTTTCTGACATAATATATTTTTGTATTTTAAATTTTAAACATTCTTGCGTTGTGCCACTTCAATACCCTTGTCGAAGCCGACAACAACATCATTAAACCCTGATTCTTCTTTGTTGAATTTCGGAGGATTTATATCTGGATTTTTTATAGACAAAGCTCCAGCCACATAGTTTGCATAATGCTGCAAATCAGATAAAGCATCAGTTTCCAACCCATAGTTATCACAGTCTCGGTGAATACGGTTTAAAAAATCTTTGGTATGTTGTTGGAAATCGTTGTCCTCATAATCCCTTATAATTAAATTTGCGAAGAGTATCAGTAACTCTTTATAAGCAGAGCTATCCGCCAATGCAAAATTTTCAAAGATATATCTTAGTATTCCATTAACATCCCCTCCTTTATCTTTCAAGACTAAGAAAGCCTTCACTCCTTCAACCTGTAAATCTTCTTTTTTACTAAACAAGGCACTTTGGATATTGCCAACAATGTCATTATCAAGGTTTTGTTGATTTCCCATTTGCATCTTTACCTTCATTGGCAGACATCTGTATTCCTTTGCCCTCAGCCAATCTATTTGTTCGCTGATTTTTACGGATTCTTCATCTGTCCAACCATCCAAAGACGCATCGATGAAAAGACTCTGATAAGTTCTGATGATTTGTCTGGTGAATTGTCTCAAACCTCCAAAGAACTCTTTGCTGTCGTTCCTTTCAAAACTTGCCTTATTCAATTCTATCATGTCGCAGCAATGCAACAGGACATCCTTTTTCTGTTCTTCCGAGATATACTTGCGAAGTATATTGATTTGGTCAAGTGCTTTGTTCCATAGACTGAAAGGTTCAGAGGTATGGTTGAATTGATATGTCGTTTCGCAGAAAGTCTTTACCTCTTCATTCAATTTGTTTAGAACAGATTCTTGTTCCTCATCATTCATTTCGATGTATGAATAGGTATGTATGGCTTCTGAAATGACATTCACTCCATTTCTCATCTTTCTTACTGCGTTGACAATTTCGGTTCTGTCCGCTTCTGTCAGTTCTTCTCTTTCCCATATCACTTCCATGAAGAATATAGCTTGCAAGATTTCTTCTTTTTTTTCACTCTTCAGCCCTGCAATAATCCGTTTCTTGATAGCGTCTGTGATGACGAAATGGAGCATATATCGGTCAGGGAAAGGATACCCTGCTCTTTGATAATCTGTCGCCACATTCTTTTCCGACATCATCAGCGACCATATTACTGCCAAGTTTGAATTATCCAAACAATCGTAGGCATATTTCAATACTTTATCCACAAAATGCGGAGACCACTTCAAGGCTGCTTTTACAAACCTCAGCACTCGGTCTTGGCTTACCTTTGTGCATAGCCTTCCCAATATTGTAGGCAATAGATTCAGCACCTTATAGTTAACCCAACTATTCTCTTGAATATCGGCATTTTCAAACAAGGTAATGTAAGCATCAAAGTATTCGTTAGCTTTTTCTTCAGCCAATGACGAAAGCTGTTTTCTACCCAATACTTCTTCCACAGCCTTACTGCTTGCGGAAAGCATCATCATATTCCAAGCCATACTCCACGAGTACTCAAACATATTTCTAATGCAGTACTTTGTGAAATTCTGACTTATTGAAAACATGGGCATTCCCAATCTTTCTTTAAGCATCCACCATTTGCAAGGATAGAGATAGCCATGTACGAACCCTGCTGATCCCATTTTCCAACTGTTGGTGTAACTGCCTATTTCAAATAGGTGTTCCCTTACAAAGCCCTGAGTTGGTTCGTTCTCGTATGCTTTTCCGCTCAATCTCTCCGTCAGCTCGTCAAAGTTTTCTCCTTCAGCAAACTTGGATATATTGTCCGTCTCTATCTCATCGGTGTTATTCCTTTTGGAGTCCTTGTCACACCAACTCATTGTCTTTAAAATATACGTCAGACAAGACTTTGCATATAAATCTTCCTTGTTCTGCAACAGGGATTTGCAAATTGCATTCTTACATTTGTCCAATAATTGGTAGGCATCTAATGCTTCTCCAACGAAATACAGGATATTGGCTTTTTGAAGACAATTCTGGTAATCACTTATATCCACTTGCCATTTTGATAAATATTCCTTCACCTTGTTTTTATTATACTTGGCAAGCCAAAACAATGTTAGTTGATAGTAAAGATGCCTTGAAGGGATTATCTGTTTGTCATCTTTCAATAGTTTATCACATAGCTGCAAGAACTTTTCGTTCTCACCATCATAGCGCCACATCTCCAACAATGACATTATCAAGGGCTGCATCATTTTCTTGTTCTCATTTGGCATGTCATCCAAATGTTCCACATACGCAGAGATGGTATCTACAAACCAACCAAGCTTCTTGGGCGTCGCAGAAATCGTCAACCGCCAGTTTAGCTCATAAAGGAACTGAAGTTTTGTCTTTTCATCTGTAATGCGTTTGAAATCGCTTTCCATAAAGGCAATGTCTTCATTTAGACGTTCAAAATCCTTTTCATGCGCTCTTGGAAGCAAAAGCCAACCTGGATAAGTTTCTCGGATAGCTCGCATCTTCTGTATTTTCTCTGCTATATGCGCTTTAAACTGCTCTTCATTCAAGTCCTTTGCCCTAAGATGATCAAAGCTCACTTTACCATTCCATTCCGATGACTTTTCTTTAAGATAATTCAAGAAAAAATCGTATGCCGAATAATAACCATCCACACCTCCAACCTCAGCTAAGTTGATGATGTCTATTCCTAACTTTGACAGCAAGGCTTTCTCTGCGTCATGGAATCCCTTTCTGTAAGTGATGAGATAGGTAGGGCATATCCGTTGTTGCCCGATGACATCTTTCAGCCATCCTATCCAAGCTCTGAAATTTGGATCTTCTCCAGAGAAGCCTATCAAACAAACCAGACTTTCCAGGAAACACTGCTTTGCTGTATTTACCATCTCAGGGCGTTCAGTCGGATAACGCCTGTAGTCTTCCTGCGTCATGATATACGGACGGATATTTGGAAAACTACCATGCAGTTTGATGATGCGAGGCGATGGCTGATAGAGCAGCGTTTCCTTGTTCGTCACCAGTTTGAACCCATTGATGACTTGCCCGGCTGCACGTTCTATCAAGGTGTCATAGTTGGTGGTCAAGATGTCCTTCCAAGGCAACTGCACCAACAAACGATGCAATCTGCCCGGTTGGATAAGTTGGTCTGGTAAGGCTTCTTCCAAGATATTGTCTAATTCGTTATGTCCAAACTGCGCATCTATCAATGAAGACAACCTCACCACGTCATTGGCATCATTCTTCTTGTCTTCCTCGTTGTTGGGATATAACTTGTCCAAGAATACTTCCCGAAGCTGTGCCCATGTCTTCATGCTCACATTGCTGGGGATTTCTGCATTCATGCTGAATCCAGCCCCAACAAAGGCTGTCACACTATGCGTACCCATATAGAGCTTGATCTGCTCCAACTTGGATGCGACAGATGATGGTATCTGATATTGCTTATCCATAACCTTGATTTTTAACGGTTCAATTATGAATTGTGATTATTACTTGTAGATATTGATGAGCTTGTCGTAATAAGTTTCAGCATCATAGCGATGTTGTGCATCCGAAGCTATTTGTTGATAATCAAACTCCGAGTTCCACATCTTCTCAATCTTCGTCTTTAGATCGGCGATATTACCACTGCTAAAGGTATAATCTGTAAGTTCAGGTATTCCCCCGATATTGGCTCCCAATACGGGCGTTCCCAAGCATTGGGCCTCGATAACTGATAAAGGATTGTTCTCATACCATTCCGAAGGAATCACCGAGAAGCGAGCCTTGCCCACAAGTTGCTTGATGTCATCCCACTGCTTGAAACCGACGAACTCGATATTGGTATGGGCAACTGATTTCAGTTCATCCATCAGAGGACCGCCACCGATAATTACCAATTTATAAGGTAATTGGTTGGCTGCCTCTATCAATGTCTTTGCACCTTTCTCATGGCTCAATCGCCCGATAAAGCAATAGTAATCCTCCTTTTTCGGAAGAAGCTCTACATCATCTGTGTAATCTGTGCCATCTGTGGAAGAAAATTTGCATTTCTCCACATCAATAAAGTTGCAAAGTGTCTGCATCTTCGATTTCGAGAATCCCCCTTGCACCATCTTGTCAGCCATAAACTGGCTCGGGCAGATAAAAACATCCGTTGAAGCCTCCAAACGCTCACGGTTCCAAACGATAGCCTCTTTAAATCCGATGAACGAAGCCAACTTCGATCCTTTCATGCACTTGTTGTCCAAACAAGCCTTCTTGTCACCATTGAAACAAGTCTCACAGATGGTATTTCCATTCTTCAGACAGTCGTATCTAGGACAGAGCAACTTATAGTCGTGCAGTGTCCACACTACCTTGATGCCCCGCTGATGCGCCAACTCTGCCATCACCGGTGACAGCTGCGTATGCACATTGTTGAGATGCACCACGTCCGGCTTGAAGTCATCAAGCAGTTTTTTAAACGTGCTTTTTACCTCATGCGACCCAAACGGACGGGTAAAAGCCATCAATTTGCTCATATTCTTTGGAAAGTATTTCTTCCAAGGCGTATCCAGATTCTCCGGATAGTCCATGGCAAATACCGCCACCTCATGCCCATGGGCCTTCAGCAGCTTTTCCAGATTGAGCATATAAATACAATCACCGCCACGGCGGTAATAAAACTTGTTTGCTAATAGAATCTTCATTGTTATATTTCATTTAAGTAAACCACAGGAATATTTGGTTTTTCATCTATTCCCGTAATTTCAAATTCGGTATTTCTTTCGAAGTTTACCTGATTTTCAGGTATCGCTTCTTTAATATCTTCCCCATGATTCATTATTCGATAAATATCATGAGCTTTTGTTTTGCAGCCTAATTTTGGCCTTATTACTAACTTAACACTTCTAGAGTTGTCATAATCATCAGTAGAAGCAGTTAAAAAACTCGCACAAATATAATGTTTACGCTTATTCTTCAAGTCTTTATAATATTCTACAGAATTGAAATGATCTTGCCGATAAAGAACTACGGATGAAGTTTTTGGTGTTTTACTCAATAATGAATCAAAGTAGTATATACACCGTTTTATAAACGAATTTGGCTTTAACCCAAACACCAAAGGACGCTGTATGCATTCAGAAAAGAACCCTTCCATCATAATTAAAGCAAAAAGTTCACACTTGGTTACCCCATAATTATCAAGAATGTCTATTTTCTTCGGATAAACGTTATCAAGTACCACCGAATTAAAGTTTGTGATACCTTTATCATCCTGTTTTGGATAGCATTTTCTACCCAAAGCTATAAAATCATTGTATTCTTTTTCTTGTTCCATATTTAACACTTTATTCCTTAGAGTTATATTTTCGGACTTTATGGTATATTTGCTGTATAGGCATAGTCCAGTTCTTTATATCAATATCATATTTTTCAAACATAGTGAAGAAGAACAAACTACGTTGCCTATTTTCAAGCAGCATATAAAAATAAGCTGTGTAAATAACATAATATGCCAACGACTTATCATATTTCCTCAAATACAACATGTTTACAATTTCGCAAACTAAATTTTCAGCTTTATTTATATATGCCATTCTATGATTATCATAGTCTTTCTGCAGCATGGTATTGGCATAGCCTACATCATCCTTGCCGGACTCTCTTATTTGATTATCAATAGTCAGAATATCATCTGCATGCACAACTAAGAAATGTAACATTTCTCTTTTGTCACCATTATGCCTACACATTTCTATGATTCTATCAAATATCTCATCATTATTTTTCCTCATAAGAACAAAATCACCATCAGCTTTAAATTTGAGTAATTCCAGTTTAAGCATCAATAAGTTACGTTTTCTATACAAGAAACGATCATCAAGTTCTGCAATATCAGATTCTATCTCTGAGATATATCGTTCGATATACCTATCAAAATCTGCGAACATTTCATTCTGAAGTTGATTGTTTAACGACTGATTATTCAACAAACTCACATCCCTCAGCAATCGATATGTTTCTTGTATAAAGACCGCTCCAACACGATATCCTCTATTTAAAAAGTTGGTTCTATTCAAGAATACCCCAACAGAATATTCCTGCCACTTGTAACCATTATCAAACATGACATACATCAGTTTAATTTGGGTTATCATCTGCTCATCCCCTTGCTGTCTTTTCTTATTTTCAGCAATAATTCTTTCAATTAAACTATTAGTCTTCTGCTGGTTTCCATTTATTCGATAGTGCATGAAAGCGATGTCCAGGAGATTGAGATAATCACCATAATAGACAGAATCGATTTTCTCGATTTCCTCTGCAAGAGCATCAGCAGCCTCCTTGTCGGCAATTATCTCATCATAATATCTCATCAGGTCACGATACAATTCTACATGTATAATCCCTTTACGTTTCAGTTCAAGAAGCTTAGAGATAACATTCTTCATTTTCTCCTTCTCGCCAGAGGCCTCATACGCACAATACTTATTAATAAGAGATACAAGCCTTGACTCATCATCGGTATCTGGACATTTTGACTCCAACTCTTCCATTTTCTCATAGTCAAAGTTATTATGAGCCAGATATGTCTTAAAGCTCAACATATATCCCGTATTATCGAATCTGGACAATTTGGAACATTCATTTTCAAATGCTTTTATTGCTCCAATTCTGAACAAGACATCAAGATTAGGCAAGTAATACTTAATATACTCCCTATCAAATAAATCCCATTTCTTAGCTTCATCTATGAATGCAATCTGCACATCTTGCCACTTTATTAATCCTCGGCTTTTTCTTATTTTTAGCTCATAAAAGCGCAATAAGGCCGTTGTCGTTACAAGCCAACCACGATTTTTTTCCTTTTCCAAAGCGTCTTTATGAGTTTTATAATAACGAAGAAGCAGAACCTCATGAGGTAGTGGGAGAAATGTGCTGATGATAACTAAAAGGAAAAATATTCCTGCAGCAATGATATGCCAATCCAAATATATTGTCACCAGCAAGATTGCAATGCATACCCCCAGACGCATCCATATTCTCCGATGATGAAACCATTCTTTTATTTTATACTCTGCACATATTATGCCAAGAATAAATATAAAAGCACTCCACAGCAGACTTAAAACAGTAACATTATTAGTTTTAAGAATGTCCTGTATAAGATTGATAATATGTTCCATTGTCACCATATATTGCCATTTTCAAAATTCAAGACATTATACTCTCACCTACTCTTCATTTTTCAAAATCATACCCCTTGACGTCTTTTATTCTCAATAGGCTTAAACACATAATATTTGATAACATGCGAAAAGCAGATCGCACCAATTAATGTAGTGAGACAAGTTGCAACATAGAGCATATCATTATTGTGAATGAATCTTTCTAAATGAAGCATACTTGACACTCTATAAAACATCATGTGACAGAGATAAATCTCCATACTGATACCACTCAGATACTTTGCCCCCCCCATTGTTCAATACTATATCTTTAGAACCTATGGCATACATCAGCCAAGCAACAAATTCCAATAAATCCGGCAAGATAAACAAGCCCTTGAAATCAACAACGAATCTTAATATGGTAAGTACAAGACATTGTGCCAAGATATCATTCAATACTTTTCAGACCTAAGGGCTCAAAGTAATTTATCGTTCATTTTCTTTTTTCCCAATTATTGAAAGTTTATCTATCGTTTTTTCCACCACATCAAGTACCTCTTTGAGTAACTTTGGTAGAAGTATATTTAACCTTTTTGATTGACTATAAAAGTTTTTTCTGTTTTTTGATGTAACAAATAAACCATTTTCCATGTCAGGAAACAATATTGCAACCTCAGAATGCCCATTCGGCCCATCATAGCAATCATAAACCATTTGCATAAAATCAAAAGAACCATTATGCACAATTCTATCTCTAATACTTAATATTGTTTTAACACACAACGGTTTTTCAAATACAGTACCAGCAATATCAGAATTGGCCTTAACTATACTTCCCAGAAGAACTTTCCGTGAAATCATATTGGGATATTTAGAAAAATCTACTTTGTCATAATCACGCAATTCAACGTAAATTTTAGACAGTATATCAAAAGAAGATGCAAGATAAATAAATATGCTATTAACACATGCAAAACTTATCGTATTTTGTGAACTAATAGCAATGGTTGCTTGGTTAAAGTCTTCCATCTTGCAGGGAGACTCACTAGGAAAATGACAGTAAAATTCCTTCAGCATAGATGCAATCATTTTAAAGCGGTCACACAAAGCGCAAACAAGCATATCACAATCATAATAATACAACCATCTATGGACTATCTCGTCATCTTCATAATTTCTCTGATATAATTCAAACATGTCCTTTGTCCATCCACTTTCTGCAGTATTTCCTGCATTTTGAACCCAACAAGATACCCTACTATAATCTCTGTCAAACTGACTACATCCTCGAAATATTATATCTTTAAAAACATAAGACAAGTCATAACCATTATTTATAAGAGAATCGAGTTTATCATATATAGATCGAAGAGTTTTATTATTAGAATCAAAATCCATAACTTAATCTATCTTTTTACATTTACCAGTTTCTTCTTATAGCTATACGCCGTCAAAATTAACTGATATTTATGGTATTTATAATACCTAACTAAAACATTAAGAACATATCATAGCAATCCACATACATCACCTAACGATCTTCGATAGAATACACAAACTCAACCTAACTCCCAATAAGTTATATAACAGACCTATGATTTTTGTTGTGAAATTGCCAAACATAGACACGTTACCAAATCCATTCTGCTTAGTTTGTGTTATCAAATAAGCCTCAAATTCCTTGTTCTTTGCCTTCAAGACCTCTTTTACAAACAACATATAATAGCTAGTAAAACACATTTGATAGAAACGCTTCAGAGAATCATCAGATGATTTCAAAAAATTATTTGCCGAAACACAATTTTTACAAATATCCTCAAGTTTTCTCTTATTCGTAAAATGCACAATACTTCCATTACGTTGTAGATAATTATAACAAGTCTTATCATACAAACGTATTTTTCCGACTAATGGCAAGCTTCGAAATGCAAAATCAGTATCTTCATAATACATACCTTCCGTAAACCTAAGCTGATAAGTAACCAAGAAAGATCTACGATAGATAAAACTCCAAGCATACAGATAATTGTTCAATATTCGATCCATAAACTCACAACCAGACATTATTAATTTATCTGCACTATGATAATGTGGAGCAAAGGGCGGTATTACCATACCCTTCTCATCTACGTCCTGCCATCCGACCCATAAAGCATCAAGTTGATTAGATTGCAAATTCCTAACTATATCCCCCAAAATGTTTTCTTCAATATAATCATCAGAATCTATAAACCATACATAATCACCTCTTGCTGCCTCAAGCCCTGTATTACGAGCTGCACTCAAGCCTCCATTTTCACGAACGACAATCTTTACATTACCATTGTCTGATTGAAATCGCCTTGCTACTTCTATAGAATTATCAGGAGAGCCGTCAATGACAACAATAATCTCATAATTGTCCTTAGGCAAATCTTGACATAGACAGCTATTTATACATCTGCCCAAATAAGCCTCCACATTATATACAGGCAATATGATTGACAACAACATATAATTATTTTTTTAATTGAATCGTATCTAAATCTTGAAGCCAAGACTCGTAAAAGTTTCTGTTTTTTCCATAGGAATTATTCACCAAAACAACTTGTTTATTAAGCAATATTGATAGAATACATCCGTGTAAACGAGTAGTTTCTACTTCACGATAAGGAGAAATAAACTCCACGCCCTCTTTTATCATAGCCTCATTAAAAACATGAGATGCATACCAATCCCAAACTTTATTTGAAAGATTTGAAATTATAGGTATCCGAGTATCAGATGTTCGCTTAAAAATCTTATTCAGAAATGTTGATCTTCTAAATGAATGCATAAAGACTGGCCAATCAGAAATATCACCATCCAAGCTTGTGACTGTTTGACCTTTTTCGTTGTCTTCTCGAGCAATTATCAATTTTTTCTTTGTCTGTTTCTTAAGATATGGATTCAATCTATATTCTGAAATACAGAAAGCCATATCTGGCAGCAACAATGCATGATTTCCAAATGTTTTCACGAGATGCTGATAAACAATCTTATCTCGACCACATATATAAAAATCCGAATGTCTAGATAGCTCCTTGAAATCTTGTTTTTCTAATACTGTATCTTTATAATATACAGTTTGTGGCAAAACAATTATCCTGTTTTCTGGATAATTACGGATGACAGATAAGAGAAATTCCATATGTTCATGATAAATATCTCCTAAATTACCACCTCCGTTAAATAAAACGGTTACATCCTTATCTATTGTAGGAAATGTACAAGTCTCATACGAAGCTGTATAGATACACTCAATATTGTTATCTTTAATAAAACACTGCACACCTGTCCAAATAAGGACATCACCGATATTGTGATAATAAGGCGCATCAAGCAATATACACTTCTTACCAACTAATTCTGAGAGGGAAGCATTTATCATCCCTCTCAGCTGAGCAATCTTATGCTGACAATTCATAACTATTTATGTACTTCATTTGATTTATAATGCTTATCTATTTTCTTAAGCACGTTTCTTGCAAACATTGCCACATGATAGATACCATTATACCCCCAATTGATATATACATCCTTTTTAGGATGAGTCTCCTCATTAATTTCATTGAGTTTACAAGACATAAATGCTTTCATTTCAGGCTGCAGCCACTCACTTCCATCTGCGCATACTCTATTACGCAATTCATAATAATAAGGAGTTTCCAATTCAGGTATGGCCCCAAAGCATAAGAATGCATGAGCATTATGACAATGAGGAGCTTTACACCCATGTCCAATATTTACGAATTTCAAAGGCTTATCAAGATTCTTGTATATGTTAGCAAAGAAATTCGTCTTGTAACATTGCTTCATGGTTCCAGTGATGAGATTCAATGTCCAAGTCCAATTACCTGCATAACAATACTCTTTACGTTTCTGTCCAAACACTTTTATTTTGAAATCGAACATCATAGAGTCAAACTGCCCCCAAGTCTTGATATATTCTTCACGAGATAATTTTGTCAACAATGGGTAATCAGCCTTACTTTCATCTCGAGCAACAGTTATATGTGGCAAAGCACCTAAATGCTCTAAAGAAACCTTTTTCATCTCATCGATATAAGGAATCAACTCATCAGAAGGAGTAACTTCTATGGTAAAAGAAGCCTTCATTTTTTTTATTAATTCTACATTTGAGAAAAACAAATCAAATTTATTTAAGCGCTTCAATTCCAAATAATGATAGGATATCTTGAAGAATAAGCGTTTTCGATAATCTTCAGGGAATTCGGCAAACTCCTCAAAACGTTTCTTTAACATACCATTTGTTACGATCATAACATAATGACCTTGGGCCAATATTGCTTTTGTATAATCAATAACAGCCTGTGGTATAAGCGTTTCACCTGTAGCACAAATATTAAACATACAGGCGCCACCTAGTCTTTCCTTACTAAGAGCTTTACCTATATGTTCTGCTGAATACTTAAACTGTGGAACTTTTTGCGTAAACAAAAAATTTTGGGCCACATAACAATAGTGGCATCTAAGATTGCAAGCGAAGGTACCAACGCCGCAATCGATAAATCGTTTCATTTTATCCATAATATCTTATATTTTATCCATAGGAAATGATGGAGTATAATTTCGTTTAGTATAAAAAGAGGCTATTTTAAACATTATTATTTTAATAATAACAGCCTTTATACGTAATTTGAATGTCATTGGGAAGAACACCCATTCATGAGTAAACAATATTTCTTGCCCCCCCATATTAGCAAATAATCGCTTTATTTTTTTCGGTCTCAAAGAATCAAACCTTTGGGTTGTTCTCAAAAAAGCTAATCCCCTCATATCCATAGTACCAACAGTATTTAATTGACGGCATTGCTGACTATTTAGAGAGTATGACAATCTACTATCATCTGCTGTCAGCAAGCCAACTATAGGAATATGTTTGTATGAATTCATCCAAAAGATAAAGTTCTGTGATGCTTGAAATGTATGAATTCGAGGAAAACTATCAATTGAAGATTCACCTACAATTTCCATTAAACTATTCATTACTTGCTCATATTGAGCTGAAGATACAGCTATGTCCTGTTGTACATAATCTTCATTTCCACTATATCCATGAAAACCAAAGCGCAACCAAGAAGAATTTGCTTCAAATTCTCCCTTATATGAGCGGGTACAAGTAGCCAAAGTAAAATTCCCTGTTTTGAAAAAACAATAACAGGAAACGACAATTCCATATTTATCATGAAGTCTTTTCAAGAAAGCAAACATGTCTAATTCAAATATCGAATTTGGCTGTTGTTCTGTCAATTGTTTGAAAACAAGGATAGTATCATCTATAGAATAATGTATAATCTTAGAATACATAATTTCATTTAATCTTTGTATAATATTTAATAAATATTTTTTTGGGTGAATTTCTCGTAAATGAACTTTTAATAATATTCAGTTCCCCTTGGGCTAAAATAGAATACTTATTAGGTGTTTGCTTCAATCGACCTCTCAACCAATGCTTCATAAATAACAAGACAGTTACACTAGTATAAAGAGATATTAAAGCTATTTCTGCTAGCAAATTACCTTTTGAAAAGAACATAACACTACCTCTTCGCGCAGCTGGCTTAGTTGCTGTTTGAACTAAAGATAGAGATTTACTTGACATACCTTCAAAATGAACGATATGAACATCTGCGTTCACCCAACATTCATATCCATTCTCATTAAGCTTAGTAGAGAGTGCAATATCTTCCGGACAGAAAAAGTACATCTCATCGAACCACCCCATATTTTTGAAAACATCTGTCTTAATTAAAAAGGCTGCACCAATGATATTATAAGTTTTGAACAATCCTTTTTTATTAACATAATCATATTGCTTATTTCTATCCCATAAATGCAATAGTTCCAACAATGCATTATACCATTTTATCGGAGGCACTCCGCAGACTTGTACTTTTCCGTCAGGATAAGTAGTTACAGGACTCACTATTGCCGTTTTTTCTGGGCACTTTTCAAAACTTTCTACCAAACTATCAACCACAGGCATCTTCATTTCCGTATCGTCATTAACTACGAAACAAAACTTTCCTTTAGCTTGTTTCAAAGCTAAGTTGTTATTCTCTGAAAACCCTCGGATTACATTACTCTCTATAAATTTGACCCAAGAAAAATCAGCTTTAACCTTTTCCAGATTCTCCTTCGTGAAGAGATAAGCTACAACAAAGCACTCGTACGAAACAGTAGTATGCTTTCTGATACTCTCCAAACAAGGATACAAATTCTTAAGATTGTTCATACAAACAATCACTATCGAAACTTCAATCATACAATCACTAATCTTATAGAATTAAACAAATTAAGACTAACATGTTGGAGCTTTACATATGGTAGTTCACAATTGTTTACATCTCAACATAAATACTTTCAACATAATAAAGAAAGATATGGTGTATAAAGTACCATACACTCCACCAACCATTACATCACAAATAATCCTCATCAATAGGTAAAATGATAAGAAGTAAAAATTATTTTTATTGATTATTTGTTTTTTATATGCAGAATATGCTATATTGAACATCAATATAAACTTCATTAACCAAATAAATATAAGCCCTAAAATACCATAACTAGGCAAACCTGAAGTTATACTACCTTCAAAAAACAGAGCTAAAGGATGTGCTCCATAAGTCGAAATATAATATTGTGTATAGCCAAGTCCATTGCCAAATAATATAGATTGCAGACTATCCGATATTAGCGAGAAAGCACCTGTTAATTGTAAAAGTCTCATATCAATACTAGAACCTTTTGTTTCATTTTGATCAAATAACATAAAGAAGCTATCTAAATATTGTGAAGCAAAACAAAACACAAATAGACCAACTAAAAACAAATAAAAAGTAATCCGTTTTAACTTTTGGGTTAGTAAAATATATAATCCAAAAGAAAGAGCCAACGCCATTAATGGACCACGAGAACCTGTCAAATAGATGTTTACAAAAATGAGAATTAGAACGATAAGATTTAACAAACTATTCGTACAAAAAAAATTGCGATAAATATAAAACCATATTCCCATTAATATACCATATTGTATTGGATACGGAGAGACTCCCATTATTCTTCCAGTCATACCACCTCGAATATCATCCATTGTTGCTTCAGCAATATCTTGAATATCATCAATCTTCGAGTAATTCGATATAAGTTCTATAAAATAATTTGTATGAGTCACATAACTAAATATCCCATAAAGACAAACTCCTAACACAGGTAAAAGCAAAAATGATTTATATTTCTGTATATCTTCCAAAGAAATTTTCAGACGATAAAACATAAGGCCTAATAATAAAGCTAAAGTACCTTTCTGAGAAGAAATTTGATCTAAAATAGAGAGCTTAGTAGATAACAATAAAAATGGCACTAAAATCGCAAAAGAATATAGGAAGTAAAAAATCACCTCTTTGTCCAAGTTTGTTTTATAGGATAAAGCACCCTTTTTTACCATAAATAATGCAGAAAGGAAAAAAAACATTGCATTCATAAAAGAAATTGAGCCTAAAGTCACAGTATCATTTATCCACAAAGCACAAATTAAATAAAGCGGAACACTTATTTTCCAATTTATTACTGTGCAAATAATGCAAAGCACAAAAAGTAAAATTATCATTTGATTAAGATTTTATGTATTCGTTTATAAATATAATATAATAAAGCTATGGGACAGAATAAAAACATGGTTTTATCTAACCCACAATAATATTTATAAATATTAAATGGCTTATCATATCGTAGGCTAAAAGCATCCACTATCATGAAATATTTAATTTTCAACCTAGTACATAATTTATATTTTTTATAGAATGATTTCAAATAGAAATGATTATAAAATAAATTAATTTGTTTTGCATTTCTATCTATTATGGAATGATTAGACATTGTCATCCCAGTTGGATTCCTTCTATAAGAAGCAGTAACCTCAGGAATATACGAAAAATCGCCCATAGTGGAAGCTGCTCGAAAATAATTCAAATCCATTGTATTTTTACACTTTTTCAATAATGAATTAGTCAGCAGTTCCCTACGAAACATTGTAGTCAATGTCATTATATAATTTCCTTTTACTAAGTCTGGGAAATTATCCCCCGAATGAGATCTTTCTTTATTTTTTTCCCAAAAGGCTAATATTAAATAATTGTTCTTATCATCAACGACATTATAGTTCGTATAAACTAATATAACATTATGAGAGTTTTCAAGCACATCATATTGTTTCTGCAATTTTAAAGGATCTGTCCAATAGTCATCACCCTCGCACAAAGCAATATACTTGCCTTTACATGCGGAGTTCATTATTCTATCAAGACTTCCATCATGTTTTGAATATTGATTCTCCGTCTCGTAAATAGGCTTAATAATATCAGGATATTTCTCCGCATATTCACGTATAATCGCAGCAGATCCATCAGTTGAACAATCATCATGTACAATTGCCTCAAATTTAAAATTGGTTTTTTGCATAACAAAACCATCAAGACACTGACGCAAATAAGATTCATGGTTATATACCAAGCATTGTATTGAAACCAAAATTTTCTTTTCCATATAATACATTTACTAATTCTATAATATATTACAATAATATCCAATAAATCGGGTAGGAGGTAAATGCTAATCACAAAAGGCATTTGCCTCCTATTTTCACACTTACCGACCTCCCACACCACCGTACGTGCGGTTCCGCATACGGCGGTTCCTATTTTGGATGCCATTCGAGATATGAACCCATCAGCGTTGGATAACCTGCATCATGCAGTTTCTGTGAGGAAGCTGCCCTCTGCATTATTGGAGAGCCACTAACTTTCCAATATCCTTTAACATAGCCCCATCTTCGGGCATCATACTCATTAATGCCACATCGGATAAGGTTTTTAATCCTCGTCTTCGGGAGTTTCCAAGCCTTCCATATACACATGCGTATCCGTCGTCGCAGCCAACTATCTGTGTCCATAAGCAGGCGTTTCATATTGGCTAAGTGATAGTATCCGACCCATCCTCTTATATACTCCTCAAGTTTCTGCTTTCTCTTAGCATATCCCATTCCGTTACTTCGTGAAGTCAACTCCTTGAGTTTGGCTTTCATCTTGGCTTTGGATTTTGGATGTACTGTAAGTTGGCATTTACCCTTACTTATGTAAAAGGAGTAGCCTAGATACTTAACGCCTTTCACGTATGATACGACTGTCTTTTCCTTGTTCACCCTCAAGTAGAGTTCACCTTCGATGAATCGGGTTATAGACTCCTTTACCCGTGTGGCAGCACGCTTGGACTTGCAAAATATCATCGAATCATCAGCGTATCGCACAAATGGGAGTCCTCGGCGTTCGAGTTCCTTGTCCAACTCGTTGAGCATGATGTTGCTCAACAACGGACTCAGCGGACCACCTTGCGGCGTGCCCTCCTCACTAACTTCAAAGACACCTTTGTTCATTACACCACTTCGAAGATATTTGTGTATTAGACTCACCACCCTGCCGTCCTTTATCGTACGGCTGAGGATTTCTATGAGCTTGCTATGGCACACCGTGTCGAAGAAGCGTTCCAAATCAAGGTCAACTACATACACGTAGCCGGCGTCGATTATTTTCTGTGCTCCTCGCAGGGCATCATGGCATCCTCTTCTCGGACGGAAGCCGAAGCTTCTCGGGGAGAATTGGCGTTCATAGATGGGAGTCAAGGTTTGGTTGATGGCTTGTTGCACCATACGGTCGATTACCGTGGGAATGCCCAATAGGCGCATCTTGCCATTGTCCTTGGGTATCTCTACCCTTTTTACTGGGTTCGGACGGTATGAGCCGTCCTGCAAGGAACGTATCAGAGCATCCTTATTAGCCAAGAGCCATGGAAGCATTTGCTCACATGACATCTTGTCGATACCGCCACACCCCTTATTACGCTGAACTGCCTTGTAGGCGTTGAGCAGATTTTCGGGACTGAGGATGCGCTCCAACAGGTGTTCCTTGTCGAATGGTACTTCCACGATGTTGTCTTCACATATCCACATGAAGGTCTGCGCTCCCACATATCCTTCGGATTCCGTCCTATCTTTCTGTGGGCAGCCCTTGACTTCAGCCAATGTTTTCTGCATTCTTTCCTTCATAAGGTATGTTTCAATTACTATCGTTTAATTTATAGGTTCTGCCCTTCATGGAGCGTTATCGAGTACCCCACTACTATGGCGTCTGCTGACTTCTCACGGCAAGCTTTACTCCATGACTTTCGTATAAGTAACTAATCGACATGTCCGTGAGACCTCACTAGTTAAGCATGTTGTCTTTCCATCTTATACCCACTTGATTTACTACTTGTAGTTCCGAGTAGTTATTGGACTTTGACTCTTTTTGCAGCCTTATCCCTGCAAGCAGCCTTATATCAAGTTTCTGTGCGTTGGGTCAGATATTTGCCGCTGACTTCTTTCAGATTCCGCGTCACCACGGACACCCTTGTCTCTCTGGCTAGACGATTCCCACTACTAGGGCTCGTTAGGGACTTGCACCCATTAGACAACACACATGCTAGTCAAACAAAAGGGTAATTCACTCTTTAAAAAGGGTGAATTATAGTGTTTATGCAGTATTTAGCAATGAAATGGACTTGATTTTGCAACTTTGCAGCCAAAAATAATTGGTTACTATGTTTCAAGACAAATACGTGTTCGCTCAACTTACCGAAGCTCTGAATAGAACTCTGCTAAACAGCTACGTATACTTGTATGATGGCTACCGCTATATGAAACATTTATCACTTATTGTCGCGTGGCTATTGTCCATCATGATACACAATTGAAATAGGCTCAACATATGAAACTTTGCAGATCATAAGCACTTCATTAACAAGCAATGTCCTCTTAAGTGATTCAAAAAGACTTTTTCTAGGATGTCCAAGAATCCATTTGTCCCCTCTCTAAGGGGACTATTTAATTAATAAACTCGTATATTTTTATTGAACACTAATTACTTAAATAGTTAAAGTACTATTTGGAAGCATTTTATGATTCAACATAGTATTTCACAAATATACCTGTAGCGAAGCCATCGCTGTATTTTATAGGTTGTCCCATGAAGCATGCCAGATGTGCATTGATGAAATCATAGCCAGACTTACAAGAAAAAGCAATACCCGCAGAAAAGCGTGGATTTATATCTATGAGATAAAAATCATCATCATGGTTTATGAATTCCATGTTTACTACACCACTGATTTGCAGTTTTTCACCTATATATTTCACCATACTTTCCAACTTTTCATTATGGAATATTCTCACAGTTGTACCAGCACCATTCTTAGTACGTAGTAACTCTTCACGAGGTACACAAAACGATCTGCCTGTTAATGGATCTCTAACATAATCAACAGTGCATATACTTCCTTCAATTTTTTCTTGGAAGATATATGAAGAAATATGCTTAATTTCATTCAGTTGATTCTCATTTTGCAAATAACACAATCCTTCACTACTTCTTCCATCACGTGGTTTAGCTACACATGGATATTTTAACTTCGTTAAATCATCCTCTAAAGTATATGTTGGTACAGATGGAACTATTTCATCATCCTTGAAAGCCTTAAACAAAGAATATTTATTACGAGCTATTTTCAAAGTTTCTTTCGCAGAGATACAAACTGTAATACCCTCTTGCTCAAACAACTCTCGTTTAGGATTAATAACATCTATCTCTAAATCTGTAAGAGGGAACAAATATTTGACATCATTTTCTTTAGCCAATTTAAGAAGAAACGGAATGTATTCTTCCGTATTTGCATAAGGAGCCTGCTTAAAAACATCACATTGAGACGCCTCATAATGCCATTTTTTAGGATATATATCACATCCTATAACTTTATGGCCTGCTTTGTGCAAATTATTAATTGCACATAAAGCAGACATTGAACCTATTGCTGTTAATAAAATATTCATATTAAAACTTAGATTTTTGCAGGAATTCATCAGCTGTCCATCTATCGCGAACTATGCTGATTTTTCCATTATTTATTGAGTAAACTGTTGGAAACCAAGAGATAAAAAGAGGTGAAAATGTCAAGGTATAAGCACCAACTTTGTCAAAGCGTATCATATCACCAACCTCAAGCTGTCTCTCTTGTGTCAATTCAAAAAAAGAATCATACTCCAAACATGTATATCCTACCAAAATTTGAGGACGATTAAATCTTGGGGTTATATTCTGTTGCTCTATTGAATAAAAGTAACTATTTATAGTTTTATGCATTAATGGGTCTATATGATTTCGACTTCCATCTAAAACAACAAAATGAGAACGGGCAGTATCCTTAACATCTTCTACTCGAGTATAATAACTGAAGCAACCAGATAAAAGACTTACACCAGGTTCTATTATAAGCCTAAGACTTTCAGGCTTATACCCTCTATTCAAAAGTCCTTCAGATATAGTTGAGATATAATCTGACCATTGTGGTTTGCCAGGAACTTCACCATAGAATCCACCACCAGCATCCAGATATTCTATATCAGAAAGAGAGTATCGCTTTACTATCTCATCAAACTTACCAACTATATATTGATAAACAGCCAAAGAACGAAGATTGGTTGAAATATGTAAATGCAGACCAGCAATTTTAACAGTATTGAGACTACGCAAATATTCTATTGCATGTCCTAACTCGCCTGTTTCATAACTAAATCCAAATCTACTACCTTTTATTCCTGCTGTAGATGCATTAGGAAATATATCTTCTATGTCATTATTAACACGCAATCCAACTTTAATTATCTCATCAGGATGTTGCCTTGCATATTTTTCTACAAGAACTAATTCTCTTTTTGAATCAATATTTAAATAACATTTTTGAGCAAGAATTTTCTCTATCCAACTCTCATGTTTAATTGGACCATTGCAAACGATATTTCCACCTTCAAACAGAGTTACCTTATTTATAAAGTCGTATTCATCTTCTGAAACAACCTCTGCAGCAACACCTTGTTGATGTAAAACCTTTGCTAAATATGGTAATGAATTTGTTTTTACCGAATAAGCGATCAATCCATTACCCCAATATTTCTCAAAAGCCTTATGAATCAAATCTACTTGATTTGCAAGATGATTTTCATCTAACAGGAAAAAAGGTGTAGAAAAGGCTTTAGCCTCTTGGTATGATAAGTATTGCATATTACTTTAAGATACAGTCTAAAGTTCTCTGAATGTCCTCATCACTCAATGCATGATGCATAGGCAAACAGATTACACTATTTGCCATCTTATGAGCATTAGGCAAATTAGTAGGATCAGCACTCTCCAAACCACGATAGGTAGAGAACTCACTAATCAATGGATAGAAGTAGCGACGACCCAACACATTCTGTGACTTCATCTTTGCATACAGTTCATCACGGGTCATACCATACTTCTGTGCATCAATGAAGATTGGGAAGTAGCTATAGTTATGGCGAACACCAGGCATATCATCGAAGAAGGTGATGCCTTCAACATTGCGTAAAGCCTCGCGATACTTGATAGCAACCTGGTGACGAGCCTCAATAGCGGCATCTACCTGCTTCAAATTCAACAAGCCATACGCACTACGCATCTCATCCATCTTACTATTGATACCTGGACCAACAACCTCGGTTTCTCCTGCAAAGCCGAAGTTCTTCAAGTAATCAATACGTTTCTTGGTCTTCTCATCGTGCATAATCATTGCACCACCTTCGATAGTGTTATATACCTTAGTTGCATGGAAACTCAAGGTACTCATATCACCTGCATTCAAGATGCTCTCACCATTTACTTCTACACCGAAAGCATGAGCTGCATCATAAATAACCTTCAAACCATACTTATCTGCAATATTCTGGATAGCCTTGGTATCGCAAGGCTTTCCATAAACATGCACAGGCATAATGGCGGTAGTTTTTGGAGTGATGGCAGCCTCAATCTTGTTTGGATCAAGATTACCTGTTGCAGGGTCAATATCAACGAATACAGGCTTGCAACCATTCCACCAAATACTGTGAGTAGTAGCCACAAAGCTATATGGTGTAGTAATAACCTCGCCAGTAATACGAAGTGCCTGCAATGCAGTAAGCAATGGCAAGGTACCATTGGTAAAGAGACTCACGTATGGAACTTTGAGGTACTCGGCAAGAGCTGCCTCCAACTTATGGTGATAATCACCATTATTTGTTATCCATTTGCTGTCCCAGATTTTCTGGAGCTCAGCATGAAAATCATCCAAATTTGGCAGTAACGGAGATGTTACTGTTATCAATTTCTTATCCATAATATTTTAAGTTTTAAATTGTTTATTTTCTTTTAAATTTGCGAGGCAACATACTCATTGCATCTGCCCATTCAGACTTAAGCAACATCTTTGCACAAATTATGTATGATAAAGAACCAACACAAATACCAACAGGTAACTGAATATAAATATTTGGCGTAAGTAATAATGAGACATGAATAACGAACCACATAAAGAGAGCTACTCCAAAAATAGGAAGCACATCCCCCATCTGTTTAAGATAACCAACCCTTATTAGTTTTCCGGTATAATAAGTATTAATTATCAATGCTATCATAGAACTTACGACACTACCACTAACCATCCAAATTACGCCATGAGGAATGGTAACACACATAATGCATACTCCAACTATCTTTTTTATTATTTCTAACCGAAAAAACAAATCAGAACGTCCTTTAAGTGTTAAAAGACTTAAGTTGATAGCATGGATAGGATACCACATCATATCAAAACATATTATCTGTAATAAGATAATGCACCCTACCCATTTATCAGTTAACAGAACTCTAATTAATGGAGCAGCAACAGCAGATAACATCAACATCATTGGAAATATTAAGAATGCTGATGTTTTTAGTATCTTACGATAATTCCTTGATAATCGTTCATCTTCATTCTGAATACTACTTAACACCGGGAAAGTAACTCTCTGAAGAATTCCAGAAACATTGCTAGATGGAAGACTTGAAAATTGTTGTGCCCTCGTATAATTTCCTAAATCATTAGCACTAAAAAATTTACCTATAACTATAGGGTATATATTATTATATGTGGTATCAAGCAATGCCGAACCTAGCATTTTACTACCGAAGCCCCATAAATAACGAAACGATTCCCAAGACCATTTTCTTTTAGGTTTCCATCTCCCTAACATCCAAAGTAGTATCGTTCTGATTACATAACCACCGACTTGCTGAAATACCAATGACCAAATTCCATAACCACTATATGCCATCACTAGACCTACAGAGCCACTAACAATTGCTCCAGAAAGAGATACAATTGCCTGCGTTTTAAAATCTATCTTTCTAGTAAGAATTGCTTGTTGAACGGCACATAACGGATTAAACAAAGTTGCTAATGCAGTAACTTTCAACAAATCAGATAATATAGGAGTATTATAGAAATCTGCAATTAATGGAGAAGTGAGAAACAGTGCAAAATAACATATCGCACCAACGCCAATATTAAAATAGAAAGCTGTAGAGAGATCTTCCTCTGTTAAATCCGGCTTTCTTATAAGAGCCGTAGAGAAACCACTATCTATAAAACATTGAGCTATGGCCAAGAACACCAATGGCATCGCTATAGTTCCATAATCTTCCGGTGACAACAAGCGAGCCAAAATAATACCAAACAAGAATTGCACTCCTTGCGTTGCAAATCGCTCAACAAAACTCCAAACTAATCCTTTCTGTGTTTTGGATTTCAAATTATCTGACATAAATTATTTTAAACTGAATTTGATAAGTTGTTTGTCAACAAAAACAAACGTCCATTTTTCTAATGTATGAATTCGTATATAGTCAATGATAATGCATGAGAAAAAAATACAGAATATACTAACCAAAGAAAGTAACACCAGTTGTTCGCTAGAATATTGCCCAACACAATCCACAACATCTTTCCATAACCATTGACGCATAGTATCACTATTGGCATGAATGCAAAGCACCCCAAATGTACTTGCACCAATCGTATTTATTAACTTGTTTTGCTTTATGGGCAAATCCTTGAAATACATAAATGAACATACCGAAACTATTACTGCAAAAATAGCATTGGAATCTGATACTAATCTATAAGGAATCAACTTAATTCCATATTTTAGATGTAAAAATATAAAACCTATAGTGCTAACCATAGCCAAAGCTACAGATACCAATGTTAGCAATCCCCACTGAATATTCTTTACAGAAGGGAGCAACCCATAAAGACGTATATAAGAAGAGATAAAATATAAGATACTGAACCATGTAACATAATTGAACACGACATGTATCTTAGGTATCATTGCTAAAAATGTATATGTAAACAGGCATAATGCCAAAAGGTACTGATGCCTCTTTTTATCTAAGTTTCCTATCATTATATTTAAAAAAGGAATAAAAAGATAAAAGACAAGAAAACAGTAAGTAAAATCATCGTGTATGCTTGCTATAGGTAATATTTCTTTCAACATCATTTTTATCGAGAAACTCTCATACCCTGTAGCTACGAATATCCCCCATATCACTACATTATAGAACACTACTTCAAGAAAGAGTTTCAAGTACTTTCTCAAAGTGATATTGGAACGACACATAAAGTAGCCAGTAATCAACACAAAGCAATTGATTCCAGTCTTCCCCCACATACCTATAAGATACAGGTAAAGGGAACGAAAAGAAGAAGGATTTTCTGACATCACATCCATCAGTCCACTATTCACTACATAGTGATGCGTAACTATAAGCAGCATCACTATGATACGATATAGTTCCAAGTTGGAGCGTCGTATTTTATGCCCCCCCCCATAACCTGGTCAGTTGTCTTAATATTTATCTTTTCCATTGATATTTACAATAATCTTTGCCTTATTAGTTATCTATCCTTATACATATTATCGTAATACTTCTGATAATCGCCAGAGGTTACATTGTCCATCCATTCCTGGTTATCCAGATACCATTTTACAGTCTCCTCGATACCCTCCTCAAACTGCAGAGATGGCTCCCAGCCGAGTTCCTTCTGCAACTTTCTAGAGTCGATGGCATAACGCATATCGTGACCCTTTCTGTCGGTTACATAAGTGATGAGGTCCATATCCTCGCCTTCCTTTCTGCCGAGCAATCTATCCACGGTCTTGATAACCACCTTGATGATATCGATGTTCTTCCACTCGTTGAAACCACCGATGTTATATGTCTCGGCAATCTTACCCTTGTGGAAAATCATATCGATGGCACGGGCATGATCTACTACATACAACCAGTCGCGCACGTTCTCACCCTTACCATATACTGGCAATGGCTTGCGATGACGGATATTGTTGATAAACAGCGGAATCAACTTCTCTGGGAACTGGTATGGACCGTAGTTGTTAGAGCAGTTGGTCACGATGGTAGGCATACCGTATGTATCGTGGAAAGCACGAACGAAGTGGTCTGAGCTTGCCTTGGATGCAGAGTATGGAGAGTGAGGATTGTACTTGGTAGTCTCTACGAAGAACTCCTCGCCGTAAGCCTCGTGGTTCTTACCGCTGGATGCCTTGGTAGTGAAAGGAGCAGGAATGCCCTCAGGGTGAGTCATCTGCAATGCACCGTAAACCTCATCAGTAGAGATGTGGTAGAAGCGCTTACCCTCGTATCCCTCAGGAAGACTCTCCCAGTAAATCTTGGCAGCCTGGAGCAGAGACAGGGTTCCCATCACGTTGGTCTGAGCGAAGGTAAATGGATCCTTGATACTTCTATCTACATGGCTCTCGGCAGCGAGATGAATGATGCCATCCACCTTGTAGTCCTGCATCAGTTTCAACATCAGGTCGAAATCGCAGATATCGCCCTTTACGAAGGTATAGTTAGGCTTATCCTCGATGTCCTTGAGGTTAGCCAGGTTGCCTGCGTATGTCAACTTGTCGAGGTTGATGATGTGATACTCAGGATATTTGTTCACGAAAAGTCTTACTACGTGTGAGCCGATAAAGCCTGCACCGCCCGTGATAATTATATTCTTCATTATTATTTAATCCTAGAGAGATAGATGAGTTTGAGAACAGAGCGAAAAGTAGCTTAAAAAAATGCTCTTATCCTCTCCCTCATCTATCTTATATTTTAATATTCTAAATTCTTCTTTAATGTACTATTTGCTTCGTCAAGGATTGAAAGCAGATACTTGCCATAGTCATTCTTCAACATAGGCTGAGCATTTTCTCTCAATTGTTCTGCGGTTATCCAACCCTGACGGTATGCGATACCTTCCAGACAAGCAACCTTCAAGCCCTGTCGCTTCTCCAAAACCTCGATAAAGGTAGAGGCCTCAGAAAGAGAATCATGAGTTCCGGTATCAAGCCAGGCAAATCCTCTTGCCATAGTCTGTACCTTCAGCTGCTTATCCTTCAGGAACTCCTGGTTTACGGTGGTGATTTCCAACTCACCACGAGCGGATGGCTTGATATGCTTTGCTACTTCTACTACCTTGTTAGGATAGAAGTACAAGCCTACCACTGCATAGTTGCTCTTAGGATCTTCAGGCTTCTCTTCAATGCTCAGGCAATTGCCTTGCTCATCAAACTCAGCTACACCATATCGTTCTGGATCACTTACGCGATAACCGAAGACGGTTGCCTTGTTGTTCTGCTCTGCATCTACTACTGCCTGATGCAGCATCTGATTTAATCCTGCACCATAGAAGATATTATCGCCTAATACGAGGCAAGCGGAATCATTACCAATGAATTTCTCACCGATTATGAATGCCTGTGCCAAGCCATCTGGTGAAGGCTGCTCAGCATACTCAAATTTCACACCTAGTTGGCTACCATCGCCTAAAAGGCGTTTGAAACCTGGCAAGTCAAATGGTGTTGAAATAATGAGTATCTCACGGATACCCGCCAACATCAAAACCGATATAGGATAATATATCATCGGTTTATCAAAGATTGGTATCAGCTGCTTGCTGATTCCCTTGGTGATTGGGTACAGACGTGTACCGCTTCCACCTGCTAATACTATTCCCTTCATCCTTTATAAAATGTTGAATGTTAAGTGTTAAATGTTGAATTGTAGGAATAAGGCTGCTACTCATACAAGTTTACATTGATGTCGAATGGAGAATTGAAGTCCTTCAACATCGCATGCTTTGTATCTTTCTCGGAGAGATTGGCATGTTCTGTTGGGATCTTCCAATCAATACCGAGGGTGTCATCAAGGATGCTGATACCTCCATCTGCCTCTGGGTGATAGAAGTTATCACACTTGTATTGGAAGACGGCAGTCTCCGAAAGGACAGCGAAGCCATGAGCAAAACCCTTTGGGATGAAGAACTGGACATGATTGTCTTCTGTCAGTTCCACAGCCACATGTTTGCCGTAGGTTGGTGAACCTTTGCGAATATCCACTGCTACATCAAGTACTCTACCTTTTACGCAGCGTACCAACTTGCTCTGGGTATAAGGTGGGCGCTGGAAGTGCAGGCCTCGCATTACGCCATAGCTGCTCATAGACTCATTGTCCTGGCAGAAGTGAACACTGTGTCCCAGGATTGGGGCAACCTTCTCTTCAAACTCTCGCTCGCTGAAGCTCTCGAAGAAGTAGCCACGAGAGTCGCGGAAGAGGCGTGGCTCTATAATGAGTACGCCATCTATATCAGTTTTGATTATATTCATTGTTTTTGTTTTAATTTTTGTTGTTATAATAAGATTTTTCGAATCCCTCCGTCTCCCTTTCCAAAGGGAGCTCCACCTCTAACCAAGCCTTCCTCCTCAGAAGGAAGGATGTAAACCGCCCTACTCGGTGCTCGGAACCGCTACGCTCTAAGGTTGGCGGACCATCAAAGGTCTTCGCCATATTGTGCGGGATGGGACCGCCAGATTATAGACCATCATAGGGATACTGCCTTATCTGCTTATACAATTCCTCTAAGCAATCAGCTATACAACTTGCATCATCCAGTTGATTACAAAGATATGTTGCTTGAGGCTCAGGATTATTATTACGAATCATTGTTTTCAAAGCCTCAACAATAATCCTCTTTTGAGATGATTCATTAACATTAATATTGTAAGTCATTTACATTGAAAATAATGCTAACATATTATATTTGCCTCTAATCACTGGTGCTTAAGATGATAACCAACAATACAATTATGACTCTTATCAATAAGATTCTCGATTGTCAAATTCTCCAAAAGATTATACCTTATAAGCAAATCTCTTAATTTAGGAAAAGAAAAACTATTATAGAAAACCATTAGCAATTCTCTTGTAGACATCTGAGCTTGAACAAATTGGACCAATTCGTAATATCTTTTGGATATTTGCTGCCTTACAACATCATCCTCTGTATCATTTAACTCCTCTTCCTCAGACTGACTCACGAAACGTAAAATTCTGTATAAATGCCTAAAATAGTTACCACATTCTTCATGAACATTGAAAAAACGCCGATAAACAAATTCAATTTTCTTTTTTACATTCAAATGTTTATAAGCCTCAAACTCTTTATTTGTTATCTTATACTTATCATTCAGAAAGCAGAACTTTGATTGCGTTTTAATCTTTTCAAAATCAAAAGAGTGTAGATTACCTTGTTCATCCACAATATAATCTTCTGAATAAGAATCTAAGCCTATAAGTTGTGCATTAATTTCTTTTGGATCATATACGTGACAATAATATCCATATTCCATTGATTCAAATAAATTCCTTAGGACAAAGGAACCCATTCTGAAAAATTCCTGCCCTGTCACATGAATTTTTTGTATCCTTGTTGGATTTTTCATATCAACTCCTTCGTAAATTGTAAACAAAGAGTTTGTTATATCTCTCTGTTCTTTCAATAATTCGAAAAATGTTGCCTTAAATTGTTCTTGTCGTTGTAAGTCAACTTGCTTTGCGTTAAACTTCAATTGTTCAATTAAAGTATATGCAAGTAGAACTATACTTACTATGCCAATAATAGGCGCTGTAGTGCCACCTATAGTATCTCCAATTTGACCAGTATTCATAAAAGATACCTTATCACTAAAAGGTCTCGTTAAAAGATATGGTGCGAGCAATATCGCTACAAGACATAAGCATACACCAATAATTATCTTTCCTTTTGAATATTTCATTTGAATACAAATTAATCAAGAATAGTCAATTGTATATCACCAATACAGCGTCCCCACTATATTCCAAGTAGTTACACCTATCAGTTTTTTGAAAAAAGTTATTCTTGTATCGTTTTTAGGGTGAAGGATTGCTAAGCACACTCCTTCACCTCATCTGTTTTTTCAACATAGTAACATGGAAGCATAGACTTATAGTCCTTATCCCCATCTTTCATACGGGTAAGGGTGAGTTTTCAACTGGTCTAGCTCACGCTTTTTCTGCAACAATTCTTCATTCATCCGTTCTCTTTCCTCATGAAGTTTCTTTGTTTCTGACTTGATTTTTAAGGTTTCCTGCATTATTGCCTTACTCTCGTCCTTCAAAGAAACCACAGCAGATTCCAAGGCAGTAGCCTTTAGTTCCAACTCTTTTATTAGAGCTTGGTGAAAATCAGCCAAGGACGCATGTTTCTTTGAGAACAAACGTTCCACCTGATTTTCATCAAGACGCTTTAGAGCCTCCTCAACTTTCTGCCAAGAGGCAACAAAGTCAGAATCTTCTGTTTTATTCATCATAAATATACATTTTAGATTGAACGGCATTTGATACAAGCAAAGTCACTTGTTCACGAGTTATAAGATGGCAACTCTTTATTTCCATAAACTTTGGTTTCAGCATCTTGCCATCATCAAACCATTTCTGATAAATCACATAGCCATTCAAGTCATAGTGAAGGATCTTCACCGTATCATATTTCTTGTTATAGAAGATGAAGGCTTCTCCATAGGCCGTTGGGTCGCGATGAAAATACTCACGGACTATTGTTGCCAATCCTTCTCCCTTTTCTCATATCTGTTGGGATGCTGCAGATATAAAAATTGGTGCGTGACGTAAAATTAAGCATACTACATACTCATTTTACGCAGCAGTTCTACAACAACCGCCAAGTTTGAACATTTTATCTCCAACTCATCTCCTGTTGGACTTGCTATCACCAGCTGCTTTACGCACCACTTTGCCTCTGGCGGTACAACAGGCTGTTCTGAGAAGCGTTCATCTATAACCTGAAGAGGTATCAGCGAAGGTACCTCTTCCTTCTCAACCTTACCCTTGGTAGAAGAGTACTGCTTTTTGTATTCAGACAACCACTTGTAGTCGATTCCTTCATCACTACAATACTTACGCAGGTTTCGACCTCTACGGTTCTGGTTAAAGTCCTGCATCACCTTTTCAAAGTATTCCTTTGTTTCCATAATTCTGATTTTTAAGAATTCGGATGCAAAGGTAAATACTTAATGTGTTAAAACCTTACGCTGTAATGGTGATATACTGCTCTTTGCTTGAGTTCTCCAAAATATTGTTCGCATCATTAAATGCATCCAAATAGTCTTTAATTTGCTTATGAACCTCCTTCACATCAACAAATGTCTCACCATATATTGTAAGATGCCTTCTTTTGCCTTCTGAAATATTTACGTTTTTAACACCTTCTAATTCTTTTAAACCATTTTGAAATTTTTCCAACAAAGACAAGTCTGCAACATTCACGGAAAAATATGGCTTATCAAAAATGCTTCTTAGCTCTAAACTATAATTCTTCATAAACTTTATATATTACAAGATAACACAGCATCAAGTTACATAGAAGTATAATAGCAAAAATTCTAATCATTAACTCTACCATCACTACCCCAATCGTAAAGATGAAAATCAACTTTGAGTTGAGAAATCATATGACTAGTAGTATCATACAAACTTGAATAATAAACACTAGGATACATAGAACCACCTTCACAACATTTAGAATCACATACTGCCTTAGCCTCTCGATATTTCTTCCACTCTTCCATATAAGAGAAATTCCACACATCTTCTGTATCTTTATCTTTCAAATATTTAATGATAGCTGTAAGTTGCTTATCTGAAGCCTCAAATGATTGTTTTGCATCTTTATTCATTGAAGCTTGTGTGTAATCGAAATTTGGATACATGATATCGCTTATCAGATGATCTGTATATTCAACGAATAATTGAGAATCCGAAATCATCTGCATAACAAAATCATTATCTATTGTCCTAACAATACCACCCTCATGACAAAGAACATGTCTCATTTGAAAAATCATATCAATAGACTTAAAGAAGAAAACAATATTAATTCGAGCCTCTTCCTTAGGGAGTTCAACCTCCCCTTCTAGTTCTGCTATTTTATCTATTAGCCTGCTTCTAAAATCCACCCCTAATAACTGCCCAAACTGATCAAAAATCTGGCTAACAGAGCTGCATGGAAAATGATATGACAAATAATCCCCTAAAGTAACTTTCTGATTTTGAAATGCATCAATTACATCAAAGTCAAAACGCATATCCTTCAAGAATTTTACTTTTTTTAAATTTCCTCGATACTCCTTATTATCAATTATTTCCCGATATATTTGTCTAAAATGTTCCTCCATCAAAGATACTATTTTTATCGGCACATATTCCAACAAATCACTATCGTGAACATTTTCATAAATTCTATTTAAACTTGACAAAGTAGTCAATCCCACCACAACGCCATGAGAGCGTTTTAATGACGATATTATATCATCGAGCTTTTTCATAATTTACCCTTCCTTAAAATAATGAGCTTCTCACTCTTGCCAACCTATATTTGGTGTATTTTCCTTGGTCATAGCTGAACCTGTTTCAACACACCTTTTCCATCTTCTCAAACTCGCCATATAGCAATTTTCCATAACGCTAAAGATTTACCAATTCCCTCAAATCTACCTGATACTCATTCAGCCTACCAGGAACAGCAACATAGTGGATATTGATGTCTGGCAATGCCAAAGGCGCATAATACTTATTGGCGATAGAAGATGAAATCAGCTTGTGCTTCTTCGTACACAAATATCTAGAGAAACTGGCATCACGACTCGTCAACTTGCTTGCTACGACCAATTGGCTACCTGTGGGTTCGTAGGATACAATCACTCCATGGTATTCCCATTCAGGAAGAGACTGTAGAATGCTAAGCTGAGCCTGCAAGCGCAATAATGTTCCCACAATTTGTTCCTTGGCATGGCTGATTTGAGCAACGCCAAAGGAGCTCTTTAGTTCGCAAACAAACAAGCATTTCCTACCATCAACCTCCGCAAAGAAGATACCATCACTATTGAGAAGCATGGGTTCCTGACAACCAGCCTTACTATAAAAGGAGACCGAATCCCCTGCCAGCTCTCGTGGAAAAGCATAGCCTTCTCCACCTGAAACGACAAGTCGTCTAAAGTCCAAGCCTGATTTGGGAGCCGTTTCTACTATCTCGCACTCATCCTTGAAATACAAGGTAGCATAAGCTGGGTAAAGCTTGCCAAACTCTTCTATCGTTGCATCCATATCACTCACTTTTTATAGATTAGATACTATGCCAAGTTGCTCAGCTACTTCTGAGATGTCAGCCGACAAGTCCATCTGGTCTTTCACTGTCTGTTCGAAAGAACTGAATGGCAAGCCTTCTGCCAAATCTTGCTTCTCGATGACAACCTTACCCTCTTCACGCTTAAAGTAATAAGCTCCCACCTGAAGGTCTGTGAGATACAAATTCTTATTGTGCAGATGAGCTTCACAGAATTGCCCGAAAGAAGTCTCCGAAGCTTGCTTGATTTTGCCTAAAAGCAGCAACTGGTTCATTCGTCCCAACATATAGTCGCTATGGGTAGTCATCTGGATGAGCATGCCCTTGTTGCAACATCTTGCTAGCATATCCATCACCAAGAATTGCTTCTTCGGATGAACATGAGCCTCTGGTTCCTCAAACAGCAAGCTGTTATACTGGCGATTCTTGCCATTTTGAAGCATCAACAAGAATGGCATCAACTCCTTGACAGAAGATGCTGCAGCACTTACTGGTATCAATTCACCAGATGCAAACTGCAAGAACACGCTACCATTCTCCAACACTATCTTGCCATCCACCAACTTAGCGATATAGTTTGCATAGAATTGATTATCTGCTATTGCAATGCGAGAAGGAGTTTTGAGATCATCCAACTGTTGTAAAAAGTCACGATACATTCCTATAGGAGATGTTGTATTAGCACCCATAAAGGCTGCTCTAGCAGGAGGGAGGATCAAAGGCTGAATTAATGCAATTCCTAAACACTTATCTGTTAAAAATGAAGAAAGAATCATACTCATCATAACCCTACTATCCATATCCACAGGGAATATCATAGAAGCTTCATTAACGGCATAGCGGCAAAAACCATTGACTAAATCATAATTCTGCCGTCTCAATAAAAGCCCCATCTCATCATCAATCCCTTCGAACACATAATTGACCGCACAATCAAAATTAGTATTACCCAATAAATATCCCAAGTATGCACTAGTATTTTGGTTAAGCCATGTTCTGAAATCCTTGAATTTAAGAGTGAGTTCGTCCTTTTGGCTTCCGTTAGACTTCATTCTGATAAATTCAGAAAGTCTCTCTGAAGCCATAGCAGTAAGAAGGTTATACCACAATAATGCCGTATAACTCTTACCCAATCCTGATTCACCAGTATAAACCAGGAATGGCTTAAACTCTATCTCAGAATTCTGGATAGGACCTAACTTATCTATAATCACTCGGATATTCATGTTGCAACATTTTATGAGTTCTAATTTTTTGCAAAGATAGGATATTTCCTCGAAACTACCAAATTTTGGGGGGAGTTTTTGCTTCTTGCTCTAATCTCTCCCAGATTAACACAGATTTATTAGACTTATTCGGTCTGAGGTATTAAATCTCACGCTGATTATCTCACTCTGCTCTCAAGGATTCTATCACAAACCTTTCGAAGCTCGCCTTATAGCCGCCGTCCATCGGGCAGGGATCGTCGGGATAGGACTTGTGATACTCCTCTTCCATGTTGTCAAGATATTCCATTATCTGCATCACCTGGTCTCTGGTGCAGTGATGCTTCTTCAGCGAAGAGCGAAGCAGACAGTAGGACTGGGTATGACTGGCATAACCCTCTTAGACATGCTTGACTGAATTCTCATTCATGTGGCCAGCCACCTTGAGGGTGCGTACCACATTACTACTGCCGCCGAGGATGGTATCCGTCAAACCGCGCAGCGCTTTTTCTGTTTTTGTAAATCTTTTCATCTCTTAATATGTTTGAAATTTCTAACATTTTTGTTAATCTATCATAAATTCATCGCCTTTTTGTACCTATATATGTAGGTACAGGATTCTTGGCGGTCTCAACCTTTTTTCTTAAATTCGCAACAGCTTTCAAGAACGAGGGCTGAAGCAATTTTCGAATGGTGAACAGCAGGGTGAACACTTGCCCAAAGTATTCACCTTTTCGGCTCCGGGGTGAACCCTAGTAAAAAGAACTTTGTATATACAGCGCATGCTAGAAATATAAGAGTCTATATTACAATGGGTTATAGGGTATATTTAACACATTATTAACGCTAAAGGTTGGCATCGGGGTTCACCCTTCACCGACTTCATCGCTAAGTGTTCACCCTAACTCTTACTCAGAGAACGTTGGAAACGACTGAATAGTATATAACAACAGACAATTTTAAACGAAATGGAAAAAGAACCAAACAAAAACTGCATGAATGGGACTGAGACGATGCCATCGTACTTCCCTTGTATCAAATCTCCTGATAGCCATCCGCTCGCCGACTGGTTGTATCTCAAGAGCGTGATTACCTCTAGCCCTGAGCTTCGTATGATGACCGAGACTTACCGCAAGCGTCTCGCCATCAGCAAGCAGTTTGCCGACCAGTACAAGCCTGAGATGCCTGCCATCACGGTTTCGGCACTCATGAACGGCTACGGCAGACAACTTGCCGACTTCCTCAAACCTACCTACATGTTCCAGCTCGACTTCGACCATGTGAAGAAGGAAGATATGGAGCAGCTTATCCAACTGGTGAGAGGCGACAGTCATACGATGGTTGAGTATATCACCGTGAGCGGCAGGGGATTCAGAGTGTTCTGCGCCTACCATCCTGTAGATGACGACGACATCAGCGTGCTGGAACTCTTCGATGCCGTGCTGCAGAAGGCGATGGCTTACTACACCCAGCTCCTGGGTATCGCTCCCGACAAGCAGTGTGTAGACATCACCCGATGCGCCGGTCTTGCCTACGACCCGGATGCCTATTTCCGCTGGGATGCCGAGCCTTTTGCCTTGGGACCGAAGGATCTGAACCCCCTCTACACGAAGAAGGCATTGCAGGCGAAGTATTCTGCCAGGCGAAACGCCAAGGGAGGAAAGCGAAACAGCAAGGTGAAAGAGGAGGCGAAGTCAAGCGACAAGGGTGCGCCTACCATTGAGGAGGCGGCTTCCCATATCAAGGAACTGCTCGGCTTGTGGGGCTATCGGTTCGAACCTGAACATCACAACGAGTATGTATGGCACTTAGCCGACATCTGCATCTACTATGGCATTCCGCAGGAAGAAGTTCTGACCTACGCCGACCGTGAGTTTGGCACCAGCTACGAAGATACGGCTTCTGTCATCAAGTCTCGCTACAAGAATCTGCACAAGTTTGGCATCTGGCATTTCTATCGCCAGGGCGAGGCCCGCAGCGGCAAGCCATCGGTAAGGGGCATCAAGCAGTGGCTACTCACCCGCTATCTGTTCCGCCGGAACGTGCTGACGGGATTTTACGAGATGGAGAGCCGTTTCGTTTTAGACGGCAAGTATCCTGACTGGGTACGCATCGACGACAACATCGAGAACTCCATCTGGAGCGAGATGGACGAGTCGGGGCTGCATCTCTCGGAGAAGACCTTGCACAACATCATCAACAGCGACTTCAGCGAGCCGTTCGACCCCTTGGACGATTACCTGCGCAGTCTGCCGAAATGGAAGAAGGGAGAGGATCCCGACTACATCGACCAGCTAGCCGACCGCATCGAGGTGGAGAACCTGCCCGACAACGAGCATACACAGAGCCTCTTCCGCTATTTCTTCAAGAAGTGGCTGGTAGCGATGGTGGTGGCATGGGTAACGCTGAAGGTTGTGAACCAGATGATACTCATCTTCGTGGGCAAGGGCGGCATCTTCAAGACCACGTTCTTCCACATGCTGTTGCCCCCACAGTTGCGCCAGTACTTCCTCAACGACTCGACGGGAGCCTACACCGACAAGGACTTCATGGAGGCTTTCAGCAGCAAGGCTCTGCTCTGTCTCGACGAGTTTGAGATGGTATTCGGCAAGAACCTGAGCGCCTTCAAGAGCAACATGACCAAGGTGACATTCTCCATACGCCGACCTTACGACAAGTACCGTTCGGAGATGCCCCACCGTGGATCGCTCTGCGGCACCACCAACAACCAGCAGTTCATCACCGACGAGGAGAACCGCCGCTACTGTCCTTGGTTGGTAAAGAGCATCGAGAGTCCGATAGAGCACCCGATAGACTACGACCACGTGTTTGCCGAGGCAGTAGCACTGGGTCAGGAGGTGATGAGCCATCCTAAGGGCGAGCCCCTGGAGTGGACATACTGGTTGACGAGGGATGACATCGAGCTGATGCGCAGTCACAACCGCCTCTTCATGGTAGCCAACTATGCCGAGGAGCAGATACTCCGTTACTACCGGGTGCCGGAGCCAGATACGCCGCTACAGTTTATCAAGTTCCGCTACAGTGCTGAGATACTGGAGAGGATAGGTGTGAACCCTGCCCTTCGCCAGAACCTGAACAACCAGAACATCGATAACGTGATGAAGCGTCTTGGATTCAAGAAGATTCACAAGAAGAACGGCAACGGCTGGGCTGTGATAGAGAAGGAAGGTAGCGAAATCAACAACGATGCCTTCATCGATCCTAACGATACCGTGGAGGAATAAGTATCATAGTTACGATAGCTAAGTATCAAGGTTACGACCACTAAGTATCATAGTTACGGAGCATAACCCTAATAGATATTTCTCTGCACGCAAATTACATACTGTTTTTACTGAACATGAATTTCTTATTGTTTTTTCGGAACACGAATTACTTATTGGGTTTACTGAACACGAATTTCTTATTGTCTTTTCTGAACACGAATTAAACGAATTAAACGAATAAGTTGCTTCAGAATGAAAGATTCGTGAGATTCGAGAGATTCGTGTTCAAAATTCAACATTCAACACTCAACATTCAACATTATAGAAAATGGATTTACGAAGTTACACCAAGCAGGAGTTAGCCCTGCTCTATTTTCCGGATTCCGACCCGGACGTGGCAAGAGCCCATCTGATGAGATGGATAGTAAGATGCACCCAGCTCTACGAGCAGCTGCAGAAGAGTGGATACAACAAGAGCTGCAAGGAGTTCAATCCTCTGCAAGTATCCTATATTTTCTTCCATTTGGGAGAACCCTGATATTTATCAGTGATAATCGGTGAATATCGGTGAGCAACAGTGAGCATCGGTGAGTTGGGAAAATGAAATGTTGTATCTTTGCAATGTGATTCAGAAAGAGAAGTCGCACACGGATCTCACAGATCTCACGGATCTTCTCTCGTTGCAAGCAACGGTACTCACTATACCTCACAGGAAAAAACTCCGAAGGAGTAAAAATCCGTGAGATCCGTGAGATCCGTGTGGGAAAATAAAAACTCCGTGAGGAGTCAAAGATTCGTTCGATTCGTGAGATTCGTGTTCAAGAATCAGGCACTGCGCAGCGCCCACTTAACATTTAACACTTAACATTTAACATTAACCATTAACACTTAAAAACTTATGTTGCTTTACGTACTAAAACTAAATCAGAACGCCAAGATGCCAGAGGCATACGGCAAGTATTACGCCTATCCAGTCATCACTCAGACGGTAGACATCGACGGCCTGGCCGAACACATGGCTAGCCACAACACTCCTTTCTCAAAGGGAGCCATCAAGGGCATGATTACCGATATGGTATCGTGCATCAAGGAACTCACCTTGCAGGGTTTCGCAGTGAAGATCGACGACCTCGCCATCTTCTCCATCGGCATCCGCAACAAGGAGGGAGCCACCTCTGAGAAGGAGTTCACCATCGCCAAGAACATCGACGGTTTCCGTCTCCGTGCTCGTGGCACAGGTGAGTTTAGCGCCAAGACCATCAACCTCGAAGCTACGCTGAAGAAGGCCTCTGCTCTGTTAGGTGATGGCACCACCCCGGATACCACCCCGGATACCACCCCGGATCCTGGGAAGGATACCGGAAAGGATACCCCTGGTGGTGACAACACCGACCAGGGTGGTAGCGGAACCACTGGAGAAGGAGGAGGCGACGGCTTAGAGTAGCCCTACACTCCTCGCATCTGAAACAAGAGAAAGCGCATCGGCAGGATGCAGTCCGGAGTAATCCGAGGGCCCCATCAGGAATGAGTTCATCACTCACCATTCAACATTGTCAAATCATCGCCCTGAACGGATACTTGCTCATCCTGCCCGCTTCCTTCTTGTCTCCCCACACTAATCACTAAACATTAATCACTAATCATTAAACACTAACAAAAATGAAAAAGGAAACTATCAAGAAAGTAATCAACTTCGTCATCACCGTCCTCACTGCCGTCCTCAGCGCCTTCTGTGTGCAGAGCTGCAAGTGATAGCGTCTGAACACGAATTACACGAATCGAACGAATCAATCTATTCAAAGGCCATATTCGTGCTATTCGAGATATTCGTGTTCAATTAAATATCTGTTCAAGCACGGAAAATTCGTGTCATTCGAGGAATTCGTGTTCAGTTAAATATCTGTTCAAGCACGGAAAATTCGTGTCATTCGAGATATTCGTGTTCAGTTAAATATCTGTTCAAAGCACTTATTCGTGTCATTCGAGATATTCGTGTTCAGTTAAACCCTTTAAAATCCATAGAATCCAATGAAGAATCAAAGAAAAATCGATTTGATCGTGGTACATTGCAGTGCCACACGTATTAACCAGGACTTCCCAGTAGAAGCCTTAGAAGCCTGCCACAAGGCCCGTGGTCTCCACTCCATCGGTTACCACTATTACATTACGAAGGATGGCGTGGTCTATCCCTGCCGTCCAGAAAGCGAGGAGGGTGCTCACGCCCGCCACTACAACGCCCACAGCATCGGAATCTGCTACGAGGGCGGTCTCGACGAGAAAGGCAAGCCAGCCGATACTCGCACTCCAGCCCAGAAAGCAGCTCTGGAAGACCTCCTCTATAGTCTCGTCCTCGACTATCCCGATGCCGAGATCCTAGGTCATCGTGACCTTCCCTGGGTTCGCAAGAGCTGTCCTTGCTTCGATGTCAGGGAATGGCTGAAGGAAATCGACTTCCATCTCTAAATAATGCTCCTCATCTGAAAACAGATGGGGAGTTTTTCGTATATCAACATTACAGCGTCACCACTATATTACAAATAGTTACACCTATCAGTATTTTGAAAAATGTTATTTTGTATCGTTTTGTAGAAGATAAGCTACACTCGGCAATTTGAAAGCCAGCTTTCATTGCGCTCATTGGCATCGCTTTCTCCCATTAAAGAAGGCTTTTTCGAAAACCTACCCGTCCTTCCTTACCGTTAAAGAAGGAGACTTTTCTACCTCTCCGTCTCTCCTGCAAGGAAAGACTTTTTTTCGAAAACCTACCCGTCCTTCCTTACCGTTAAGGAAGGCTCCACCTCTCATCTCGGTCTTCTCTCCTCAGGCGAGAAGAAGGAAACCGCCCTACTCGGTGCTCGGAACCGCTACGCTCTAAGGTTGGCGGACCATCAAAGGTCTTCGCCATGTTGTGCGGGATGGGACCGCCTGGAGCTACCCTATGTTGAATTCTTACTCAACAGCAATGTTTTCCCTAAAAAGGAAGGTCATTAGCATTCGTTGTGGTTGCAACATATTTCACTATTTTTGGTATATTGTAGAATTCAAAATGCTTATTTAGCCTATCTAACACTTCCGTTTTTAACAACACGCCATTATCATTAACATGCGATTGAATGTTTTTCCAGAAATCTATATCTAAATTTGATATTTCTTCTATTAGATTCAACCATTTCAACGCATCATTCTTGCTACTTGAAGAAAGCAACAAATTCGTCAAACAAGTTAAATACTTAGAACGTGTATTTGTATTGTCACAAAGAATTTTGAAAATTTCCTTTGCCAAAGCTTCTGGATACATCCCTTTGATTTTGATTCCCTGATATTCTCCTAGAAAACCATAGGGATCACTATCTGGTAAAAGAGGAAGTACCGTGATATTACGTCCTAAAGCTATACCTACTTCTTGATCACACCAGTTACTTTGGTGAAAACCATCATACAACATTGCAGACATACAGTCCATCGAATTTAGCGCTCTTTGGATTTCCTTTTGCCATTCCTTTGTCGGATTAATATCTTCATGGGCGACAAAGGAAGTTATTCCATATTCTTCCAAAGCATTTTTCAAATTACTTGCCTGCTTCTTCTTTGATGTAATATGGCTAATAAACATACGGAAATATCCATTTCGCCACCCTTGATATGTTCCTGATTCAAACAAAGTAGCTTGGACTTTTGAGTTGGGACGAACAGTTACTTTGTATATCATCTGCCCTCCCTTAGTTGCCTCATCAAAGGCTGAGAGGATAACATTTTCGACATCTTCTATCGGCTTATATTGTCTAAGACTAATATACTTATCTGTCTGCACATCAATTACAACAAAATAACACTCATGCCCAAAACTATCTTCGTCTTCCACTAAAAACATATTGCTAAGTTGCAAGACTTCGCATTCCTGCCTAAAGCCTTGAATTAAAAGCAAGTCCTTGACTGTCGGAACCATATCTGATAAAAATCCTTTAGCATCCATTTTAATGAATTATTTTATTATAAGTATTCTCTTATATGATTTAAAGACAACTTTGGTAAGTCCTCTTTTGCATATTTAGGGGAAAGATTACCAAACATTCGTAAATCACCGTTAGAACGTAACTACTGATTTTCAACAGTTAGCACATCCAACATTTTTCAAAAAAAGCATATTATTAATTGGTATTGCCAAAGCAACCAATTAGGAAGCATTGAATTCACCTTTTTGTTCGAGTTATAATTACATGAGATTAGGGACATGATAAGATTTTCTAAAATCATCCCGTCCTTCTTTACCATTAAAAAAGGCATTTTTCGAAAACCTACCCGTCCTTCCTTACCGTTAAGGAAGGCTCCACCTCTCATCTCGGTCTTCTCTCCTCAGGCGAGAAGAAGGAAACCGCCCTACTCGGTGCTCGGAACCGCTACGCTCTAAGGTTGGCGGACCATCAAAGGTCTTCGCCATGTTGTGCGGGATGGGACCGCCAGGGGACAACTTGCTATAACTTGCTGGTTGAGACCACCATTTTTGTTCCTCATTGCAGTATCGCTCTGCACTTGTCGTCGCTCGAATGAGGAATATTATTTTTATTCTACTTTTGAGAGGATTACCTCAGGAGAGGTACCCATCAGGGTTATGGCGGAAATCTTATGACCGCCATTGGCATTTAATGAATGACCACAATGATAGAGGCTATCATCTATAATAAGCCAGCGATCATGAGATTCGTTACTCCATTTTCTGATGTCTATATGATTATCGGGGAATAGGCGGTCATGCTCATCCATGAGACGTTGCATTCCTTGACCTACACCTACTGTATAAATAGTCGCTGTTACTTCAGGTTTACGAACATCTAACACACTCAGGGTTAGCGATGAAACATAGCCATCTATGATGATTACTCGATGATTGGCAGAACGAACAAGGTTCTCCAAAGCAACTCTTGCAGTATAGAAATCACCTTCGAAGAAGACCATCTCTGCAGGAGGGGTCGAAGTCCGAATAAAGAAATCAAGCTGCTGTTGCTGCTTAGCCTGGACATCCTCAATATGGGTCATACGCTTGTCCATATTCTCCTGTAGGGCTATTAAGTGACGGTTCACGGAATAACCTTGAAGAAGGTAGTCACGTAAAACAACATTCGCCCAACGTCGGAATTGAATGCCCCTATTAGACTTGACACGATAACCAACAGATAGAACAACGTCAAGACTATAAAACTCAACTTGTCTAGTAACCAAACGTCCACCTTCTTTTTGAACTATCGCAAATTTTGCGACAGTTGGATTTTTACTATTTTCAATTGTCGCAAAATTTGCGCCTGTTGGGTCAGAAGCAAGCTCTTCATGAAGAGCATTGTTGATATGCTTACCTATAGTCTTGATATCACGACCAAATAACTGCGCCATTTGTTGACGATTGAGCCAAACCGTATCTTGATCCAGTTTCACCTCCAACCTAATGCTTTCGTCTGGTTGATAGAGTACTATCTGAGATTCATCAGTAGTTGCCTGTATTTTGTTATTGTCGTTTGCCATAATCATACATTTTTTATTGCTAATATAGTGACAAAAGTACAATTTAATTTCGTAATCACCAAGGATTTAAGAGAAAAAAATGCATTTATTAACCTATACTTGGCTTATGGCTAAACATTACAACACACAAAATGATTCTGCTTCCTTATCTGCTTTTTTTCTTCTATGGTCATAACGTAAGTTTTTTTCGACTCCCCTGTCCCCCTCTTGCGAAGAGGGGGTCCTTACCCTATACCCAAGCCCTAAATCCCTACCATAGGGATTAGGGATGTAACCGCCCTCCGGTGCTCAGAACCGCTACGCTATAAGGTTGGCGGACCAAAGCGGTCTTCGCCATATTGTGCGGGATGGGACCGCCTTAATTTAGCTTGCTGATTGGGGGTGCCTGGGGACAGCATGCTGATTGGGAACGCCTGGCTAAAGTTCGGGGTTCAACATAAACATATTAACAGTATTGTTGTTCAACTACTCTTCTACAACTTCGAAGTCTTCCTTATGCACGCCACAGATAGCTACAGCTCGTCCACCGAAGTCGAAGACGAGCTGACGGTCACGGTCTATGCGGACAATGTAGCCTTCATAGTCTTTGAATGGTCCTGAAAGGACACGCAACTTCACGTGGTCTTTGGCAAACTTCTCAAAATCATCACGAAGGAATGTAACCTGCTCCGGATGGGTCTTCATCACATTCATAAAGGGCTGCATGATGGAGTCCTTGATGGATGCAGGTCGTCCTAAACTGCGGTCTTTGACTAAATGAAATTGGGGAAAATAATCTGCAAGAAATTCTTGTAGGTCCTTCACCGTACCTTGCAAGAAGACAAGTCCGCTGACAGATTGCTCCAAAGTCTTTTTCACTCCTTGTTGCTTTTCTTCATCCTTGTAGGAATAACGAAGGGTTTTATGAATGAAATAAGGTTGTTTGGTATTTTTCTCGTCAGCATTAAATTTTTCAAGCCATTTCTCCATCCCTTTAGCTGCCATGTGAAGAATAAAAATATAACTCCATGAAGTGGGGTTGGCGGAAGGGTCTTCTTTCTTTCTGATCCGTTTACGTCGGGATATTCCTTCTACACTCGGATCCGAAAGTCTTTCAGCCCCGATAACGTGGATGCCCTTTGGTAAGCGTTTACTTACGTCGGCTGTAGAAGGTGAATTCAAGCAATCCTGCGTCATATTCTCGTTCTACTTTATGTCCTCAGCTGCAACCATACATGATGGTTGTGGAAGCCTGGTCCATTTCTTATGATTATGCATAATCTTATATAATGAGTATTAGCCATACAGCCTCTACACATGTAGCTTTATTTTACATCTTTTGCGCTTTCTTCTTAGAAAAGGGCAACAACTGCCGAAATAAGTGCAAATCTGCCATTTATAGGAATCACCTAGGCAGATTTGCTAAACATTTGTGTTAAATTTTAGGGAAGGACACAGAAAATATAAAAAATGGACACGTAATCCAACTATTTTTCGTACTTTTGTAACCAAATTACTCTCTTCTAAGAAGAAAGGGCGAAGTTTGCTAAAAAGTTTACCCCATCATTCCGAAATGGGGTAAACATAACGATTTGTTTACAACTCTTTTGAGATCTTGTTTATAATCCGCGCGTTGGCTTCATTGATGGTTGCTACGTCTATTGACTGCAAGTAAATCTGTGTGGTCTTATAGGAGTTGTGGCCCATGCCCTGGCTGATGGTGGCTATTGGGATATTCATGTGCAAGGCTACGCTTGCCCATGTGTGGCGTGCTACATAGGTAGTGAGCGGTATCTTTAAGCCTATCATCTTTCCGATATTCTTCAGATTATAGTTGGTGTTGTGCTCCACCTTGCGGTATGCCGTGTATGGAGAGGATTCCTTGCCTGTCAGGATGGGTAGCAGGTAAGGGGAGTTCTTGGTCTGTTCGGCGTATTTGTCGATGATGGCTTGCATTGGCTTCATCCACTCGATATTGAGGTTTTGGTGGGTCTTGCGACGATTATAGCTCACCATACTGCATTTCAAGTCTGTCTTCTTCAGAAATGCCATATCCACGAATGCCATGCCGCGCAGATAGAAGCTGAGCAGAAACAGGTCTCGTGCCTTGTCAAGGGATGATTCTCTTGGCAAGTCTAGTTTTTCTATCTTGCGAATATCCTTTACAGAGATGGCTCGTTTGGCAGTTCTCACGTTAGCGGTCTGCACGTGAGCAAAGATATCCTTGGCTGGCGCATGGCCTGTTTCCACTGCCTTGTTGTAGAGTGTGCGCAGGGTTCGCAGATAGAAGGACACGGTGTTTTGTCCGACACCTCTATTCCATAGCCATGCCTGATACATTTCCATCATCTCGCTGGTCATCTGGGAGAAGGTGAGGTCTTCGTGATGACGAAACTCCATAAAGCGGTTGACAGCACTGACATAGTTGCTCTTGGTGCCAATGCACTGCATCTGCTCCTTCTTGGCTATCTGTTGGCGGAAGAAGGTAAAGACGCTCTGGCAGGGTGGCAACTGCTGTATCTCTTTGTCTATGTCGTCAATGGTATAAGGGATGTCCTCGGCATCCTTATCACGGATGATACGCTGCATCTGTTTCATCTCCCAATCTATCTGTGACTGGATGAGCTGCAGATGCGCCTGTCGGTTGTTGCGGTTAGAAGCAATGATAGCCGACTTCTTGTCGTTCCACTCGTCCGGAAAGACATGATAGTCGGTGCTGATCCAGCGCAAGTTGCGCTGGTGAATGAGGTGATAATACAATGTGCCTTCCTTTCCTGGCACCGAGGATGCTCTGAATTTTACTTTTACTGTTGCCATAATACTTACTTTTTTATTTGTAATTCATGTTGCTTTTGGGTAATATACACCATTATATATGTAAGCAACATTATGGCAACGAATGTAGTTGTATATCACTTAATTACATTTTTCCAAGGCAAAAACAGCCTATTTTATACATTTTTCCAATCCATTTTCAGGCAATTTCTTACACTTTTCCAACTTTTTGATGATATAATTAATCAGAAAAGCCTCTCTGCAAGAGTATGCAGAAAGGCTCAACATTTTATAGGTACATTACAATACTTCTAATTCATTTCTCTTCATAATGAGGGGATAACGTTCTGGATGTTTCAAACTATCAATTTCCAAATCCACATCAAGTTTGGGCCATTCAATAGCATTCCTACCACTCATTCTTACCTCAAGGGCATCAGAGATGCATGCATGTTTCATCCAAGGTATCCTATTATAAGATATAAAATAATCATTACCTTTTACAGAAAGCATAATGCCCTTATCATTAATCATCAAGACGCTTACCTGTGTGTCTTGCGAATTTGATTTTAAAATCGTCTCCATTTTCTTTAAGTATTTTTTCGATGAAACTTAATTCTTTACTACTAAAGCCAAAATTTTCTGCTAACTCAATATCTGGTTCCAACCAGTACTTAGCCTCATTTTCCGCTTTTACGACATGAATATGCATTCGTAATTCCTCATTGGAGTAAATCTTAAACACAAAACCATTTATTTCTTTAAACTTTGGACTCATAATTATCTTTCTTTTAAGATATTCTCACTTCCGTCAGCAAAGATAAACAAATAATCTGATAGTACAACCATTTGTTAAGATATTTAAACCTTTTTATATGGCAGGCACCCTCTGCTATATGCTGCTCATCAGAATCTGACTACACACATTTCTCCATCAACACAAAGGTGATGAAACCCAGGAGAAGAGCGTAGGTGGCTTGCTTCTGGAAACCGTGGGCATGGGTTTCTGGAATCATCTCATCGCTCGTTACATAAAGCATGGCGCCACCGGCAAAGCCCAACATCACGGGGAGGAAGGTGGAAGAGGCTGAACCCAAACCGAAACCCACCAGGATGCCTGCCACTTCGAGCAGGGCGATGAAGATGGAAATGAAGAAGGTACGGGCTGCAGTAACACCAGCCATCATCAAAGGAGCGATAATCACCATACCCTCGGGGATGTTCTGCAGGGCGATACCGAAGGAAACGCCCCACTCCGTTGCTCCCTCTGCCGAACAGACGCTCACTCCTGCAGCCATGCCTTCGGGCAGTTTATGCAGGGCTATCGCCATCACGAAAAGCATCACATGGCTGAGTCGGGCATTGTTGCGATGCTCCTCGGGGTCTAGTCCCGTGATGTGATGAAGATGGGGAGTTACCAGATCTAGCACATTCAGAAACAGGGCGCCTGCCATTACGCCGATTACTACCAGCCACCAAAGACTGGTCTGTTCGAAGGCTGGCACTATCAGTCCCAACGTGGAAGCTGCCAGCATGATTCCGGCACAATATCCCAATACGGCATCATTCCATTTATGGGGCAACTCCTTGACGAAGAATCCCAAAATGGCACCAATAATGGTGGCACCACAAAGTCCGGCAGCACTAATTAATACGTTTGTCATAATCAATAAAATATATTGAAGTTATCCAGTTAAACACATGAAGATGCAGATACATCATAGAAGAAAAAAAGCATGGACAACCCTCACAGTCATCCATGCCCATCTATTTCGTATCTGATCTATTCAGTTATTACTAATTATGTTTTGTTATGGTGAAATTGGTGTTTTCCAATTTCATATCATCATTCCTATTTCAACTTCGTATAACCGTAAGCTGCGCTATTGCCCAACTGCTCTTCGATGCGGATAAGCTGGTTGTACTTAGCCATACGGTCGGTACGGCTCATAGAACCCGTCTTAATCTGACCGGAGTTAGTTGCTACGGCAATATCAGCAATTGTTGTATCCTCGGTTTCACCAGAACGATGGGAAGTAACGGTGGTGTAACCATGACGGTGAGCCATCTCGATAGCATCCAGAGTCTCGGTAAGAGAACCAATCTGGTTCACCTTGATGAGGATAGAGTTGGCAGCACCCATCTTGATGCCCTTCTCCAGGAACTTCACGTTGGTAACAAAGAGGTCGTCACCTACCAACTGGCAACGATCGCCGATGGCAGCAGTCAACTTCACCCAGTTATCCCAATCGTTCTCGTCAAGGCCATCCTCGATTGAATCGATAGGATATTTGGTAATCAGTTCTTCCAGGAACTTGATCTGCTCAGCAGCAGTCAGTTTCTTACCATTAGGATCCTTCTTCTTACCATCCTTCAACTGGCGATAATCGTAGTACCACTCACCATTCTCCTGAACGGCAAACTCGCTGGCAGCACAGTCCATGGCAATCTTCACATCCTTTCCTGGCTCATAACCGGCATCCTTGATAGCCTGGCAGATGCTGTCGAGCGCATCCTCAATACCATCGAGTGCGGGAGCAAAACCGCCCTCATCACCTACGGCAGTAGAAAGACCGCGGCTCTTCAGGAGCTTAGCTAAGGCATGGAACACCTCAGCACCCATACGGATAGCCTCCTTCTCGGAAGGAGCACCCACAGGACGGATCATGAACTCCTGGAAGGCAATAGGCGCATCAGAGTGAGCACCACCATTGATGATGTTCATCATAGGAACAGGAAGGGTGTAAGTATTGCAACCACCGATATAGCGATACAATGGGATATGGAGATACTCAGCAGCAGCATGAGCCACAGCCAAAGAAACACCGAGGATGGCGTTGGCACCCAGGTTTGACTTGGTCTTGGTACCGTCGAGTTCCAACATCTTATAATCGATGGCACGCTGCTCCAAGGCAGAAAGACCTACCAAAGCCGGAGCTATCACCTGATTCACGTTTTCTACTGCCTTCAAGACGCCCTTGCCGCCATAGCGGTTCTTGTCGCCATCACGAAGTTCCAGCGCCTCGTTCTCACCAGTTGATGCACCAGAAGGAACCGATGCACGACCTACGACACCTGACTTCAAAGAAACTTCAACCTCTACTGTAGGATTGCCACGAGAATCCAAGATTTCTCTTGCATGAACATTTTCGATAATCATAATACTATAATACTTTTAATTACGTTAAACATTTTTTCCGAGTGCAAATTTAGGTATTATCTGACAAATCTCCAAATTCCTGGCATCATCAAAAGTAGGTATTCGCCCGAAAATACCTACATATAGGTAAGGAGAGGCATGGAAATTTGAGATGCTACCAAATTGTCATTTTATTTTAATTTTATCAATCCGTTCTTCGAAATCCTCCTTTTGCATAACACCCATCTGCACAGATGGTTTGCCTTTCACGGGGATGAAGAGGAAGGTAGGGATGCTGCTGATACCGAAAACAGAAGCAAGTTCGGACTCCTGGTCGATATCCACCTTATAGAAATCTATCTTGCCGGCATATTTCTCGGCGAGAGATTCCACTACGGGAGCCATCATCTTACAAGGACCACACCAGGTGGTATAGAAATCGATGACGGCAGGACGGGAACCGGCAAAGACCCACTCATCCGGATGAGCCTCGTAATCCATAATCTTTTTTCTGAAATCAGATGTGGTGAGATATTGCACCTTGGCAGTTTCAGTTTTCTCAGACTTCCCTACAGCCGTTTGAGGAGAAACATCAGGTGCTTTCCTGTTCTGAGAACAAGAAACAAGAAATGGTAGAAATAAAACAGCTGCTAATATAATTTTCTTCATAGTTTTTCGTTGTTTTAATTTGAGAGGGTATGCCATGAGGCTATAACCCACCCTCTTATTACAATTAATCACTATTCACTAATCACTACTCCTAATCCTTCAAAGAATAAGTAACGGTAGTAACAACCCTTACCTTTTTAATATATGGGGTATTGGAATCGCGGTCTTCGATAGAGAACTGACCCTGGTCGGCATTCATAATCTTGTCTATCTTACTCTTGCTGTTCTCAGCAAACTGGGCAGCAGTCTGCTCAGCATTCTCTATCGCCTCCTGCATCATCTTAGGTTTCATCTGACGGAAGGCAACATACTCATACTTCACCGGATTCTCGTAACCACCATCCACAATGGCAACCCCCTTCTGAAGCAGATTACCCTGACGGGCAATGATACTGCGAACCAGTTTCACATTCTTGGATGTAACCGTGATGATGGAAGTAATGTTATAACGATACCCCTGGCGGTTTTCGCCATACCGTTCAGCATTGAGGTCGATGACCACAGGCGCATTCACATTGATTTCATTAGCCTTAACGCCATTCTCCACCAGGAAGTTTCTGATGGTTCTCGTGGTGGCATTGATTTTTTGATAGAGTTCAGGCAGGTCATTGCCTATTTCCTTGGAAACGATAGGCCACGTCACCTTATCTGCCTCCACCTCCTTTTCGGCAAGGCCTTTCACTACAACCTTTCGATCATTACTAATCACACTTTCAAGTCCCGACTTGATACAAAATCCAAGCATGATGATGCCGATGGTTAAAATCACGGCTTGCTTAATACCAGAATTGATGTTCATAATTAGTCCTCCATTATTAAGTTGTTAAAATTGAGTTTCCATTCTATCTCAGATTGAGTTGCAATTTGAGTTTTCAAAGATACAATAAAAATATAGAAAAACGACACTTTATAATGATAAAATATGCTAAAACAGCCCATATCAACCCATAAGCACCATTTTTTCTGCCCAAAAGCTTGCATATATTACCAAAAAAAACTACCTTTGCCCAAAAACAATAAAATGGATTACAACATGATTGGGACCGCATGGTCGTTACTGCCTCCTATCGTCGCCATCGCTCTGGCGCTGAAGACGAAAGAGGTCTATTCTTCTCTTTTTATCGGTATCATACTGGGTGCCGTTCAATATTGCATTTCGATGGGAACAGGTTTCGACGGATTCCTCGTTCACCTGACAAACCACACTGTAGGTGAAGGCGATGATGCCAAGGCATACGGCATGATACATTGCCTTTCCGACCCATGGAACGTGGGCATTCTGGTATTCCTGGTGGTATTAGGAAGCATCGTTTCATTGATGAACAAGGCGGGTGGTTCGGCTGCTTTCGGCCGTTGGGCTTCCAAGCACGTACACTCGAAGGTTGGCGTACAGATTGCTACCATCCTGCTCGGCATTCTGATTTTCATCGATGATTACTTCAACTGCCTTACCGTGGGTTCGGTGATGCGCCCTATCGCAGTGCGCAACGGTGTTACCAAGGAGAAGCTGGCTTATCTCATCGACTCCACTGCAGCACCGGTCTGCATCATCTCCCCTATCTCGAGTTGGGCAGCTGCGGTATCTGGCTTCGTATCGGGCGGAGAGAACGGACTGGCACTTTTCTGCAAGGCGATACCTTTTAATTTCTACGCATTCTTTACCATCCTCTTTATGTTTGGTATTGTGATACTGGGCTTCGACTTCAAGGCGATGAGCAAATATGATGCAAGACTGAAGGAATGGTACGAGCGAACCAATGGCGGGAAGCTCGATGAGGTGAGCGATACCAAACTGCAGATTGTCGAGCATGGTGTGGGAGCCAAACAGGAAGAGGATTCCAAGAACAAGGGAACCGTGAGCGACCTGGTGATACCAATCATCATGCTGATTATCTTCTGCATGGCGGGCATGGTATATTCGGGCGGATTCTTCGATGCCGATAATGCCAACTATCTCAACTTTGTGGATTCCTTTGCTGCGAGCAATGCCTCTGTGGGCTTGGTAATCGGTTCATTGGCTGCCCTGATTCTTACCATCATGATGTTTACCATTCGCAAGACCTTGCCTTTCGATGAGGCGATGAGTAGTCTCATCAAGGGTTTTGAGGCGATGGTACCAGCCATTCTGATTCTTACTTTGGCATGGACGCTGAAGAGTATGACCGACTCGCTGGGTGCGGCAGAATATGTATCATCGGTTGTAGCGAGCAGTGCATCAGAACTTCAGATGCTTCTTCCGGGCATCATCTTCCTGGTAGCAGGCTTCCTGGCATTTGCAACGGGTACCTCCTGGGGAACCTTCGGTATTCTGATTCCTATCTGCATCGCCGTATTCCCTGGTGCTGATCCTTTGCGCATCATTTCTATCTCGGCATGTATGGCTGGAGCGGTATGTGGCGACCATATCTCTCCTATCAGCGATACCACCATCATGGCGAGTGCAGGAGCGGAATGCAAGCATGTGCATCATGTATCATCACAGTTGCCATACGCCCTGACTGTAGCCTTTGTGAGTTTCCTCACCTTCATTGTGGCGGGATTCACTCATACGCTGGGTATGGTAACGAGTGCCATTATCTCGTGGATATTCGGTGTTGCCATGCTCTGTTTTGCTTTATTTTATTTAAATAAGCGCCAAAAAGTTAAATAGTTCTTAATTTATTTGTATATTTGAAATATTTTCAATATCTTTGTAAATGAATTTAATAAAGAACATATTAACATTATAAAAAGAAAACATTATGAAGGAATTAAAAGGAACAAAGACAGAGAAGAACCTCCAGGAGGCATTCGCTGGTGAGTCACAGGCTCGTAACAAATATACCTATTTTGCAAGCAAGGCAAAGAAGGACGGTTTTGTACAGATAGCTAATATCTTTGAGGAGACAGCTGCTAACGAGAAGGAGCACGCTAAGTTGTGGTTCAAGTATCTGGAGGGCGGTGCTATCCAGGATACAGAGAAGAACCTGGAAGCTGCTGCCAATGGTGAGCACGATGAGTGGACCGATATGTATCCACGCATGGCAAAGGAGGCTCACGAAGAAGGTTTCGAAGAGATTGCAGCTAAGTTTGAGATGGTTGCTGAAATCGAGAAGCACCACGAGGAGCGTTATCGCAAGCTCTTGAAGAACGTACAGGATAAGCTCGTCTTCTCTCGTGACGGCGACTGCATCTGGCAGTGCTCTAACTGCGGACATATCGTAGTTGGCAAGAAGGCTCCTGAGGTTTGCCCAGTCTGCAACCACCCACAGAGCTACTTCCAGATTGAAGCACAGAATTACTAATTCTTGCTTGAGACGAAATATCTAACAGAACATATATAAATAAGAGAGGGTGTGTCATGGCCTTATGACACACCCTCTTTTTTATGATTTAGCTTGAACCATTTCCAACAAGATTTCTATCAATCTAGGAACACCATACTGTTCTATCTCGTCCTCTTTCACCCAGATATAATCATCAGGGAGCAGGGGGCGGGTTTCTGTTTCCTGCAGATAGAAGTCGGCAAGGAGGATGCGATGGGTAAGTACATGCTTCACATCCTTAGCCAGGAGAAGAGGATTATGGACAAAGGCAGGCAGTTGCGGAGCATCTGATGCGTTATATGGTTCCCACAATCCTTGCCAGATATCACCCTCGCCGCGACGGTGGATAGCCACTTCGCCTTTACACCTTATATATATATAGGAGAGATGGCGCGTTTTCACCTTCAGTGTCTTGTTCTTCACCGGCAACTCCTCTACCCTTCCTGTTCTCAACGCCTCACAGGTTTCGGCAAGCGGACAGACAAGACACTTCGGAGATTGGGGAGTGCACTGGATAGCCCCGAAATCCATCATACCCTGGTTATAGGCAGCAACAGGCGATAATGCTGTATCAGAAAGTTGCTGAGCAGACGAAGCAGGCAAGAGTGATTGAGCCAACGCAGCAAACTCTTTTTTTCCCTGCGTTGAGTTGATAGGAGTATCTATTCCGAAGTAACGTGAAAGAACCCGGTACACATTACCATCTACTACTGCCGCCGGAACATCAAAGGCAAAAGAACCGATGGCTGCTGCAGTATAATCGCCCACCCCTTTCAGGGCTTTGATACCTTCAAGCGTATCTGGGAAACGACCGAGTGCCACAATCTGTTTAGCAGCAGCATGAAGGTTGCGGGCTCGCGAGTAATACCCCAATCCCTGCCAGAGTTTCAAGACATCATCCTCGCTGGCAGCAGCCAAGTCTTCAACCTTGGGATAGGTCTTCATGAACCGCTCCCAATATTCCCATCCCTGTGCGATGCGGGTTTGCTGAAGGATGATTTCGCTCAGCCAGATGGCATAAGGATCCTTGGTTTCGCGCCAAGGCAAATCCCTACCATACTCACGAAACCAACGGATAATGACAGCCGAAAAACTATTCATAAAATTCAATGTTCAAATCTCAATGTTCAAAGTAATTACTGTTCCGGATATTGCTCGTAAATCTTCAGACCGAACTCATTCGCCAAGGCATAGGCATGCTCCATGATATCGGCGAGGATGTGCTCATAATTCACCCATACCTTATCCTTGATGAAGAAATAGAACTCGATAGGAAGACCGCATTGTGTGGCTTCCATGTGGCGCACCATCAATGTGAGATCGGTATTGACCTCCGGACGCTGGCGCAGATACTTCTCCATGAATTTACGGTAAAGCTGGAGATTGGTAGGGGCAAGGGCTGCAGGATTCTTTAAATCCTCAATATCCTTTCCTTCTTGTATATCTTTATCTATCGCCTTCTGCAACGACTCCTTCAACTTAAACGAATCTTCGGTGGCGAAATGCTTGGCAAGCAGATTACGTTTTAATGTCTCATCCACCAGACGGACACTACGGAAATCGAAGTAAACCACGCGCTTCACTCTTCGTCCACCACTCTTCTGCATACCAATCCAGTTCTGGAACGAACCATTCACCAGGGTAGTAGGCGAAATAGTAACGATGGTATTATCAAAGTTGCGCACCTTCACGGTCGTGAGTGACATATCCTCAACGATACCATTGGCATCCACCGACTTCACCGTTATCCAGTCGCCCTTATGCAACATATCATTGCTGGTAAGACGCACACCAGCCGCCAATCCCGAGATGGTATCCTTAAAGACCAGCATCAGGACAGCCGAGGTAGCACCCAAACCGGCAAAGAGGGTCATCGGGTTTTTGCCTAGCAGGATGGCAATCACCACCACAGCAGCCACGAAGAGCATCAATACCCTGAGAACACCGCAGAAAGTATGGAAATACTGCTGAGCCGATGAGCGTCGTTCCTGAGAATCCTCCAGTCCTTTGAAAGACCCGATGAAGACCAGAACCGTACGCACCGACATCACCACGATATAGATGCCCGTAGCCCGCTCCAATATCTCCTTGAATATCGGATACTCCAGATAAATCAGCGGCATGAGCGACCATATCACCACAGCCGGCACAATATGGCAAGCCGAGGTGAGCACCTTCTTGTTCAGCAGCACATCATCCCAAGTGATGTCCGTCTTATCAGTAATCTTACTGATGAGCGGAACCAGTATCTTTCGACAAAGAAAATCGCTCAACATCGCCAAGAGGATGGCAGTAATGGTGAGCAAGATATGGCGCAGCATGGGCACAAAATCACCGGTGACTCCTGCCCATGTTATCATTTCATCTACAAACTTACGAATTTCCTCCATAAAACTATTAACTATCAACTATAAACTATCAACTAACGCTCACGGTTGGCAGAGCAAAGTACATACTTTATCTGCAAAGTGTCTGGCATTATTGCCATGCATGATACCATTGTTGATGATGGCGAAACAGAGTTCATGACCATTGGCTGCGGTACAGTAACCCGCCAATGAGATGATGCCCGTCAGCGTACCCGTCTTTGCTTTCACATTGCCATGCACAAAACTGTTCTTCATACGCTTCTTCAACGTACCATCTACCCCACCGATAGGCAGCGAATGCTTCAGATGGTCCATGATATTACCGTTGAGATAAGCATAACGCAGCAGTTTCACCTCCAGTTCGGCACTGAGATAATTATAGAGCGAAAGTCCCGAGCCGTCAGCCAGTTTATATCTTGCCGGATCAAGTCCTATCTTGCGGATAAGCTGTTTTTCCACATTTCGGGCACTCTTGGCACTCGCCCATTTATTGCCCGTAGAAGCCGCAATCTGATAATACATGCTCTCGGCATAGAGATTATCACTCTCCTTCATCATCTTGTGCAGAATCTGATCCATCGTATGGAATCGGGTACAGACCGTAAAGGCACTCGCAGGGCAAGTCTTCTCTGAAGCCCCAAAGCAGGAATATTCGATGCCTTCCTCACGGAGTTTGGCAAGGAACTTATCCATAAAGATGTCTTTGCGCTGGAACACCAGTGGCGAAAGCACCGGATTATCATCATCCCAGCACCAGCCTTCACCCAACAAATCAGCATCCTTCAAAGAGCGGTCGGCATAGATGCTGCCACGGATGGTATCCACTCCCATTTCCTTCAGACTATTGACAAATGCCGACATATCATCGCTGTTGAAACGGGGATCCATACCGCCTATACAATAGATATTCCCCGTCAACACCCCATTCTCAATAGTACCGGTATATTTCAGAGTGGTTTTAAACTGGTAAGAACCGCCCAACTTATCGAGCGCCGTAATGGCAGTCAGGAGTTTCATCGTACTTGCCGGACGCATCAGCTGCCGTTCATTTCTCTGATAGATACAAGAGTCAGCAGACAGGTCCCAGACCATCAGTCCTACCTGTGATGTTTCGAACATCTTGCTTTCAAGGAGTTTATCAATACCCACCTTCACCGATTCTGGCCAAGGCAATTTCTGAGTCAGCGTATCCGCTGCCAGGGAGTCAACGAGTGTAGAGTCGGAAACATCCTCCTCATCAACCGTTTCTATTCCCTCATCTTCAATCACATTCTGGGCCTGCACCGGTACGGATATCCATACCATCATCAGACCCAACATCATATATATTATCTTTTTCATCACAATCAGTTCACCTGAACTTAAAAGAAATTATTTATTTTTGATTCTCTCCATAAACGCCTCTTCATTATCCGGCTGAACGGTCACAATATTCTTATGTCCGAATTCGATGACCACACAATGGTCTAATCCGAAGAAAGTCTTGGCGATGTGTACATCAATGACATCACATAGCGGCACATTTCTGTTGGAAGAGAACCTGCCCTCATTGATGATGAGATATTCCATCTCCTCATCGAGGTCTATCGGTTTTACCATCTTGAAGGTATAGGTTGTATTCAGTATGCGCTCTATCATGCCCACGATGATGATAGCCACAAAGATGCCGATGATAGCCAGTTTGACCCAGAAGAAGTAGAGAGCCAGGATTGCAAACACCGCCACACCGATACGTGCCGTCAGCGTAAAGCGCTTATGAAAAGTTCTATCTGCCATAACTTTGATTTATTACCTTATATTATTGTCGTTTTTACGACCTTTTGATAGTCTAAAAGACTATATAACCTTAAATTTCGCTGCAAAATTACAAAAAATCCCTCTCTTATTACTCATTTTAAAGATTAATTATTACTTTTGCAACGAATTAAGAATTAATTCTGAGAGAATGGGGCTGTTTTATAGATAAAAACACCCGTTCTTAATATTGAAATTAGATAAGAATAAACTCAATGGTTTATAAGTATGATTTTCTGATTATCGGCTCAGGAGTTGCCGGTATGAGTTACGCCCTGAAAGTAGCCAGAGCGCATAAAGGTAAGGTGTGTATGATTTGCAAAACCTCGCTCGACGAGGCGAACACGTCATTCGCACAGGGTGGTGTTGCGTCAGTTACCAACTTGGAAGTGGATAACTTCGACAAGCACATTCAAGACACGATGATTGCTGGTGATTACATCAGCGATTATAAAGCAGTGAAGCAGGTTGTCACCATGGCACCGGAGCAGATCAAGGAGCTCGTGCAGTGGGGCGTCAACTTCGATAAGCAGCAGGACGGCAAGTTCGACCTCCACCGTGAGGGCGGTCACAGCGAGTTCCGCATCCTTCATCATGCAGATGATACGGGTGCAGAAATCCAGCGCGGTCTGATGGAGGCTGTGCGCAACTGTCCGGATATCGATATCAAGGAAAATCATTTCGCCGTGGAGATTATCACTCAGCACCACTTGGGTGCCCGTGTTACTCGCCGCACTCCTTATATCAACTGTTACGGTGCATACGTATTGAATCCTGATACCCAGAAGGTGGATACCTATCTGAGTAAGGTTACCGTGATGTGTACCGGCGGATGCGGTGCTGTTTATCAGACTACCACCAACCCTGTCATCGCTACGGGTGATGGCGAGGCGATGGTTTACCGTGCCAAGGGAACTGTAGCCGACATGGAGTTTGTCCAGTTCCACCCAACCGCTCTTTATCATCCGGGCGAAACTCATCCTGCCTTCCTCATCACCGAGGCGATGCGTGGATACGGTGGCATCTTGCGTCTGCCTAACGGCGAAAGTTTCATGGAGAAATATGATAAGCGATTGAGTCTGGCTCCTCGTGACATCGTGGCTCGTGCCATCGATAAAGAGATGAAGATTCACGGATTGGATCATGTCTGTCTCGATGTAACCCATAAGAATCCAGAGGAGACCAAGCGTCACTTCCCTAATATCTACGCCAAGTGTCTGAGCATCGGCATCGACATCACCAAGGAGTATATCCCTGTTCGTCCTGCCGCTCACTATATGTGTGGTGGTATCAAGGTAGATTTGAACGGCTGTTCAAGCATCAACCGTCTCTATGCCCTAGGCGAGTGTTCATGCACCGGTCTGCATGGCGGTAACCGTCTTGCCAGCAACTCGCTCATCGAGGCTGTGGTTTATGCCGAGACTGCTGCCAAGCACAGTATTGAACATGTAGATGAGTACGACTTCAATGAGAAGGTACCAGCATGGAACGATGAAGGTACTTTGACCAACGAAGAGAAGGTGCTGATTACACAGAGCGTGAAAGAGGTGGGCGAATGCATGAGCAACTATGTAGGCATCGTGCGCAGCGACCTCCGTCTGAAGCGAGCATGGGACCGCCTCGATCTTCTCTACGAAGAGACAGAAAACCTCTTCAAGCGTGTAAAGGTAAGCAAGGAACTCTGCGAGCTCCGCAACATGATCAACGTGGGTTATCTCATCACCCGCATGGCGATAGAACGCAAGGAGAGCCGTGGTCTCCACTATACCATCGACTACCCTGTTCATGCTTACGACAAGGAGTAATCAAGAATTATCAGAATATTAAAAAGCTCGGATGCTTGTGATGCATCCGAGCTTTTTTTATTTTCAAGAATTTGAGAATTAGAGAATTTTTCTTTCTATCTATTGGTTCTGGTGAATTTTCTTTTTATCTCGTCAGCGAGAACTTGATGCTCAGGCCGAAATCCTGTGTGGTGGTAGGATAACTGCTGCTCGACAGGAGCGGTGTGTTAGTCTGACGGTCATAATAGAAACTCATGGTAAGGAGTTTGCTGAAGGTATAATCGGCAGAGAAACTCAGTTTCAGAGCATTGTTGCCGCTGCTGGCACTGCTTACCATTGAGGCAATATCACGAACGATGGCTGCCTGCTTGCGGAAACTGAAGTCAAGACGTAGATTCAGATCATGGTTGGTACCATTCTGAACCGTCTTGGTGGTCGACGCATTCTTATTGGCTGCATTCTTGTTGCCGCCCTTCGACTTGGAACGGGAGGCCTTGGCGCCCCAACCGAAAACATCGAAGTTGTTGATGCGGTAACCCATACCGATTACCCAGTCCTTACTCAATGCCTCGTTCAACTGCACACTCGTCATACTGAGGTTCAATACACGGGTCTGGCGATATTCTGCCTTCACCGTCATATTATTGTTGAATGTGACATCCATACCCAATAATGGCGAGAACGACTCGTTGATACTTACCTGCGAAATGTTGAACATGCTGCTTGGAGATGGATTGCCCGTAGTGGCATCACTCACGAAGCCGAGACCGTTCATATACTCCTGGAAGGTGCTGTAACTGTTGTAGCTGCCTACCGCAAAGACGCTCTTGTAAGAGTGATTGATGTTGATACTCTTAAAGTGCTCGTTGAACCAAGGCAGACGTCCCAGTCCGCTGTAACGGATAGTCCAGTTTGGCAACATCCGACTCAATGCCGGGAATACCGAGAGCGAATTGCCACCCATCGAGGTATAAGCCTTGAGGAAGGCAGGAATCATGACATCGCTGCTATACTGGTTGACCGGCGTGCGGAAAGCATCAAACTTGCCGCCAGCCAGAGCCGAACCAGTCGGATAAACGGTACCTGCATACTGCGCCTCTACCCTATCTCTGAAACCAGCCAGCGAGTTGACAAACTTCTCGAAGGTCTTGCTGCGATACCCCGAATTGGCATTGCCCATTCCCTCGAAAGCCGAACCCAGCGAGATGGTAGTCATCTGGAAGGCTCCACTCTGGGTAGTTGGCGTTCCTTCATACATATACTGTATGCTCTTCTGCGTGGTCTTGGTGCGTGTGGCAGAGAGATCAATCTTGAAATCCTTGACAGGCTCCAGGGTGGCACGCAACGTAAGATTATCCGTTCTGCTGGTAGTAGCAGGTGTTGCGATACTGTCGTTGCAGAGCAGCCAGTCGTTGTTTCTAGCCTTCTCGATATAATCGTCGCCAACCATACCGAAGGCGAAGTCAAGACCCGGTGCCATCTGTCCCACCTTCTTCTGTCCGAAGGCATCACCCACACTAGGCAAGAAGCCCGGCAGGGTGAGCTGATAGCTGCTGCGATAGTTGATGCTCACATTGCGCACCATCATTGCCAGACGACTAGCCAACTGCAATCCCTTATACCATTTCTTATCATCAAGCGGTTCCTTAGCCAGTACGGAGAGTTTCACCTTCATGGCAGTATCTACCTTTGAGATGATTCTGATCTGGTTATTATCCACCTTTTTATATTTAAGCGGGAACACTTTGCCGTCTTCCGTCTTGGCATTCACAATCAGTCGCTTGGTATTCTTGCCGTGGCGTATCTTGAATGTGGTATCAGGCAGGAGGGTGATTTCCCGTTCGAAGGCACGCTTGTTCTTAGGCAGCGCCTTCTTTGGATCAGCCGCCTGTTCCTTTGCTTCCTGCTTCTTTTTCTTTTTTTCCTGCTTCTTGCGCTGCATCTGTGCCCTACTCTGGGTACGGTCAAACTTATCGTTTACCTTCTTCAGGAAAGGCACATGGTTGTAGAGTTTCACTAGGTTGAAGTTTCCGTTCAATGTCAGCTCGCGCTGGGTATTGATGGTATTTCCATACGAGTTGCCCTCCTCATCCTCTGTACCGCGCTCCCAAGAATAGTTGGCATTGTAAGAGGCATCGCTGTTCACCCAGTCGAAGACAGGCAGCAGATTGAGAGGCACCTTGTAGGATGCCTGGAAATTCTGACTGTAGTCGAGCGGTGCACCCCAGTGGCGGATGCTGGTCCATACGGAGTCCTTCCAGGCATGATACTGGTCGGCATAAAGATCCTTGTTGACCGGTGTATATGGTTCCTCTATCTGTGCATGGGTAGCACTCTGGAAGTTCATGTGCAGGTTCTTGGTCAGATCCCAGTTGATGGAGAACTCACGGTTCCAGAGGAACTGCTCACTGAAGGTGAGCGGCAACTTGGAGTCTACTCCGGCAGCTCCACTCATCAGGGTTTCCATATCGCGCTCCTGCAACTCGTAGTAGTCGCGCGTCATCTCGGTATTGAAGGCTATGTTCTGCGGCAGCCAGTTCAGTCCGAAACGTTTCAGTATGTCGAGCCACTTACTCTTGTTCTTCAGTCCCTTGAATGGTTCCCAAGCCTTATAAACCGGGCTCCAAGAATAATCCAAGGCTCCGCGCCAGTTGTCCTTGCGCTCATACATCGTCGTTTCACCCGTAGTATACTGATGCTGATGACTGTAGGTGAATGAGAAGTTGGCAGGATCGTATGGCATCGGATGGCGCTTGGTAGCGATACCCACCCGGGCATTCGAGATGGAGAAGTTGGTCTGCGTAATCTTGGTGGCAGCGATATTCTCGATAGAATCGCGCTCGTGCTTGGATCCGGCAGCATCGAGGGCATCCTTCAATTCCATATCAGTATCCAGCGGATTATACTTAGGAGTGGTCTTCTCCTTGGTAACACTATAATATAAAGGTATGCTCACCTTCGCCTTGTCAGGGAAGAACTTACCCATTTCGAGCGATGTGGTCACACTGTAGGTACCGTAATTATCGGTAGTGCGACTTGCCACGCCATCTTCCAGACCGCCGAATCCCTCGCTGATGTATCTGCCGGTGGCATTCACGCTACCCAGATCGGAGAGTTGTACGTTCAGGTTGGCATTGGCAGCCCAACCGCCCGAATTATTATGTTCCTTGAGTCGGAGTTCGTTTATCCATACCTCACCACTCTTAATGTCGGCAGAATTGTTTCTCACACCCAGCATCATGGTCTTCACTTCGCCGAGACTCGGATTACCCACGATGGTAATCTTGTTCTGCGGATGTTCTGCATCCATCATGGAATAAGGAGCGAGATAAGAAGCCACACCCTGTGCCTTCGCCTTGTTGCGGTTTTTCTTCAATGCCGTAAAGACGCTCAGCGGCACATCGAGCATATTCTCCTCAGGCCATACCGCCTTACAGTCGGCAAGCACATAGCGGTTGTAGTTGGAGCGTGGCTCGGTGAGCTTCAGCGGGATTTCATACTCGTAGTAATTGTTCTTGTAATCACTACCCAGACGGATGAAGACTGAGAGATCACCATCCTGCAGACGGGTGGTATTCTGCTCCAGGGCATTGGCATGGGCAAACATCTGGATGCGCTTGTACTGGCGCAGATCAAGGGTAGAATTCTTGTAAACCGCCTTCGCCTCGCCTGTGCTCATATTCTTGACCACCAGACTCAACGCCTGCTCGTTCGCCTCAACCAACTGAGGCTGACTAGGATCCTGTTCGCGCTTGATGCCCGGAGGCAAGACATAGTTGACCGGAGTCTTCTCGCCGTTCTCTTCCAGACTCACACTGCTTGCGTCGAGGGTTCCGCCACTGGCTGCGCCGAGCGGCTGATTATAGGTACGCCACTTGCCCATCACGAGGTCGAAGGTACCGAAACGCAGCACGATAGGTTTCTTGAAACCGGTGAGGAACATACGCATGAAGCGGATGCTGGAGAAATCGTTGATATTGCCCTGACGGCTCTCAAACTCATCGATAGGTATGCGGAACTGATACCAAGTAACGGTAGACTTGGTATTATCACGCCAGGTCTGGCTGTATTCACGCTTATCTACAATATGATTGTTACCCACCACGAGATCTTCCGGACGGATGCTGACACGGTACTGGAAGTATTTCTCATATTCGTTGAGGGTATAATCCTGGTTGATATCCTCGACATCCGGCGTTGACTTATAAGAAGTATCATAGCTCTCAGAACGGCTGTCGCTGTCAGGCGAGTTGCCCTGAGGATTGTTGATATACTTATAGCGCTGCAAGATAGGAGCACGCATCTCATCCCAGTCGGAACCGCGGAAATAGTGATAGTCATCACGTGCCGGATCGGCAAAGATGCTGTCGAATACCGCCTGGTTCACCTTGCCCTGAATCTGGTCGAGATAAGCACTCTTGTAGAATTCCTGCTCCTCGGCATCAGTCAGTCCGTTGAAACCCACATCCTGCAAGGCTCTGCTGCCACTGGTGGTAGCAAAGGCATAGGTCACGGTGCTCTGGGTAGGAATCTTACCCCACTGGGTATAGGTGTAGCTCTTGCTGCCATCTACCGGCATGCCACTCTCATAGAATTTCTTGCCATCACGCAGGATATCCTCGCTCACCTCGCCCAGGTTGATGTAGAAATCGCCACCATAATCGGCAGCATCAGCCTCTTCGCGGGAATAGATGAACGGATCAAGCATCCAGAACTCGATGTATTCGATGTTTGCCTGCTCGAAATCGTTGGTATCCAGCTTACGCATCATTCCGCCCCAGTTGCGCTGCGGATTCTGCAGGGTTCCGTCTGCCTGCAAATCTGTTACATTGAAGTTGTATGGTCCCGGCTCGCTTGGATAGTAAGCCAGATTGAGTACATTCAGGGTATTGGTAGCGCCCTGATAACTGCTCTGGTCGCGCAATGGGAAGAGCTCCTTGGTATAGACCTCGCGAACATAATGGTTACTCAACTGCTTGAGGTCGCCCTTGATATGTCCCGGAGTGAGCGAACTTCCACGGCGGGTGAACAGCGGATCGATGGTATACCAGGCTAGGCGCGAACGGTGGAAACCGCTACTCAGACCGGTCTTATCGCTGTAATCGTCCTTGAAATTGAGCGAAGGCACACTGGATATAAACCAGGAGGTAGGAGTCGTTACATCGATGGTAGTCTTCGTACCCTCGAAGTCATCGATATAAGATGCATTGTCCTGTGTGCCGCCTGCCTCACCGGCAATGAGCTGGGCAAATTCTCCTGTAAAGGATATCTGCGATGGCTGGGTAAGGTGCAGGAATGGTATCTTGTCAAGCACATTGGTGAGCCACTGACTCTCCTTGCGCCAGTTGAGATTAATGCCCCAAAGGGTGTTCTTCAGCGGTTCGGAGCCCATGGATACCTTGGTGGTAAGCGCCTGTTCGGAGAGGTGCTGGATAGTACCGCTCAACTGGAAGTTCTTGGTAAAATCATACTCCCAGTTCAGTCCGAACATCGTTTTTCGGGTTTGTCCGAAATCGGTATTACTCTCCAGAGAAACGTTGACAGCCGTACCGGCATCGATGATGCTCTGGTTCAGGATGGTCACCTCACCGGCACTGTAATCTACCGAATAGTCGGTGCCCTCTTTCAGGGTGATACCGCCTGCCGTAACGACCACCGAGCCCTGTGGCACATTGTAGGCATCGAGCGAGATGACATTGGCTGCAGAACCCTTGAACTGTCCCACAATCTGATACTTGTTCTTTTCGGCTATCTGCTTGGCTATGGTCTTCGTACTGTCATAAAGTTCGGTAAAGGCATACTTTTCAGCCTTGTCGGCAGCCACGCCCCGCTTGACCAGATAATCACGCATATAACTGCCGAAAGGCTCTACCTTCGGAATGAACACGCGTCCATTAGAGATGGTATAGCCTTCTACATAATCGAAATATCCATTGCTGTGTGCCTTGTTGTTGTTATCCAGACGGTCGGCGCCCAGCACACGGATGATAGGCTGCTCCTTCACCTGCTGCTCAGGGATATAACTGAGATATACGCCGGTGGTATCGCTCTGGTATTTTACATCCAGGCGGAACTTCTCCTTCTCTACGGTAGAAGCCAGATAATAAACGTTCTTCATCATCAGCCCCCAGTTGCCCTGTCGCGGATTGTTACTGGTATTCTTGAGCGATTTCACGAAGAGTGCCTGCTTGGTATCGCTGAGATCGGATGCAAACTCGCCCACCTGATAGGTAACGCCTCCCGATGTATACTCATAGGCTACGGCAAGTACCTGGTCGGTCTGCAGACTGGTTTTCAATGAGATATAACCCAAGGCGGTATTGACTGTATACTCAGAAGAATTGAGCAGACGGGCACTCTCCAGTTTCTCATAATCGGCTCCGCCAACCAGTCCGCCTCCATCGAGAGTGGTTGCAGCCTGGTCGATGTCACGGGCTGCAGCATACTGCCCTGTCATCGCCGCATACTCTGTATTCGCCTGGTTAGAAGGCACCTGTCCGCTCGCCGCCCACATCGGGTTGCTCAGTTTCTGGTTCTCGCCCAGGTCGGTCAGGGCTACGATGTTTCGGGTATTGGTGGTATTGCCGGTTTTGTTGGTAACCCACACCTCCACGCGGTTAATGGTGATGCCCGTGGTGAGATTAGGAAGTTTCTGCATCCAGGCATCATAATGGTTTCTGAAATACAGGGAGAGGAAGAAGTGGCGGTTCTCCTCATAATCGGCTACATTCAACTCAAAAGGAGTGAGCTGCACACCGCCCCTGGTAGATACGCTCTTCGATGCACTCTTCTTCTGCGAAGCTACCATCTGCAGCTTGAGTTTGCCAAACTGCATATCGGTTCTAACACCAAACAGACTGCTGGCGCCTTTGATGAGCGAAGAGTTGGAAGGGAAGGAGACGTTGCCCGCCTCAACGAGTTTAATGATTTCATCTTCCTTGCCGTCGTACTTCAGTTTCATGTTCTGTGCATCGAAATCGAAGGTGGCATCGGTGTTGTAATTCAGGTTCATGTTCACCTTATCGCCCACCTTTCCGTTGACGTTGAGATTGATTTTCTCATCAAAATCCATCATCGTCGTCTTTCGGTTGCGGATAGGCAACGAAGGATTGTCGATGTTTTTCTTGTTGATACCGAACTTGAGTTCGGCAGAACCCTGAGTCTTCACTCTGATGCCACCAGGACCGAAGATTTTCTCGGCAGGTCCCAAGTCGAAGTGCATATCTGAGAAATCGAACTTCTCCTTGCCTTTTGCCTGGAAGATTTCATCGTTCTGCTTGCGGAAGTAGCTGTTGCGCTGCTGCTGTTCGGTCCATGCAAGATACTCTTTCGGAGTGAGCATGATAGGAGCCGAAAGCCAGGTTGAGCCCATACGGTTGCCGATGATATAGCGGTCGATGGTATCGTTGTAGACTACCTGATATTGCAGATTATCAGGACGTTTCAGGTCGAGCGGGCTCTGATAGAGGTCGCTCAGGGAGTAAGGTTGGGTGCGCTGAATCTGCCAGCGGGTATGCAGCAATGAATCGGGAATGGTATCTTCATCGAGCTGTACGGGCTGGGCTGTGCTGGTATGGGTTTTCTTTTTATCGTCCTGAAGTTGAGGCAAAGCTATCGCATAGCCGAAGGTTGCCACCATCAGCCAAACCAATAGAAAAGATATGAATCTTTGCTTCTGTTTCATCGATAAAAAGCTCCTAACTTATTTGATTTGCTTCAATGCCAGTTTCACAACCTGTTCTACGGGGAGATCAGGCTGTGCCTTGAGGATATCTACTACTACCTTGGCAGATGGTGCCGGCGAGAAGCCGAGCATGGTGAGGGCGCTTACCGCCTCATCCTTTACGTCATTGTTTACCATCACCACATTGCCTCCGCTGGCTGGCAGTTCGTCAGCGATGCCGAGGCTCACGATTTTATCTTTCAGGTCGATGATGATTCGCTGTGCTGTCTTCAGTCCGATACCCTTCACGGTTTTCAGCACCTTGTCGTTACCAGTAGAGATAATTTCGCAGAGTTCGCGTGGCGAGAGTGAAGAGAGAATCATACGGGCTGTATTTCCGCCTACTCCAGAAACGGTGATGAGGAGGCGGTAGAGTTCACGTTCCTGTTTGGTAGCAAAGCCGAAAAGGGTGAAAGAGTCATCTCTTCCACCAGCCGCCAGCACTTCGTGAACATAGAGTTTCACTTCCTGTTTGCCCTGAATGGCAGTATATGTATTGAGCGATATATTGAGTCCGTAGCCCACTCCCGCAGTCTCAACAACAGCCAGCGCAGGTGTCAGCTCTGTCAGATCGCCATGAATATATTCTATCATTTTCTTTTTCTCCTAAATTAAATTAATATATTAATAACGTGCGAAGGGCGGGATTATTGTTATAGAGTTCCATAAAATTACGTCCCGACGTAGCATGTCATACGTCCCGACGCAGAGCCAGAGACGTCGGGACGCAGCAAAAGCTACGTCAGGACGTAATTCTAAGCACATCGGGAGGTATCGGAAAGGGGATGTATGATGTTTCGCAACAAAATAACGAAACTGTAAGGCTCTTGCAGCAGATACCTTACAAATCTCCGCTTATTCATACCTAAAAACTATGATTTTACTACTTTTTGCAACTTTTATGAGTTAAAATTCTATTAAAACGTCACGTATTTCAAGAAAAAGCTATACTTTTGCAACCGGAAATAGAATGAAAAGCGGAAAACATATCCGTTGGAGGACTAAACCGCAACAAATAAAAGAAATTAAAACAACAAAATAAAAGAAATAAGACAATGAAGAAATTTAGAGCAGCCGTAGTAGGATACGGCAACATCGGTAAGTTTACTGTTGAGGCACTCGAAGCAGCTCCTGACTTTGAGATTGCAGGTATTGTACGTCGCCAGGGTGCCAAGGACAAACCAGCTGAGTTGGCAAACTATGAAGTAGTAGATGACATCACCAAGTTGAAGGATGTAGATGTTGCTATCCTCGCAACCCCTACCCGCTCTTGCCCTGAGTATGCAGAGAAAATCGTTGCCCTCGGTATCAACACCGTAGACAGCTTCGATATCCACACCAGCATCCTCGACTACCGTACCAAGCAGATGGAGAACTGTAAGAAGGCTGGCAAGGTAAGCGTTATCTCTGCTGGTTGGGATCCAGGTTCTGATTCTATCGTACGTGTTCTGATGGAGAGCCTTGCTCCTAAGGGCTTGACATACACCAACTTCGGTCCTGGTATGAGTATGGGTCACTCAGTTTGTGTTCGTGGCAAGAAGGGCGTAAAGGAAGCGCTCTCTGTAACCATCCCATTGGGTGAGGGTATCCACCGCCGTATGGTATACGTAGAGTTGGAAGAAGGTGCCAAGCTTGAGGATGTAACAGCCGAAATCAAGGCAGATCCATACTTCGCTCACGATGAGACCCACGTATTTGCCGTAGCATCTGTAGATGATGTAAAGGATATGGGTCATGGTGTGAACCTCGTTCGCAAGGGTGTATCAGGCAAGACCCAGAACCAGCGTTTCGAGTTCAACATGAGCATCAACAACCCAGCCCTCACCGCTCAGGTATTGGTTAACGTGGCTCGTGCTTCATTCCGTCTGCAGCCAGGTTGCTACACCATGCCAGAGATTCCAGTTATCGATATGTTGCCAGGAACCCGTGAGGAAATCGTTGCAACACTCGTGTAAAGACATTGAACTTTGAGGTTTGAACATTGAACTTTATGATGAGTTTAACAGGTTCAGATTCATAGTTTAGCAAATAATAAAGGCTCGCAAGAAGTTTCGATTTCTTGCGAGCCTTTTGAATATACTATATTCCTATTTATTTATGCGTCATGATATCAAGCACCATATCATCGGTAGCTCGCATCGCATCGGCACCAATGCTCGTAAGGTTGTGAATGCACTTATCCACATCATCATCTACGATACCCTCGGCAGAGGTGACACACTTGCCTTCCATAGAAAGGAGGGCGGAAAGAAGAGCGGTGCTGACACCTGATGAAATCTTCAGGGCACAACTTGGTTTCGCTCCGTCACAAATCATACCGGTGAGATTGGCTATCATATTCTTGACAGAATTGCAGATGCGGGTATAATCGCCACCCATCAGATAGGTAATGCCGCAACTGCTGCCCGTACTGGCTACCACACAACCGCAAAGAGCTGAAAGTTTGCCTAAACTCTGTTTGATATAGATGGCAGTCAGATGACTGAGCATCAGGGCACGGATCATTTCCTCCTCGGTATTCTCGTTCTCCAGCGCATAAACCACCACAGGGTTCGTTGCACAGATGCCCTGATTGCCGCTGCCGCTGTTACTCATTACCGGAATCATGGCACCACCCATACGGGCATCGCAGGCTGAAGCGGTGCGGGAGATGATATGCGAGAAAATATTATCGCCGAAGATACCATGACTCAACGGACGGTCCATCGTCTTGCCCAGACAGTGGCCATAGTTGCCTTTGATACTCAACTCGGCAGCCTTCATATTATAGTCTCTGGTCTTGAGAATGAAAGAAATCTCATCGAGCGGAGCTGTTGTTGCAAACTCGTAAACCATCGGGAAATTGAGTTGGATATCATCATCAGCCTCATCACCCACAGTACCGCCACGCTTATCGAGCACCACCTCGCCATTACGCTCAACATACACGAAATGGGTATGAGAACCGGAGATAATTGCCGTAGCCTGGTCTTCACCGCCATGACAGATGATTTCGATATAGAGTTTATCCACATCACCCTGCTTCAGTTTGATGTTGATATCCGCATCCTTGATATATTGTTTGCCCTGCTCCAGACTGTCGGGAGTGAGGTCTTTCAACACTTCCAGCTGATATTCAGGCTTTCCGATGAGCGCACCCAGCGATACGGCGATAGGCAAACCAATCATACCCGTGCCCGGAATGCCGACACCCATCGCATTCTTGAGCATATTAGGACTCAAAAAAACTTCAATACGTTCAGGGCGCTTGCCCAATGTAGTAGCAGCCTTGGCTGTACATAGTGCCACAGCCATCGGTTCGGTACAGCCGATGGCAGGAACCACCTCTTTATTAACGAGCGCAATGATGCGCTCACGCTTACTTTTCTCTAACATAATCTATATAGCTTTTATATAAATAACGTTCTTACCATTATTTCGGGTACAAAAATACAAAAAATAAACCGTATTCTTCTCTTTTCTCGAGAAAAATACGGTTAAAATCTATATTTCTTGATGAATTAGTCTTCCAACTGGAACAGAGGATCATCTGGAGTCAGCATGGTTGGCTTCTGGTCGAATTCCTTCAAGAGCTGCTCAGAAGCATACTTCTTGTTTACTACCAGGCGGAACATGTACTCGTTGAACCAATCGTTGGTCATGATGAAGCAACCGGCAAAACCATTGTCTGCACCCCAACTGTTCTCCACCTTCCATTTTACAGGCTTGCCATTGGCATCGAGATCTACAGCTGTCAGCGTCATGGCATGAGTAGAACCACTATCGAAAGTAGCGATGCGGTCAGCCTTGTTCATTGGGAATGAGGTATTGAAGAGGCTAGCATAATCGAAGTTGTCGAGTGCCAGATAGCCGCGCTTTCTATCAAGCTGCTTGCCCACATCATAACTTGAATACATCTTATGACCATCCTTTAGAGAGGCGATGGCGAGCTGGGCAATCTCCTCCATAGGCAGGTTCAGATACTTCCAGTTATGACCATCATAAGTATGGCGGTCGTATTCTACCTCGTATGTCTTGTGGTATGGGCGGCGTGGATCGTTCATCACCATCAGGAAGGTACCGTTGAGATCCTTGCCTACGGTTTCCTCATAGAAACTCTTAGGAGTATACTTCTTAGCCTCGCCTACCTGCTTGCCATCCTTGTCGCGGAATGCATAGGTAAACTCCTTCACCGGCTCACCCAGAGTAAGGCTGAGCATGTGATAAACCTGACCGAGCATCTCGTTCTTGCGAGCCTGGATAGCTGCCGACTTCTTACCCTGAGCCACCATCTTGCGGAGTTCCAGACCATACTCGCGGAGCTTGCTGCTTACGAGACGGCTCATCTTGGAAGTATTGTTGCTTGAGAAGGTCTCAGGCTGGGCACTCATAGGTACAAGACCATACTTGCTCGCCAAATCGGCAACACCACAGAAAGTACCGCCATCATTGAGCGGATTCTTGAAGAAGAACTGCACCTGAGGATCCTCGATGCTCTTCTTGCCAAGGTCGATAACCCCCTGAAGCATCAGGTTAGCCTTCTCTAGCTGATCATAGAAGAAGAGGTAATCCTGAGAATACTCCACCACTCTACCCTGCTTGTCGTTGACAGCAAAGTTAGAACGGAGCACGTTAAAACCGCTGAACATCCAGCAACGGCCCGAACTCTTCTGGTTGTGAATGCTCTGCGAAGGAGTCTCGATGCTGAAATGAGTATCAACCGGGGCCTCGTTGGCATGATTCTTCACAAGGTCATCAATGTTGTTGTTGGCAATCGCATTGAAGAGTGCCTTGTTGGCTACACCTGCCTGCTGGTTTTTCTCCATCTGCTGGAGAGCAGACTGACTGATGCCGCCACCCTTGGTCTGCGCCATCAGAGACATGGAAGCCATCATCATGGCTCCCAAAAGTAATACATTTTTTCTCATCACGATAAAGGTATTTATTTGCTTATTGTTATATAACTAATTCCGGATTTCATTCCTTTTTCAGAAATTTCCTTTGCAAAAATACAAAGAATAATCGGAAAAAGCGAAAATATTGCCTCAAAAGTGCTTTATATAGGAAAAAAGCATTATCTTTGCACAAGATTTTCACGAAGAAAACATGGACAAGAACAAGTTTAGTCTATTAAATAGTATAAAATACCCGGAAGATTTGAGACGGCTGAGCATTGACCAGCTGCCACAAGTCTGCAAAGAGTTAAGAGAAGACATTATCGACGAGGTTGCCGTCAACCCCGGTCATTTTGCCTCCTCTCTTGGCGTGGTTGAAATAACCGTAGCCCTACATTATATCTACAACACCCCATACGACCGTATTGTATGGGATGTGGGACACCAGGCCTACGGACATAAGATATTAACAGGACGCCGCGAAAACTTCTGCACCAACCGCAAGTTGCACGGCATCCGTCCATTCCCTACACCTTTAGAAAGCGAATATGATACCTTCGCCTGCGGACATGCGAGCAATTCCATCTCCGCAGCACTCGGTATGGCCGTTGCCGCACGCGAAAACGGAGATACCAACAGGCACGTGGTAGCCGTCATTGGCGATGGAGCCATGAGCGGCGGACTGGCTTTCGAGGGACTGAACAACGTATCAAGTACACCTAACGACATGCTCATCATCCTGAACGACAACGATATGAGCATCGACCGGGCAGTGGGAGGTATGGAGAAATATCTCCTGAACCTCGATACCAACGAGACCTACAACCGCCTCCGTTTCAAGGCATCGCAGTGGCTGCACTCCAAAGGTTATCTCAACGAAGACCGCAAGAAGGGCATTCTGCGCCTGAACAATGCACTGAAGTCGGCACTGAGTCATCAGCAGAACATCTTCGAGGGTATGAATATCCGCTACTTCGGACCTTTCGACGGTCATGACGTGAAGGAAGTGGCGAGAGTACTCAAACAGCTCAAGAACATGAAGGGTCCTAAGCTGCTGCACCTGCATACCACCAAGGGAAAGGGTTACGAACCAGCCGAGAAGAGTGCTACCATCTGGCACGCGCCAGGCAAATTCGATCCGGAAACGGGTGAGAGAATCATTGCCGATACCAGCAACCAGCCTCCGAAATATCAGGATGTTTTCGGTAAGACGCTGCTGGAACTGGCTCAGAAGAACCCGAAGATTGTAGGTGTGACGCCAGCCATGCCTACAGGATGTTCCATGAACATCATGATGAAGGCGATGCCAAACCGTACCTTCGATGTAGGTATTGCCGAGGGGCATGCCGTCACCTTCTCAGGAGGTATGGCGAAAGACGGCCTCATCCCATTCTGCAATATCTACAGTTCGTTTGCACAGCGTGCCTACGATAACATCATCCACGACATGGCACTGCTCAACCTGCCGGTTATCATGTGTCTTGACCGTGCCGGACTGGTAGGTGAAGACGGACCAACCCATCATGGTGCCTTCGATATGGCGGCTCTCCGTCCGATTCCGCATCTCACCATCGCATCTCCGATGAACGAACATGAGTTACGCAACCTGATGTATTCAGCCCAGTTGCCAGGTCATGGCAGCTATGTTATCCGTTATCCGAGAGGCAAGGGTGTGCTCGTAGACTGGCGCAACCCGATGGAAGAAATCAAGACCGGTACCGGCAGAAAGCTGAAAGACGGCACCGATGTAGCCGTTCTTACCATCGGTCCTATCGGAAACGATGCAGCCCAGGCTATCGCTGAGGTAGAAGCCGAAACCGGAATGAGCATCGCCCACTACGATATGCGATTCCTCAAGCCACTCGATGAAGACATTCTGAAAGAGGTGGGCGAAAAGTTCAGCCGCATCATCACCATCGAAGACGGTGTTCGTATGGGCGGTATGGGCTCAGCCGTACTGGAATGGATGAACGACCATGACTATCAGCCAAAGATGACCCGAATGGGATTGCCAGATGAGTTTGTGGAGCACGGAACCGTGGCACAGCTCAGGGAAATCGTGCATCTCGATAAAGAATCAATCAAAGAAGCAATTAAGAAATGAAAATAATCATAGCTGGCGCATATGCCATAGGTACTCATCTGGCGAGACTCCTGTCACGCAGCAATGAAGAGATTACGCTCATCGATGAAAGCGAAGAGCGCCTGGCAAGCATTGGCTCCGACTGCGACCTGCTCACCATGCTGGGCAAGCCTACCAGTCTTCACATCTTACGCGATGCGGGGGTTGCAGATGCCGACCTCTTCATCGCCGTTACTCCGGTAGAAAGTACCAACATCACAGCTAGCATCCTTGCCAAGAACCTGGGTGCCAAAAGAACGGTGGCCCGTGTGGATAATCCGGAATATATGGATCAGCAGGCTCAGGAATTCTTCAAAGAATTAGGTATCAGCAAACTGATTTATCCGGAGATGCTCGCAGCCGTAGATATCAATAACGGACTGAAAATGAGTTGGGTACGTCAGCGCTGGGATGTGCACGACGGCGCACTCGTCATGCTCGGCATCAAACTGCGCGAAGGATGCGAGATACTGAACGAACCGCTCAAGAACATCAGCGGTCCTAACGACCCATACCACGTGGTAGCCATCAAGCGAGGCAGTGATACCATCATCCCGGGCGGTAACGACGAGCTGAAACTCTACGACCTCGCCTACTTCATGACCACCCGCAACTATATTCCCTACATCCGTAAGATTGTGGGCAAGGAGCACTATGTGGATGTGAAGAACGTGATGATTATGGGTGGCGGACGCACAGCCGTAAGAGCCGTGAAGAAGATGCCGGAATATATGGAATGCAAGATTATCGAGATGAGCGAGGAGCGCTGCGAATATCTCAACGATATTCTCGATGAGAACAAGACGCTCATCATTCATGGTGACGGACGCGACATTCCGCTACTCGTAGAAGAAGGTATCCGCAGTACGCAAGCCTTCGTGGCACTGACCGGTAACGCCGAAACCAATATCCTGGCATGTCTTACCGCCAAGAGAATGGGTGTGCGCAAGACGGTGGCTGCCGTAGAAAACGTAGACTACGTGAGCATGGCAGAGAGTCTGGATATCGGTACCATCATCAACAAGAAGATGATTGCCGCCAGCTACATCTACCAGATGATGCTTGATGCTGACGTGATGAACGTGCGCTTCCTGATGAGCGCCAACGCCGATGTGGCAGAATTCATAGCCAAAGAAGGTTCGACGGTAACCAAGAAACCGGTGAAGGAACTCGGCATGCCTATCGGTGTAACCATCGGTGGACTGGTTCGCGGTGAAGAAGGAATGCTCGTTTCGGGTAATACCCAGATAGAACCGGGCGACTCGGTGATGGTTTTCTGCCACAACATCAACATGAAGAAAATTGAGAAATACTTCATCTAAGCGTGAAGGAGATAGAGACATACTTCATATATGATAAACAGAAAATTAATATATAAGATTTTAGGGCAACTGCTTTTCATAGAAGCATTCCTGCTCTTCGTCAGTCTGCTGGTAGCTTTCTATTACCAGCAGGACGACATCTTTGCCTTCATTGTGGCAACACTTACCACTATCGGAGGCGGGCTGGTGCTGAAATGGCGAGGACACGGAGCAGATAACTCAATGTCGCGCCGTGATGCCTATCTCGTGGTAACGCTCTCATGGATTGTATTCAGTTTCTTCGGAACCCTCCCCTTCATGATAAGTGGATACATCAACAACTTTACCGATGCCTACTTTGAAACCATGTCGGGATTTACGACAACGGGAGCTACAATATTAGACGATGTAGAATGTTTCCCCCACGGACTGCTTTTCTGGCGTTCGCTCACCCAGTGGATAGGCGGTCTGGGAATTGTGTTCTTCACCATCGCCCTGCTGCCATCGCTTGTAGGAGGACAGACCAAGGTGTTTGCTGCCGAGGCAACAGGACCTATCAAAACGAAACTGCATCCCCGGCTTTCCACTTCGGCTAAATGGATCTGGAGTATCTATCTGATGCTCACCATTGCCTGCATCGCATCCTACTATGTGGCAGGAATGAATCTCTTCGACAGTTTCAACTATGCGATGAGCACGACGGCAACGGGTGGTTTCGCTACCCACAACAGCAGTACCGAGTTCTTCCATTCACCAGCGCTGGAATACATCTGTACGTTCTTCTGTTTCCTGTCGGGTGTGAACTTCACCCTGCTCTATGCAGCCGTCATCAAGTTTAAAATCAAGGATCTGTTCAAGAACTCAGAGTTTAAGTTCTATGCATTCATGGTTGCTGCATTCAGCGCCTTCATCATGGTAGAGCTGATGGTGATGCGCAACTACGATGTGGAGCATGCCTTCAGAAGTGCTATCTTCCAGGTGGTTTCTTTCATCACTACCACCGGTCTGTTTAACGATGATGCTGCTGTGTGGCCTCATGTTACCTGGGTGGTATTGGCAGCCTGCATGTTCTTCGGAGCCTGCTCGGGCAGTACGAGTGGAGGTTTGAAATGTATCCGTGGCGTGATGCTGGTAAGAATGGTGAAGAATGAATTCCGCCAGATTCTGCATCCTAACGCCGTGCTGCCATTGAAGATTGATGGTGTGAACGTACCGATGCAGAAGCGTGTTACGCTGCTTGCCTTCCTCACCACTTATCTCATCATCTGTCTGGTGATATCGTTCACGATGATAGCCATGGGCATCGACAATACCAATGCCATCACCATCACCCTGAGTTGTGTGGGTAATGTGGGACCTACACTGGGTACGGAAATCGGACCAACCATGTCGTGGAGCGAACTGCCGGATGTGGCAAAATGGTTCTGCTCGCTGATGATGCTCATCGGTCGTCTGGAAATATTCAGTGTGCTGGTTATCTTTACACCAGCATTCTGGAGAGAGAACTAACATACCCAGAGGGGGAGTTAGAAAATAAAAGAGAAGTTGATATTTGAAGTAAGAAATACGCTTACTAGACTAAGTATATTTCGCACAAAAAGCGTTATATATAATAAGGTATAGGTTCAGCAAGAGCCTTACCGGAGAGTAAGAAACCGTACTGAAGAGTACATTTATAAACTAAATATAGGTAATAATGAAACCATTAAAATTTCAACCGCTATTAAAATCCACCATCTGGGGTGGCAGTAAGATTATCACTTTCAAGCATCTCGACGTAAAGCAAGAGAATGTGGGAGAAAGTTGGGAAATCTCTGGAGTACCAGGAAATGAAAGCATCGTAGCCGATGGCGAGATGCAGGGCAAGAGCCTCAACGAGGTTGTTGCAGAACGGAAGGGAAGCTTCCTCGGAGAAGAGAACTACAAGCGTTTCGGCAATGAGTTTCCACTGCTCATCAAGTTTATCGATGCCAACCGCGACCTCTCTATCCAGGTGCATCCTAATGATGAAATTGCCAAGAAGCAAGGTAAGGAACGCGGCAAGACCGAGATGTGGTATGCGCTGCCATGCGAGCCGGATGCCAAGCTCTACAACGGCTTGAAGATGCAGATTACTCCTGAGCAGTACAAGGAGATGGTAGAGAACGATACCATCACCGATGCCCTGGCTCAGTATAACGTGAAGGAAGGTGACTGTTTCTTTATCCCAGCCGGCAGAATCCACACCATCGGAACAGGCTGTTTCGTTGTCGAGATTCAGCAGACCAGCGATGTTACCTATCGCATCTACGACTTCAAGCGCAAGGACAAGGATGGCAACTATCGTCAGCTCCACACCAAGGAAGCTGCTGAGTGCATTGACTACACCGTATTGCCAGACTATCGCCAGCACTACACTCCTGCCAAGAACCAGGGTGTAAGCATGGTGCAGTGCCCTTACTTCACCACAGCCGTTTATGATCTCGATGAGCCAATGACACTGGATTATTCAGAGTTGGACAGCTTCGTGATTCTGATTGGCTTGAAGGGTGAGGCTAAGATTACCGACAACGAGGGTAACGAGATTACGTTCCAGAGCGGCGAAAGCATCGTTGTTCCTGCCAGCACCAAGACATTGAAGATAGAAGGAACCCTGAAGTTCCTGGAGACATACGTATAATTTTAAAGGTAAAAAGGTAAAAAGAGCCTGGCGGGATGTCATCTGCCTGCTTTCTTTTTACCCTTTTACCTTTTTACTTTTTTACCTTTTTACTTTTTTACCTTTTTACTTTTTTACCTTTTTACTTTTTTACC
>JAJVTK010000006.1:0-39011 GCA_021622245.1 Segatella copri | reverse complement strand
TACCTTTTTACTTTTTTACCTTTTTACTTTTTTACCTTTTTACTTTTTTACCTTTCCAAATACTTTTCCACATCCGCCTGAATCTTCTGGAATTCGGGAGAGAACTGGTAGAAGGTGTTCTTCTTCATCATCATCTTCACCTTGCCCAGACTATTCTCATAACATGCCATTTCGGTGCGGGCCTGCTCGGAATGGAGGGCACGGTCGCGGATTTCATTCTCCCTATCGTTGCGCAAAGCATCGCAGACGCTCTGGACGATAGGACTAACTACCAGGTCGAAGAGATGATGACCCTGTATATATAAATAGGTATTGCTCTCGTTTACACCCAGATTGTTGAGGTAAAGAGCCATTTCATCCAACTCATCCTTAAACTTCTTGAAGCGGCGCTCCAGCTGGAACAGCTTTGCCCGCACCTTCTTTCCCAAATAATCTATCGCCCATTTAGGATCCTGGATTCGGACAGAAGGCAGCATGATGACCTTATCAAACTCCGCCATATCAAAATGCATCGACATCTTGCGATGACGCACATAGAACAGCATGTGCCATAAGAAGAGGGGCCAGATGGTACGGGAATAGGACTCAAGAAAACGCTCGAAATCGAAGATACGACGGTCGTTGAGCGTCACCATCACACAGGTTTCGTGCAATCCTCTGGCATAACATTGGAAGTTTTCAATGGCATAGGCATAGGTATGGAAGATGTAAGGATTCTCCAACATCTGCTGGGAAGACTCGGTTGAGCCCTGACGCAGATAATCGTAATCGGCATCTACACAGGCTATCATATCCCTACCTACTCCCTTCAGCATACTGGAGATAGCAGCCTTCTTGCCTCGGTCTAAATGCTGGTTACGGGTAGGCAGCATGATATCAAAATAGCGTTTTTCATTCTCAAACTTTCCCAGTACAGAACGCCAGAAGAAGACATCATCATAGCTCTCGACGTAAGCCACAATCTTGCGCCGAGCCTTCTTCGAGGTCATCCTGTTGGCTGCCTCGAAGAACTGGGAATTGATATTATCAGTTAAACGTTTAGCCATAATACTTCTTTTTCACTTATATCGTGATGTCGCTCACATCCGTCACCCTATCGGTCCATCCATCCATGACCACAGCAGGACTGTGGGTGGTCATGATGATCTGGATATTCGGATTAAGCTGCAGCACCAGACCGATGAGCTGCTTCTGCCATTCGAAATGAAGGCTGATTTCCGGCTCATCCATAAAGAGGACGTATGACTGGTTGTCCTCCACCAGCACGGTGAGGAGGATGGCGAGAATCTGCTTCTCACCAGCCGAGAGCTGATAAGGCGAGAGCTGCTCACCTATCTGGTTGAAGCGGATTTCATTGGCTGTACGAATGATGGTCTTGCCGGTATCCTTGAAAAGATTATCTACCATATCCTGGAACATCTTCTTCGGTTCACTCAGCTGCTGAGCCTTGAAAGCTGCATCCGGTTCGCCGCTCTGAAGCACAGCGATGATGCGGTTGCCGATGTTCACCTGATAATCCAGATACTTGCGCTGCAGCTGGAAGAGCTGCCAGTCGAGTTCGGTAACCAGAGTGAGGTCTATCTTGTTGATCATCTCGGCATTCATCAATGGTCTATCTACCGAGCGGATTACATCATATCTAATCCACTTTGCCTCCTCCGGCTCCACCTTCAGATGCACACCTTTGATCATGTGACTAGGAAATTCACCGCCAGCCGCCAGACCCTTTATCACCTTATTCAATATAGTACTCTTGCCCACGCCGTTTACACCACTCAGGATATTGACACGGCGGTCGAGGTTCCAAAGAATATGTTTGGTACCGCTCCAGAGAGATTCAATCTCTATCTGTTTGATATAATCAGCATATTTCTGCATAAGAATAATCTCCTATCTTTAATAGTCAAGAACGGAAAAAGACTATTGTCTAAACTTCTTAACTCCTTTAAGTTTCAAAAAATATACCGCAAATATAGCAAAATTCCTCGAATTTTTGTACCTTTGCACTCGATTTTATTCAAAAATAGGAAGATTTAAATAGAAATAAGGAAAAAATGGATAACAAACGACCTTTTATCGCCCACCTGTGCCTCTTCTGTTCCGGCGCATTCTGGGGACTGATGGCTCCCGTAGGCAAGGATGCCATGCTTCACGGCATCGACGGCATCGACCTGGTGAGCTTCCGAGTATTGGGTGGTGCCATTCTCTTCTGGCTCACCTCGCTCTTCACCAAGAAAGAGCATGTTCCAGTAAAAGACATCTTCAAGTTTGCTGCTGCCGGACTCTTCGCCCTCGTGTTCAACCAGTGTTCTTACACCATCGGTCTGAACATGACTTCGCCTAGCAATTCCAGTATCATGACCACTTCGATGCCTATCTTCGCCATGGTTCTCTCCTTCCTGATATTGAAGGAGCCTATCACCTGGAAGAAGGCGCTCGGTGTATTGATGGGATGCGCAGGTGCCGTCATCATCATCATGACGAGTGCTACGGCTGGCAATGCCAAGGTGGGAAACATCTGGGGCGACCTGCTCTGTATGTCGGCGCAGCTTTCCTTCGCCCTCTACCTGTCGCTCTTCAAGAACCTGCTGTCTAAGTATTCGCTCTTCACCATCAACAAGTGGATGTTCCTCTGGGCAACGGTCCTGATATGGCCTTTCACCATCAGCCATGTGATGAGCATCGACTTTGCCCATGTTCCGATAAGCACCTGGTGGGAAACGGGCTACGTGGTTCTCTTCGGCACCTATCTGGGTTACATCTGCATGATGATTGGTCAGAAGACGTTGCGCCCTACCGTGGTAAGTGTATATAATTATGTGCAGCCGCTGGTATCGGTTACCGTGAGTGTTATCGTGGGTCTCGCCGTATTCAAGGGTATGCAGGCCATCGCCGCCATCCTCGTATTCTCTGGTGTATGGCTCGTGGTAAAGAGCAAGTCGAAGCATGATATCGACCAGCACGACCACAGTCTGGCTTACGAGAAAAGACATGCTTAAAAGATAAAAAGCTTATCATATTCGCTACACGCCCTGAAAGGGCAGAAGCTCCTAGCCCAGGGCAACACCCTGGGTAATGATAGACGCAAGCCTGTCGCCCTGAAAGGGCAAAAGCTTTATTAATGTCGATTTATAAAACTGAAACTGTCCCCATCTGAAATAACAGATGAGGACAGTTTTTTATATAAGAAAAGAAGATCAGCAACCGAAGTAAACCATCAGTCCGCCCAATACGATATAAAGCAGGGCGTATGGGATGGCCGAACGGAGAATCTCTCCATCCTTTCCCTCCATATCGCAGGCTGCAGTAGCGATGGCGATACTCTGCGGACTGATCATTTTGCCACCCGTAGCTCCCGTGGTATTGGCAGCAACCAGCCAGTTCTCCTGACCGCCCTCCATACCAAAGAATGTGCTCTGTCCCGTCATGCCCAACTGGTTGGCTACATGAGCCTGGAGCTTGGCAAAGAGGATATTCGAAGAGGTATCAGAACCTGTTACGAAGGTTCCGATGGCACCAATCATCGGCGCTACCAGAGGATAGTAATCGCCCGTCACTGCCACCAGTCCGGAGGCGATGGCAGTAATCATTCCCGAATAGTTCATCACACTCGCCAGGGCTATCAGCGAACAGATAGTCACCACCGTCTTGCGCAGATTCACCGTGGTACGGGCAAGGATTACCATCAATCGCTTGAGGCTCAATCCCTGTACCAATCCACCAATCGTAGCACCCAGGAAGAGCATCAGGCCCGCATTGGATATCCAGCCAAACTTAAAGGTGCTGTCAAGCACAGGCAGATGAACCGCACTTACCAGATGACTCTTGAGGAAGGCATTGACCGGAGGACAGAGTGCTCCGGAAACCAGGATGAATATCAATATAAAAAGGTAAACGCTCCATGCCTTCAGGCTTTCGGCAAGTGTAAAGGTTTCCTTATCCTGCACCTTGCTCTTTCTGGCAAATACCTTGGCGTATGCGATGATGGCGATAATGGCAGCCAGCGAACCGATGATGGCTGGAGTCTCCGAACCGAGATAATAGCCGCAGACAAACTGCACTACCACGGAAATCACTCCCACCCAGAGGGCGATGATGAGATTCTTGATAAGATTGTGCTTATCGGTAAGCGTCAGGATGATGAAAGGCAGGATGATAAAAAGAGGTGCCAGCTGGATAATGGCGAAAGCCGAAGTCTCGCAAATCTGTGCCGCCGAAGCCGATCCGCTTTCCGCCACCTCGTTACAGAGCGTAGTAACCGGTACACCCACGGCACCAAATCCCGTAGCCACGGTATTACCGATTAAGGAAACCAGAGCCGAGAACATCGGTTTGAAGCCGAGTCCGATGAGGATGGCGGCAGGTATCGCCACCGCCGTTCCGAAGCCCGCCATACCTTCGAGCAGTCCGCCGAATCCCCATACGAGGAGCAGCACGAGCAGTCCCTTATCATCGGTAATCGATGTAAACTGCCTCTTGATCACCTCTATCTGCTTGCTTTCCACGAGGATATTATAGCTGTAGATAGCCATCAGGATGATGATGAGAATCGGGAATACCGCCTTCAGGATGCCTTCCACCACCGCCCATCCCGTCAGGGCGATCACGCTATCCTCCGCATGTTCCGGGGCTATCATGCCTAGCGGCGAAGCTGCGAAGAGAGCGAGCAAAACGGTAACAACGAGCGTCAGCAAGGCGCTTTTATGACCTGCCATCTTGAAGCCGAGCATCAGGATGAACAGCAACACGATGGGAATAATAGAAACTACAGATGCCATAAGCCATTCAGTTTTTAATTGTTTTCGATTGCTAAATTTTATGTTTATGACTGCAAAAATAACATTTTTCTTTGAAAAAAGAAAGCATTTTTTGAAAAAAGACTGATAAAAAAGCAAAAAATAGCAGACTTGAGCTTTTATTTTGAGTTTCAAGAGGTTGTGGCAGTCGTTGGCTTCAAGTGACATAGATGAGGAAATGCGGAAATGGCGGATTTGGGAAGTGGAAACGCTTTCAAGTCATTACCTCAAAGATACGCCCTAATAAACATATTTAACGGCTTCGGTTCTTATTTCTCCATTCTGCACAGGTTGTGAATTTGCCATGCAACTCTCATAGTTTAATTTTGCACCGAACAAAAAGCAAGGAATTATGAGAAGTACATTCAAGACAGTCTTCTATGTAAATGGAAGCAAGGAGAGAAACGGAACTGTCCCTATCATGGGACGTGTGACAATCAACGGAACTATCGCACAGTTCAGCTGCAAGCTGAGTGTAAGCAAGGCTATATGGGATGCCAAGGGCAACAGAGCCAAGGGAAGAAGCAAGGAAGCCAAGGAGGTGAACTTTGCACTTGACAACATCAAGGCTCAAATCGCCAAGCATTATCAACGCCTTTCCGACCGTGAGGCGTTCGTTACCGCCGAGATGGTGAGAAACGCATATCAAGGCATAGGCACGGAGTACGAAACCTTGCTCAAAGCCTTTGACAAGGAGAACGCAGCCTTTGCCAAGCGTGTAGGAAAAGACCGAGCTGTCCGAACCTACCGCAAGTATCTTGTGGTGAGAAAGTACGTTGCCGAGTTCATCAAGTTTCAGTACAAGCGCAGCGACATGGCAATGAACGAGCTTACCGAGGAGTTCATCCGTGACTTCTGCCTGTATTCTGAAGAATGTCGTTGGACTTACGCAGTCCACCATTTGGATTTACTCCATACCGTTGAAGCATATCGTAACGGCAGCACACTACAACGGCAAGATACCGAGAAATCCGTTTGCCATGTACCACGTTGACCCAGACCACAAGGAGCGTGAGTTCTTGACAGAGGAAGAATTGGACATATTTGCAGGAATAGAGTTGGAAAATCCCAACTTTGCTTTTGCGAGAGACTTGTTTATGTTTGGTTGTTGGACAGGTATCTCTTTCGTTGACATCAAGAATCTTACAGAGGACAATGTTGCCATTATAAGTGGGTCTCCATGGATAGTTTCTCAGCGTCAAAAGACAGGCGTACCATTCAAAATTAAACTGATAGATGCAGCCATACAGATAATTGAACGTTACAAGCCATTGAGAAAAGATATGCACTTGTTTAATATTGGCTCACTTGACATGGTAAACAAGCGTATAAAGAAAGTGGCAAAAATGTGTGGCATCAAGAAGCGAATTTCATTTCATGTCTCCCGGCATTCGTTCGCAGTTTTGGCTTTAAACTACGGTATGCCGATAGAGAGTGTAAGCAAGATACTGGGACATACGGACATCGCCACAACACAAATTTACGCAAAGGTGACAAGTACTAAATTGGAGCATGACATATCAGCTTTTGAAAGTCGAATCAAGGGGCATATGCCGACAATGGGGGGAATGGCATGAAAAGGACTGTAATCACCGTGGACGGAAATGGAATGTTATCCATTCCGTCCAACTTGCAAGACTTGTGGATGAGTGAGGGTGAATTGGTTGATATGCTTCATGTCACCGCCATGAAACTCCATGCTGTGATAAGGTCAATATACAAGGATGGTTTATTGACGGTGTCGGAAGTCCAACAGAAACAGGAAACTTCCAATGGCATTTGGCAAACGTTGTATGGCTTTCCGATGATTGTTGCCCTTTGCTTCCGTATAAACTCATACGGGGCAGCTCGGTTTCGTGCCACCATCTTCAAGAGATTGTACGGGGCAAAAGAGAAAAGTAGTGTCATTATCCTACAACTCAATAGAAGAACAACCGCCTTTAGTTGAATGTCCTCTTGCTTGTTTGTTGGCTTGGCGCTGTCGTACTGTCGTGAATAAGTACTGAAGCATAAGCATGACATTCTTACTTGTAGGGGGATGAGTTCTGTTCATAAAAATGACGGACAAAACACCCCTTATTTTTGTTGAATTGTTGAATATGATGAAAGAAGTATTGAACATCAGGCATTTACGGCTCAACATATTCTCAACAAATCTCTCAACAAAAGAAAGATAATGTTGAAAAGAGAAAACCATGAACACCATTCCTTTCTTTCTTTTTTGCCCAGTAATTTGTTGTGTAGAGCTATTTGTTGAGAGTTTGTTGAGGGTATAAGTGGTTGGTTCTCATAAAGATAACACCTATCTTCAACAATTCAACGTTTTACATGCCCTCACTTGGTACGCTGTAAAATGTGCTTGTGGATTAATTGGCAACCGCTCTATTCTCCGAAATGGTTGCAGCAACGTTCCTTGGAGGCTTTGCGCCTCCAGCCACTTGGGCGAACCTCCGCAGTGTTTTAGCATGGCATTAGATTTATACAACCTATACCGAGGACACACAGCGCACATAACACACTCGGTATAGCTTACGAAATAAAACGACAATATACAACTACTATACTTGGCAAATTGCGCACAGAATATTATTACCTTGTCTTTTGCAAACTTCAAGAACAAAGCAGGTCGTGTCTGTTCCCTTGTTCTTTATCAATGCAGCAGCTTTTGTTGTTTCATGCAAATTGTGAGATTTAAGGTCGGCAATTTTGGATTTGGAGAATCGAAAGACAAGAGTGTCGATTATTATGTTTGGAGGAGGGAGCGAGGTTATGTTTTGGGAACCCCAAAACTCCTCGCTCCACCATAAGGGCGGAGAAATTTTGCTCCCGATGGTCGCAGAAAGTGAGTGTACCAATAGTAAACTGCTCATCAAATGCACAAGCAAAATACAGTTATGTTACTTTATCTTGATATTTATACCTATCAAATGATATTTATACTTATTCGTTGCTTCTTAGTGAGAGTACATAAGTTACATGACATTCTACAATAATTTGTGTTATAGTATTCTAATTAAGGTTAACCTTTTACGATTAGTTTTACTTTTTTGCTATATTTACACTAAAATACATATAAATATAGAATACATATATAATTCATGCTTATGAAACATAATCTTTTTAAAGGAGTACTTTTAACAATGACTTTGGTCATATTGTATTCATGCACATCAGAGTCTCCCTCTAATACAGACAATGTGCAACAAACACGTGTGCAGCAAATAAAAGATGACCAAGCTGTACAATTGGGTGAAGAGTTATATAACTCTTTTTCTTATAAGCTTACAAGAAGTCAAGAAGAAAATACACCAGATTATTTTGGTGGTTCTTATAGCGATTCACAAGATAACCTTATAGTGCTTATTAAAGGAATGGACAAAGAAGGAATAAAAGATGTCTATCAACGTATTGGAAAGCATGATAATTTAAAATTCAAAGAATGTTCATACTCCTTGCAAGAATTAAGAGATTTAAAAGAAAAAATAAGTGATATATACTTTTCTGATGAAAATAAGCGAAAGAATTTACAATGGGTATCCGTTGGTATAAGCATTGAAAAGAATAGAATAGTCGTTTTTTTGGAAGATGTGTCTTCTTATGCTATAAAAAAAATCAAAAAAGAGGTGATAGATTCTCCTATGGTTATTTTTGAAGAAATGCATGAGGTTAAAGACTTGAGCTACATTATCGTTGATTCCATAGATAATGACAATTTGTTGACAAGATCTACGGTAAAGACAAATATACATTTAGGGTCTGCGATTACACTTTCGGGAGCCGAATACTCGGCTACAGGTTCTGTCGGATTCCGAGCAATGAAAGGGAATGAACATGGCTTTATAACGGCAGCTCATGTTGTTCCTATAAATGGACTTACAGTATATTCCAACTCTAAAGCCTGTGGTACTTCTGTTGCTACAACTATGGAACCTAAAGCAGAAGCAGCTTTTATTAAAGTTAATTATAATAATTTTTATCCAACAAATGTAGCTCAATGGACAAAGTTTGCCACTTTTTGATATGAGAAAAAAGAATATAAACTAAAATAATAGAACTATGAGAAATTTTACATTTAAAGGACTGCTTTTAACTGCGGTATTTATGTTGCTTGGCTGTTTATCAATTCAAGCAGCTAATGACGACTTGATTACCAAGCAGATTACGATCAAGTTGGATGAGGCTGGTACTTTACCTGATAAGATTAGTGAAAGCCAGAAGAATCTGATTACCAATCTGAAGATTGTTGGTGAAGTGAATGGCACGGATTTGAAATTTATCCGTGAGATGGCTGGTTGTGATTTTAATGGGAAAGAAACCGACGGAAAACTATCTATATTAGACTTGTCTGATGCTAAAATTGTAGAAGGTGGATCTGCTTATTATTCGGACCGCGATGATGGCTTCATTTATACCTCTAATGATAAGTTGGGCGATTATGTTTTTAATGATTGCTATGGTTTGACAAGCTTGACCCTCCCTTCCAGTGTTACTAAGATAGGCTGTTATGCTTTGTCAAATTGCATTGGATTGACAAGCTTGACCCTCCCTTCCAGTGTTACTGAGATAGGCGAGCATGCTTTTCTGAATTGCAGAGGGTTGACTAACTTTACCATCCCTTCCGGTGTTACTAAGATAGGCGCTGGTGCTTTTTTCTGCTGCTATGGATTGATTAGCTTGACCATCCCTTCCAGTGTTACTGCGATAGGTTCTCAAGCTTTTAATGCTTGCAGTGAATTAACATCCATTTATGCATATATGGAAAAATTACCAGAGACGGGGTCAAATCTATTTCTTGGATGTGACGAAAAGAAATGTACGGTTTATGTACCAAAAGGAACTGGTGATGCTTATTTTCGGTCAAGTTTTGGCTATTTCGATAAGATAGTAGAGTTTGATGCGACGGGCATTGATAAGGTTGCAATCTCTACCAATGCCAAGGAAGTCTCTCGCTATTCAGCAAATGGCCAGCGATTATCAGCTCCAGCCAAGGGCTTGAACATCGTGAAGTATAGTGATGGTAGTGTGAAGAAAGTTGTTGTAGAATAATGGGTGGCAAGCATCATTGTGAGACAATATTTTTATATAGGGGTACGAGCAATCGTACCCTTTTTTGTATTTAAGCATTAACATTTGCTCTCATTTTTCTCTTAAACTCAGTTGAAATTATCTAATCATAACTGAAAATAAATCATAAAAGATAAACTATATTTTTGCGAGCCGAAGTTTTTGTTGTACTTTTGCAACCGACAAGAGTTGTTTGACAAGCAAACGTATGCATATTGCAGAAATTAGAACCGTTGCTAAATCATTACCTCCATTGAGGTGAAACACTCATAAATCGCTCATTTTAAGCTATTCAGCAGATTTTAGCGTAATTTTTCAAAAAAAATCTTCTTTAAGATGTCCGATTTTTCAATTTCATACGTCTATAGAGTGTAAAGGTTATGAGAACAGAAGAATTCAACCATATCATCCTACCGATGCGCAGCGACTTGAAAGCGTTTGCGCTAAGGTTGACTGAGAGTGACGACAATGCCGAAGACCTCGTGCAGGAAGTCATGCTCAGGCTGTGGAACATGCGCCAGAACATCCAGGCAGAAGATAACCTCAAGGCGCTCGCCATCACCATCATGCGCAACAAGTTTTATGACCAGTGCCGGCATGAGGAGCGGAACTTCACCACAGACAGGGTGATGGAAGTACCCATAGAAGACCGGCGGGCAGAGCAACGGGACGAGGTAAACCTCGTCAAGCAGATAGTGACGCAGCTTCCGCCCTTGCAGCAGCAGATATTCCGCATGAAGGAGATAGAAGGCTATACTGCCGATGAAATCATGCAGATAACGGGATGCTCTGCCGATAATCTCCGAAAGAATCTCTCCAGAGCCCGACTCAAAATCAGAGAGACTTATATGAATATGGTGAAACAAAACAGAACAAAATAAAGAAGGAGGAAAAGTTATGAACGATGAAATAAAAAGAATACAGAACTTGCTCGACAAGTATATGGATGGTGCCACATCCAATGAGGAAGAGGCAAAGCTCAGAAAATATTTCGAAGAGCATGCCAATGATATTCCGGAAGAATGGGAATCCTATCGCGCCCTCTTCAGCTATATCGGATTCGAACAGATGAATCTTTCTCAAATTCTAAAAGAAGAAGAGAAGGAGGAGGATTTCGAAAAGAAAGATATTGCAAAGGAAGATATCGAAAAGAAGGAAGCTTCTCGCAGCAGATGGCTCAAATACTTCAGCGCTTCTGCGGCAGCAGCCGCTATCATCGCATTCATGCTTGTAGGCATCCAGAAGATAGCCCAGCCTCAGCCTGAATGTTATGCGGTTATCGATGGAAAGGTTTATACCGACCAGGAGTTCGTTCACCATGAAGCCCTGGATGCCCTGGAAGATGTTTCGGCAGATTCCGAAGATCCATTCAGTGCCCTGGATATGATGAAACAATAAATCAAATTATAAAGTATAATATATATAATAAGGTATAGAATATGAAACGATGCAACTTGATAAAACGCTTCTTCATCGGACTGCTTCTTATCGTGGTAGCCTCGATTTCGGCTAATGCCCAGGAGGGGCTGTACGTAAAGAGTATATTCCAACGCTTCGGGCATGCCAAGGGATGCAAGATGGTAACGATGCAGAATACGCAACTCAAAGGTTACAGGCTCAAGATATACAAGAGCCTGGTATATAAGAACCATGCCACGGAAATAGCCCACTATCTGAAGTCCGACCGCAAAGCTGCGAAAAAGATCAGAGAGGTGGTGGAGAATGGCAAGATGGTGAGCGGCTATTACATGATGGCACCCTTGAGCAATGGCAACAACCGCTTTATCCTCTTCAGTAACCCGAGTAAAAGCAAGGGAACCGTGATTTATATCGAAGGCAATCTGTCGCCCGAAGACATCATGCAACTCTGCTATTCCAGAAGATAGAAACAGCATTTTCCTTTTGGAATCTTCTCAATAAGAATAAGAAACAACATAAAATAAAGTATTATGAATATCAAAAACGTAATGATGATGGCTGCCATGATGCCAGCCTTCGCCCTTGCTGAAACCAACAGCAACAGTGCACCAGCCTCGGTAGAGGCTAACGACACCACAATCAGAGTGAACGACCAGAACATCGTCATCAAGCAGGATGGCGAACAGACCTCTGTGAAGATATATAAGATGAACGGCAACGAGATGACCAAGATTTCAGAGACCCAATTCGTAGATGGTCAGGAAGTAGAAAAGGTATTTGTCACCTCGCCTTTCATTCCTCAGACTTTGAGCAAGCGCAAGCGCAGTCTGGAGAGTCATTATCCAACCTTCTTCTTCGGCTGCAGCCAGTTGCCAGGCAGCAGGGGAAGCATGGGAGGCAACAACGAGATGCACAGTCGCGACTCCAAGTCGTGGGAATGGGGCATCACCCTCACCAGTCTCTGTTTCCGCCTTTCCAACGAAATGGCGCTCACCTCCTCTCTCTCCATCGGACAGGTACACCACCATTTCAAGGACAATTATGTATTAAGCACCGAAAACGGGGTATCAGCAATGACTCCGATAGAAGGCGAGACGCTGAAGAAAAGCTATATCAGCTACAATGTGCTCCGCCTGCCTATCATGCTGGAGTGGCAGAAGCGCATAGGATGCCATAATGCATTCCTGGCTTTAGGTCCATCGGTAGAATACCGCTGGCACGAGCATTCCCGCTACTTCATAGGCAAGCACAAGCATACCGAAACGGGCGATATCAACCTCAACCCTATCGGCTTGAACCTAGAAGCCCGTGCCGGCTACTCAGGAGTGATGCTCTACGCCCGTGCCGGAGTAACCCCGCTGCTCAAAAAAAACAAGGCTCCCGAGTGCTACCCGATGACCATCGGCTTAGGATTCAGACTGTAACATAGCTGCAATGTAGCAGAAATATAGCTGTAATGTAGCAAAACATAACTGAAACTGTCCCCATCTGAAACACCCATTCAGATGAGGACAGTTTTTTATTCTGCCAAATTCAGGAATTAAAAATGGCCAAATTCGGGAAAAATAATCGGCCAAATTCGGGAGTTAAATAATGCCAAATTCGGGAATTTGTGAAAAAGCCCACATTTTCGGCATTTAGCCGAGAACCTAGGATTTATCAAAAAAAACGAAAAAAGTGGCGATAGGTGTGCGAAATCTATGTTTTTTTATGAGATTTAGCACAACTATCGCCACTTTTTGCTATTTTCATGCATTTTTTTCAATAAACGTTTGGCTATATAAATTCTTTTCAGTACTTTTGTATTTGTCATTCTGCGGATTGCCATCAATGAGTTGTTGGCGTTAATCTGCCGTTTGGCTCTATTTTTATGAAAACGGCGTTTACTGCGTTTTTCTTCTGACAAGTTGGAAATTAGGGACTTCCAAAACGAGCTTCGGATAAGAAACAAGGTGGGCGCTTACACCTTGCGTGTATATACATGGCACAAATGCGCCCTTTCGTCAAGAGAGGGTGCATCTTGTGCTATCCATATATACCTTCTTGGCGTAGGCTTCTGCACTTCATTCTTTGAGCTCAAAGGTCCCCTAATACCTCAACTTACAAAGGATGGTTAGTACAGAACTCCTACGCCATTTCTTTTGATAGATAATCCTTAACCATCACCTTCTGCTTAGAGGAGTCGGTAGAATAAAGACCAAAGTACTCAGATGGCAAATAGTGGATTAGCAAATGCAAAAAATGCAAAGAACGATGAGTTTTACACTCAATATTATGATATAGAAAAAGAAATGAACGCATACCTGGAATATAATCCAGATGTATTCAAAGATAAAACTATCCTTTTACCATGCGATGACCCTGAATGGAGTAATTTCACAAAATTCTTTGCTCAAAACTTTGAACGATTCGGTCTAAAAAAACTGATAAGTACAAGTTATGCTCCAGAAAGCAAAAAGTATAAGACTGGTTATCAACCCTCTCTTTTCGAGCAAAACGACATCAAGTTCGATAAAGACAAGACCAAGACAAATGGTAAGATATTCGTTCTTGACCATGATGTTTCTGGAGATGGGAAAATTGACGTGGAAGACTTACAGTGGAATTATCTACAGGGAGATGGAGATTTCCGAAGTACAGAAATCAAGAATCTCCGCGACGAAGCAGACATCATTATAACTAATCCTCCATTTTCTTTATTCAGAGATTTTTTAGGTTGGATAATTGAAGCTAAGAAACAGTTCGTAATAATCGGAAATATGAATGCAGTAACTTACAAAGAAGTCTTCCCCCTAATTAAAGACAATATCATTTGGATGGGATGCACGATTCACAGTGGTGACCGAGAATTTGGAGTACCAGATACATATCCTTTGACTGCTTCAGGATGGAGAATTGATGAAAACGGTAAAAAATATATTAGAGTAAAAGGAGTACGCTGGTATACTAACATCGAACATGGTCGCCGCCATCAACCATTGCCTTTAATGACTCTAGAAGACAACCTAAAGTTTAGTAAGCATAAAGAACTCAAAGGGCGTAGCTCTTATATTCATTATGCCAACTATGATGCTATAGATGTGCCTTATACAGATGCTATCCCTTCCAACTATGATGGAAAAATGGGAGTTCCTATCAGTTTCTTGGATAAGTATTGTCCTGAACAATTTGAGATTATCGGGCAAACACAAGGTGACTCTGGCAAAGCTTTAGGTCTAAAGCCCTTCGACCGAGAATTGAAGAAGCTGAACAAGAGTTTGCGTGATGGCCAACTTTACTATATGGAAGATGGCATTCCTCAAAAGCCATACGCTAGAATATTAATCCGACATAAAAAATAAGAATCATGAAACCAACATTATATACAAATTGGACTATAGCAGACATCTGCAAAGGTTTTGTCTATAACGAACATGAAGGAAAAGGTTTATTTGGCTTGAACGGCCAGCTGACTATCCAACCAGAATACCAACGCAACTATATTTATTGCGACGGCAAGAAAGACGTAGCCGTTGTGGATTCTATCCTAAAAGGCTATCCCATCGGCTTGATATATTTCAACAAGACCAAAGATGGACGATACGAAGTACTTGATGGTCAGCAACGTATCACTAGTTTCGGCAGATACGCCACCATGAAGCTAGCCGTAAAAGTGAACGGAAAAGAGCAATATCTTGATGGACTAGACGAGGAATCACGAGAACGATTCCTAAACACCAAGCTGACTATCTATGTTTGCGAGGGAGAAGAAGCCGAAATCAAGCAGTGGTTCAAGACCATCAATATTAGCGGAGTTCCGCTTAACGAGCAAGAACTGTTAAATGCCATCTATTCTGGCACATTCGTCACAGCTGCGAAAGAGGTATTCAGCAACAGCCGGAACTCAAACATCCAGAAATGGAGTGCCTACATTAAAGCAGATGTTAAAAGACAAGGCTTTTTGGAACGAGCTTTGCAATGGATAAGTGCTAGTAAAGGCGTAAGTATAGATAATTACATGTCGCTTCACCGCCGTGACTCCAATATCCAAGAGCTGCAATCTTACTTCGACAGCGTGATAGACTGGATTTCAGCTACCTTCTACAAGACATACGATAAAATGTGTGGTTTAGAATGGGGACGTTTATACGAAACCTATCATAAAAAGCCATATGATTTGGCAAAACTGAACAAAAGAGTAGAAGAACTTTTAGCTGATGAAGCCGTAACCAAGCAAGCAGGAATCTTTGAGTATGTTCTTGGAGGCGAGCAACAACCAGAACTGTTAGAAATTCGCCTATTCGAAAAATCGATAAAACAAAAAGCATACGAGAGACAGACCAAGGACGCAAAAACAAAGGGCATCTCAAATTGTCCACTTTGCGCACAAACAGACAACAATCGTAAGAGTTATATCTATAGAATCACCGAGATGGAAGCCGACCATGTTACTGCATGGAGCAAAGGTGGCAAAACAGACTTGGCAAATTGCCAAATGCTTTGCAAGATGCACAACAGAACGAAAGGTAACAAATAATATATCAAAACATCCTCATCTGAAACACATAACAGATGAGGACGTTTTTTATTCCGCCAAATTAGGTAACGAATCACAGCCAAATTAAGTAACAAATTACAGCCAAATTGAGTAACAAAATACAGCCAAATTAAGTAAAAATATGCCGCCAAATTTGGTAATTCTAAGATTTTATCGTATATTTGCAGCCGAAACAAAAGAGATTCAATATGAAAGAATACAAAAAAAGAATTGCAGATAAGCTATTGGAATACAGACTCGAAGAAGTTGGAGCAGTATTGATAGAAGGGCCAAAATGGTGTGGAAAAACTACCACAGCAGAACAAAAGGCCAAAAGCGTGCTATATATGGCAGATTCAGACAACCAAAACAACTATCTGGAAATGGCAAATTTAAAGATAAAAATGCTCCTGAAAGGAGAAAAGCCACGACTCATTGACGAATGGCAAATCATACCGCAAATCTGGGATGCCATCCGATTTGAAGTGGACCACCAGGGTGAGGAAGGCTTGTTTATCCTCACAGGATCTGCCGTGCCTGCATCTTCCGAAAAAATACATCACACGGGTACAGGACGTTTCGCCTGGATTACCATGCGACCTATGTCATTATGGGAATCAGGAGAATCTACAGGAGAAGTTAGCATCAGCGAACTGTTCAAGGGAAATGCAAACCTGGAAGGTTTCAACAAATTGAAACTGGAAGACATCGCCTATCTCGTATGCAGAGGTGGATGGCCTAGTGCCACTACCAAGAACCCAAGAGCCGCTTTGCGACAGGCATACGACTATTATGATGCGGTGGTAAAGAGTGATATTTCAAGAGTGGATGAAATCAGCAGAAACAGCGAACGAACTAAGCTGCTTCTGCGTTCATACGCCCGTTCACAAGGTGGCCAAGTAAGTATCGGAGCCATAAGACAAGACATGATGGAAAACGATGATGAGACACTGGCAGACAAGACTGTACAGAGTTACATCGGTGCACTCAAAAAAATCTTCGTCATAGAGGACATGCCTGCCTGGAATCCGAACCTTCGCAGCAAGACTGCCATCCGTTCGGCTGAAACCCGATATTTCGTTGATCCATCCATTGCGGTGGCTGCTTTAGGTCTAGGTCCTGATGATCTCATCAACGACTTGGAGACTTTCGGTTTGCTTTTCGAGACCCTATGCGTCCGTGATCTTCGTGTATATGCTGATGCCATCGACGGCAACGTATATCATTACCGCGACAAGAACGGTTTGGAATGTGATGCAGTTATCCATCTCCGCAACGGCTCATACGGTCTCATCGAAATCAAGCTGGGTGGTGCACAAGCCATCGAAAAAGGAGTCTCTACGCTAACTGCTCTTGCAGATAAGATAGACACGACCAAGATGAAAGCTCCATCTTTCATGATGGTACTCACTGCCGTAGGAGACTATGCTTACCGCAGAGAAGACGGAGTATATGTGGTACCTATCGGCTGCCTGAAAGACTAGTTTGGGATGGGATACAGACTCAAAAATCCTATATATAATAAAAATTGCTCCTATATATAATAAGGTGTAAACCCATCAAAGCAGCTAAAAAATGCCCAAATACCACAAACGTGGTAGCAGGAATACTACTCATATGCTATTTCAGAATCCAGAAAATCGCCGTACCTTTGCAGCGTCAATCAGAACAAACAGCATGATGACTTTCAGAAGGACATCAGAATGTCTTTCAGAGAGAGAACATCAATCTGATTTCTGGGCGACAATTTATATAAATGAATAGATTGAATATTAACGTAAAATTAAAGAAAGGACATAGATTATGAGTACAGAAAAGAAACTTCGCTTTGAGACACTTCAGTTGCATGTAGGTCAGGAAAATCCAGATCCAGCTACCGACGCTCGTGCGGTGCCTATCTACCAGACCACAAGTTACGTGTTCCGCAACTCTCAGCACGCTGCCGATAGATTCGGACTCCGTGACGCAGGTAACATCTATGGTCGCTTGACCAACTCTACTCAGGGTGTATTCGAAGACCGTGTAGCTGCCCTCGAGGGTGGTGTAGCAGGTTTGGCTGTCGCTTCTGGTGCTGCCGCCGTTACCTACGCTCTGCAGAACATCCTTCAGAATGGCGACCACATCGTAGCTGCCGACAATATCTACGGTGGTACTTATAACCTCATCACTCATACATTATCCACACAGGGTGTCAGCTACACCATCGTGGATCCTCGAAACTTCGAGCAGGTAGAGGCTGCCATCCAGGACAATACCAAGGCACTCTATGCAGAGACCTTCGGAAATCCTAACTCCGATGTAACCGATATCGATAAGTTGGCAGAGATTGCTCACCGCCACAACATCCCATTGATTATCGATAACACCTTCGGCACCCCATACCTCATCCGCCCTATCGAGCACGGAGCAGATATCGTGGTTCACTCTGCAACCAAGTTCATCGGCGGTCACGGTTCATCACTCGGTGGCGTCATCGTAGATGGCGGTAAGTTCGACTGGAAGGCGAATGCCGACAAGTTCCCTACTCTCGCTAAGCCAGACCCATCTTATCATGGTGCCGTATTCGCAGATGTAGCCGGAGCTGCAGCCTTCGTAACCCGAATCCGTGCGGTCATCCTTCGCGATACCGGTGCAACCATCTCTCCATTCAATGCCTGGATTCTTCTTCAGGGCTTGGAGACATTGAGTCTCCGTGTAGAGCGTCACGTTCAGAATGCATTGAAGGTGGTAGAGTATCTGGAGAACAACCCTAAGGTGGCTAAGGTTAATCACCCAGCCGTTCCTTCTCATCCAGACCATGAACTTTACAAGAAGCTCTTCCCTAACGGCGGTGGTTCTATCTTCACCTTCGATATTAAGGGCGGTGAGAAAGAGGCATGGGAGTTCATCGACCACCTGCGCATCTTCTCTTTGCTGGCTAACGTAGCCGACGTGAAGTCACTGGTTATCCACCCAGCAACAACCACCCACTCTCAGTTGAGCCCAGAGGAGTTGGAGGAGCAGCACATCTATCCTTCTACCGTTCGATTGAGCATCGGTATCGAGAACATCGACGATCTGATTGAGGCACTCGATGAGGCATTTACGTATGTGAAGTAATTTCAGTGTTGAATGTTGAATGTTAAATGTTGAATTGCCTGACGGACAATAACGGCATTCAACATTCAACACTCAACATTAAAATTCAACATTCAACACTCAACACTTAACATTAAAAAAATCATTATGGCAAAGATATATAAGCAGATTACTGATTTAATCGGTAAGACCCCATTGGTAGAATTGGGTAAGTATTCAGCATCCAAGGGTTTGGAGACCCCTGTGATTGCTAAGGTAGAATTCTTCAATCCTGGCGGAAGCGTAAAGGATCGTATCGCACTTGCGATGATCGAAGACGCTGAGCAGAAGGGCATCCTGAAACCAGGTGCCACCATCATCGAACCAACCAGCGGTAATACGGGTGTAGGTTTGGCTCTGGTATCAGCCGTAAAGGGCTACCACCTCATCCTCACCATGCCAGAAACCATGAGTGTGGAGCGCAGAAACCTGGTGAAGGCTTACGGCGCAGAAGTGAGATTGACCAGCGGTAAGGACGGAATGCCTGGCGCCATCAAGGCTGCCGAGGAGCTCCGCGATTCCATCCCAGGTTCTGTGATTCTGGGACAGTTTACCAACCCAGCCAATCCTGCCAAGCACTATGCCACAACCGGACCAGAAATCTGGGCAGATACCGATGGCGAGGTTGATATCTTCGTAGCCGGTGTAGGAACCGGTGGAACCATTTCGGGTATCGCCAAGTACCTGAAAGAGCAGAATCCCAACGTGAAGGTGATTGCCGTAGAGCCTGCCACATCGCCTGTATTGAACGGCGGACAGAGCGGTCCTCACAAGATTCAGGGCATCGGTGCCGGTTTCATTCCAGAGACCTACTCTTCAGAATTCATCGATGAGGTATTGGACATTCAGAACGATGATGCCATCAAGGCAGGTCGTGACCTGGCTCAGACCGAGGGCCTCTTGGTAGGAATCTCATCAGGTGCTGCCGCCTTTGCAGCCACCGAGATTGCGAAGCGTCCTGAGAATAAGGGCAAGAAGATTGTTGCCCTCTTGCCAGATACTGGTGAGCGTTATTTAAGCACTGTACTCTACGCTTTCGAGGAGTATCCATTGTAATTCACAATCGGATATTTTCTGATGGAAGCAAAATCTATCATAATTTCCCCAACCAGCTTTCCCATAGCAGGTTGGGGATTTTTATTTTTCGGAACTTCATATATATTTGCAAATGCGATACCACCGCCCTAACCACCTATTTTTATATAGTTAGGGCGGTGCTATCGCTAAAATTCAAGACCATTTACCGCATAGAGCGGTACGTTTGTAACCCAATCTCCCTGCTGATAATCATTCATGGAGATGCGATAGGCCTTCTTTGACCGGTTGTCTGCAACAAACTGGCGCAGACTCTTTGCCTTGACATTCGTCTCGGCTTTCACCTCCAGCGGAACAATCTCATCCTCCTCATCCAGGAGCAGGAAATCAATCTTCTATCTCATGGGGCGCGAATTCAATAATCAAGCGCCAATACTTTTTTTCAAAATATTGGCGCTTTTTTTTGAAATTTTCCCTTCATATTACTATATTATAAAGGTATAACCAAAAAGAAAGAATAAAATGGCAAATAAAATGTCTTTATGTATTATCAAATACACCTATACTCGATATGTAGGGGTGGATATCGAAAAATATACTCGGGGACTATTCGAGTATGTGAAGGAAGAGTTTGGGGAGTTTCAACCACAAATGTCAGAGCCTGGAACTATACCTGATATGCCAGACTATCTGGACATCGTGCTCTGCAAAAAGGACGGAAGTATCTTCTACGAAATGGATATCCAAAGACGTGCCATCAACATCCCGCATGATTGTCAAATGGATGGATTAGTATTGGAAATCTTTATCCAGAACTGCGATGGCACGAGATACAAAAAAAGACATGCATATCCCAAGCCTTGGTGGAACCATAAAGCTAACGGCAAGTCGGACATGAGAAAACTGAAAATTCATAAAACTATCACCAAAAGGAATCTTAACAATCAAGAAGGCAAAGACTCTGAAGGTATCAGAATACCTAAACTTAGACCCAAGATTGACCTTAACTTCTTAAGATAACCATCCCATGACATACGAAGATTTCAAGCATTTGGCTGAGCATCCACAGCATCGGGATGTTCCTGCCATCTTCAAGCTCGAAGTTTTAGAAACGGAAGAGCTGGAAGAGAAAAAGCGTTCACATTATCCGAAATACAAGGTGAACACCTATTGTCCGCAAGCCTTCACCACAACTCTGGAGGAGGCTGAGAGTCTGATGCACCAGGATGTCCTTTACCGCAAAAAGATGAAGGAGGAAGACGACTATCCGCTGGATACCTTCTGCTATTATATCTCGGAGATTCCAATGGGACTGTTGCACTACGACCGCGAATGTCTTTCTGAAAGAGTGTATGACGGGGAGGGAAAACTGATCGACCGGTCTTACTGCTGTTCGCGTTTCAGCATCTACTATCCCGGAGTCTGCGATTCGCCAGCATACGACCGTCATCCTGACGAGACCTTCCGAGGCAGAAACGCTGAACAGATTAGATTCCAGAAAGGTGACATCGTGGAAGTATATCGTGGCGATGAGGTGAAACTTGCCATCGTTGTCGGAACTCCGCTTACCACCGAATGGATCTGGGAGAGAAACCAGGCTGCCAAGGATAAAAGGGGATTGGATAAACTGCCATATGATGAGACGGATGACAGATATACCGTGATAGATGGTCCCGGCTACGAATACCACGACCACGTTCCGTCGCTGTATGTCTTCGCCCCTCACTATCATGTGCCGTTCTATCTTCAGAGACGATTCAAGGGGTATCTGGAGAAGGCTGAGAAAAAGCAGAAAGAAGAGGAGGAGAAAGACAGGATCTTCCGCCAAGCTCACGATTGCAGCTTCAGCAACAAGGAACAGATAGAAAAATCTGAAAAGTGCGGCTGTTTCTTCTGCGGCGAAATCTTCTCGCCATCCGAAATCACGGATTACCTCCCTGATGAGCCGCCTACAGCTGAATGTCCCTTCTGTTATACCGACTCCGTAATAGGTGATGCCTCCGGCTTCCCTATCACCAAGGATTTCTTAAAGAAAATGAAGAAGAGATGGTTCTAGGCAAAACAAGAAAAATCGCCCTAATCCCAAAATTTATACCTATTTTGGGGATTAGGGCATTAGATCGAAAAAAAAGGAGCAAATGCAAAGCACTACTCCTTTCTTTGATATTCCAATACTTAAAAAGCTTTTAAACTATATGCTTCATCATAAGGTATTATATTATGATGGTCTTTGTAGTTAATCCATCCATTTTCCTTATGACTTAAAGCTACAACATCTGCTCTTTTCATATCAACAAGAACAGACATAACTTGATTGATAACATTAATGTCTTCTTTACTTAATGCCGATGTGTCAGGTGAATCGCAAAAAAGCAAGTCATATTCAAAGTCTGCACTTGTTTCAATGCTTTTTTTTATCAAACCTTGCACATGATCATATACAGTCTCATAATGTTCAGGTACAGGACCATATTGGATTGCACGATATGCCAGCCCACTGATGGAACGCCCATATTTCTTATAACTATAGAAATCTACATAATACATTTCTTTATTGAGCTTTGTCTTTGGCACACCATTTTTTTCCTTGCTTACAATAAGTTGTACCATACACTGCAATTTGTTTGGATTCATTTCTGAATATCCATTATTTACCCCTCTTTTAGAATTTCCATAAAAATAGAAATAAGGAGCATCGTTACAATCCATATCAGAGGCACACAAGATGTTCTTCTTAATTCTAGAGAATGTACTTTCATCAAATTGATTTCTGCTAGACTCAAGCATCGAAAGCATACCTTCACGACTTCTTATGGCAGCAATACTCTTGCCATTTGACTCAGATGGTAAATTTCCATTTTCATATTGGCTCCATTGATTCTGACCAAATCCAACAATTTTGGTTATCTGAGAATGAGAAAGACCATAGTGCTCTCTAATCTTTCTAATCTCGTCAGGAAATGGGATTCCATGCCTAATACGATACTGGTTATACAATTCATTACACAACTGTTCATCTTGCTCTTCTGATGTAAATTGCTCCCCAGTATCTTTACATACATAATATCGCACATGAACAGAGTATTTTTCTTTACGGAAGGTCTGAACCTCAGTATCTTCAACAAGATACACCATTCCTCCAGTAAAAGGACTACTCATACTGTTGACAATCTGCTTATTCATAATCACCTCCTCTTTATTTAAATGCATATTTTAAAGGATGTTCTGCGGTATGGAAAGAAATACAAATAGTATTCGTATTTGGTTTGCCAAGAGCAATTTTGACATAAACATCTACACCATCACAATCTTTACCAAACACCCACATATCTCCATAGGAAAATTCATCTAAAACCGTTTCAATATAGTCTTCAGCGGTGATACTCTTTATGATTTCTTTTCTTGCTGAAGGTGTTATGCCAAGCATCTTTAATGCTTCTTGATTCTTGGATCGGTTCAAAAAGATAATACCTAGCACGTCCATCTTTGGCAAAAAGTGGCGGAGAAAATCTTCGACTTCTTTTTTAGTTCTTACTGAATGACTATCCATATTTAAAGTTTGTTATTCTTATTTGCGCTGCAAAGATATAGAAAAGCCTTTAATAAAACAATTTTTTTCACGTTAAAGTGCATTTTCACCCTCATATTTAACGTTTTTACATCTTTTCATGGTATTACAACGATATTAATTTCTATCACATGGGGGCAGTATCAGTTTCCAAAACGGACATTAAAAATGCGATAGTACCGCCCTAACTACCTGTTTTTATACAGTTAGAGGGGTGCTATTAATAAAAAAGAAGCAGGATGGAAGACTGGTCCACCCTGCTATTTTTATTAGAATACCTTTACAAAACGGTCGATATCGATAGAAAGGCCTACCGTGAAGGTGCGACCGGTGGTCATCGCCGAACTCCAATAATAGTTCTTTGGCGTATAACCGAAAAGATTATCTACCGTGAAATTCAGATTGACGGCATCCAGGAATCGCTGCTGAAGCGTGAACTTCCACAACTGATAGCTGCTGTCATGCTTCTTGATGTTCGTATCAGGAGCAGACAGATATCTGCCTGACAGAGCGGCATTGATGCGATAGAACGAACAGAGCTGCCGGTCGTAGTCGAGACGCCAGGTAGCTGAATGCGGACGAGGCTGGGAGAACTGGGAATCTACGCTTCTGCCACCCACATGGAGATAGCTGTAGTCGAGTTTCACACCGAGTCCCATATCCGAACGGTACTGGGCACTGAAGTCGATGCCGCTCACCTCTACTCCATCCTCATTGCAATAACGCGAAGCCACATCCGGCTGACCGGTTCCCGGGGTATAATCGGCATAATCCTCGGTAGTGATGCGCTTATCATACTTATTATAATAACCCATCAGGGTAAGACTATACTGACCGGTAAAGAAGCCAGCATTCTTCACCCTTCCGGTATGCTCCAGCGCCAGGTTGTAGTTGTTGCTCTTCTCCGGCTTCAGATCCGGATTACCGTAAATCATCTGCATACCTGCCATATCAAAGTTCATATACATCTCCTTGAGCGTTGGGGCACGGAATCCGCCGGCATAGTTGGCACGGATGGAGAAACCCTTCCACTTGGTCATCAGAGCCAGACGACCAGTAGTGGCATGCTGGCTGGATGCAGAGAAGTAATCATGACGAAGACTTGCCACGATGTTCAACCACTGCAAAGGATTGTAATCGAACTGGGCGAAGGCATCACATGAATTCTGATTCTTTGATTCATTATCCTCAAACTGATAGGTGGTAAGATAATCGTTCAGGAAATCTGCACCTACCGTCAATGTATTCTTGCCGAAGATATGGGAATAGAGGGCACGGACGGTGTTCTGACGGTTGGTATAATCGTGGTCGTGAGTACGCTCATCATTTACATATCGAGCCTTGTCATACTGGTCGAAGCCGTAAGAAATCTCCAGATTATCATTCTCCGAAAGATTCATCACGGTCTTCAGTCCGGCAGAATAATCCATGTAATGATCATCATAGTTGCTGCGCTTGCTGATACGATTGAAATAACCGCCACGACCTATCAGTTTTACCTTATCAGAGAGCTTGTAGGTAAGACGTTCCTTCACATTGAAGGTCTCTCCACCATAGATATGAAGGATGTTGGATTCTGTATCGAAAGGACTGGTGAGCTGAACCTCATCCGATGTGGTGCGCTGGATGCTGGTCTGCGAATTCCACTTTCCGGCATTGAAGCTGAAGCTTCCACCATGGCGCCACTCCTTGTTGAAGTCGTTGTAGCGGGTATTGACATTGGCAGTCCAAGGTTCGCTGTTTTCACGGGAGATGATGTTGACAACTCCGGCTACGGCATTGGCGCCATAGAGCGCCGAAGCAGCACCCTTTACTATCTCGATACGTCCTACATTATCCAAGTTCAGACGACTATAATCTACATTATCCATGGTTTCGCCAGCCAATCGTTCGCCATCTACGAGGAAGAGCACGGCATTTCCACCGAAACCATTCATGTTGAGAGAAGTCTCCTGATTCATGGCATAGCCGAATTCCAGACCCGGCATCTGCTCGGTGAGGAGGTCCTGGATATTGGTAGCATCTGCAATCTTGATATCATTGGCGGTAATCAGACGGGTTACCACAGGAGCATCCTTCAAAGCCTTCGGAGTTCGGGTTGCGGTAACTACCACCTGATCGAGGGCTGTAGCATCCGGTTGAAGGCGAAGCACATGCTGCTCACCTTTTCTCTCATCCGCTTTCAGTACGAAAGTCTGAGTCTGATAGCCCACAAAGCTCACCTTCACTCTCACCGCTCCATCCTTGCTGTAAGGAATGCGGAAATATCCGTCTTCATCAGTTGTTACCCCACCCTTTGCATGCAAAATCTGGACGGTAGCACCCGCCAGAGGTGCGCCCGAATCATCGAGCACCCTACCCACGACATCGCCCTGGGTTTCGGCTTTCAGATTCAGGCACAATCCGCAAAGGATCAGGAATAGTGCGAATATCTTTTGTTTCATCGAATTATATCAAAGCTTATCCTGAAACAATCTTCTTATTTTGTACAAACAAACTTACCAATCATTGGCTGAGGCATCCTGCCATACTGCAAAGAATAGTCGACGGTCAGAGTCTTGTCCTTCAAAGTACCATTTAAAGTAACTGTGTACTTCTTCTCTTCTCCATTCACGGTAATAGTACCTGCATAGTTTTTCTGAGAGAAAGCATAAGCACCATTAGAACCAAAAACCTTTACTGCAGGAACCTCCAGAGCAGGAAGAGGCATCATAGCCTCGTCGCAAGCTGGCAATGTAATCTTTACCGTATTATCATCAACAGCTTCCACTTTTACTGTTTTATCTTCATACGAAGAAGATTGTCCCATTACAGTCAGATTTAAAGTACTTGTGTATGTTCCTACTATTTTCTTAGCGCCGCCAGCAGTATTATCATCATCATCGCTGCTGCAAGAGCTGAATGCTACACACATAGAAACCAAAGCCAACATCATGGCCATCATTGTCTTAAACTTTTTCATTTTTCTTTATTTTTCTTTTAGTTACAATAATATTTTCTATTTGAGGGGATTTGCAATCCCCGCTTATTTATCTTCCGGAACATAGATGATTTCGCCATTCTCCAGCTGGTAAGCAATGCCTACCTTCTTTCCCTTGTTGCCCGACTTCTTACTCTGGTCTTCTGAAGGGGTATAGCGATTTATCTTTTCACCATCTTTGGTAATGATTTCCATATTCTCCTTGCCAGGGTTCTTCACCATCGTGAAGTTATCCTTGCTGAACATTTCCGTCATATTATAGCGCGAAACGAGTGCCACCATCAGGGCAAGGGCAAACACCATCGCCACATCGAAGAGGTTGCTCACTACGCTCATCGGATCATCATCCTCGCCATCATGCGCAAGCCTATTTCTGCGTCTCTGTCTCATAAATTATATATCTTTACTTTTTTACCTTTAAAAGCCTTTTTTACTTTTTTACCTTTTTACTTTTTTACCTTTAAAAGCCTTTTTACTTTTCCTCCAAAAGGTCTGCCATAAACTCGAGGTTGCTCATATCCTCAGTGTACCAGCGGTTCTTGGTCTGCTTGGTTACAAAACCGATGGCTGCAGAGAACAATCCCACTACGGTGGTAGCGAAAGCCACCTGCATGTTATAAGCCATCGAAGCAATATCGCCGGTAGAAAGACCTACCAGGGCAGGACCCATCGGAATCAAGGTACCCATCAAACCGAGCATCGGACCCATCTTCAGAAGAGTAGAAGGAAGAGAAAGATCCTTCTCAACAAACTGGGCATACTGGTCGAGGATGCGGTTCACCTGCGCCTTGCTCTGACGGTTGTCCACGAGTTTCTTCATATAGGAAACGATGACAGCCTGCTTGTTCTTTGGCAAGCGATCGCCCAAGGTATCGATGTTATCGAGTGTCAGGGTGTTCATCTGTTCACGAATCTCCGCACCCGACTTGCGCTTTACAAGATACTGTCCGAAGAAACCTCCGAGGAGCAGCAAGGCTCTGAGGAAGAAGAAAATCAACAAAATAATCACAGGAACCAGCATGCCTGTGGAAATCCAAAACAATACGTCTGATATGTAATTCATTATACTCTATATTTTTTAATTTGATAATTGTAAATTGCCCATCCTATCGCCATTCCTACGATGACGATGGCGATGACGCCGAGAAGCGAGAGGGCATCGAAACTGTTGAATCCTGCCACCGCTGTCCTGCCATTCACCGTACCGATGATGCCCATCAATCCGAGCAGCACCTCTACCAAGAAAAGCAGTTCCAAGCGGATTGGTCGCTCCGGCAAGAGCCATCTCAAACCGTAGGTGAATACCGGAGTCAAGACCAGCAGCACTACGGCAAGCACCCATGCCACTACCTGGAACGATACGCCGGGAAGCAGGAAGATGGTCATCACCAGAACGCTGAACAGCACTGGGAAAACCAGCAAACCCGGGAAATACTTCAGGAAGATGAAGAACACCCATTTGCGGCGGCTCACATGTTCCGAAGTCTTCAGATCTACGTGGTGCACACAGAAAAGCATCGTGAGTGCCACGTCGATACTCAGCAGCACCGCCATATCGAGCATCAGCTTCTGGTCGGCTATCCAAGCTGCAATCTGCGTCTTCGACTGCTCAATGGCGAATGGCCAGGTCATTCCCACGAAGAAGGCTACGAGCACCGAGATGATCATAATCTCCTTCACTCCGTGGAAGGTCTGCTTCAGCACAAAACTGAAGCAAACCAATATCATCATTACTAAAACTAATGTCTCCACTTTTTTTTAAAATGTTGAATGTTAAATGTTGAATGTTGAATTATTCTTCACTGTTAAGTGTTGAATTATTCTTCACTCATCATTTTGCGACGACGTCGCAAATATACTGCGAGCACAACGAATGCTACGATGACGATGACACCTACTACGATGCCGCTCACCACAGTGGTGGTCTTCTGAGCTTCCTCATTCAGCGTCTCCTTCTTCATCACCATACCTTTGTCGCTGCTGTTCTTCGCAGCCTCAGCATCGCGGATCTGTTCTACATTCTGCTGATATTCCTTGGCAGAAGCTGCATCGGTCTTGCTGGCGATATAGTTGCGCAGCTTGGCATTGTCGCAGACGAAACCGGAGCATGAAGGCTTATACTTGTTCACGGTCTCGGTATGAAGCTTGGCTATGTCCTTGAGCTGCTGAGGAGTAGCCTTCCACATACCCTTGCGGGCACTCTCCATCATCACGGCGGTCATCTCCATCAGCGCTGCCGGATTCTGCTTGTCAAAAAACTCCTTGGTGCCGAGATTGTACTTGTCCTTGACATATACATTATAGATCTCGTCCCACATCTCCTTGTCGATTGCCTTTGGCTTCATCACATTCCAGCCGTAGGTATTGGTTACGATTTCGGCGAATGTGCTGGCACTGCTGGCTCCACCCTTCATCTTCTCCTTGATATAGGCTGGATTGAAGATGGTGGTTCTGCCCTCGATGCCGATAGCCTCCTTCACCTCCTGCATTCTCATATTGCTATGGTTGCGATAGTCGGCGAGATAAGCATCCGGATCCTTACCGGTTACGTTGCGGACTGCGAGGTTCATACCTCCCATAAACTCATATACGTGGTCGAGACTCAAGGCACCCCAAGTATTGCTCTGTCGTGGCTGAACCACCACATCGGTACGGGTCAGCGCTGCCTCGAAAGCAGCCTTGCGCACAGTTTCCCAGTTCTTCTCATCACCGTAGAAGGCACCCATATTGTTCATATAGACCTCGGCAATCTGACTCTCCTTATCCCAGCGGTCGCCTGCGGTTACCATCTCCTGGATACCGGTACCATAGTTGCCGTTTACGCCACCAAACACTCGATACATACTCACCTCGCGGGCCTCCTTTGGCGACATGCCCTTCTCTACGAGTACCCGTTCCGATTCGGTAACACCGGCTTTCACCAGGTTGTCATACTTATCACCCTTGGCATTTGCTGCCATCTCTATCGCCTTGTTGATGAGGAAGAGACGGGATGCTGCCAGGTCGCGGAGTTGACCGGAAGTCTGAACCACGACATCGATGCGAGGACGGCCCAACTGCTTGGATGGGATGAGACGCAGATCGGTAACACGACCGAAGGCATCTCTTACCGGTTCTACACCGAGCATATAGAGAATCTGAGCGATGGTAGCACCCTCTGTTTCGATAAACTCGCTGCTCCAGAGTGTGTAGCTTACCTTACGAGGATATTCACCCTTATGTCGCTCGCAATACATCTTGATGGTATTGTCGCAAAGTTCCTTTGCCTTCTCCCAGGCATCCTCCGAAGGTGTATTCTCCACATTGATGGAGAAGAGGTTTCTACCGGTAGGCAGGGTGTTCGGATTCACAATCAGATCACCACCAGGAGATGGAGCGGTAAAGCCGCCATTCAGGGCATTCATCAGAGAAGACATCTCGTTGAACGGACTCTGACGGAGCGCCTCCGAATACTTGCCCACATTCTGCAAGGCATGCTCTACGGTAGTAATCGCCTGAGCCAGATGAATCTGCTGACGGGTATATTTAGGTGCTTTCGACATCATCATACCCTTATCTTTAGAAGATTTTCCGGTCTGAGATGACTTGCCCTTACCGGCTTTTGCCATCTTCGCCTTTTTCAAATCCTCCTGATACCATTTCTGTCCCTTCTTGATGGCTTCCATCATCTTGTCTGGGAAGCGACCGGTCTGCTCCATCTTCTCAAAAGCCTCACGACTCATCTGCGGAATCTTCTTCTTATGAGAAACCTTGGCAGCACGGAGTTCGCTTACCGTACGATGATCCACCCTCTTCGGCTTCGCCTCCTTCGCTCCACCCATCTGGTCTGCCATCTGCATCATCATCTGGATAGGATCTGGAGCAGCCTGCATCGCCTCTACCTTACGGGCCATCTGGAGTTCGGCAGGAGTGATTCCTACATAACGACAGATGTATTCATCAGAAACCGAGGCTGAACCCAGAAGCTGGGTCACGGTATTGCGTGCCTTGCTCAGATAGAGCCGGTCGAAAAGCTGCTTGTGCTTCTCCACACCTTCCTGAGCACGACCTTTCAGCTTATCTACTGCCAGCATTCCGTAGGCAATAGGATCTGTAGCCATCGCATAGACACTGGTGCGGACATCATCGTTATCGTATGGCACACCCAGAGTATAGAGTTTGCCGGTAATCTTCTCGTTAGCCAACTCTTCTGCATAGTTCTCTACTCTCGCTATTTCATCTGCAGAATAAGGCTTGTTCATCTGCTTGGCATCGAGACCCAGTTCTCGGGCGATTCCCATCTTCACGGTCAGCGCCTTCACCTTGAGCGACTGTTCGGCAGATGCCTTCTTCTCGTATGACTGGATGGCATCGCTCAACTGCTTATAGGTCTGTCGCAATTCGCTCTCCTTGAAAGGAGGAGTGAGATAGCTCTGGGTCTGGGCATAGGTGCGGCGCTTGGCAATCATCGCCTCGCCCACATTGCCGATGGTATATATATAAAGATGTGGAACCACACCAATCAATCGGTCACTCCAGTCGTCGCTGCCGAGTGCCACCTGCTTTCTCGGAGTATATTCCAGCGAGCCGTGGGTTCCGAAATGGATGAGTGCATCGGCACTGAAACCATAACGTGCCCAGAGATAAGAGGCAACATAGGTGTAAGGTGGTGCCTGGTCGGTGCCATGCACAATCTTGAAGGAGTCGCCTCCCACGCCTGCCATCACCTGTGGAAGCAGAGCCACATTACCGAACTGCAGTCTTGCCACCGCCAACTTACCGTCATCGGTAGCCATATATTTGCCAGGGAAGGAACCATAGAGCTGATTCATCTCCTTGATCATCTTCTTAGACAAAGCCTTCTGGGTCCATCCGGCAAACTGCTGGGCGGTAACCAGGGCAGGATGTCCAGACTTCAGGAACTGGGTATAAGCACCCTCGGCATAGGTTCCGAAGACGGCACCCTGAGCCTGGATCATCTTTGCCAGTTCCTGAGGATTGGCAGGCAACTTGCCTACATTGTATCCCTCATTCTTCAAGCGAACCAGGAGATTGTAGAGCGATGGAACCACTTCCATTCCCGAAGCGGTGAGTGCATTCTGACCGGGACCCTTGAAGTAGAAGATGGCGATGCGCTTGTTGCTGTTCTTCTTGTTCTTCAGATTCACATAGCCCTGCACGCTCTCCACGAAACTCTCCATTCTGTCAGGGATGCCGTAAACCTCCTGCAAGCCCTCCTTGTTGATGCGCTGTCCGAAAACCACGTATGGACGGATGGCACCATCAATCTCCGGAGTCACGATACTCTGCGACATGAAACCGCCATTCATTCCCTGCTTGTCGTTCTCCCAATCGGTGGTCAAGCGGTTGATATTAAGAGGTGAGAACAATGGAATATTCTTCTGCTTCAGGAACTCAACGAAGTAATCGCCCAGTCTGCCATGCGCCATATTCACTACGGCATTCGCCTGGATACTGTCGGCATGATGACCGGCGATAAAGCTCTGCAGCTGGTTGATGCGATACACCATGAATCCCTTCTTTTCGAAAGCTTTTTCCATATCAGGAGCCGCACCCATAAAACCAGTAAGCATAATGGTAGGAGCACCTTCTTTATATAAACCGTTCTTTGCCAGGAATGCATTGTACTCGCGGATACTGTTGAAGCCCAGTTCATCGCCCTTTTCATCCTTCGGGTCAAAATGAGTCAGGAGATAGTTTGGTCGCTCATCCACACGTTCTGGTTCTGGAGCCATGAACTTCTTTCCGTCGATAAACTTACGGATGTAAGCGAGCATACTGTGATAATTCTTCTTGCTGCCGTTCTCGATGTACTGCATCAGATAATCGGCATCGAAGTTATCTACTGATACGATATTGTTGGCTGGGTTGGTAGCAGCATGAGTCAGTGTTGGCACCTTGTAGGAAGCCTCTTCCAACTGCTTGCGCTGGTTCTCGTCAATTCGGAGTCCCATACCATTCACGATAATCATATCGTAATCATCCAGATGATCGAAATCATCGGTTGTGATCTCACTCAGTTTAATCATCGCATTGTCGTTGGCATGCGAAATCTGTCCCAGCGCAATAGCCTGATAGTTGAGGAAAGCGATGCGGGTAGTACCCACCCAGGCAGAGTAAGCCTTCGCCAAACCTCCCAGAACAATCACGGTCAATAAGGCCAGGAAGATGTGTTTCTTTTTAATCTTTCTGATTTTTCCTAATCCTTTTTTCATATCTATTCCTTATTTTCGGGTTGCAAAGGTAAGGCTTATTTAGAAATTGTACAATACCGAGAAATTGTGATTTTCACATTTTTTATACTTAAAAATAGGTATCAGGTTAAACGCATTGATATAGTCAGTACTAATAAATAAGTAGTGTTTTCAGGACTTTTGCTTTCATTTTAGCCCTCAAAAAGAGGAATTATTCCGAAATATGCAGAAAGAGCGTAATCACCATTACGGCAATCACGCTCTTTCTACTTATAAACATAAAACATTACGAAGATGAAAGAAAAAACTTAGCAAACCTTCTTCTTCCGCTCACAATAGCGTTCGCATTGGGCGCAGATGTCATATCCCAGCATGGCACCCAAGATGAAATCCTCCTCCGGCGTAAGCTGGCACAACGGTTTGGTGATTATCATGCGGATAGCATCCAGACATTCCTTCTTACCAAAGAAGAGATTCAGACGGTCGTTGCCAACCGGCTGAATGATATAATCAATGTTCTGACGCTCTAATCTAGTTATGGCAAAAGACTCATATTTCTTGTTGAAGGTGTAGAGCACCAGGCGGCGCACGCCCTTCTTATATTCATATATATGATTCATCAGAACCTTCAAATCTACTGGTGTTGCGATTTCCTGCTGCATACTATCCGAATTTATCTGTTTTTAAGCCAAGAATCAGAGAATTCCATCATTCTCCAATTCTTGAAAAATATTTTTGTAAAATTATAACGCTGGCTTGATGTCCTCGAGCCAGGCATCGATACGCTCCTCTGTCTTGTCGTCCTCGTTCACCTCGTCGAGTGCGAGTCCCAGAAACTTGTCGCCATCAATTGCCTCACTGTCATCATAGGTGTATCCGTCTGTAGAAACACCAGGCAATACGGTAGCGCCAGCCTCAACGGCAGCATCGTAGAGTTCCTTCATGCCGCCACAGAATGTATCAGGGTAAGACTCGCTGTCGCCACAACCGAACAGGGCTACAGTCTTACCAGCCAAGCCGGCACTCTTCAATGTCTTCACGCCATCATACCAATCATCCTGCATCTCACCGGCACCCCATGTAGAAGTACCGAGAAGAAGATTCTCATGACTTGCGATAGTAGCGTCATCGATGTTAGCTACATCTACAGCTTCCACGCCCAACTTAGAGGCGATGGTTTCGGCAATCGACTGGCATGAGCCAGTAGAAGAGCCATAAATTACGATTGTTGTTTTCATTTGTCTATCTTACTTTTAGTTACATTATATTTTCGGGTGCAAAGATACATCCTTTTTCCATCATCTGCAATACCTAAAAATGATGGTTTCGCAGAAATACCTAAATATGGGGATAGATTTCAAATGAGGTGAGAGCAAACATCAAGAACATTGATAAACAACCAATTCTCTTGGGAGGTTGATGATTTTCAACCTCTCAAACCACAGTTTCATAGAACTTCCCTGATGTCGCTTCACATGACTATTAATGATATAATAGTCTGCCTGATACTCATCCATCAAATCAGAAAAGGCAGCCTTGATACGAGAACACTTCTCATTTATCGCATTATCAAGCGGATTCACCAGACGATTCACGGTCTCAGTGATTTTATCCATATCTATTCTATTCCCTATCTTTTGATAAAGTTGAAGAAGTTCTTCCCGATAATCTACCAGATTCTTGAATTCAATACCTTCCGGATGGTTCAGAAAGAGCAGATAGAGTGCCTTGTGGATGGGACTGAGCTGTACTTCTTTATTACCAAACTCAGGCAAAAGGAAGTGATAATCCTCAGTGATGAGCAATGGGCTGAGAGTAGCCCTTGCAGCCTCAATGCGAAGCTGTTCCAATACGGGCACACTGATAGCTTTCAGCAAAAGGTCAGTTCTTCCTTCTACCAAAAGTTGGGAGGAAAGCGTTTTTATCAAAGCAGCTTTCTCCTCGGCATCCATATTTCTCAGTTCATCTTGCATAACGGATGCAAAAATACAAAAAGAATAGGAAAAAACGTTTCTCTTCATCAAAAAAACTTCTTTCGCAAGCCTTGCGTTTCATTTATTATTGTATAATTACTCCTTTATTATTATCTTTGTGCCCAAAATAGAAATATAGATAAGATGACAGAAGAATGGACTCCAATAGATTTCGGACAGACAGAAGACACCACCAAAAATATCATCAAGGTGATAGGTGTGGGTGGTGGCGGATGTAATGCCGTTAAGAATATGTACTCAGAAGGTATTGTAAATGTGAGCTTTGCCGTTTGCAATACGGATAGCCAGTCGCTATCCAAATCACCAGTGCCTGTAAAAATCATGCTCGGAAAGAGCGGCTTGGGAGCAGGTGCTAACCCTGAAGTCGGAAGAAGCGAAGCGCAGAACACCCAGGAAGACATCCAACGACTGCTGAATGACGGAACCAAGATGGCATTCGTTACAGCCGGCATGGGTGGCGGTACCGGAACAGGAGCAGCACCTGTCATCGCCGGTATCGCAAAAAGCATGGGCATCCTGACGGTGGGCATCATCACCATCCCATTTTATTTTGAAAAGCGAAAGAAAATCGTGAAGGCCCTGCAGGGGGTAGAAGAGATGCGCAAGAACGTAGATGCCCTGCTCATTGTCAACAACGAGCGGCTTTGCGATGTATATGCCGATTCTGAAATTACCGTAAAGGATGCCTTCAAACTGGCAGACAAGGTACTGAGCGATGCCACCAAGAGCATCTCTGAGCTGATTACCGTAGAAGGAACCATCAATCTCGACTTCCGTGACATCGAGACCACCATCAAGAGTGGCGGCGGTGCCATCATGGCGATGGGCAGGGCCAGCGGAGAAGGCAGAGTTCAGAATGCCATTCTCAATGCCTTAGATTCCCCATTACTCTATGGTAGCGACATCAGCAATGCACAGCGCATCCTCTTCAACATCTATACCTCCAGCAAGCACCCTATTTTCGTAAGGGAAATGCGAGAGATAGATGCCTTCTTCGATGAATTGAATCCAGACATCAAGGTTATCTGGGGTCTTTCAGATGATGACAGTCTGGATGAGGATGCCAAAGTAACCATCCTGGCAACAGGTCTCAACAACGAACTGGCAGATGAAATTCAGGACAATCCAGTCACAACCACAAAGGATGAAGATGATTACCAGAGAATTATCGACAAGCTTTATCATCCGATACGTGACGACTTCCAATCACAGGGAAAAGAAGATTCCCCAAAAGAGGATATTCCTACAGAGTCCTCAAACACAGAATCTACAGACATCCCTGATGATGAGCAGCCCCCACTCATCCCCGATGCTCCGACAGAAGAATCTCCAGTCGTAGAAGAAGAGCCCCCAAAGCCTGTCATTCAGCAAAAGCCACCAACCTTGGCAAAGAGGATAAGAGACAGACTGAAGAAAATAGCTGAAGATTTAGAAATCATTACAGAAGATGAATAGCCTGGGCTGATACAAAAAAATTCTGCTGGCAATGATGCCGGCAGGATTCTGCGTTATAATACTCTAATGCAGACTGCGCTTACTTAAATTCTTCAATCTACGGGCAAACTCAGGTGCAACCTCTATCCTATAACTCATTAAGCAAATCCTCTGCAGGAATAGAAAGACACGAAGACTATGCATTCGACGACTTTTTAGACGAACTAGATAAAAGGGAACATGAATGTTGAGTTCTACTCATCATACTTCTTATGAATTCCGCTCTCGCCACACTTCCTCGGCAAGATACTTGTCACTACGGCAATGCAAGTCGGCAACACCCTCCTCCATCAGCTGCATAGTATCAGAATGATAGAACATATCCATTGCCTCATCTAAGGAGATAGAATACATATTACTGATTTCTTCAATGATTCGAGCATACTTTGCTTCCAATATAGCATGATATCCTGCATCATGCAGATCTGGATGCTCCACTCTAACAGATGAAGAATGATAAACTCTCATACTAATTCAACACTCCTTTCTCCCTCATATAATCTATGAGGTCTTCCATCAAATATTCCTTACCAAAAGTATGGAGCACATCATAACTTGGTACAATATACCCATTCAGTATACCAGATGTCTTCAATCTTTCGTATACATCCCTAGCATTCAGTCCTAATCGACGAGACAAGTTACCAATGCAATACGTTGCGAATTCTACTGTATCTTTATCCATACATCAATTGCTTTTTGTCATTATCGATTGCAAAAATAAGAAATGATCTCGAAACCACAAAACTTTTACTAAGAAAAAACTATAATCTTAGCATATCCAAGCTCTTTTCATCCCTTTCCCCTTGATAGCATACCTCCAGAAACTCTGCACCTTATCATGGAGCATAGAAGCATGGAGAAGACCATTCCTCCATTCTTCAGGAATTTGGTTTATTCCAAATTTAGCACCCAGGATAGCTCCTGCTACTGCTGCATTTGTATCCGCATCTCCTCCCGATAAAACAATCTTCAAGATACCCTCCTTATACGATGTTGCATGCCAATAAGCCCATAGGGCTGCTCCTAAAGTTCTGAGCGTATATCCCATACTCTTTTCATCATCCAGACACAAAGAATCCAGACCTTCATAATATGCCAAGTCAACAAATGGAATGATTCGCTCATCATATTGTTTAGCAATGCCAATCACATTTTCATAATCCAATATCCTGTCTTCAAAGACAAGAGTATGTATGATAGAAGAAACTATAACGCAAGAGCCCACACAGCGAGGATCAAAATGAGTTAGCTTACAGATATTCTCAGCATTATTAGCCACATTGTCCTTCATAAGTCCTACCACAGAAGTTCTCATGACAGCCCCATTAGCTGCAGCTTTTTTCTTTCCCATCTTCCAGATAATCTCTGCAGCCTTCTGTGGATTCGAAGTATAGTCACCAAGAGCCATTACATTATATGTATGCCGGCCAATTCCCATGCCTCCATTCATCATCCATTCCTTAAATCTTCTGGCAATATCAAGAGTATCTACCTTTTGACAAGCCACAAAGGAATCTAAGATGCATAGCATCATATCGGTATCATCAGTCCAATCGCCTCTTTGCCAACGCCGACGATGATTATCCTGCACGATTTGTGAATAATCCTCTATCCCTTTAGGATAAAAACGATCCACCTCTTGCTTGGCCATAAACTCCGTGCTCAGTCCCAAGGCATCTCCTACAGCTTGTCCGAAGATTGTACCAAGAAACCTTTCTTTTATAATTTCATTTTCCATATTTTTTCTATTCATACAATCAACAAATCGTAAAGTCATTTCGCTACAACCAAGGTCATCACCATATGATCCGTAAAACGAGTTCTTTTGTATATATCGAAGTCCCCATGCTTTACTGGATGAAATTCATACGCAACCCCGAAACTATCGCCAACGATTGCTCCAATGATACCAGTTGTAACTACTCTTTTACAAGTAAAATGCTCCATGAATATATTCTACTAGATGGAAATATCTAATTATTAATGTTACAATAAATGCATAGAATCCTGCCAAAGCATCGTCAAGCATGCAGCCCCATCCACCATGAATATTCCGGTCTATCCATCTGCAACCAAGCGGCTTAGTTATATCAATTACTCTAAACAGTACAAAACCTATTGTTGCAAGGGATATTGAGATATAAGCTGGACCATCTACATACACAGCGGCTAAAGCTGCAACCCATGTACCGAAAAACTCATCAATAACGACAGCCCTAGGGTCTTCGCCCCAATATTTCTCCATCACATTATCTGTCCAGACTCCGATCAACAAAGAACCAACAACCAATAAAATTGTAGCCACCAATAACCCTATAGGAGAAAGGACATAATAAAGACCTATCCAAATGAGCAAAGCCAGGAAAGCTCCTGCTGTACCAGGTGCTTTAGGTACAAAGCCAGTGCCCAATCCTGTGGAAATAATTACATGAAGCCAAGGCGCTTCACCTAACTGTTTATTATTGTTATTACTCATATTATTTTCCAAACAAAGCCTTCAGAACCATCTTACCAATTTTTCTCTCCAATCCAGCCTTTGAGGTTGGAATACCTGTCTCGCGAGCAAACTTTTGTTTTGCTTGCGTGATACCTAAAGCCCGATTTAAGGAGAATGAAACTCCTGGTATTTTAAACTTAGCCATATCTTTATATATTTTAGAAACTGATAAAAAAGAGTTGCGCCTTCTATTTTAAAAGAATAACGCAACTCCTTCTATTTTATTTTAGATTTTCTTCAACAAACTCCAGATTTCACGAATCCAAAGCACAAGTGAAGAACCAACGATGATGATTACCCAATCCTCAAACTTCAGACCAGTAACATTGAAGAA
>JAJVTK010000067.1:0-2944 GCA_021622245.1 Segatella copri | reverse complement strand
CAACGTTCCTTGGAGGCTTTGCGCCTCCAGCCACTTGGGCGAACCACCGCAGTGTTTTAGCTTTTACCTTTGCACCCAGGAATCAAGTTAGGATATTTGGTTAATGGGTGTTAAGGTGAACTATCTTTCTTTCAAGGTATGCCCTTTCTCATGTCATAGTCCTTATATAATCCAGCCAACTTTCTTGATTCCATTTAACTATTAAATGTCAAAATTATGGATAAAGAACTTTACATAGGCGTGGATGTCTCAAAGCAGACTCTCGACCTTGCTTATTATGACGGAGAAAGCATTGATTGGAAGAAAGCCCATATAAAGGTGAGCAACAACAATGCAGGTTTCAAGAAAATTGGGTCATGGGTGGCAAAGGTAAGCAAGGGGTTTGATATAGTCTTGTTCTGTATGGAATATACAGGACTTTACACCCAAAACTTTAGACTGTGGTTGGAAGAGAAACATTATATTTATAGGATGGTGGAACCTCGCAAGATGCATCGCTTTGAGCCAGACTTGGATGATGGACTGCGTTCGCTCGACCGCATCAAGACTGACGAGCTTGATTCTTTCCGCATAGCCATTTACTGTGAGCAGAACCACAGAAAGATTCTTCGCAACCCATCAAAACTTCCTCCTCCTGTATATTTTAAGTTGAAGAGGCTTTTGGCGGAACGCAAGCAGACAGTCAAGCAGTCAGTCCTTTACAAGCAGCAGCTTCATGATATATGTGCGTATGACACAGATTTGTCTGTGGAACGTAAGAATGGGCAACTTAAAACGCTCAATGATGCACTTAAAGGCATAGACAATGAAATTGACATGTACATAAAAGAAGATGCGGACATCAGCAAGAACTTTTCCCTGCTGACATCAATACCTGGTATTGGGCGTGTTGTCGCACTTGAAACCATTGTCTTGACCGAAAACTTCATGGCAATAGATAACCCACGTAAATACGCTTGCTATATTGGTGTCGCTCCTTTCAAGAAAGAATCTGGTACATCTGTGAGAAAAGGCTCGTCAGTCTCTAAGAAAGGTTTTAAACAGGCAAAGGCAGATTTGTCCATTGCCTGTTTGGTTTGCATGCAGCACATTCCGAACATCAGAGATTACTGGGAACGCAAGAGAAAGGAGAAATGCAGTGGAATAGTGTTTAATGCAATCAAGTTTAAGATGATACTCCGTATGTTTGCCGTTATAAAACGAGGTACTCCGTATGTGGAGACGGACAATTATCGAAATGGGAAAAACAAGCAACCAGGAGTGAACTAACAGTGTTTTAAGACCATCACTATACCATGATAGAGTCTCTTGGTTGCTTTTGGCACTACCTTTGCGAGGAATCCTCAAAAGGAAGGAACTCCAGACAGAGGTAGTGAACTTTTTAATCTTAGGCAAAGCCCTTTCCCTTGATATAGTCTCCTCTGCCCGAAATGTCAGACTCAGTGCCTTTTAGGGAATTAGCTGTCCGTCCCAGCTTTTAAAAGATTTGGCTTATCCTGACATAGAGAGTTCCTTTCGTAAAGCGGTGCAAAGATATGAAAAATAAATCATTTGTAGGCATTGACATCTCTAAAAATGTCATAGATGTATCTATATTTCGTGAGGACACCAACATCAAAATGTTCCCTCATGAGGTGTTCAACAACACTCGCAAGGGATTTGGCGATATGTGCTCATGGCTCAAAAAGAGCCGTGTGGTACTTTCCCAAGCCCTGTTTGGCATGGAATTTACAGGTTGCTACTCCTTGGACTTGGAAAAATTCCTCACGTCCAAGAATTACTCTTTCTGTATGCTTAGTACACGTATAGTAAAACATCATCCTATGGGGACAATAGATAAGCGAGACAAGAATGACTCTGCAAAGATAGCTGACTTCCTCTATCGTTATGATGGCACGGAATGTGCCAAGCCATACAAGTTGCCAAGCAAGGCTATGCAACAATTGAAGCAACTTGTCAATGAGCGTAAGTTCCTTGTGGAGCAACGGACAAACTTTATGAACCGAATGCAGATGTTTGAAACGAAAGAGGATTCTGCCATGTATGAGAGTTACATTAAAAAGCTCAATCATGACATTGAGAAGATAGATCAGGAAGAGTGTGAATTAATGTCCAAGGAGGAAGATGTCTTTGACACTTTTCAGAATCTGTTGACGATACCAGGAATTGGTTTTGTCAATGCAACAAACATAATTGCCATCACACGAAACTTTACCGCTTTTGACACAGCTCGGCAATATGCGAGATATGTTGGCGTAGCTCCATGCAGTCACACTTCTGGTACCAGTGTGAAATGGCGTGCCCGACCTTCCGCACACTGTAACGGTCAAGTGAAAGCTGACCTGTCTATGGCGGCATTGAGAGCTGTTGAGTACGATGTGGAAATGCAAATGTTTTATTATCGAAAGTTAGGAGGCAGAAAAGATTCTGATACTAAGCGTAAGGCATTGAATGCCGTCAAGTTTAAGCTCATTCGCAGAATGTTTGCCATAGGCAAGCAAAAGAGAAAATGGGAAGTGTTGAACACCTCTGACGACAGAAAGAACTTACATATTGAAAAGTCCAAAGCAAGTGAACTATGACAATGTACCATTGTCTCTTATAGTCTTGTGAGGACAGATACGGATAACTAATTAGGAATCGAGCAAAAAGCTATTAAAAGAAAGAGTTCCGTATCGTTTTTTGTAACAGAAAAGTCAAAAAATGTCTTCTTCTGCTACAGGGGTAGGTATGCCTATATGCTTTCTGGGGGGTATTTTGCTTATTTTAACACAAAAAAGCTCTCAAAAATTTGGTGATGTCTTAGGAATCATGGTATTAGATTTTATACAGACCATACGGAGAACACCCGGCAAACACGAACAACTCGGTATAGCCAATAAAACGAGACGACAACCTATAACAGCCACGCTCGGTAAGTTATACGTTGTCGCCTTGTTCATTT
>JAJVTK010000051.1:0-19630 GCA_021622245.1 Segatella copri | reverse complement strand
AACTACGGAGACGATTGCGTGATGCTTATGCTATGCTTACGCATAGCGTGCATTCACGTACTCTCCGTAAAGGCTTTACCAGAGCCATCGCTTGAAGGTAGTGTGAATTGCACGCTACTTTTTTACCCTTGCCTAACGAAAGGAAACGATTATGGGTAAAGTTCAGATTCTCGCCGTACTGACGATGGACGGATGTCTTTCTTCAGAGTTATATGATAAAGCACATCAGGATTTGTGCCTTGACCGTTGCGGTCTTGATGAAATCAGGAAGAAAGCCTTTTACCGTGTGACACCGGACTATTCCATTTCAATGCTGCACGAATGGAGAAAAGACTGCACAAACATCCGTTACCTCGCGGAAGCCACACCGGACACGGCAGACTATATAAACGGACTGCTGCGGATGCACGCTGTGGATGAAATCATACTATACACCGTTCCTTTCATATCCGGAAGCGGACGACATTTTTTTAAGTCGGCTCTGCCAGAGCAACACTGGACGCTTTCCTCTTTGAAAAGCTATCCCAACGGTGTATGTCGCATTATCTATATCCTTGATAAAAAAGCAAGATAGCCAAAATGTGCGGCAAGCATACATTTCTATTTTCAGGAATAGAATAAATGTTCCGATTACAAACAATTTAAGTCGGAGATAATTTGTCCTTGTGAAAAAATACTGAATTTTATACCTCTGAAATCCAGCACTTTGTAAAATTGAGTGTTGGATTTTTTATTTTCTGCCGCGTTTTTTGCCAATTATATTCATGTGCGCACGCAGAAAACAAAGTGTAATTTTCAAAATTGACAGAACCATGAATTATTTCTTGCTGGCGGAAACCGACTTTTTCCGCCTGATAAACGAAGCCGGCGACTGCAATATGGAAACGGCATACACGGCTTTCGCCACCCAAGTGATCGAACTGTGCAACGGCGGCATGGACATGAACCTTACCGTCATCGCGCTTGCCTACATCGAAATCGAGTTGCAGCACCATCCCGTACGTAATCTGTCAGAAGAAAAAAGAGAGATTGCCGCCTACGTCAGCAAGGCTCTGTCTTTCGTAAGAAAGATGCAGAAATTCCTTGCCACGCCCCAAGTGCCACCACTAATATCCGCCAACAACGCAACAGAAACCACCGCCAGCCTTCTTCAATGGACGGGCAATGCCATCGACCTCGTGGAACTTATCTACGGCATAGACGTGATGGGCTGCATCAACAACGGCAATATGCCGCTCAAACAGCTCGCCCCACTTCTCTATAAGATATTCGGGGTTGATTCTAAAGACTGCTACCGCTTCTACACTGATATCAAACGCCGGAAGAACGAAAGCCGCACCTATTTCATTGACAGGATGCAGGAAAAACTGAACGAGAGAATGTTGCGTGATGAGGAGTTGGAGCGGATGAGAAAATAAAAAAATATCCATTACATATGAGAAGACAGGAATACTCGTATCCTGTCTTTTTATTTTCATTTAATTAGTGTTTGCTGAATAATTTATAACTCTCTGATATTTAAGTTTATATAACTTAATTTCTTCGTTTGTTTAACTATAAAATCGTACCTTTATACAGTTAATTCCATAGCAAGATGAAGTTTTACGCTCCAAAATACAAGCAACTTGACCTCGGTTTGCTCCGCTCATCCCTTGATGAGTTGGACAAGACAAACCGATGGGTGGCTCTCGGTGACCTTCTTCCATGGACGGAACTTGAGAAGGAATACAACTCAAGGTTGGACAATCAGAAGAAAGGTGCAGGGAACAAGCCGGCACGCATGATTCTCGGCGCAATGATTATCAAGCACAAACTAAACCTGAGTGATGCAGAGACCATTGAGATTATCAGAGAGAGTCCCTACATGCAGTACTTTTGTGGATTGCATGAGTTCACCGACAAGCCTATATTCGACCCGAGCCTGTTCGTCACGATACGCAAGCGAATCTCTGAGGAAGAACTCAACAAGATGACAGTCAAGCTTCTCAACAAGCAGAAGCGTCTTCTTGAAGAGAAACGCAAGCGTGAGAAAGAAGAGGCGAAGAAGAATGATGAGGACCCACCGACTCCGAAACCGGAGGATTCGAATGCCGCATCTTTCACCGACTCACAAGGTTGCGAGCACAAGGGTGTACTGAAGATTGATGCTACCTGTGCCGATGCCGAGATGCGCTATCCAGTTGACGTTGACATTATACATGACGGCTGCCGCAAGGTTACCGACTATATCATGAAGGTGTGCGAGATGTTTGAACTACACAAACCACGCACGAACTACAGGCATGCACGTCAGGCATACCTTCAGCTTATCAAGAAAGCCAAGAAGAAAGGCAAGATGGTGCGTGATACTATCGGGGTGATGCTCAATCACTTGCGCAAGGACATCCGCATCTTAATGGACTTGCTTGCAAAGGACAAGACGTACTACGAGAGCCTATTCCTATATGAGAAACGCACCTTGACTGCCATCCTCAAGATGTACCATCAGCAGGAGGAGATGTACAGGTCAAAGACTCATACTTGTGCAGACCGCATACTGAGCATCTTTCAGCCACACGTCCGTGCCATTGTCCGTGGAAAGGCCAAGGCAAGGACTGAGTTCGGGGCCAAGATAGGTGCAAGCATAGTCGAGGGCTATACGTTCATCGACCACCACAGCTGGGATGCCTACAACGAGAGCCAGGACCTCTTGCTACAGATTCAACTTTTCAAAGAACGCTTCGGCTACCTTCCGGCCACCATCCTTGCGGATAAGATTTACCTGAACAGGTCAAACCGAGATATACTTGAGGATTTTGAAATCCATTCATACTGCAAACCGTTAGGGCGACCGCCGAAGGATCCTCCTTCAGAAGATATGAAATCCAGAATGGCAAAAGCCATCGGGGAGCGCAATGAAATCGAATGCTCATTCGGTACCGGCAAGAGAATCTATCGAGCCAATGACATAAGAGCCAAGCTTCCAGATACAGCAAGATGCTGGACGGGAATGTGCTACTTCGTTAAAAACGTGATGAAGTTCCTGAGGGAACTTTGTCTTGCCCTGACCGAAATCTGGCGGTTTTTCATCATTATCGTCACTATGAGGGTCTACGTCTGCTACCCTCTGTCTGTGACTCGAAATTAATTCAGCAGACCCTAATTATATATTAATTAGCACAATATATGTGAGTTTTTCATTCCTATAAGGACAAATTTCAGAAACGTATGTCTGGTAAATTATTGAGTCATCATAGTATGAACATATATCATTACTAAAAACAATGAAACAACTTCCATAAGATTGTGGTTGTAAAAATCGCCATTTAATAGCCCGTTTTTTTTGTAAAATTCGCCAATTAAAAAAATATGATTATCTTTGCATTATATTTTATAAGGTATGGAAACAGTAAATAGAATACTTCAAGGTAACTACTCAGCACCTCCTCAAAATATAGGGTACGCAGTTAAGCTTGCCATTAAATCATGGCAAGTATAGCTGCATATTTAGAGTTTCCATTTTTCTTAGCAGTCTCCACAATGGAATGTATTTGAGCAAAGATGTCCGCTCCCTCATCTGTGCGGAAGCAGCCACAGACTTTCTGTTTGACTTTTATCTTTCTCACCCCTCGTTCGCTAGCGTTATTGTCATAGGGGATAGAAAAGTCTGTAAGGAAAGTGAACAGATAATCTTTCACTTTGTAAATGCCCTTTTTGAAAGTCTCAAAGTCTTTGTGTAAGTGAGTCAAACTCTCGGTAAGCAATTTACTCATTTTGTTTTCCAGTCCTTTGATTTTCCTTGCGGTGACAATCTTAGATTTTCTTAAAGCAATGGCATCCCTCAGGCATTTTTGAAATCGTTTAGACCAATCCTGCTCCTCGTCGAGTTCGTTTAGATACTCTGCGTTTCTTAGCAAATGGGCAAGACAAACTTGATGCTTCTTTACTTTCATCTTGAAGTAACTGCCATGGCGGTCTGTAACAAAAGCCGTATTTGGCAAGCCGTCTGGGAACTTTGCATCTATGGCTTTGATTCCCCTAGACTTCATCTGATAGACGTATGTCAAGACATCCGTTTGGAAAATCCAATTCCAATGCAACTCCTTCCCAACTGCGGCACCAGTCTCGTCCGCTCCCGCAACAGGAGACTTCTCTATTCGTTTCCTGATTTCCTCATAGGCGAATTCGGATTTCTTACCTATTTCCTTGATGATGTTGCTCACGGTGCCTTGACTAATCTTGCGGTGGAAGAAGTCGGAGACAGTTTCGGCCACTCTCTCCATGGAGAGGCATTGTACATGTAGTAGGTATACAACCATAGCCCTAAGATTCTTGCCATAAGACACCCGGCAGTTTGGAGCGTCCACCTTGTTGTGATGACCACAAGAACAAACTTTCTCGAAATACTGATGCTCCGTTGTCTTCACCTTTGGCACCTCTATGTCAATCACCTGGGTCTTGCGAATCTTTTGGGCAGGAATGTCCTCCAGTGATTTTCCACAATGCTGACAGAAGCAAGGAGAATGCTCCACGATTTCATCTGGCTCATCATTGGTCATGAGAGTATACCCCTTGTGACCTGGTTGCCCGCCACTCTTCTTACCGCTTTTCTTGCGCAAACTCTTGGTGCGTCGTATAGCTTTGGCTTTGATAGACTCACCTGTAGGAGGAGTGCTGCTGTTGGTGCTGTTGAGTTCTGGCTTTTCGTATTTAGACAAGCGTTCCTTCAAGTCGGAAATCTCCTTGTCCCGAGCTGCGATTTCAAGTTTTGCCTCGTGCATCTCTTTCTGATGCAAACTATCGAGCCTGTTCAGACGAGAAATCTCCGTACCTTGCTCAGATACGGTCTGCTGAAGCGAAGACACCTTGGCATTAAGGGACTTCAAGATTTCTTTTATGTCTGTAACTTGCTCATTCATAGGTGTAAAGATACAAAAAATACATCAAATAACCAAACAAAACAGCAAGTATTTTTAAATTAATTCGCTGGTAATCATTAAGTTGTGTTCTGTGCTAGTAAAATTCTAGGAGACTCATACCCCTGTACGAGATTCTAGATGACACTCTTAGAAAATTTGTTCTTCAGAGGGGGGCTGAGTAGTTACAGAGACAGGACGAAATAATAAAATATCTTAATAATAAGTATCTATTTATGGAAAATGCAAGTAGTGATACAAATAGGATATACTTGACATCAGACGGTAAACTTGCAATAGAATACAACTTGGAATATAACCAAATTTGGTACTATAAAAATGAAGCACCAACAAGTGCAAAGATTACTAAGTTCAAAATGTCAAAAATGAAATAGGTATTAAGGGAGAGACACCTCCTTGAACGTGTAAGGAGGTGTCTCTCGTCGATACTCATGTATATTTATGATGGATATTACGGCTTTTACAAAATCAAATAAACTTTTCGATGGACACTACCAATTATTACGTCCATTAAGTACCGATGGCGGTACTGCTGATGTATGGTTGGCAATAGACGTAAACACAGTAGATGTATCTGTTGACGAGGACGAAAAATCGATAGACCAAGACACAGGAATGCTTGTGGCGATAAAGATTTATCGTCCAAAGAACGCCTTGGATATTGATGGTGAACAACGATTTCGAGACGAATATAAAATAGTCTATGAGTGTCGCCATGAGAATCTACTTCAGCCAACAAACTTCTCGATATTTGAGGGAATTCCTTATTTGGTTTTACCTTACTGTAAATATGGATCGTCAGAGCAGCTAATAGGCAAAAAACTCTCTTTAGATGATATTTGGAAATTCATCTTTGATGTTTCATCAGGATTAAACAGATTACATACAAACGAGCCAAGCATCATCCATCAAGACATAAAACCTGCGAATATCCTTATAGATAATTCGAAGGATTACGCCATCACGGATTTTGGTATCAGTTCAAAACACAACGGTACTCACAACTACTATTATGACGACGGTAATAGCGGAACGATGGCTTACATGGCACCTGAAAGATTTCAAGAGGGTGCAGAGCCAATGTGTCAAAGCGATATATGGGCATTCGGTGCTACATTATATGAAATTCTGACTGGCAATGTCCCATTTGGAGAAGAAGGAGGCAGGTTTCAAATGGAAAATCATGCTCTACCTCCACAGAACAATAGCATACCATCGGATATTCAACGTTTGATAACCGATTGTTTATCACTTGAACCAGGAAATCGTCCTTCTGCTAATTCCATAAAAGAAGCAGCATTAGCAAAACATTACCCCATAAAATCAAAACGTAAACTCATTTGGTTTTTAGGAGGCATTGGAGTTTTTATAATTTGCATGCTGTTTTTTATATTTCCCTCAAAGCCAACAGAAACGCCTCAAATACCTGTTGAAAAAGTGTATGATGACGCTTTAGCTGATATGAAAAGTGATAATGCTACTATTGTAAAACGTGGCATATCATTGATGGACAGTTTAAGTAATCAGAGATATATACCAGCAATTTACCAAATGGCATACACTTATGGATGGTACATTGAGGATGAATCGCTAAAAAGAAAGAAAGTGTTGGGCATAGAAGTCTTTAACAACGAGAAAGACGGCTTATATTTACCAAAGATTGACAGATATAGCAATGAAGCATTAGCTTTGTTCTCTAAAATATTAGAATTAAATGATTCAACTTTTGCAGAAATAAATGCACAAGCGGCATATAGACTTGCTTGCTATTATGTAAATCCTAATCAAATAATCAAACCTAACATGGCTAAAGGGAAAAAATATTTGGAACAATCAAAGAAATGGGCAGAGCTGTCAAATGACACTACCCTTCTTTTCAAGATAAAGCAATCACTTGAGACTTTTAAATAATAAATCCAGAAATATGAAAAGAATGATACTTGTTTTTATGCTTTTTTGTGGCTATATCAGCTCAGATGCACAAATAGCAAAATGGTTAATACCTCCTTTATATGATAAAATCTCATTGGTCAGCGGAATTGATGCGATAATGACAGATTCTACCGACATAAAAACAGTTTGGACATATTCAGGTAAGAGACTTATAACCTCAAAAGACGATTTATTCCCTTTTAAGGAAGGATTGTCACTGGCTTTAAAACGTGGTACAGCTTCTATCACCACTATATATAAAGAAAATGGAGAGTCTGTAAATGTCAGTGGATGCAGTGTTGCTCATGCCTTCCCATATTACTCTAATGGGAAACTTCTTGTCTTGCAGGGGGATGATTATAAATATATAGACTCAAATGGAGTAATCCTGTCTGGAAGTTATGCAAGTGCTTATCCTTATTATAATGGTTATGCAGCTTGTGACACATACTTGAATATGGAAAAGAAAAAGGATATTGTGCATTTGCTTATAGACAACAATGGAAAACCTTGTAAATTTTCTTTCCAAGGGAAAGAATTTGATACAGATGACATACAATTTGTTTCGTCTGTTAACGACGAGGATATTGCCATAACTGTAATAAAACAGAGAGTTTATTTCTATAATGCCAAAGAAAAGAAGTTGACTCCCGTCATGATAAAAGATGTACAATCTCCTAACCTTAAAGAACAGGCTAAGATAACATCCGATATTAGTCAATGCTTTTTGCAGAATGCAGACTCCACATATACTTTAACTGCAAAATGTGGGAAAAGCGATGTCGTGTCTATCGTATTTGATATAATGAAACGCCCTCAGTACATTAAGAGAAATGATGTGGAACACTACTATAAGAATATAAAGGAAGAAATAAAATTACGAAATTCCGAATTGAAAATAACCAAGGAAGGTAGTTTGATAGGTCTATATTGGAATAATGGAAAAGAAATTCTACCACCACAATTTGAAGAGGTCATTTCTTGCTTTGACAACAAGGCGTTAGTAAAGATAAAAGGAAAGGTGGGAATGTTGGAAATTCTAAAGGATGAGACTTTTAAATTGAAAATGAACAAAGGCGATGATATAGCCTTCAGACATCAAAAATTTGAAACTAATATTCGTGCTGACTTCCCAACATTCTTAAATGCAAATAAGGTAAATATAGAAATCAATAATCAAACAGGATGTGATATTGATAAGACATCTAAGGAAAGTAAGAATACAGAAAGTGGAAATTATGTTCAATACAACTGTGTTCTTAACATTCCGGCAGATTTGCCTGATGAACTAACAACGATAGAATATCCTGTTACGATATTATATGAAGGGATAAAATCTTCCACAATACCATTCAAAGTAAACGCATGGCATTATAAGTATTTTGTTGTGGATATAGATGATTCACAAACTGCGTTGGAGAATGGAGCGGTTTCTTTTGTTTTCAATATTAATGCAGAAAGAATAGCAAGTGACGGTGTATATCCAACGACGGTGAACATACTTACAGATTCGCTTACTTATGAGTATGAAAAAATGTCAGAGGTTCGCCATAAATGCAAGGTGCATTCATTAAGGGAAGGTGTCAACAATATTGTTGTTCAAATTTTGGAACAAGGATGTCCACCAGCATCTTTCCCATTTGAAGTTGAATATCATAAACCTGTTGCAAGAAGTAAAAACAAGCCAGCAGAAAAGGAGAAAGTTACTATCAAGAAAAAGGAAAGAACTCCGAAACGTGTCATTGAAAACGAAAGCAGACCACGAGTCATTATGTAATAAAGTTGCCATGAAGATAAATGTTAGTTCTGTATGCGATATAGGTATAGAGCGTACAAACAATGAAGATGCTGTGGGCTTTTGCTTTGATTTGAAAAATCATTTGTGGAATCAAAGTTCCACAAATGATTATATTCCACTACCTACCGAAGGAGCTGTATTCGTAGTTGCAGATGGTATGGGAGGTGCCAATGCCGGTGAAATAGCATCAAATTTGGCAATACAAAGTATTAAAGATTCACTTGGAAAAGATGGATATGTAATGCAAAATATGACAAAAGAGAGCATATACTCTTTTCTAAAAAAAAGCATTGTGAAAGCAAATCAAGCTATACTTGAATATGTAACCCATTCGCCTGATTCTATAGGTCTTGGAACGACAATAGTGCTGGCATGGATATTAAATGGATATGTATATATAGCGTGGTGTGGTGATAGCAGATGTTATTGTTTTAATCCTAATAGTGGACTTCGATTGCTAACCAAGGATCATTCGTTGGTGCAAGAGTTGATTGACAAAGGTGAGATTAAATGTGAAGAAGCATTTAACCATCCAGACAATAATATAATAACCAGATGCTTGGGAGATGTTGATGCAGATCCAGAGCCTGAAATTCTCACTTATAAGATTTGCGAGGGGGATATTTTCTTGCTCTGTTCTGACGGTTTGTGTGGGTATTGTAAAGACTCCTTGATTGAGAAAACGATGTATAGAAACTATAAGAATATGGAACTGTGTCAAAAAGCATTATTGAAAAATGCACTTGATACAGGTGGACAAGATAATATTAGTATTGTATTGTGTGCAACACTACCTTTGAATAGTACAAAATGTAGGGTTGGGTTAAAAGGAAAAATCAAAAAGTTTTTAGCAAAACTATAAAACATTCAATTGACACATTTTATGAAGGATGGCAAGAGTTTAATGCTTGCCATCCTTTTTGCGTTTTGGCACGGACTTGTCTGAACAGCGACATGAGGTAATATGCCATTACAATAAAATTCCCACAAGCCTCTGTTGCCAAGGGGTTTTGTGACAAAATCATCTGAAAATATCACTCCAATGGTACCGTTGTAGCGGTCGGATGGTACCGATACCAAATATCCGCTACACACGCTGTCAAAGGGCGCCATGGTGAGTGTGCTACAAGTTTCCCTGAGTTAGCGTGATTTTCCTCCTACTCGATTTGAGTTCCATAATCTACACTTTGTCAGTTTTTGACTTTGTTGCCAATGATTATTGTTCAACAACAACTATTTTTCTAACAATATGCTATTTTTACCAAGAAATTACATAAAAGTTGTTATAATATATGTAAATATTCGTCTTTGATGCTTTCTGCCATTATCTTTGCCGATTAAAATGTTAGTGCAAAGCAATAATGAAGTAATAGAAACGTAAAAAGTAAACAACATGGAACGCAAAGAACAGACCGGGCATATCTGTAGATGGATGGCGTTGGGCATTATGTCCGCCATTATCATTGTAGGATGTACCATTGTAATCGGCCTATTTGAATGGCGCGACAGAAAGGAGATTGAGTGTAGAAATGCAGAACTGCATCAGTGGCGAAAGAATGTGCATGACTTAAACTTGCACATAACGGAATTGTCACTGCTTGGTGAAATGGTTGCGGATTGGGACTCAACAGATGTAAATGAGTATCATTCGCTTCGATTGGAAGTGGACAGTATGCTTGAAGGCATCGCAGGTATTTGTCCGAAAGAAGATTCTGATACGATCTGCCGTCTTCTTGCAGAAAAGGAACAGCTCCTTCTGGATATAAAGGATGCCATGCAGGATCTGAATGCCACTCAAGAAAAGCTGACCGCAGAAGTTCCAAGAATTGTAGAGCAGAATAAAACTGAAAGCAAAAGACTTTCAGCTATGCCACATCAGGCAAAGCCAAAGAAGCGAGGTTTCTTCAGCAGATTGTTCGGCAAGAAAGAAAATGCAGTAACAACAGGCAACCGTTTAACCCAAACTGAAAAGATGCTCACCAACCTAAACCAAACGGTTGTTGCTAAACATCACCAGCAAAGCCGTAAGGTAGTGGAGATATTGGATAGTCTTGGAAACAGAAATGAAGGTATCAATAAGCAGTTGCAAAGAGTAATCAGCATAGCTGATGAGAATGTGGATAAAGGCATAAAAGTTCGTGAGCGACAAATCGCAGACTTGGAAGGCAATTATACCTATTATTATATAGGGATGATAGGATTGTTGATATTAGTATTTTTCGTATTATTCCTATTGGTGTGGCGATTCGCATTCAAGACACGTAAGAGCAAGGAAGAAACAAGAAAGGTGATGCTGACTGTAACGCATGAGATGCGCAGTCCCTTGTCTGCCATCAAGGATTATGCTCGCAAGATTAGTGGACTTGAAGATGCTACGGATGAAAGCAAACGGTATGCCGACTTGATTGTTGACACATCGAAAGGCTTGACTTCTATGATAGACAGTTTCCTGGTTTACTCCAAATTAGCGAATGGAAAGGCGACCGTCAAGGAACGCCCTTTCCGTATGATGGACATTGCCGAGCAATTAAAGATGGAGTATGAGCCCTTTGCTGCGAAGAAACAACTGGAATTGAGCGTCAGCAATAAGGCAGATGGTGTTGTCAATGGAGACAAGGAAAAGGTGCTTACAATAGGACGCAATCTGCTTTCCAATGCCATCAAATATACGGGAAAGGGTGAGATAGTATTGTCCACAACCTATAAGAATGGTGTATTCATGCTAATGGTTAAGGATACAGGAACAGGATTGGACGACAAGCAACAAAAACAAATCTTCAAGGAATTTGCAAGATTGGGAAATGCGGTCACCCAACCGGGATTTGGCTTGGGGCTTTCCATTGTCAAGAACCTCGTTTCACTGATGAAAGGAAAAATCGATGTGTCCAGTCACCAAGGGCTGGGAAGCATTTTTACCATTAGTCTTCCTATGGCTGCAGCCGAAAAGCAGAATGTGGAACCAATCCAGTATAGAACGAAACGACAAGATTCATTTACTGTCATTGCCATTGATGATAGCCATGTGCAACTGAGTACCATCCGTGAGGCGTTTGCATCAAACGGCATCGTATGTGACACTTGTAATAATGCCACGGACTTGTTGGATATGATGCGCAAAAAATCTTATGATCTGCTGATAACGGATTTGAAGATGGCTGAAGTGAACGGTATCGAGATTCTGGAAATGATGCGTATGGTGAACGTGCGTAACTCCAAGACCATTCCTGTTGTCGTTATGACAGCAGCACCAAATGTGAGTGAGCAAGAACTGCTTGACGCAGGATTTGTCGCTTGTCTGTTCAAGCCGATGTCTGACAAGGATTTGATAAACACTGCAAGAAAGTGTGTGAATGGCAAGATAGCAGAAAAACAAATAGACTTTTCTATGTTGCTGACCTACGGCAATGAAAAAGAGACTTTGGAGAATTTCGTAAAGGAAATGACTGATACATTGGGCTGTATCCGTAATGCAGCCCAAGAGGAGAACCGCAAGAAAATGTCCGATGCCATTCACCACGCAAGAAGCTCGTGGATGATGGTACAATCTGACGAGTCTTTGAACCATCTCTTTGACCTGATTGAAGATTATACATCATCAGACGACGTTATCAACCAAGCGGTTGAGGATGTTTTCGCTCATGGTGATGCAATCATCAAAGCCGCACAAAAGAAAATTGAGGAGGTAACAGCATGAAGAAAGTAATAATCATTGAAGACAGCCCGACATTTTGCAATATGTTGGGCAAGAAGTTGGAAGCGAAGGGATGGAAAACAATCTTATGCTACAATTACAGAGATGGTCTGAAAGCTGTGAAGGAATCCTTTGAATGGGATGTTGTCATTTCGGATATGCGCTTGGGGAATGATAACGGTATCGACCTGTTGGAATGGATGCGTAGTAACGGCTACCAGAATCCATTTATCATCATGACATCTTACGATGAAAGCATGAGTGCAGTGAGGACTATGAAATTGGGAGCGGAAGACTATATACCGAAGAAATTGTTGCTTGATGTAGTTTATGAACGTTTGGAAGAAATCATAGACAAGCAGAAACGACTCGTAGAGTTGAATAACAAGATTGTTTACCGCAAAAGTGAGAAGTTTCGCCGTATATACAAAATGGCAGAATTATTTGCCAAAAGCGACATGGCTGTTATGATATTGGGCGACAACGGAACTGGCAAAGAACATATAGCGGAAAAGATACATCTGCAAAGCAAAAGAGCCGACAAGCCTTTTGAGGTAGTAGATTGCGGTACGCTTTCTGCGGAACTTGCCGTTTCCGCTCTCTTCGGACATGAGAAAGGTGCATTCACAAGTGCAGACGCAGTAAGAAAAGGTTACTTTGAATTGGCTGCTGGAGGTACGCTGTTCTTGGACGAGATAGGCAACCTGCCGAAAGACGTACAGGCGATGCTGCTGCGTGTGTTGCAATCCAAGAGCTACCGACCATTGGGAGCTACAAAAGATAAAGTGGCTGACGTGCGCATTATTGCCGCCACCAACGAAAACCTGCAAGAGGCAGTTCGGGAAGGACGATTCAGAAGCGACCTGTATTATCGACTTCACGAAGCAGTTATTGAGATTCCACGGTTGCGGGATTGCAAGGAAGATATTATGCCATTAGCTAACTTCTTCCTGAAACTATATGATAGGCATACGGACAAAGAAATAAAATGTATCAGTAAGGAAGCGCAAAGGGCACTTGTAAGCCATACATGGCCAGGTAATGTGCGTGAGTTGAAATCATGTATCATGCGAGCTATGCTGTTATGCGAGAATGAGATAATAGATGTCGAGGACTTGCAGTTGTCACAATCAACATTGACAGAAGAGGCTTTGGACTTTGATGAACAAGAACGCAAAATCAATCGAGAGCGTATCTTGTGGGCTTTGAAGCAATGCAATGGCATTAAGCGTGATGCGGCAAAAATGTTGGAAATGAGCCATACTACATTCTATGCCCGTATGAAAGAGTATGGTATTCCTACTAACAAGTTGTAACGGTATAAGAACCGTGTAAGGAAGATTGGACGAGTGTCCGGTTTTCCTTACACTATTTCTGCTTGCAATTTCCTTGTGAAAATCTTATTCTCTTGATAAAGTTGCTGATTATCAGGAAATATCATCATCCAATTGTTTAGACTGTCTTGGAATGGCATAGGTATTGGACTAATAAATGGTGTGTGCACGAATACATCAAATTAGTACAAACCCATAAAAGAGACAGCAACATGGAATACAACATATTGTTAGAGACTGATTTTTTCAACTTGCTGAATGCAGGTCATAAGAACAAAGGTGGTAACGCTTTGGAGACCTCATATCGTGAGTTTATCAAGGTTGTGGTTGATTTATGCAGCACCAACGTGAAGCAAGCGGTCTTTGCACTGTCATACGCAGAGACCGAGCTTGACTTTCATTTGTCAATGCCCCATATAAAGGATTGTATGGGAACCGTAGGCTTGTATGTGCGCAAGGCTATTGCATTTGTCCGAAGGATGCAAGAGCATGTGGCAGCAACATATCATCTTCATGTGACCACATCCACTTCAGAAGCCTCCCCACCAGTATCATCAGAATCAAAGCCATTAGTAAAATGGACTGGCAATGCCGTTGACCTTGTAGAAATGGTATATGGCATCTGCGTAATGGGAAGCGTGAACGATGGCGATGTAAAATTCAAGGACTTGGCGCAAGCCATGTACCAGTTCTTTGGCATCAAAGCCAAGGACTGCTATCGTTTCTATACCGACATCAGAAGACGCAAGAACTATAGTCGTACTTACTTCCTTGACAGAATGCAGGAGAAGTTGAACGACAAAATGCGAAAGGATGATGAATTGGAAAGAATGAGACGATAAAAATGCCCGAAATCAGCATAGTGACCAAGAAAATGTGTTAAAAGCATATAAATAATTAGTTATACATTTGGTAATATAGAAATAAAACTATATCTTTGCAGTACAATATCACCCTTAGATGGAAAAAGCTAAGGCTCGCCACTCCTTTAAGGGGTGGCTTATTTTTTATATACGAACATAATGGAACAACAGAAACAACGAGTAATTGTTTATATTGATGGCTTCAATTTCTATTTTGGCTTGAAACATAATGCGAAATGGAAGAAGTACTATTGGCTTGATGTAGTGAAACTATTTGAGTCATTCATGCGTCCGAACCAGGAATTGGTTGCGGTCAAGTACTTTTCTGCCAAGCCAGATGATATGGACCAAAGTTTGAGGCAGAATGCTTTCTTTCAAGCAAACAAAGAAAATCCTAAATTCAAATTGATATTAGGTAAGTACTTGAAGAAGGAGATTACTTGCTTCAAATGTGGTAATATTATCCATACGCATGAGGAAAAAGAGACAGATGTGAGAATTGCCACACAAATTGTAGCAGATGCTTATCAAGACAACTGTGACATACAGATTGTTGTTTCAGCAGACAGTGATATGATTCCTGCTATTGAGTTGGCAACAGAAGCCAAGCATAAGGTATTCATATATTTTCCACCTCATCAGTATTCAAGCAATTTGGCTGCAATGGGTGCTGGAAAGCCTATACAGATGAAGCAATATGAGACTCGTTTTAAGCAAAGTATGTTGCCAGATGTCGTTCATCTAAACAAAGCGAACTTTGATTTGCATATTCCACCAAAATGGAAAGGCTTTCAAAATCAATAAATAAAGATAATGAGCCCCTCAGGCTTGCCGAAAGGCAGCATACTTGAGGGGCGTTACTTATTTTAGGCAGTAACGGAATTCGATGAGGATTCGTTACTGTCTAAATTCATTTTATGACCATTGGTTATTTCTGTATCAAATGCTTCAAGTTCTCATCGTTGGCAATACGCTCCAGCTCATCCTTGACAATTTGCTTGACATCCTCCTTGATTTGATTGTAGTTGTCCTGTATGGCTTGCTTCATGCAGTCGTTGCCATCCGCATCCTTGAAGTTGTTGATGATGGGAATAGGCTGATAATGGCTTTCCTCTTGCTTTACCTTGTCGGTATCCACGACAATCTCGGCATGGAAAATCTTCTGTTCGATACGCTCGTTGAAGTTGTCGGAAACGGAGCCGACAAACATGCCTTGTGTCAGACCGCTAATCTTGCTCGGCGGAATAAGACTGTCCATCTGGGTGTTGATGGAAGTGGAGACATCCTGACGGTTGATGGAAATGGACTGGCGCTTTTGGAGCACTTTTCCAAAACGCTCGGATAAAGTCTTGGCGGTCTCGCCAACAACCTGTCCGCTGAAGATATTACCAACGGTATTGATAACCACCTTTGCCTCCTTATCCCCATAATCACGGACCAACTGTGAGAAGTCCTGAAAGCCCAAGCAGACGGCAACCTTGTTGCTTCTTGCCGTAGCAATCAGGTTATCCAAACCCTTGAAATAGATGGTCGGCAACTCGTCAATAATAACGGATGATTTGAGTTGTCCCTTCTTGTTGATGAGTTTCACGATGCGGCTGTTGTACAAACCAAGTGCCGCACCATAAATATTCTGACGGTCGGGGTTGTTGCCGACACATAGAATCTTCGGTTCTTCGGGATTGTTGATGTCGAGTGTAAACTCGCTTGCGGACATCACCCAGTAGAGTTGTGGTGAAATCATTCGTGACAGCGGAATCTTTGCGCTTGCAATCTGTCCTGCCAACTGCTCCATTGCCCCACCTTGCCATGCATCCATGAATGGAGAAAGATAGTTCTCAAGTTCGGGATAGCTCGTCAGTATCGGAAAGACATCCTCGTATCTGCGGTTGAGCAATTCGATGGCATGGGGAAAGGTACAATACTTCCCGTTCTTGTAGATTCTTAGGTACCAAATGATGGCTGCAAAGAGGATAATTGGACTCTCCACGAAGAAGTCGCCCTGCTTCTGAACCCACGTCTTGTTGAGGTTGAGCATGATGGTGTATGCACTCTCATAAGCATCGGAGATGTCACTCATGAAATCCGGGTGAATAGGATTGCAGCGATGACTTCTGCGAGGATCGTCAAAGTTGATGACATAGAACTGGGGCTTGACCTTATATCCATTCTGATGGTTCATCATGTGGTTGTAGGCAATCGTCGAAAGGTCGGAAAACTTGAAATCATAGATATACATTGAATACCCCTTCTCTATCTGCTGTTTGATGTAGTTGTTCACTACAGCAAAGGACTTACCACTACCCGGTGTACCTAACACGATGGTCGCTCGGAACGGATTGACCACGTTGATCCATCCTTTCTGCCATTTCTTCTTGTAGTAGAAGCGTGTTGGCAGATTGACGGAATACTCGTTCTCCATGAGTTGGGTCTCCTGCATGAAACTCTCGTTCTCATTATTGAAGACATCCTCCATGAGGTTGTGTTTCAAGAGTCTGCTCATCCAGAGTCCGCCCATCAACAGGCAGATATAACCCGCTGTAATTGTAAAGATGTACAGCGTGGCATTGCCCAAATGTGATATAGGCAACAATAATATCCACCAGTTGAGGAAGAACAGACAGAAGCCTACGGCAAGAACCGTCCAAATCCTGTTCCAACTCATCTTCTCTGCCTTTACGCCCTTGGTTCCAAGACATGAGAGTGCCAAGAGTAAAAGCGAGAACAACTTTGTGTAGAGGATAGAATGAAACAAGCCACCTGTTCTGTTGAAGTTGATAAGGATTCTGTCAACAACTCCGATTGTCACTCCCCATATGTGCATTGCCTCGTAGCAATACCAATACACATTCATAATTGCGAGTATGATACTCACAGCACGGAGAAAATCCATAATTTTCCCCAATGCTCTTAAATCGTCTTCTTGTGCCATTGTTTTTCTATTTTGAAGTTATACTTTGATTTTACATAAGGCAGGCTTTCTCCATTGTTCAAAAAAGCCAACCTTGATAACACGATTAAAGACTTCGCCCTTTTCGTTTCTTCTTCTTTCTACGCAACTCCCTGTCAAATGCAGCTTCCTGTGCTTCATTTGAAGGACCTCCTCCAGACATGAGTCCAAGACCGCTGCCGTATTCATCGAACAAGCCAGAATCGTGACGCTCTTGTTCTGAGATTGCACCATCTTCCTTTGGAATGGCAAGCGGTATCGGCTGTTCGTTCTCGTAAGGCAAGGTGAAGTGCTCCTGTAGAGCATTGGCAGAAAGATCCGTTCCAAGCCTTGAACCATTGAACACGCTTTGGGTGCGGTGGTCAATGAATGTTGCTCCGTAGATACGGCCGTCAGCTGTATGGCGGAATACGACATCAATACCCTTTGCTTTCAGCAACTCAACGAACTTATCCTTATGGTAAGTCTGCTTCAAGACTGCTTCCACGCTATGACGGGTCATCTCGGAGAGTTTCTTTTCCTCCTTGAACTTCTTGGTAGAATAAGCGAACCGTTTTTCTATCGCCTCCACACCGACAGATTTGTCAATCTTGGAAGCCTTGAAAGGATTTCCAACTTTGTTGCCCAGTCCGTCAGTGGCAGAATAGACGAAGCCATGATACTCACGACCGCCAACTTCGCCTCTGACCTCCTCCAAGGATATATTATATAAGGAAAGAAGTGCACGGTATTCGCCCAATGACTGGAACCTGTAGGTAGCGCAGAGAGATTTTACGGTGTTGGCAACCTGCTTCTTCACATTGCCTTGGCTTATATCCACCTTACGGAGTGGATTGTCTGCCTGACGTTGCTTGCGGTCTGCCTTGTGGAGATTGTACTTCTCCTCCAAGTCACGAGTGATAGCCTTGCTCCTATGGTAGTTGTATCGGCTATCCAAACACTTGCCGTTCTCATCCACTCGGATGGTCACGATGTGCATGTGATGACGGTCGATGTCCTCATGCTTGTAAACCATGTATGGCTGGTTGCCATATCCCATGCGCTCCAAGTATTCCCGAGCGATATTCTCCATATCCATATCCGTCAGCACATCATCGGGATGCGGATTCAGGGAGATATGCACGACAGGCTTTTCCGTTCTGATGTGCGGAGAAAGGTATCGCTGGAAATCACGCAAGGCGTTGGTGATGCACGTCTTTCCAGAACAATAATCAAAGATCTTGTTTGTTGCCAAGAGCTTTCCCTCTTCCTTGTTAATCTTCTCACCATTGTATGCCAGTGCGCCATACAATGAACTTCCGAAACTTATCTTTGCGACCATCTTTCCTCAAACTTACGGGTTAGTTCAACAATCTCACGGGTAAGAGAGACCAGTTCCCTGGTGCAGTTCTCCAACTTATAGAGCAAAGCCATCGCCTTTTTCTCTGAGAAATGACAACGGAGTTCCTTAACAACCTGGTTGTAGTTGTTGCCAATCATTCGGTACTGCGAGTGAAAAGAGGAAAGCTTGGTGTAGTATTCCACCAGTGTCTTGTCCTCGCGCAGCACCTTGAACGGCTCGCCGAAGATGCGTGTCTTGGCAAAAACAGCCTTTGCCTTCACATCAGTCTGCTCATACATGACGAGGAATTTCATCCACTCGTCATCGTCGAACCGAAGCATCACATGGTGCGACTTCGGGTTCAGCTTGGGGATTCGTCCCCCTCGTTTTCTTTCTGTGTTCATATTAAAATGGATTAAGTGGTACATACGGCAATGATGGAACAGTGCTAACTATCGTCAGATTGGAACATGGGGAGCCCGACTTCGGAGAGGCTACCAACCCGGCAGGGCAAGGTCTTTGGAGAGTAACTCCAAAGGTTTTGAGTAACTCAAAACATACCTTGCTATGTCTTTGAGAACATAAAAATCCGCTTAGGGTGGATTGAAGTTAGCCTTCGTAAGAAGCTGTCCCCATCCCGAATGGAAGCTGTTCGGGAAATCCTGTCCTTTGCGGAACATCAAGCCTTAGTTCTTCTCGGAACGATATGGATGCGCTATCCATTGTTTTGCCTTTCGGGTGCAAAATTGCGGCTAAAAATGCGCTCCTGTACAATGCTACCCCAGACAACCACTGCAACTATCGGCAACATGCTGCCACAGGATT
>JAJVTK010000050.1:0-20265 GCA_021622245.1 Segatella copri | reverse complement strand
TGACAATTGCCTCGGTAAGCACATTTACTTCTTGTAAAGACTACGATGATGACATTAACATGAATACGTCGCAAATCAAGGACTTGCAGGAACAATTAAAGACTTTGCAGACTGCGTTGGATCAAGCCAAGAATGATGCAACAACAGCACATGCAAACTTCGCTACTAAAGCGGATCTCAATTCTCTTCAGACCGAGGTAGCAAAGTTGGTAACTGCAGAGAAGTTACAGAAAGCCATCGATGACTTGAACGACATTATCGCAGGTAAGGCAGACAAGGCTGAACTCGACAAGCTTGCTGGAAGAATCGATGCTATTGATGGTTCTCTCAACACAATCGGCACTACCTTGAACACTTTGCAAGGTGCTGTGGATGCAGCTACAACAAACTTGGAGGCACAGGGCGAGACTCTTGACAGGTTGAAAGAGAAGATTGGTTCACTCGAAAGCAAGAAAGTTGACTTGGATGCTTACACCGCTAAGATTGCTGATTTGCAAAGGGAAATCGACAATGCTAAGGCTGCTGCAGGTGACGTTACAGAAATCAACAAGCTGAAAGATGCAATGGAAGCTATCAGCAAGAAGGTTGACAAAGTTGCAGCAGATGCAAACGTCCTCACTGTCATGATAGCAAAGCAGCTTAAGTCTTTGGTTCTCAAACCAGACTTCTATTGGGAAGGTCTTGAGGGTATCGAGGCTCCTTGGGCAGAGCCAGCAACATACACCTTCGGTGATAAGACCGAGTTTAATTACAAAGTATCTACAGCTGTAGGATTCAAGACTATCAAGGCTACTGTAAACGATAAAGTTCCAGATAGACCTGGCGAGAAAGTTTACTTGCAGAACGGTGCTATTGCTAAGTATCACATGAATCCTTCAACAGCAAGCTTGGAAGGTGCACAATTCAGCTTCTTCACAAACCTTGCTGAGGTATATACACGTTCTGGTGATGAGACCATCGCTACTCCAAAAGAGGCTAAATATGTTGCCAATGGCAAGAATACAGTTGTTGATGGTATTTTGAGCGTTCCATTTACTATCAATACCCAGAAAGTCAATGCTTTGTTCACAGAATGGGCAAAGGGCAAGGATTCTAATGGCAATCCAATCACAGACCCTGTAATTCGTAACAATGGTTGGGAAGATCTTGAAGACAATCAGGCATACGGCTCTAAGTTGCCATTCATTGCTCTTCAGGCTCAGATGAAGGATACAACTATCACATCTGACTATGCTGTTGTAACTCCTGCTAAGTACATCCTCAAGGCTCTCGCAGATAATACTCCTGAGACAGTTCTTGACCAGAACACATTCATCAACGGTGCCCCACATGCAGGTGTTATTGGTGACAACCACCTTTATACAACTTTGTATGGTACTAATTTAGAGGAATATGGTAAGATGCAGGCAGATGCCCTGACACATGGTGTTATCACAATGCCAGCTACTCACTCTGTAGTATATAATGAAACCATCGACTTGAAGCCATTCGTAGAGACTCACTTCGACTACGAGACATTCGCTAAGTATGGCAAGTCTTATAAGGATCAGACTATGACCGATGCTGAGCTTGAGGCTCTCGGCTTGCACTATGAGTTCATCCCTATCGACTATTACCTCGGTGAGGAGACAACTAGTGAGACCGCTCACTTCGAGCAGATTGGTGACAAGACTTCTGGTGTATTCGCTCCTCGTTCTGTTGATGCAGACGGTAAGACCATCAAGGGCCAGACTGCAACTAAGGAAGCTGTAGAGCGTGAGCCATTGGTTCGTGTAAACTTGGTTGATGGCGAAGGCAACATCGTACTTTATGGTTACATCAAGGTTCGTATCGTTGAGAAGCCAGTTGTTGACATGAAGGTTGAGGTTAACCTCGGCGACTTGTACTTCAACTGTGGTGATGAGGGCAAGATGACTTGGTCACAGGTTGAGAACCTCATCCTCTCTAAGTTGGGTACAGACGGTATGACCAAGCAAACTTTCGAGAACGAATACTATCTTGAGAATGAGGGTGGTTTCACGGTAATGCCTACAGTTGCAAATGGTGGTACATTGTACAATGCTACAGATAAGTGGTATGCAGTACGTTACTCTGACGCAGACAAGACCAAGAAGGTTAGCGACGCTGACTCTTACGGTCGTGTATGGTACACACCTCATGACAACGCTACTGGCGGTCAGGGTTGGGATAACCAGACCAACGTATTGGTTTGGAACTTCACAACAGATGCTAATGCAGGTAAGATGAATGCAGCTTCTTACAAGAAGTTGATGGAGGAAACTGGCGTTTCTTACGCTTCTAAGGGTGAGAATACCAAGGCTCTCTATACATGGGTACGCTTCGTCCACAAGTTGAACGGTACTTCTATCTGGGTTAAGTTGAACTTCGCTCCTACGAAGCTCCACTTCGAGTATGGTAAGATTGCCAACAAGGACTTGCACCACTGGTTCCAGTTGAACTCTACATACGTTCCTGGTGGTGAGAACGACCTCGATGTTCACGCTAACGTTCCTACTCCTGCAGAGTATGGTCAAATAGCTCTCACAGCAAACAAGTTTGACAAGGACTTGTTGGAGTACTGGAGAAACAAGAAGGTACTTGTAACTCTTGAGGGTAACAAGGATAAGTTCGATAAATTCTATAATGCAGACGGCACCGCAAAGACACAGTTGGACTTCGGCTTCGTATTGCCTAAGAAGGGTGTAAACTCTACTGTAGATGCTGTAAATGGTACATGGGATGTTAAGGGTGCTTCTGGTTCTGTTTGGACTTTGACACTTGCTGACAACAACCACAAGATTGTTGCAATTAAGCAGGATGGTGCTTCATTGAATATACCTGAGATAGTCGCAGAGCTTCGTCAGAATGCTTACGACCACAAGTACTCTATCCTCCACTACTTCGGTGATGAGGGAGTTAATGACAACGCTGCTACCGACCTCCTCAACAACATGGGTCGTCGTGACGCAAAGGGCAATGACATCAAGAACGATTACTTGACAAACAACATTGATAAGACATTCACTGCTTATATTGAGGTAACTCTCTCTGATGACCCTTGCTACCAGCCATTGGTTGAGAACAACTTGTTCAACGTTCGCTTCCTCCGTCCAATCAACGTAGCTCCTAAGAATGTAACTTGGACCGATGCTTTGAATGCGGAGGAGTCAGTTAAGTTGACAGACTTGGTTAGCATCAAGGATTGGCGTGACTACAGCGTATTGGTAAATGGCAATTACGCTGATAACACCAACGCACAGGTTCCTTATGAGTTCTACAACATCACAGACTTGGCAGTAATTCGTGAGGAAATCCGTTCAGACGCTATGGAAGATATCTCTGTACGTACTGCAGCTGCTCTCACCGACGCTAAGGAAATCGCTCAGTTGCCTATCGTTGACGAAGTTCCTTCTTTGACAAGCTACAGAATGGAGCATGGTATCACTACAGCAACTTACTTGAAGGTTTACAATGGTAATAACCAGGAGATCTTCGACAGCGAGCAGCATGGTACATCACCAAACGGTATCTGGACTAAGGGTGCTGGTGATTACGTGAACTATGGTAAGATCAACTATGTAAACAATGGTGGTGGTGCACAAATCTTCCACATCTACGTACCAATCGCAGTGAAGTACGCTTGGGGTAATGTGAAGTACAGCAACACAAACTTGCGGACCTCTGGTGTTAAGACAAACCTTGACTACACTCAGAAGGTATGGGCTGTCATCACAGTTAACAAGACTGTAAACTCTGGCGCAAAGCGTCACTAAAATTTACAGATCATCTTTGAAATAAGGAGGGGGTGTCAACTCATTGACACCCCTTTTATTCTTAATAAACATTTATTATTATGAAAAAGATCGTATTATTCTTATTCGGATTGGCTGCCTTGATGTTCGCATCATGCGGTCAAAAAGAAAAGAACGTGAAACAGCTGGAGCAGCAATATCTCGTTCAACCTGTTGATTCTTTTTCGGGCAAGGACACATCCGAAGTTATGTACTTGGTAAATAGCTTCATTGACAAGCTCAACCAAAAAGACATCAAATCAGCTGTCTCCATGCTTTCTTATCTAGATGGCAACAATATTGTACCATTGCCTGCTGGACTCGTCAAGCGTCAATGCAATGCCTTGGCCAATGCACAGGGAGTGAAATACACCGTTGACCGTTTGGTGTTCAATGAGGAGAAAGACAATATCGTAAAAGTTAATATCTTGTTGTTTGAAAAGAAGCCAGGCGATACAAGACCTAACAGCATTTCTCTGTATCTCAAACCTATCCGCAGAGACAACAGATGGTATTTGACAACTGTTGACAATATCACTGACTCAAACAACATGGGTGGTACCAAAATTCAAAACTAATTTTAGAGAATTATGAAATCATATAAATATTTATTGGCAACAGCCGTTCTCGCTTCTTTAGGAATGAATTCCATGGCACAGGCTACCTATACAGACAAGGATGGCAATGAGTATCAGTTTAAGAAGCACTTCTACCTCGATATTCAGGGAGGTGGACAGTATACACTGGGCGAGGCTAAGTTCAAGGACTTACTCTCTCCTAATATTCAGGGAGCTATTGGCTATCAATTCTCTCCAGTTTTCGGACTCCGTGCTCAGATGAACGGACTCTGGAGCAAGGGTGGCTGGGCTGGTTTCCGCTCCAAAGTGGGAGAAAAGCCTTACAACGCCAAATATAAGTTTAAATATATAGCTCCTGGTGTAGATTTCATGTTCAACCTCTCCAACCTTTTCTGTGGCTGGAACCCGAACCGTGTGTTTAATATAAGTGCTTTCGCTGGCGGTGGTATCAACTGGGCTGGCGGCAACCAAGAGATAAACGACATCGCTGCCACACTTGAGAACCTCAACGACTACAACCTGGAATATCTCTGGCAGGGAAAGAAGGTTCGCCCATACGGCAGAGCCGGTATCGATCTGGAATTCAAGGTAAGCAAGGCTGTGAGCATCATGCTCGAAGGCAATGCCAACATGATTTCAGACAAGTACAACTCTAAGAAGGCAGACAACCCTGACTGGTACTTCAATGCACTGGCTGGTGTACGCATCAACCTGGGCAAGAGCTATACCAAGAAGGCTAAGCCGGTAGAGGAACCTGCTCCGGCACCAGCTCCTAAGCAGGAATATGTAGCTCCTAAGCCAGAGCCTAAGCCTGCTCCTGTAGAGAAGAAGGTAGAGGAGATTCGCCGTGACATCTTCTTCACCATCAATTCTTACAAGATTACTCCTGCTGAGGATGCTAAGATCCGTGAGGTGGTTGACTACCTTGGAAAGAACCCAGAGGCAAAGGTTGTAGTAACCGGCTATGCTGACAAGGGTACTGGTAACGAGCGCATCAACGACCGCATCGCTGCTAAGCGTGCTGCTGCCGTTGTCTGGATGTTGGAGAAGCGCTATGGCATTTCTGCTGAGCGCATCACAGAGGAATCAAAGGGTGCTCGTGTTCAGCCATTTGCTGAGAATAACATGAACCGTGTTTCTATCATGATTGCTAAATAAAGTATGAACAAGCCTATGTATATGAAAATGTTTGGTAAATATATTCCTGCCATTCTCTTGCTAGCTATCCTTGCGCTTGCCACATGTTGCAGTCAACCTTCCAAACAAGGGGCTGCCAATGATGCAACAAGTGCTAAAAATTCAATAGCCTTTCTTGAGAAAGAACATGATTTTGGAGAATATCGAGAAAAGGAAACGAAAAGATACGCTTTCAAGTACAAGAATGCAGGCAAGTCTCCACTTGTCATATACAAGGCTGAGAGCGATTGTGGTTGCACACAAGTCAAATTCAATCCACAGCCTTTGATGCCAGGCGAGTATGATTCTATCATTGTAGTATATGATGGAAATGGCTTTTTGAACGGTTCTTTTAGAAAGTTCATCAACATATACTCAAATGCTTCAGAAAAGCCAATGGAGTTGAGCATAAAGGGCAGTTATTTTGATAAGAGTGAAGAATGATTCTTCGCATGATGTTTGATTATGTAATAACAATCAAATTATAAACTTTTATAATAACTCTCTAATAAATTATTCGAAAAAAGCGAGATTTCGAAATGAAAACCTCGCTTCTTTTATTTTATCTCGACAGAGAATTAGAACTCTGCGTTCTTGGGTGTACGTGGGAATGGAATCACATCACGGATGTTCTGCATACCGGTTACGAAGAGGACGCAAAGATTCAGGAGGTGGTTGACTTCCTGAACAAGAACACAGAGGCAAAGGTTGTAGTAACCGGTTATGCAGACAAGGGTACAGGCAATGACGTCATCAACGACCGCATCGCTGCCAAGCGAGCAGCAGCTGTGGTTTGGATGCTGACAAAGAAATATAATATACCTTCTGAGCGCATTACAGAAGAAGCTAAGGGTGCACGTGTGCAGCCTTTTGCAGAAAACGCAGAGAACCGTGTAACGATCATGATCGCTAAGTAGTACGGTAAGTTTATAATGCGACAACCAATTATTTTAATTGGTGGCGGGGCATCCAAAGGGTGCCCCGTTTTTCTTTCAGATATACCTTCCTTCTCCCTCTCATTTTGTTATTTTTTCACCATTTCTTGCAGTTTCTCAATATTTTGTTGTACCTTTGCAACGTATTAAAAAATAAGCGATTATGGGACGAGCTAAAAGAATACCTTACGGAGTGTCTGACTTCATCGACATCATTGAGAGAAATCAATATTATGTCGATAAGACTATGTATATACCTAAGTTAGAGGATGAGCCTGATGCCTTGTTCTTTATTCGCCCTCGCCGTTTTGGCAAGAGCTTGTTTATCAGTATGCTGAGGGCTTATTATGACATCAAACGTAAAGATAAGTTTGATAAGTTGTTTGGCAACCTTTGGATAGGTTCGCATCCTACAGAAAATCAGGGAAAGTATCAAGTCTTGTTTCTTGATTTCTCCAAGATAGGAGGTTCGATAGACCAATTGGAAGAAAACTTCAATGCCTATTGCAATGAATGTATTGACAGCTTTATCGAAACTTATCAGGAGTATTATCCCGAACGAGTAGTGGAAAGTGTGTTGAAGGCAAAAACTGCTGCCAGAAAGCTGAATGCCATTGGGATTGCTGCAGAGAAAAAGAATCTTCCACTTTATCTTATAGTAGATGAGTATGACAACTTTACCAATGTTGTGCTCAATGAGCAGGGGGAGGAAGTGTATACGGCTCTTACCCATGCCAGTGGTTTTTATCGGGAGATTTTCAAGGTGTTTAAGGGAATGTTCTCTAAAATCTTTATGACAGGCGTAAGTCCTGTTACACTGGATGATTTGACCAGTGGATTCAACATCGGATGGCATATCTCTACCAAGCCTGCCTTTAATCAAATGCTTGGTTTCTCTACCGAAGATGTAAGAGAACTCTTCACTTATTATAAGGAGAACGGGGAGATTCGTCCTGATAGTGATGTGGAGGCTATCATAGAAGAGATGAAACCATGGTATGACAATTATTGTTTCTCGGAAAGTGCCTTGAAAACTCAGAGTAAAGTTTTCAACAGCGATATGGTATTCTATTACTTACGCAATTATCGTGAGACTGGTGAATCTCCTAAGCTGATGGTGGATCCTAATACCAAGACAGATTATGGCAAGATGAAGAAATTGCTGCAGCTTGATAAACTGGATGGCGACCGTAAGGGTGTGCTGCGCACTATCATCGAGAATGGAGAAATAATAGGTAATATTGAGGAAAGTTTTCCTGCCAAATTGTTGGTTAAGCCACAGATGTTTATCAGTCTTCTGTTCTATTATGGAATGTTGACAATAAAGGGTACACGTGGAGACCAGCTGGTGCTTGGCATTCCAAATAATAATGTTCGTAAGCAATACTATAGCTATCTGCTGGAGCTCCAAGAGTAGAAGCCTTGCGCCAAGGTACCAAACTCCATAAGATAATTATGCAGTTCGAGGGGTGTCAGTTGAGGAAGATAGATGAAATTGATTAAAGAAGATAAGCATTTTGTCTCTTAAACTCTGGGTTTTGGTTAATTTTACATCTTTTTTTCCTCATTCTCATTATTTTGTTGTACCTTTGCAGCTAAAATAATAATAAATTGCAAGAAAATGGGAAAGATTATATTGACGGGCGACCGTCCTACAGGTAAACTTCACCTGGGTCATTACATCGGCTCTCTGCAGCGCCGAGTACAACTTCAGAACGCTGGCGACTTCGACAGAATGTTCGTTTTCATGGCTGATGTTCAGGCTTTGACTGATAATGCCGACAATCCTGAGAAGATTCGCCAGAACATTACAGAGGTGGCTCTCGACTATCTCTCTGCGGGCCTCGACCCACAGAAGTGTACACTCTATATCCAGAGTATGATTCCAGAGTTGGCTGAGTTGACTACCTATCTGATGAACCTCATCAGTGTATCTCGTGTTCAGCGTAACCCAACCGTGAAGACTGAAATCAAGATGCGTAACTTCGAGGCAAACATTCCGCTCGGTTTCTTCTGCTATCCTGTGAGTCAGGCTGCCGACATCACCGCTTTCAAGGCTACAACCGTGCCTGCCGGTGAGGACCAGGAGCCTATGCTGGAGGTAACCCGCGAGTTGGTTCGCCGTTTCAACCAGACTTATGCACCTGTATTGGTAGAGCCAGAAATCCTGCTTCCTGAGATTGCCTGCTGCCGTCGTCTTCCAGGAACTGATGGTAAGGAGAAGATGAGTAAGAGTCTCGGCAACTGTATCTACATGAGCGATGACGAGAAGACCGTTTGGAAGAAGGTAAAGAAGATGTCTAATGGTGAGCCACGTATGAGCATGGAAGAGCCAGGTCATCTGGAGGGTAATGCCGTGTTCACTTATCTTGAGGCATTCTCTACTCCTGAGGACTTTGCTGAATTCTGGCCTGAGTTCAAGACTTTGGATGAGTTGAAGGAGCAGTATGTGAAGGGTGGTATCGGTGACGGTACCTGCAAGAAGTTCCTGAACAGCGTCATCAACAAGATGCTCGACCCAATCCGTGCCCGCCGTCATGAGTTTGAGCAGGATATTCCTGAGGTATTCAATATCCTGAAGAAGGGTAGCGAGGATGCCCGCGAGTTTGCAGCCCAGACCATGGATGAGGTTCGCAAGGCTATGCGTATCGACTATTTCAGCGATGCTGCCTATATTGAGGAGCAGGCGGCGAAATTTAAGGTTTGATGATGATGTAAAAGATAGAAATATAAAGTGAAAAGGCAAAAGTTATCGTCAGCTGGTAACTTTTGTCTTTTTTATATTATTATGATATGTTTTTAACGCAAAAAACAAAATAATTTCTTTTCTTATCCTTTGTTCTCGTTTTTTTTTCTTATTTTTGCAAACTGAATAAATAAAAGAAGCAGAGTATAATGAAAATGAGAAAAATGCTCCAATACAGACTTGCTGATTTAGATAGTATGCTGGTATTGCTCTTCGCTTTTTTGCAACCCATCTCGGCTCAAAAAGCTGATGACAATGTGCATATATTGCAATGCAATGATAGATACGTCTTCAAAACTGATGACGCAGGGAAGACTATTGTTGTTAACACTACGGATTATGAGTATGGTGTAACCCAATATTCCGCTCTAGTTCAACCATGTGCTTATTACGGAGAGTTTATTCGTTTGGACAAGGCACAGTGTAAGGGATATGCACAATACAAGTCAGCCATTCCTCGTAATGTCTTTTACGATGATACCAAGATTTGCTACTTTAGCTATCAGATTCCAAAGGTTGGCAAGACTCTGAAGGCTTCTTTTACTCGAACCTATCTCAATCCTATTTATTTCACAACTATTCCTTTGTGTGAAGCTAATTATGTAGAACATAAGAAGATAGAGGTAATCAAGCCAAAAGCCTTCCAGCAGTTTCGGATAAAAGAATATAATCTTCCTGCTGGTATAGAGAAAAGTACTACATGTAATGCTGAGGGAGATTCCGTTTTTACTTATGTGATTCATTCCTTACCTGCACAGCTGATAGAACCTAATTCTCCATCTTGGGGATATAGTGCTCCTCATCTCTTGGTGTTGGGAGCATTCCAAAGTCTGCAAGATATGTTTGTCTGGTCTCATCAGTTGGCTAATGTGGATTGCTCTATTCCTAATCAGGAAGAAATACTAAGAGAGATACAGAAAGGGGCAAAAAACGATTATGACAAGATAGCCAATACTTATGCCTGGGTACAGCAGAATATCAGATATTTGGCTTTTGAGGCAGGCATTTCTGCCCATCAACCGGCAACACCTGCTGAAACTATTCGTAAGCGTTATGGTGATTGCAAGGCTATGGCTCTTTTGCTCAAAACCTTGCTCAAGGCTCAAGGCTTTGATGCTCGTCAAACGGATATAGGGACATGGGATGTACCTTATTCTTTGCAGGAAAATCCTTCTATTGCATCTATTGATCATGCGATATGTACGGTTTTCTATCAGGGAAAGCCATATTATCTGGATGCTACGAATCCATATGTTCCTCTAGGCTATGTGCCAGACAATATACAAGGAAGGATGGCTTTGGTAGAAGACGCAGATAGCTTTCGTATGAATAAGTTACCTGAACTGGCTGCTGATTCTTGCTTTTCTTCTATAACATATCAGGCAACCTTGGAATCTGGGGATGATGGAAACTACGATATAAAGGGAAAATTGTACTCGAAATGGAAGGGCGATATGAAGTCTTGGATACTAGTGGGGAATGACGCTACGGCACAAGATGAAAAAGAGAAGGCCTTGGTGGCAGCGATGGGGGTTGATGAACGATTGGATAAGATTGGGGATATAGTGATGACGGGAAATCGTCCTCGGGATGAGTCTTTGAATATCACTGCTTTTTTTATGAAAAAGGGAGCTGGGCAACTGGTTGACGGTAGTGTTTATTTAGATGCCAATCTCGATGAGAGCCTTTTTCTGACTCCAGTGGATACAACCAAACGGGTTTCCGATTACATGATAGACTTGCGGTCCAAGGAAGTACGTGATGTAAAGATTTTGATTCCAGAGAAAATGGAGGTCAGTAGTCTCCCCGCACCTTATCAGATTCATACTGCATGGGTTGATTTTTGTCGCACTTATTCTCAAACAGGCAATCAGATTGTTATGCATAAGGAGTGTGTAATACACCACAGACGTGTTCCGCGAAGCGAAATCCCTGCTTGGAATAAGATTATAAGTGATTGGGGAGCAGCTTGTAATGAGCAAGTAGTATTAAAGGAAAAATGAGTTAAATGTATTATTCATAGTCAAAAAGTTGAATTATGGGAAAGATTAAAGTAATCCGAGTTGTCTTCAGTATTCTGTTGGTACAGCTCTTGACGTTGTCAGTGAATGCTGACGAGAAAGCTGATTATTTGAAGTTGGCGCAAAAGGTGCGGCAAGAAGTTTGGAGCAGTACGCCTGCTGACTTTCAAAAACGAACGGTTCCCGACAGATACAAGAATGCTTCGGCCGTCATACTATCTTATTATCGGGAGTTGAGCACGGATTATTATCGTAAGGCAACGGCTGATCTGGTGCTCAATCTTCGCCTTACTCGTCAGATAGACTGTACGGATATGGAGCGTATGTTAATTCAAATTAATGACAAAAAGGCGTTGAAGGATTATTCTGAGTTTACTTTCAAGACGAAAAGTAGAAAGTGGACTTGGGGATATCATCATAAAACGCAAACGGTGCTTGGCATTCGTGTTATAAAGAAGAATGGTAACGTACAGGAAGTAAGTTTAGATGACTATGTAGATGTCAAGGAAGGCAAAAATGACAAGGACTTGAGTCAGAAGATAGCTGTGCCTGGTTTGGAAGTGGGAGATTGTATAGATGTCTTTTCTCTAGACCAAATAGATACACAGGAACAACAGCTGGATCCTTTCTATTTTGTTCTTCGTCAAGACGAACCTGTCCTTTATACCAAGGTTCACTGTGTGCTAGACCAAAGTCTTGCCACCGTCTATCGGACGATGAATGGTGCCCCTGATTTTACTCAGACCACAGACAAGGACAAAAATGCAGTGCTTGATATGGTTATGGATAAGCCGGTAGATGCAGAATCATCCATTTGGTATAATTCTTTGGAGCAGTCACCTTTTATAGAGATGTATATTACCCCGACCAAGGCTAAAGTGGCAGTAGTAGAGAAAGCTATGCGCCAAAAAGGTGTTCGAGGCAATCCTGATGTAACACCAATCCTGCAAGACGATTGGAAATTGCTGAAATCTTATGTGTCTAAGGGGGGATATTCTCCTGCTGGTCTTCCTAGTACGTACAAGAGCGTCTTCAAGTCTGCCAAAAAAGAGGGGATGTCTGCCGAGGAGAAAGCTGACCGTATTTATTCTTTTGAGTATGTTAGTGGGGGAGCTTCTCAGAGGGTTTTTAATACAGTGGCTAATTATTTGCGTAAATTGGGCGTGGAAATAGAAATGGGCATTACCACTCCGTTTGGTGCATTGCCTGTTGATAAACTGATTAATTATAATTCTACATCTTGGTTCTTCCGCCTTAAGGGAACTGATGTGTACTACTTCCCTGGGACTTATCCTAAGGTTGCTTCCGAGATACCTTATATATATCAAGGAAGAAAGGCGTATATGCAAGATTCCGAGGAACAAATAACGATACCTGTGAGTCAAGCTGAAGACAATAAGTCGGTGAATGATATGGTGGTTAAACTTGATGGTACTAAACTTGATATCAGTAGGAAGGTAACTTATTCGGGTGAACAGAAAATGTACGGTCAGTCTTTGGTGAGTCCTGATAACACGCTTTTTGGTTCAAGCCAACTTGAAGCTTATTGGCGATATTTGAAATACGACGACAAAGATCCGTACTCTTGTTATACTAAGAAGGAATCTGCTGAATTAAAAGGAGCTTTCAATGAATATCAGAAAAATGCCATAGATCCGTTTAAGGCTGAAATCAGTAGTTATCACGATGCTGGTCCTGTGCAAGTCGGTGGCTATGGAGTAGATTGCGTGGGAATCCGTCGAGATAGTTCTAACTTTGTTTATCATGTAGATTATGTGATGGATGGAATGGTGAAACGCGCTGGAAATAACTATTTGTTGTCGGTAGGTAAGTTAATAGGAAGTTCGTTGAAACTAGAAGGCAAGGATCGAGAGCGTATCGATGATGTTTGGCGCAAGATGGCGTTTGTTGATGAATGGAATATAGAGATTCCGTTGCCGCAAGGATATAAGGTCTCTGCTGAAGCATTAAAGAAGATTGAGACTTCGGTGGCTAATGAGTGTGGAGAATTCACGGTTAAGGCTACCGCTGGAAATGAAAGTGTAAAAGTGTATGTGCGCAAATGTTTTGCTCATAGAGTGGAACCTGTCTCAAACTGGAGCAAACTGTTGGCTTTGGTTGACGCTTGTAGCGCTTTCGCTGATAAGCAGATGGTAATAGCGAAATGAATGTAAGTTTATTGAGTATATTTTTAAATTCTAAAAGAGGTGGTTACAGCTTGAAGGTCATATGCCGGTAAAACTAAATGAGGTTTAAGAATTGAAAAAGGTGAATAAACGAATATTACAATTAGCGGTGCCGTCGATAATATCCAATATCACGGTACCGCTTTTGGGTTTGGTTGATGTCGCTATCGTCGGGCATATCGGCGATGCGGCTTACATCGGAGCCATTGCCGTGGGGTCGATGCTATTCAATGTCATCTACTGGCTTTTCGGATTCCTGAGAATGGGAACCAGCGGAATGACTTCGCAGGCTTTGGGAAGGAGAGATTTGGCTGAGGTGCTGAGGCTCCTGGTGCGCTCTCTGAGTATCGGTGTGGGAATAGGAGTGCTGTTCTTCGTTCTCCAGAAATGGCTGATAGGCTGCGGACTCTGGGCGATGTCGCCGGAAGCGGATGTCGTGGAACTGGCACGGAGATACTGTTATGTCTGTATCTGGGGAGCCCCGGCAGTGCTCGGACTCTACGGATTTACGGGCTGGTTTATCGGTATGCAGAACACGCGCATTCCAATGATGGTATCGCTGACACAGAATGTGGTGAACATCATAGCCTCTCTGCTGCTGGTCTTTGTCGGCGGTATGACGGTAGAAGGCGTGGCGCTCGGAACGGTCATTGCCCAATGGTGGGGATTCCTGATGGCATGTCTGTTCTATCGCATCTGGTATCGCCGGTTAAGCAAGTATGACTATCGCCGGCATCTCTTTGCTGCCGAACCGCTGAAGCAGTTTTTCTCGCTCAATAAGGATATCTTTCTCCGTACCCTCTGTCTGGTGGCGGTAAACCTCTTCTTTACGGCGGCAGGTTCCAGGGAGAGTACCATCGTGCTGGCTGTGAATACGCTGCTGATGACGCTCTTTACCATCTTCTCTTATTTTATGGATGGTTTTGCCTATGCGGCAGAGGCGTTGAGCGGCAAGTATTATGGAGCCCGAAACATGGGAGCATTCCGCGAGGTGGTTAGAAGAACGATGGGTTTTGGAGCTGTCGTGGCAGTAGGTTTCACCTTATTATATATAGTGGGTGGCGAGAATTTTCTCTCTTTGCTCACGAGCGATAAGCAGGTAATAGCTGCATCGGGCGAGTATTTCTGGTGGGCTGTGCTGATTCCGCTGTCTGGCATGTCGGCATTCGTCTTCGATGGCATCTTTGTAGGCATCACCCAGTCTAAGTCGATGCTCTGTTCTACCGCTGTAGCCTCGGCTTCGTTCTTCGGTCTGTTCTTTGGCTTGCATCCTTTCCTGGGCAATCATGCCTTGTGGTTGGCCTTCATTCTCTACCTCTTGTTAAGGGGAATCGTACTGTTCGTCATTTACTGTAAAAAACTGCGGTAAATGACGAATAGTGTTTTTATAGAATATTTTAGTAGAAATAATGCACATCTTTCATAAAAATTGCACACTGAATTATAGTGTGCGCATTTTTGTGAAAAACTACATTAATATAGTTTAAATCTTAGGCTTATATTCTTTTTCTTAGCCGAAAATTAGTAATTTCGCAGAGCAAAACTTAAAAAGAAAAGAGTAAATGACAGCAGAAGAATATTATCAGCAAGGTAACGCCTGGCGTAAGCAGGGTGACTTTAAGCGTGCCCTCGACTGCTATATGGAGGCCACTGCCCTCGATCCGGAGAGTCCTGCCGTAGCAGCCAAGGAGATGCTGGATGATATCATGAGCTTTTATTGCAAAGACTACTACAATCCATAACAACCGACATGTGGACAGCAGGAGCTTTGTTTACTCCAATGGTAAAGATAATTAGTAAGAAATTAGAATATGAGTAAGATTAAAGGGGCTATTGTAGTCGACACCGGGCGTTGCAAGGGATGCTCGCTCTGTGTGGAGGCTTGTCCTCAGCATGTCATCGCATTGGCAGAGAAAAAAGTCAATGTGCATGGTTACCGTTATGTAGAGGCAGCTGTACCTGATGCGTGTGTTGGTTGCACTTCGTGCGCCATCGTGTGTCCGGACGGCTGTATCACTGTTTATCGTAAGAAGGAGGACTAAATAATGGCAAATCAGGAAGTTACATTAATGAAAGGCAATGAGGCGATAGCCCATGCCTGTATCAGATGTGGTGCGGATGGTTTCTTCGGCTATCCTATCACACCTCAAAGTGAGATTATAGAGACGCTGGCTCTGCTCAAGCCATGGGAAACATCAGGTATGGTGGTTCTGCAGGCTGAGAGTGAGGTGGCGGCTATCAACATGGTTTATGGTGGCGCCGGTGCCGGTAAGCGTGTCATTACCACTTCTTCAAGTCCGGGTGTGGCTTTGATGCAAGAGGGTATCTCTTACATGGCAGGTGCTGAGATTCCGGGCGTTATCGTCAATGTGCAGCGTGGCGGTCCGGGTCTGGGTACCATCCAGCCATCCCAAAGTGATTATTTTCAGGCTACCCGCGGTGGTGGTAATGGCGACTATAATGTGATTGTGCTGGCTCCTGCTTCTGTTCAGGAGATGGCTGATTTCGTTGATCTCGCCTTTACGCTTGCCTTTAAGTATCGCAATCCTGCGATGATTCTGAGCGATGGCGTCATTGGTCAGATGATGGAGAAGGTGGTTCTGCCTCCAGTCAAGCCTCGACGTACCGAGGAGGAGATTGCGAAGGAATGTCCTTGGGCTACCATCGGCCGTCCGAAGAGTCGTCCAGTCAACATCATGACCTCTCTGGAACTCAAGCCTGAGGTGATGGAGGAGCGCAATATTGCTCTTCAGGAGAAATACAGAAAAATCCGTGAAACCGAGGTTCGTTATGAAACCGAGCAGATGGATGATGCCGACTATGTTATCGTAGCTTTCGGTAGTGCGGCACGTATCGCCGAGAAGAGCATCGAGAGTGCGCGTGAGCAGGGCATCAAGGTAGGATTGTTCCGTCCTATCACCCTCTGGCCTTTCCCAGAAAAGGAGATTCATGAACTCGCCAAGACCAAGAAGGGCATTCTGGTTGTAGAAATCAATGCCGGTCAGATGGTTCAGGATGTGCGACTGGCTGTGAATGGTCAGACTCCTGTGGAGCACTTTGGTCGTCTGGGCGGTATCGTACCGGAGCCGGAGGAAATCGTTGAAGCATTAAAGAAGTTAATAAAATGAATGATATAATTTCACCAGAGAATCTGGTATATAAGAAGCCTACGCTGATGAACGATACCCCGATGCACTATTGCCCGGGGTGTTCGCATGGCGTAGTTCATAAGCTCGTTGCCGAGGTTATCGAGGAGATGGGCATGGAGGATAAGACGGTAGGCGTATGTCCGGTGGGCTGCGCTGTCTTTGCTTATCGCTATTTGGATATTGACTGGCAGGAGGCTGCTCATGGTCGTGCACCTGCTGTAGCTACGGGTATCAAGCGCTTGTGGCCTGATCGTCTCGTCTTCACTTATCAGGGCGATGGCGACCTGGCTTGCATCGGTACCTGCGAAACTATCCACGCCCTGAACCGTGGTGAGCATATCGCCATCATCTTCATCAATAATGCCATCTATGGTATGACCGGCGGACAGATGGCGCCAACCACCCTGTTGGGTCAGAAGACTGCTACCTGTCCTTATGGTAGAGAGGCTGATCTTCATGGTTATCCACTCAATATTACCGAGTTGGCAAGCCATCTGCAGGGTACTTGTTATGTAACCCGCCAAAGTGTGGAGACCGTGGCAAGCATTAAGAAGGCAAAGAAGGCTATCCGCAAGGCGTTCGAGGCAAGCATGCAGGGCAAGGGCTCCAGCCTGGTAGAGATTGTTTCTACCTGCAACAGCGGTTGGAAACTCTCACCTGTTGAGGCTAACAAGTGGATGGAAGAGAACATGTTTAAGCAGTATCCTAAGGGTGACCTGAAGGATACAACGAACATGTAATGTTGAATGTTGAATGTTGAATGTTGAATTTGGCATTTACAAAAGATTAGAACAATGAAGACAGAAATCATTATATCCGGTTTTGGCGGTCAGGGCGTTCTCTCTATGGGAAAGATTCTGGCTTATTCAGGACTGATGGAGGATAAGGAGGTAACCTGGATGCCTGCTTACGGACCAGAGCAGCGTGGCGGTACAGCCAATGTAACGGTCATTGTGAGCGACAGTCGCATCTCTTCGCCTATCCTGAGCCATTATGATGTAGCCATCGTGCTCAACCAGCCGTCGCTCGACAAGTTTGAGCCGAAGATTAAGCCAGGCGGCATCCTGATTTATGATGGCTATGGTGTGATGAATCCTCCACAGCGCAAGGACATCACCATTTATCGCATTGATGCGATGGACAAGGCTGCCGAGATGAAAAACTCCAAGGTGTTCAATATGATTGTTTTGGGCGGACTGCTGAAGGTTTGTCCTGTAGTGAGCACCGATGGTTTGAACAAGGCGCTTTACAAGTCATTGCCAGAGCGCCATCATGGTTTGATTCCACTGAACATGCAGGCAGTGGAAGAGGGAATGAAGATTATCGAAAAGGTAGATTAAATTCAATCATCAGTATAGATAAGGGAGCGGGCTGCGTTGCGATGCAGTTCGCTCCCTTGTTTTATTAGGCTGGGTTGAAAAGGAAAAAATGATGCATCTTGCAGATTATATATTTAATTTGCATCATGTAGTTTGCTACATTCAAAAACTGTTGTTGAATGTTTTTCATATCTTAAACTAAAGAAAGTTGTTCTTTTCTTTGGCATTTCCAATTCTTTTCGTTAATTTAAAAGAAAGGATTTTGATATGGCAGCAACAGTTTTTAATCAAGCATAGCTTGAACTTTTAGATATGATGCAATGGGTAAAAAGCCCGGAAGCATTGGCAGAATTGAAGCAGGTTATCTCTGATTTCTTTGCCAAGAAGGGACAGGAAGAATTAGATGCAATGTGGGAGCGTGGGGAAATGACAGAAGAAAAGCTGAAGAGCTTTGAGACATTGCACGAAAGAACTCCTTATCGTCGATAGTTATGAATATTGTTTTGGATACCAATTGCCTTGTTATTGCAATTTCAAGGCAAAGCGAATACCATCAAGTATGGCAAGATTTTCTTGCTGGTAAATTGATTATCAAGGATCATACGATGGCTGCCCTTGGTTTGGGCGGTAAACCGTATAAGAAAATAAAGGTGACGCATCTTATTTGATGCGCCACCTTTTTAAATGTGCTGCCCCTCAAAAAGTAGACACAGAAAGGTGGAAAACTGATGGAAAATGATTACCTTTGCAAGCAGATAGAGTTGTGTGCCCTGTAGAGAGGGCGTAGCCCGAACGTAAGGGCACACAACTTGCCGAAGCACGGTTATCTTATCGTCAAGTATTCACCAGAAAGGAAACTTTTTATGGCAAAGCATTTAAATCCATTGGAAAAGGAGTTCTTGATTCGTAAGTTCAAGGGAAACTCCAAAGTTAAGCTCGGTGATTTCTGCAGGGCAAACAATGTCTCGGAAACTTCTTTTAAGAAGTGGCTGAAGCAATATGAAGAAGCAGGCATAGAGGGGTTGGCTCGTGCTGATGCTGAGATTGGGAACATACTTCCTGAGGGCGTTGACAAAACCAAGGAGGGGTATAAGCGAGAAATCCTACGCTTGCGTATTGAGAATGAACGGCTCAAAAAAAAATATCTGGTGAGGCAGAACGAGGATGGGCAAACGGAGTATGTTCGTTTAAAAATGAAGAGTTCAAAATAGTGGACATGCTATCGCACGAGTATCCTGTCAAGGATATCTGCAAGATGATGGGAGTAAGTCGGTCGGGGTATTACAAGTGGCTTAGAAGAGAGCCTTCATCCCGTGAGATCAATCGTGAGTTCATGGTGGGTGTGGTTGAGGACATACACTCGGAACACCCAACACATGGCTACAGGTGGGTGGCGGCGTACATAAGAATCAATTTACAGTTGAGTATCAGCGACAATTTCTCTTATAAATGCTTCCAATATCTTGGTATTCAGTCACAAACGAGACACAAGATACATTACAAGCCACGTAAGGTAAAGGATAAGTACCCCAACCTCATTTTTTCCACGTGGGACACGGTAGACAGACCTCGACAAGTTATCGTCTCTGACATGACAGTCATCAAATACTCTTGGTTCTTCTTTGAGTTGACCATGTATTTCGATGTCTTTACGAAAGAAATCCTAACGTGGCATGTGGCTGAGAGACGTGGACACAGAGACCAGTACATTGATGGGCTGAATGATGTCATCAACCTGTTGAAGGGCACAGATGAGCCAACTGTTCTTCATACGGACCAAGGCAGCGTGTATGCTTCGCTCGCCTATAACGAGCTGATAAAGGACACGTTGATTGTGAGGTCTATGTCCAGGGCAGGAAAGCCTACAGACAACCCTGTGAACGAATCCCTAAACGGATGGATAAAAGAGGAATTGTTCATAGACTTCAAGATTGAGACATGTAATTCAAGAGAGGAGTTCGAGGAGGCCTTGGACGCATACGTGGATTATTACAATGAGAAAAGACCATGTTATGCTATCGGCTATGATACGCCAAATAATTACAGGAAGAGGTTTTATAAAGGGGAGCTTCCAAGAAAGGACACTTTTGGGAAGCGAGAGGCTAATGCAACACCGAAGTTCGTCACAGAACGGAAGAAAATAGCTGGAAATGAGAAAAATAAAGAATAATGTTCACTTTTATAAAGAAAAACTTGCAAATATGGATGAGATTGTCTACTTTTGCAAATGAAAAGGAACGAAATTTGATAGATATGTGTACTTTTAAAAATATAAATAATTAATAATCATTTTTTGTGTCCACTTTGGGGTGTACTTCCCTGAAAAAGGTTGTCACTTAGGAACAAACAGAAGTGACAATGAAA